>NZ_JAMAVT010000001.1:0-608149 GCF_023713665.1 Paenibacillus sp. MER 180 | reverse complement strand
GTCCCAGTGTGGCCGATCACCCTCTCAGGTCGGCTACGCATCGTCGCCTTGGTAAGCCGTTACCTTACCAACTAGCTAATGCGCCGCAGGTCCATCCATAAGTGGCAGATTGCTCCGCCTTTCTCATTTCCCCCATGCGAGGAAAATGCCTATCTGGTATTAGCTCACGTTTCCGTGGGTTATCCCAGTCTTATGGGCAGGTTACCTACGTGTTACTCACCCGTCCGCCGCTAACCATCAGGAGTGCAAGCACTCCATCAAGTCCGCTCGACTTGCATGTATTAGGCACGCCGCCAGCGTTCGTCCTGAGCCAGGATCAAACTCTCCGTTAAAGTTAAGTTTGAACTGCTCATATCTTTTGACGAGGTATTGCTACCTCATTCACAAACGTTGCTCGTTGTTCAGTTTTCAAAGAACAATCTTCAATCCAGCGCTTCGGCTTAATGCCTCTTTCGCTTTCGTTCACCGTGTCTCTCAGCGGCGACTCATATAATATATCACACCTACAATAATAACGCAAGCACTTTTTGAAAAAAACTTTAAAAAGAATATAAGTCTGCTTTAAAGCTAATTGCGCAGCCATTCTAACTACCCATGCATAGCCTTATAGCAGACTCTATCGATACCAATCTATAACAAGGTTACTACTATACTCGCACCGCTCAATAGGATCAATGTACAGCAAGTACTTCCTCTATCCACATCTGTCTTTCCTGCGTAAGTTGAACGATGCTGCCATCTACCGACACCCACGGACGAGTCAAGTGAGAATCCTCCGTAAATACGATGCGTCCCACCCGTCCATCATTCAGTTTAACAAATGCGTTCTGATGCATCTGGGCCACCTTATGGATGAATGTGCGTACAAGTTGGGGATCGAGCTGGCCGAATGATTCTTCCTTCAATCTCTCAAGTGCAATATAAGGAGAGGAAGCTCTCTTATATATTCGATTCTGTGTCATCGCATGGAAGATATCAGCGATCGCTACGATCTTGGCATACGGGTGTATTCGCTCCCCCGTTACTCCTAGAGGGTACCCACTCCCATCTATACGCTCATGATGCTGCAATGCGGCAAGCTTAACACCATCATTAATGGCTGGCACATTTCGAAGCAACTCATAACCATAATGGGTATGTCTGCGCATCTCAATCTTCTCGTTTTCCGTCAGGGTGCCTTTTTTAGACCAGATATCGCTATCGACCTTAGTCTTCCCAATATCGTGCAGCAGCCCAGATAAAGCGATCTGCATCCCTTCTTTGGAAGGATACCCGCTCCATTGTCCGATAAGATATGACGTGAGCGCAACAGCAGCGGATTTATGATACACATAGTCTTCTTCATTTCCTTGCAGCATTTCTTTAATTTGTGGATGGAAGCAGACTGGAGAGTAATGTTCGCTCTGTCCAAGCAGCCATTCCATTTGCTGGCGGAGTTCTAATATAGGAAGCTTGGTAGCCCCTGCTGTCTTATATACATTCTTGAGTAGGTTCACCATCTGAAGCCATGATTCTACAAAGCCGGCATCATGTTGAAAATGGCTCGTCTGGCGTGATGATGCTTGAGGAATGGTCGGTTCACTGTTTTTGCGATCCGGCGCATCCGCACGTGTCCCTGCACTGTCCATAACCGGCGAAGGATATGAACTTGCCACTGCAACTGATTTGATCATAAAAGCATCGAGCACATCCAAATCACGTACACTGAGCGTTCTTCCTTTATTCATAATTACGCCGCCAAGCCCTGTTATCACGTCCTGCTCCAATTGATCTCCTGGCTTAGCTTGCGAGACGGGGATGAATACCATAGGTTATTACACTCTCCTGTTGGCCTCTTCATATGGATTTGACTCGGTTATCGTTATGTATCTGCTTATATCAAGGAAAAGGGCGCACTCTATAAAAGAATACGCCCTACCTGTTGTCAATGCTCACACTGCTGCTGCATCTTCACGTTCATCATTCTATTCTAATTCCGGTTCGGAGGCAGAAGGTGCTTCGCTCTCTGTCATGCCCGGATTTTGTTCTGCTTCTTCAGACGATTCTTCAGAGGATTCATCAGGATCATCCTCAGTCTTATCGCAGCGGCTAACCGTAGATACGGAATCGTCGTCGCGGATATTGATGAGCTTCACACCTTGCGTGTATCGACCCATTTGGGAAATGCCCGACATGCTTGTACGAATAATTGTTCCTGATGCAGTGATAATCATCAAGTCCTCTCCATCCTGTACAACCTTCAAGCCGACGACTGCACCGTTCTTGTCCGTTACATTAATCGTCTTAATCCCTTTACCGCCACGGCTCTGAATCCGATAATCTTCCATAGGGGTACGTTTGCCGTAGCCTTTGGCTGTAACAATAAGCACATCGTTCTCCTTATTGACTACATCCATGTCAATTACGACATCATCGCTATCAAGCGTAATGCCTTTGACACCTGTAGCCGAACGTCCCATGGATCGAACGTCGTTCTCAGAGAATCGGATCGACATTCCCATCTTCGTACCCATAATGATCTCCTGCTCGCCGTCCGTCAGGCGAACCCCAATCAACGCATCATCATCACGAAGGTTGATGGCAATCAAGCCGCCTTTGCGAATGTTGACATAATCGTCAAGCGGAGTCTTCTTCACGATCCCTTGGCGGGTTGCAAAGAACAGGTACTTGTCAGATTCAAATTCCACGACTGGAATCACCGCACTAATGGACTCACCCTGTTCAATTTGAATCAAATTGATAATTGGCGTTCCTCTTGCCGTGCGGCTCAAGTCTGGAATCTCATACGCCTTGATGCGGTAAACCTTACCCTTGTCCGTGAAGAACATCAGGTAATGGTGAGAGTTGGACACGAATAAATGCTCTACGAAATCATTATCCTTCGTATCCATACCAACTACACCACGGCCTCCACGCTTCTGGCTACGATATGTCGTTACCGGAAGACGCTTAATATATCCGCTATGCGAAATGGTGATGATAACATCTTCTTGAGGGATCAGATCCTCATCAAGTATGCTATCCTCGCCAATCGTGATTTCTGTACGGCGCTCATCCCCATACTTCTGCTTCACTTCTTCAAGCTCATCGTTGATGATGGTCAGCACAAGCTGTTCGTTCGCCAAGATTTCACGGTATTCCGCGATCTTCGTCAGCAATTCGTTATATTCAGCTTCGATCTTCTCGCGCTCCAAGCCTGTCAGACGGCGCAGACGCATATCGAGAATCGCCTGTGCTTGGTCGAAGCTTAGACCGAATCGAGTGATTAACCCTTCACGAGCCTCTTCGTCATTCTTCGAGCCGCGGATAAGCGCAATAATCTCGTCGATATGATCAAGCGCAATGCGCAGGCCCTCGAGAATATGTGCACGTGCCTCGGCTTTCTTCAAATCGTACTCGGTACGGCGACGAATCACTTCGATCTGGTGCTCCAAATAATAATGGAGCATCTCACGCAAATTAAGAACGCGAGGCTCTTGATTCACAAGCGCCAGCATATTGATGCCGAAGTTGCTCTGCATCGCTGTATGCTTGTACAAGTTATTCAGAACGACATTCGGGTTCACATCACGGCGCAGTTCGATAACAACGCGCATTCCGTTGCGGTCAGATTCATCACGAAGGTCAGTAATGCCGTCAATGCGCTTCTCGCGTACCAATTCAGCAATCTTCTCAACGAGACGAGCCTTAATGACTTGATAAGGCAATTCGTGAACAACGATACGAGCCTTGCCGTTATTGTCCTCGATTGTCGCACGTGCCCGCATCGTAACAGATCCGCGGCCAGTCGCATACGCTTGGCGAATACCTTCCCGACCCATAATCAATCCGGATGTTGGGAAGTCTGGGCCCTTGATGTATTCCATCAAGTCCATTGGCGTTAACTCTGGATTCTGAATCAGCGCCTGCAGGCCGTCAATGACTTCCGTCAGGTTGTGCGGTGGGATGTTCGTTGCCATACCTACTGCGATACCGGATACCCCGTTCACGAGCAAATTCGGGAAGCGAGCCGGCAATACAACAGGCTCTTGCTCTTCGCCGTCATAGTTCGGAGCAAAGTCGATCGTTTCTTTGTTAATATCACGAAGCAGTTCCATGGCAATCTTGGAGAGTCGCGCTTCTGTATAACGCATCGCCGCAGCTGAGTCTCCGTCAATGGAACCAAAGTTCCCGTGACCATCCACGAGCATGTAACGAAGCGAGAAATCCTGGGCCATACGCACCATGGTCTCATATACGGCAGAGTCACCATGCGGGTGATACTTACCGATAACTTCACCAACGATCCTCGCTGATTTCTTATACGGTTTGTCCGGTGACATGCCGAGGTCTGACATCGCATACAAAATACGTCGGTGAACCGGCTTCAATCCGTCACGCACGTCCGGCAGAGCGCGGCTTACGATGATACTCATCGCGTAATCCAGGAATGATTCCCGCATCTCCGTGCCGATGTCGCGATCCCTGATTTGCGGTTGTTGTTCTTCCGCCATGCTGGACCTCCTTAAAATTCGTATTTAACAGCGTCATCATCATCTAGCAAAATGCAATATTTGCTCTCTACAAGCGAAAACGGCCCTTCCCCCCCATAAATGGAGTCGAACCATTTCCACAGACGAATAATCTTTTATCTAGTCCATATCGAAACTCCCCACATGGCAACACAAACCATTATGGACTAAAAAGGCGCCATGTTCACAAGGGATAATTTCTACTCTAGCTTGATCATGCGGATAAAATCATACTCATCAATTCCTTAACTGCACTATTTATATTATATTACTTTCACAAAAGAGATACAATTAAACGTTCCATGAAACCGCCCAAAATCCGAACATTTTCCACGCCATATAGTCGATTGTACTATTTCTATTTGCCCGATTGATCATACATTGATATCAACTTCTTATCCCTCTGCTCCCTACCCGTTCAAAAAATAAAATGACTGATTTGGAAAAGGGTGATGATGTTTGTCCAGCCGGCGTATATTCAGCAAATGGAAAAAGACGAAAATTTTGCAAGACTCCTCACTACGTTCGTATATTCCTAAGACGTCCATCTATAGTGCTCTCCGGTTGAAGGAGATGCTGAATCAATTTCAAATGGTGTATGTGAAACCTGACCTAGGCACTCATGGCAAAGGCGTTATGCGTGTTACGCAGCACGCCAATGACTCATTCGAGTTGAGAGAAGGTACTTCCACGGCCACCTTCACCGAAATAGACTCTCTCCTGGCCAAAATCAAAACCAGAATCGGAAAACGAAAGTACTTGATTCAACAAGGAGTCCACATGCTGTCTCACCGGGGAAGGAAGTTCGATCTCCGTGTGTTCGTGCAAAAAAATGTGAACAACAAGTGGGAGGTTATGTCTATCCTTGGTCGAAAGGCGGCTGCTCACAAGATTGTTACGAACGTCAGCAACGGAGGAAAGATGGAATCACTGCGGACTCTCTTGAAGCCCCACTTAAATGCAAGCTCCACCCGGCAGCTTCGCAGCGAGCTGGAACGAATCGGGCTGTCCGTCGGGGCACGGCTAAGCAAGGGACATAAGGGACTCAAGGAACTTGGGCTCGATATTGCGATTGACAAAAGCATGCACCCTTGGATACTAGAGGTCAATACGAAGCCTGCTATCTACGTGTACCGCACATTCAACCCTGCTGCTTATCGCCGCATCGTCCGAAATGCCAAAGCTTATGGACGATTGAAGTAATAAGGACTCCCCTCACTCTGCTGACATCAACTGAAGCCCGCTACCACACCAAAGCCCCAGTCCTGATGTGGAACTGGGGCTCTATTGTTATATCGAACCTCCGTGCTTTGCGATGGAGTGCACGATCCCAAGTGGTAGGATTCGATTAGAAATCAAGATTTTTAACAAACTTGGCATGGCGCTGAATGAAATCACGTCGTGGTTCAACGTTATCACCCATGAGCGTATCGAACACATCATCTGCCATCTTGGCATCATCGAACGAAACTTGGAGCATTTTCCGGCTCTCAGGATCCATTGTCGTCTCCCACAGCTGCTCTGCATTCATCTCACCAAGACCTTTATAACGCTGAACGTTAATCTTCACGCCTTCACCGAATTCTGCGATAATTTCGTCCTTCTGCTTATCGCTATCTGCATATCGAACAATTTTGTTGCGCTCAATTTTATAGAGCGGCGGCTGTGCAATGTACACGTATCCCGCTTCGATAAGCTTGCGCATGTAGCGATAGAAGAAGGTCAATAGCAGTGTTCGAATGTGAGCACCGTCGACGTCGGCATCGGTCATGATGACGATTTTGTGATAGCGAGCTTTCTCAAGATCAAAGTCCTCGCCGATCCCTGTACCGAGCGCCGTAATAATAGCACGAATCTCTGCGTTGGATAAGATCTTATCCAAGCGAGACTTCTCAACGTTCAAGATTTTACCCTTCAGCGGCAAGATCGCCTGGAAATGGCGATCGCGGCCCTGCTTCGCAGAACCACCCGCAGAGTCACCTTCGACAATGAACAATTCGCAATTGGCAGCATCCTTGGAAGAGCAATCCGCCAGCTTACCTGGAAGGGAGCTTACTTCAAGCGCGCTCTTGCGGCGCGTCAACTCACGTGCACGGCGAGCTGCTTCTCGAGCTCGGGATGCCTGCATCCCCTTCTCGACGACCTTCTTCGAAATCATCGGGTTCTCGTTCAGGAACTCCATGAACTTCTCGGAAAATACAGACTCAACAATGCTGCGTACTTCACTATTGCCGAGCTTTGTCTTCGTTTGTCCTTCGAATTGCGGCTCTGGAATCTTCACGGAAATAATCGCGGTCAGACCCTCACGAACATCATCCCCACTTAAGTTGGAGTTATTGTCCTTCATCAGGTTCATCTTCCGAGCATAATCGTTAATGATTCGCGTAAGCGCACTCTTAAAGCCAGATTCATGCGTACCGCCTTCGTGCGTATGAATGTTGTTGGCAAAAGAGTAAATATTCTCGGTGTAGCTATCGTTATATTGGAGTGCGATTTCGCACGTAATGTAATCTTTGGAGCCTTCCACGTAAATTGGCTGCTCATGCATCTTCTCACGATTGCGGTTCAGGTACTCAACGAATTCCTTGATGCCGCCGTCGTACTTAAATGTTTCTGAATGTCCAGTACGTTCATCGGTAAGCACCATTTGGATGCCTTTGTTCAAAAATGCAAGCTCGCGAATACGGGACAGAAGTGTGTCGTATTCGTATACCGTCGTCTCTGTAAACACTTCTGGATCGGGCTGGAATCGAATCGTTGTGCCGGTTTCCTCCGTGTCTCCGATTATTTCCAAATCACCTTGTGGAACCCCGCGATGATATTCCTGCTGATGGATATGTCCGTCTCGTTTCACGGTAACGATTAAGCTCGAAGACAAGGCATTTACGACCGAGACACCAACACCGTGCAAGCCGCCGGATACTTTGTATCCTTCGCCGCCGAACTTACCGCCCGCATGAAGAACGGTCATAACGACTTCAACAGCTGGACGCTTCATCTTCTCATGGATCCCGACTGGAATACCACGTCCATTGTCCACGACCGTAACGCTGTTGTCTTCATGTACGGTTACTTCGATTTTCGTGCAATACCCAGCCAACGCCTCGTCAATACTGTTATCGACGACTTCCCATACCAAATGATGTAGACCTTTGGCACTCGTTGAACCGATGTACATCCCCGGCCGTTTGCGTACGGCTTCCAAGCCTTCCAACACCTGAATCTGGCTCTCATCATACGTGTTATGATTCACAGACATGCCTTCACCTACTTCTCTAATTTCAGTACCGTTCATTATGCCAATCGCATGTAATTGCAAGAGCATCATCCCAAGAAATCCCAACTGCTAAGCAGTGGAATATAGAGATGACGCTGTCAACAAGGCTGTATGCAATGTTCGCCTACTCGTTAAAATGATGCGCACGCTTCTTCAATGTTGTAGATGATATCGGAGAGTAAAATACTTTTCCCTTCGTCACGACGATGGACTTTGCTTCTTCCTCGCCTATCGCCTCAACATTTTTCACTTTGTGCGCATTCGCCACGAACTGCTTAGACAGCTTAGATGATTTCTCTATCGATACATCAAAAATGGCGACCAGTTCCGAGGAACGAATGACTCTTTCTCCGCCCAAGTGAATATACATAGCGCTCACTCCCCTTAGAACAACCTCTTACCGCATGACTTGCCCATTTTCCACGTGGAACATATTTGCATCATGCAACTTGCTCGTATTAATGCCTTCAATGCCTGTCGTCGTAATGAACGTTTGTACCTTGCTCTGAAACGTCTCAATCAGCTGCGTCTGGCGCATCGAATCAAGCTCAGACAGAACATCGTCGAGCAGTAGGATAGGATATTCTCCTATTTCCTCGTGCATCAGTTCGATCTCAGCCAGCTTCAGCGACAGCGCTGTCGTCCGCTGCTGACCTTGCGATCCATAGGTTTGCACTTCTTTGCCGTTAATGTAGAAGGCAAGATCGTCCCGGTGCGGTCCGACAAGTGTCATGCCGCGCCGCACCTCCTGGTCTTTCATTTGTGTTAACTTTAACATAAATTGCTCGAATAAGACAGCTTCATCTTCGTCTGGCATCGCAAACGATGGACTATATTCAACGGTAAGAGCTTCCTTGCCATTCGTGATGCCGGCATGAATTTGCTCCGCCCATGATTGGAGTTTCTTTAAATATTGTTTCCTTTTCTTTACAACTTTAACACCATTCGTAACAAGCTGCTCATTGAATATATCGAGCATCGTATTCGCTTGTCCGCTTGGGCTGCTCCACATTTGCTTGAGCAGATTGTTGCGCTGCATGAGCACCTTCTGATACTGCTGCAGATGGTATAGATAGCTTGGCTGAACTTGGCCAATCTCCATATCCAGAAATCTCCGGCGAATGCCTGGCGATCCCTTTACGATCTCCAAATCCTCTGGGGCGAACATGACAACATTAAGCGCACCAATGAAGCCGCTCAGCTTACGCTGCTCTAAACCATTCAGCTTTGCCTTTTTCCCCTGCCGAGAAATGTTTAGCTCCAGCTGAACTGTTCCGTACTTCCGTTCTACAGATGCTCGAAGCTGTGCATGCTCTGCTTCCCATCCGATGAGTTCTTTATCTCGTGGTGTCCGATGTGATTTCGTCAGGGCAAGCACAAATATGGATTCGAGCAAATTGGTCTTCCCCTGCGCATTATTGCCGACAAAAATATTAACTCGATTGTCTGTATTCAATTCGAGCGCGCCATAATTGCGATAATTTTGCAGAGCGATCGATTTGACGAACACTCGATTAAGCCTCCTGAGATGAAACGATGAGGAACTCACCGCATCCATCTACTGAGACAACGTTGCCCGGATACAGCTTCCGGCCGCGCCGCGCTTCATCTTCACCGTTTACTTTCACCATGTTCTCTGCCAGCATAATTTTGGCGTGACCGCCTGTTGAAGCGCAATTAGCCAACTTCAGAAACTGCCCTAGCGTAATGAATTCCGTTCGAATTTGGATGTCATTCATGTCGTATCCTCCTTGTGATGCAGATGCACCAACCCTATCTTAATTTGTGGTGCGGTATGGCAAAATGAGATGCAAGCTGCTGACGTGTTCAGTCGGCTTAATGATGATTGGGCTCATTGCCCCTGTAAATCCAATGAAGATGTTTTCACATTCGACAACCTTCAACACATCCAGCATATATTTCGAGTTGAAAGCAATCCGAAGCGGATCCCCTTTGAATTCCTTCACATCCAATTGCTCTGTAACACGGCCTAGCTCAGATGAGCTGGAAGAAATTTCTATTGTACCATCTTCCTTCGTCTGCAGACGGACAATGTTCGTTTTATCTTCACGGGACAGCAAATAAGCACGGTCAATTGCATCGATGAGCTTTTTTGTGTCCAAAATAAGTTCTGTTTTGTAGTTTTGCGGAATAATTTTAGAAGTATCTGGATACGTCCCATCCAAAATACGCGAATAGAATAGAACTCGATCGATTTTGAACAACACTTGGTTGTCGGCAACGACAATATCCACCATTGTGTTCTGATCAGGGATGATTTTGCTCAATTCATTCAGCGTCTTACCGGAAATGACAACATTCGTAAAACGAATCTCTGGGTCTGCTTGGATATCAGCCGTACGGCTTGCCAAGCGGTGGCGGTCTGTGGATACGAATTTCAAATTACCTTCGCTCAGATTCCACAATACACCCGTCAAAATTGGCGTTGTTTCGTTGGAAGAAATAGCGAATGCGGTTTGCTTAATCATAGTTCTCAGCAAATCGCCATTGACTGTAATCACTTGGTTTTCTTCGATGCTAGGCAGAACAGGATACTCTTCTGGATCAAGTCCGACCATCTGGATATCTGTTGTACCGGAACGAAGGAATGTCTGGAAATGCTCCTTCACTTCGATCTCTACATCTTGGGAAGGCAATTTCTTAATAATTTCTACGAAAAACTTAGCAGGCAAAACAACGCTACCCGGACGTTCTACTTGAACAATCGTCTGGCGATCATCCTCAACTGGAATAAAGGTCTGAATAGAGATATCCGTATCACTAGCAGTAAGGGTAACCCCTTGGAACGTAACGTCAACCTTAATCCCGCTTAAAATGGGGATCGTCGTTCTGCTGGAAATCGCTTTAGATACGTTCTGTATCGCTTCATTCAGTTCATTTTTCAATATCGAAAGTTTCATACGTTCACTCCCTAACGCCAATTTGCGCTCATTCTACTGTTGCTATCTGTTACGAATCTTGTTATATCCGGTTGCTCTGAGTAGAGATATGCCGAATATGTGCTCTTCTTATGATGATCTATATAATCTTTTTTAATAATAGTAGTAATAGTAGGGGCACTGAATATGTGGATAACCCTCTTGAACAGGCATAAAGTAAAGCCTATCCACATGTGTATAGATTGTGTATAGGCTTGTTATGTTGTTCACAGCGTTGGATTTTTAATTTTGTCGATCAGGTTCTGTACAACCTTATAAAGTTCCTGATCCTGCTGCAGATTTTGGGTTATTTTCTCGTGGGCATGAATGACGGTTGTATGATCTCGTCCGCCAAAGGCTTCACCAATTTTCGGCAAGGAATAATCAGTGAGCTCCCGCGATAAATACATGGCAATTTGACGGGGAAAAGCGACGGCTTTCGTTCTCTTGCGTGCCTTGAAATCCTCCATCTTAAGTCCATAGAACTCCCCGACCTTATGCTGAATGTCCTGGATCGTAATCATCTTCGGACGGCTGGACGGGATGAGATCCTTGAGTGCCTCTGCAGCTAAGTGAGTCGTGATATCCTGATTTGTCATCGTGGAAAATGCGACAACGCGCGTAAGCGCACCTTCCAACTCACGAATGTTCGTATTGATCTGGTTGGCGATGTACACCATGGCTTCATTCGGTATATCCAAGTTCTCGGCCTTAGCCTTCTTGCGCAGAATCGCAATTCGCGTCTCGAGATCCGGCGGCTGAATATCCGTAATAAGACCCCATTCGAAGCGAGAACGCAGCCGTTCCTCTAATGTTTCGATCTCCTTAGGAGGGCGATCGCTGGAGAGGACGATGTGCTTGTTCTCGTTATGCAGTGCATTGAATGTATGGAAGAACTCCTCCTGGGTTTGTTCCTTCCCTGCCAAGAACTGAATGTCGTCAATAAGCAAAATGTCAATATTGCGGTATTTGTTGCGGAAGCTTTCTCCGCGGTTATCCCGAATGGCATTAATGAATTCATTCATAAATTTCTCAGACGTCGTATAGACGACGCGGCTTGCGGGATTATGCTCCAAAATATAATGACCGATCGCATGCATGAGATGCGTTTTGCCGAGACCTACTCCCCCGTATAAAAAGAGCGGGTTATAAGCTTTGGCCGGCGCTTCAGCGACGGCGAGCGATGCAGCATGCGCGAAGCGATTGTTCGAGCCAATGACGAATGTATCGAACGTGTATTTTGGGTTAAGCATATTGGAAGCCGGTTCATCATAGACAGCGACTCGAGCCGGTGAAGCCTGTGGCTGCACGACTTCTGCTTCCGCTTGAGCTGCTTCCTCAATAATGAACTTGACGTCCACTTGCTTGCCCGTTTCTTCCATCACTGTTGAGCTGACAAGCTTCGTATACCGGCTCTCAAGCCATTCCACCGAAAATGTATTCGGCGCAGTAATGAGCAGCTGTGAGTCTGTAAACTTTACAGCTTTCGTGGCCTTGAACCAGGTATCAAAGCTAGGTTTGCTTAGCTTCGTCTGGATGACGGACAATATTTCCTGCCAATGTTCATTTGCTTGGCGCTCCACAGATTGTTTCACTCCTTCAAGCCTGCTGCGTCTTCATATGACGCGCTTACCGGCAATTACGCCTGAAAAAAGGACAATTGCCCCGACAAGACGCAAAAAGGCTCCGCAAGGCGCAGAAAGCCCTCTTAATGAGGAAGAAGGTTCACAAAGACGTAAAATCATCATGAACTAACCTGTCCTCGAAAAGAGCGTATTGTCGGGGTCTATGCTTACATGTCGATATGCTTGTGCTCCAGTCAAGAAAATTTCTCGCGTTTTCCACGAAACATCAGACATGTTGCTGTCGAAGTATACCGTTTCTTACAACTATTTATCCACAATATGCAGATCATGTCGAACAAGTTCTAAACATGTGAGTATAAATTGTTCACAACCTTATCCACAGACTGTTGATAAGTAAATATCCACAATCGCTATTCACAACCGAAAAGCAATATAATCATAGCAGATGAGGCCTTATATTTCAATGATCGGGCTTATTTTATCCACAAATTCAATAACTTGTGCATAAATGTTATCTACACCACTAGATATTGTTCATAACTTGTTTCTTTTCGACATGTCCAGACAAAGGTCCGCTATTTTTTGTACACAGGCAAGGGGAAGGAATTGTCGATATTTTTTAGTTTTGCACATGTGTATAACAAAATGTGTCGAGCATGATCGAAGTTCGAAGTGTGGATAATCATTTCTATACATAATAAGAATGTATTTTTCATTTATGATGTGAATTCGGAATCGAAAAGAGATGATAGGAGAAACGGTGAGGATTGACTTTTCCCGCGTATTCTGGTTAAATGTAAAAAGGAATTTTGCGCAGACAGATAAACGTAGCAATGAATGGTTCATCATGACATATCTCGTTCGAGGAGGTGCAATACGTTGAAACCGACATTTAAACCTAACGTGAGCAAACGTAAGAAAGTTCACGGTTTCCGTAAAAGAATGAGCACGAAAAACGGCCGTAAGGTGTTGGCTGCTCGTCGCCTAAAAGGCAGAAAAGTATTGAGCGCATAAGATCGCGTGAATACAAGACCACCTCGGTGGTCTTTTTTTCTTTTTACGCGAAAATCATACGTTTTTCGTCATAAAGGCGTCACATAAAATGTAGTAGAAGAAATGTTTATTCCGTTACGCAGGTGCCCATACTTTGATCATACCAATCAAGCATTTTAGAGTAGGGACGAGCGGAGTTCATCCGGAGAGATAGGAGAAAGATCCGATGCAAAAAGAGTATCGGCTGCAGGATCGCGCAGATTTTACTCGTGTTTATCGCAATGGTCGTTCCTTTGCCAATCATCAGCTTGTACTGTATGTTTATGCCCAGCCGAAGGTTGACCGGTTCCGCGTTGGGATATCGGCGAGCAAAAAGATTGGCAATGCGGTTGTGCGCAATCGAATGCGCCGCATGATCAAGGAAATTGTCAGACTTCAGGCAGATCGCATTATGGATCATGTCGATTTGGTGTTCATTGTGCGTAAAGGCGCGACGGAAATGGACTATGACAAGCTTGCCAAGAGCGTCCATCATGTCATGCGAAAAGCTTCTATATATAAATGAATGTATTTTGTCAGCAAGATCGCACGATACACCTGTTGAATCGTTTCCTTTAACAGGGGAAATGTGATATATTTACTGTTGGAATCGGAAGGTTAAGAGAGGGGTTATGCTATTGTCGCTGAACAAGTTGTTCTCGAACCGCAAATGGCTCTTGGTAGCGGTTTCTGTGCTGTTGATCGTTGTATTGTCGGGATGTACGTCCACGACCACTACGCTGAAGACGGAGGATTTGCTGCAGGGTAACTTCTGGGAGCGTAACGTGGTCTATTATTTTTCACTAGCACTTGATACATTCGCAGGCTGGTTCAGCGGGGAGTATGGATTCGCCATCTTGCTGCTAACCGTTATTGTTCGTCTGTGTATCTTGCCGCTTACAGTTAAGCAAATGCGCAGCTCGAAGGAAATGCAGAAGCTGCAACCTCAGCTCGCTGAAATAAAGAAGAAACATAAGGATAATCCGCAAAAGCAGCAGGAAGAAACGATGAAGCTGTTCCAACAGCACAACGTAAATCCGCTGGCGGGATGCTTGCCAATCTTCATTCAAATGCCAGTTTTTATCGCTTTGTATAATTCGATCTACATGAACTCTGCCATTCGTGAGCATACATTCTTGTGGCTCAAACTGGGTGAGGCGGATCCGTTTTATGTATTGCCGGTCGTTGCTGCATTGACGACATTCGTGCAGTCGAAGATGATGGCAAGTCAAAACCCAATGCAAGGCCCTATGCAATTCATGATGCTAATCTTCCCAGTGTTGATCTTCGTCATGTCGATCAACTTCCCAGCGGCACTTCCGTTGTACTGGGTATACAGCAACGTCTTTACTATTGTTCAGAACTATTTCCTTTATCGCGATAAGGATAAGGAGGTTCGTCCGGCGAAATGAATACGCTCGTTGTATCGGGAAAGACGATCGAAGATGCAATAAAGAACGGTTTGGAACGAATGAACGTAACCGAGGATCGCGTATCTGTTCGCGTGCTGGAAAAGCCATCACGCGGGCTGTTTGGACTTATCGGCGTTCGTCCAGCGAAGGTCGAGTTGACTCTTCTGCCGGACAAGGATGTCCCGCTCTCTGAACCTACAACACAATCATCGTCATCGAAGCCAGTTCAGACAGCATCTGCTGTGGCCGGCATGCAGGCAGCAGCAGTATCGAAGGATAGAGATCAGGAGATGGAAGCTGACTCTACAGACGATATTGATCCGATTGAAGAAGCGAAGCAATTCATTATGGATGTTGCCCGCTCGATGGGGCTTGATGTGGAAGTTGGAGTACATAAGAGGAAGGACACGGTAACGCTTGATATTAGCGGCTCGGACTTGGGTCTTATTATTGGGCGCCGCGGTCAAACGCTTGATTCGCTTCAATACTTGGCGAACCTGGTAGCCAATCGTTATTCCAAGCATCATCTCCGTATTATTCTTGATGCAGAGCAGTTCCGCGAACGGCGTAAGAAAACGCTCGAATCGTTGTCTGAGCGGCTCGCGAACAAAGTGATTCGTTCCCGGCAAGAGGTTGTACTGGAGCCGATGACGGCGCAGGATCGCAAGATTATTCATGCGAAGCTGCAGGATCATCCGAAGGTAAAAACTTGCAGTAAAGGCGAGGAGCCTAACCGACGCGTAGTCATTATGATTAAATAGGCATGGCTGCACTTATGAATAACCTCTATTCAGAACGCATAGACAGATAGAAAATGCAATGATTGCGCCTGGTTCAGGGTGCTCTCATTGCATTTTTTCGTTATTTGACTCATTGAATGGGATTTCATGATTAGGCGTTTGACGTAAAATGAGATAATATAAATGTACCCTATATGTGCGGAGGTCATTATTAGGATGAATTACGAACCAATCGCAGCGGTATCTACACCGCTTGGCGAAGGCGGTATAGCGATTATCCGAGTAAGCGGAGAAGGATCTTTCGCTGAAGTGGATCGCATATTCCGTTCAAAAACGAAGCTAACAGAGGCGGACAGCCATACGATACATTATGGACATATTGTTGATCCACAGTCAGGGGAGCGAGTAGAAGAGGTGCTCGTAAGCGTGATGCGAGGCCCTCGTTCATTCACAACGGAGGATGTTGTCGAAATCAATACGCATGGCGGAATTATTTCGGTGCGGAAGGTGATGGATATTCTGCTTCAGCAGGGAATTCGTCTGGCGGAGCCGGGAGAGTTCACAAAGCGTGCATTCCTCAATGGCAGAATTGATTTGTCACAAGCGGAGGCAGTTATTGATCTCATTCGCTCGAAGTCGGATCGTGCCTTCAGCATCGCTATGAAGCAGGCACAAGGTCAACTGTCTACCCGAATTAAGTCGCTCCGTCATACACTCATTGAGACACTTGCTCATATCGAAGTGAATATCGACTATCCAGAGCATGATGTTGAAGAGCTGACGAGTAACTTTATTCAAGATAAATGCGGGCAAGTCATGGAAGAAGTGACGCGGCTATTGAAGACCGCATCTGAGGGGAAAATATTGAGGGAGGGTATTGTCACTGCGATTATTGGGCGACCAAATGTCGGCAAATCATCGCTGCTCAATACGCTTGCCCAAGATAATAAAGCGATTGTCACCGATATTCCGGGAACAACTCGCGATGTGGTCGAGCAATTCGTAACCATTAACGGGATTCCGCTGCGTCTCTTGGATACGGCTGGTATTCGGGAGACGACAGATGTGGTGGAGCGAATTGGGGTAGAGCGTTCACGCAGTGCACTCCAAGAAGCAGACCTCATTCTTTTCGTCGTGAACAACAATGATGAGCTTCATCCGGATGAACGGGAATGGATGGAGCAAATTACGGGTAGACAAGTGATTGTCATTGTGAATAAAATGGATCTGCCTACGGTGTTGGATGATACTCCGTTGAAGGAAGCATTTGGCGAGAGCCAAATCGTGCGTATGTCCGCGAAAGAGCAGGAAGGCGTGGACGCGCTGGAGAAGGTGATCTCCGAGTTGTTCTTCAGCGGTGGAATTGAAGCGGGGGATATGACGTATGTCAGCAACGTACGGCATATTGCGCTGCTCAAGAAGACGCTGCGGGCACTAGAAGACGCTGTGGAGGCATCACAGCAGGGAATACCAATTGATATGATTCAAATCGACGTGCGCACCGCTTGGGAGCTGCTCGGCGAAATCATTGGAGACTCTGTAGGCGATTCGCTGATTGACCAGATCTTCTCCCAGTTCTGTCTTGGAAAATAGAGAGTTGTGATCACGGTAAAAGGTCTTGTTGCCGTGAGTGCTGTTTATAGAGAAAGTTGTTAAAGGAGGGAGCCCCATGCCATTTGAGGCGGGACAATATGATGTAATAGTTATCGGAGCGGGCCATGCGGGCTGTGAAGCGGCACTTGCTTCTGCACGGATGGGCTGCAATACGTTGCTGTTGACGATTAACTTAGATATGGTTGCTTTCATGCCGTGCAACCCTTCGATTGGCGGCCCAGCTAAGGGCCATGTTGTACGCGAAATCGATGCATTAGGCGGAGAAATGGGCCGCAATATCGATAAAACCTTCATCCAAATGCGGATGCTCAATACCGGGAAAGGGCCAGCTGTCCACGCGCTGCGTGCTCAGGCCGACAAGGTATTGTATCAGGCAAAAATGAAGGAAACAGTAGAAACAACGCCGAACTTGACGCTGCGTCAAGGCATGGTCGAGGAATTGATCGTGGAAGACGGTAAATGTGTAGGTGCCATCACTAAATCAGGTGCTATTTTCCGCTCGAAAACGGTTGTCTTAACGACAGGTACGTACTTGCGGGGCAAAATCATTATCGGTGAGTTGATGTATGAGAGCGGCCCGAACAACCAACAACCGTCTTTGAAGCTGTCCGAATGCTTGCGCAATCTCGGATTTGATCTCGTTCGCTTCAAGACAGGTACTCCTCCGCGGGTGAATGGAGGGACAATCGACTTTTCCAAAACAGAAATCCAGCCTGGAGACGATCATCCGAAGTTCTTCTCTTATGAAACGAAGTCTTCCGATAATGAGCAGCTTCCTTGCTGGCTAACGTATACGTCGGAGAATACGCATCGCATTATCAATGATAACTTGCATCGTGCACCGATGTTCTCTGGTGTCATTGAAGGTACAGGTCCTCGTTAT
The DNA here is from genome assembly GCF_023713665.1 of Paenibacillus sp. MER 180. Lineage (NCBI taxonomy): Bacteria > Bacillati > Bacillota > Bacilli > Caryophanales > Paenibacillaceae > Paenibacillus > Paenibacillus sp. MER 180. Next base: position 590,155 of record NZ_JAMAVT010000001.1, on the reverse strand, counting down.
TGCCCGTCCATTGAAGATAAGATCGTTCGCTTTGCGGATAAACCGAAGCATCAAATCTTCCTGGAGCCGGAAGGCAAGGATACAGCTGAGTATTATGTACAAGGACTGTCCACGAGTATGCCTGAAGATGTTCAGTTGCAAATCCTGCGCTCTGTCCCGGGACTCGAGAACGCGGAAATGATGCGAACTGGATATGCGATTGAGTATGATGCAGTCGTGCCGACACAGCTGTGGCCAACGCTGGAGACAAAACAGGTAGATGGCTTATTCACAGCTGGACAAATTAACGGAACATCGGGTTATGAAGAAGCTGCTGCGCAGGGGGTTATGGCCGGCATCAATGCTGCACGCAAGGTGCAGGGCAAGCCTGCTGTCATCCTGAATCGCTCGCAAGCTTACATTGGCGTGTTGATTGATGATCTCGTAACGAAGGGGACGAATGAGCCGTATCGTCTGCTTACGTCCCGAGCTGAATATAGACTGCTGCTTCGCCATGACAATGCGGATATGCGCTTGACGGATATCGGGCATGAGATTGGTCTTATTACCGATGAGCGGTACGCTTCATTCCAGCACAAACTTGACTTGGTCGGTCAAGAGCTGGAGCGCTTGAAGGCAACAAAGGTGAAACCGGATGAAGCCGTGCAGGCAATGCTTGCAGAAGCGGGTTCTGCTCCACTGACGAACGGTTGTGACGCCGTTACCTTGCTGCGACGTCCAGAAATATCTTATGCACATGTGGATAAGTTATTCCCGTCGCCGCTTGAGTTGGATGAAGAAATGAAGGAACAGGTTGAGATTCAGATTAAGTATGCAGGATATATTGAGAAGCAGCTGCTACAAGTAGAGCGTCTGGCGAAGATGGAGAAGAAGCTGATCCCGCAGGATATCGATTATAATGCGGTTCATGGCATTGCGTCGGAAGCGAAGCAGAAGCTAGCGAAGATTCGCCCGTTGTCGATCGGGCAAGCATCGCGTATTTCTGGTGTAACTCCTGCAGATATTTCAATCCTGCTTGTATATTTGGAGCATTACAACCGCGTAACAGCCGAGAAGCACGCTCAGTCGTAATTCGGGTGAGCGGGCTGTGCCAAGTATGCAGGTTGGGGACATTAACTGCAGAAGAGGAGATTGCCAGTGATGGATGCATTGCAAGAACAGTTCCAAGGCTGGCTATCCGGACATGGATGGCCACCGATTACAGAAACACAGTGGAATCAATTAGAGACGTATTATCGGGTGTTGGTGGATTGGAATGAGCGGATGAACTTGACCGGCATCACCGAGCGTGAGCTCGTATACGAGAAGCACTTCTACGATTCACTGACACTAGGCTTCCATGTCAATATGAAGGAAGTCAAGCGTATGGCTGATATCGGTTCAGGGGCAGGCTTCCCAGGGATTCCACTGGCGATTATGTTCCCGCATTTTCAGTTGACGATTGTTGATTCCCTTAATAAGCGAATTGTATTTCTGAATCATCTGGTGCAGGAGCTTGGATTGACGGGGGTTAGCTGTATTCATGGGCGTGCTGAGGAGGTTGCTCGCAAGCCGGAGCACCGCGATCAGTATGATCTTGTGACAGCACGTGCTGTTGCCAGATTGAACGTGCTGAATGAGCTCTGCCTGCCGTTCGTGCGTCCAGGCGGCACATTCGCAGCGATGAAGGGGACAGATCCACAGGAAGAGATTGTGGAGGCGAAGCGAAGCCTACAAGTGCTGCAGGCCACATTTACAGCTGACCATGCATTGAAGCTTCCGGTGGAGCAATCCGAGCGTCACATTATAGTGATGTCGAAGAAGGGGCCAACACCGAAGGCGTACCCACGCAAGCCCGGCACGCCGCTGAAGACACCAATTGTGTAGAGGAATATAAGGCAAGTTAGGAATAAGTAAAAGAGGCCGAAAACGTTCGGCCTCTTTTTTGTGTTAGTCGATGTGAATGGTACTAATATTCGGCTATGATTGTAATCTGGAATCAAACATCAATTGGATGTGAATACCGAACGGATCTTCGATTATACCGTAGGCTTTGCTGAATATATTGCTCGATAACGGGACAATAATGCGTACCCGTTTATCCGTAATCAAGCTGGCATAAAATCGTTCCACTTCCTCTAAATCAGCGCTCTGAATGCACAGTGACGTATTATTGCCAACAGTATAGGCTTCCCCAGGGTTCATTGTTTCTTCTGCAATCATTATTTTCGTTCTGCCAATCGATAAGACAGAGTGAGTAATGTGACTCTTGTTGTCCTCCGTAAGCGTTATGGAGCTGTCACGCTTCGCCATGTCTTGATAGGTCACAACCAGCAATTCCTTCGCGTTCAAATGTTGTTTGTAAAAATGAATGGCTTCCCGTGCTTGTCCGTTCATGGACAGGAAAATAGCGACTTCCAGTGTTGCGCTCATCGTATCAGTCTCCTTGTGGATCATCATGGTTGGCAGATATCTTTTAGCATTTGATATTTGGCCTTGGTTTTATCATAATTGCTAAAGGTATCAAATCATGACACCTTTAATAAGGAGATTCGCATGAATAAATTAGAACGATTACAAGACATGCTCAGATACTTAAATAGTCGAGAGTTCTTTAATTTACAAGACCTCATGGATAAGTACCAGATTTCAAAAAGTACAGCTTTGCGTGATATTCGCTCATTAGAACAATTAGGCATGCCTATCTATTCGGAATATGGACGTCATGGGCGATATGGTATTTTGCAGAATCGATTGCTATCGCCGATTATCTTTACGCTTGATGAAGTTTACGCTCTGTATTTCGCCATGCTGACGCTGCAATCTTATCAATCTACTCCATTTCATATGCATGTCAATCAGCTGCAAGAGAAGTTTGAAAAGTGCCTTTCGCAAGAACAAATCAAGAAGATTCGTAGCATGAAAAAGGTTCTGCAATTGGAAAGCAATCAGCATCATCATGTAAGTCTCTATTTGGAACAAATCTTGAAGAGCATTCTTCATGAAAACATCTGCACCATTCAATATACACGGAATAAGGGCAGCAAGAGATATCGGGTTCAATTTTTCAAAATTTCTGCTAAGTTCGGTCAATGGTACGCAACAGGGATAGAGGTAAATACAAATCAACAACGAGTGTTCCGATGCGATAAAGTTACCTCCATGCAGGTGGAAGCAGAAGAATCCCCATTTTCACTTGATGAACTAGTTAGCCGCTCTTTAGAACTATACCAGTCGGTGCACCATATTCGATTTGAGGTAGAAATTGAAGAACAGGCCAAGGACATCTTCTACAAAGAATCTTATCCTTCTATGAAACTAGATATCGGTGAACAAACCGTCATTACAGGATTCTACAATCCAGGAGAAGAATCATTTATCGCCGAATATTTCATGAGGTATGGCAGTCATGTGGTAGCAGTAAAGCCTGAATCATTACGAACAATGATTCAATCGAAGGTAGAGCAGCTCTTACAGCATTATCGAACCTCAATTACTTGAGTAGGAGAAGGTTATGAATCTATCAGCGGAGAAAGCAGGACTGAACTGAGAAAAATTGGGACAGCTAGATTACAGTGGCGTAAATCTTTCCCTCTCTATCCTATGTTACGATTTAAGAGACATCATGAATGGCTTAGAGAGAAGGAAATATAGAATGAACATAGATTGCTGGTACAAACCGATATGGAAGGCCTCATTTGCTTTGATTGTTGCTGCTGGGGTATTGGCTGCTCCTCTTGGAGTGGGGACGGCTTCTGCTCAAGCGCTGCTACTGCCTGTAGGTGAGCCAAAACTCGATCCATCTCATACAGCAGCGAAGACAGATGATCCATACACAGGAAAAGGGATTAAAGTCGCCGTCATCGATTCTGGTGCAGATATGGAGCATCCCTTATTGAAGGATCGAATCGTGAAGGCACATGACTTTGTGGAAGGCGATGAGTATCCACAAGATGAGAAAGGACATGGTACGCATGTTGCTGGTATCGTGGCACAGCAAGCGCCTGGCGCCTCGCTGCTCATTTACCGTGCGGTCGCCCCTGAAGGTCATGAATTCACGTCTACGATTGTAGAGGCAATGCAGCGTGCAATTGAAGATGGAGCGAGAGTCATTAATTTGTCTCTGCATTCAGATATCGATGCTCCAGATGAACCACTGTCCCGGGCAATTGCGGATGCAGCAAGCAAAGGGGTGGTTGTGGTCAACTCCAGCGGCAACGCAGGGGAGAAGCTATGGAGTATTACAGCGCCAGGACTGGTGGAGGATGTCATCACCGTTGGGGCAGCTACCTTACCTACTTATGAACCAACGCTCTCGAAGAACGATCGCAGCATACGCCTAATTTCAGATAGAAATACACCTGCTTTTCCGAAGCAGGGTTCCGCTGATGTTGTCTTCGTTAGTGGGGACAGTCCTAGAGTAATTACACAGAAGCAGCACCAAGGGAAATGGATCGTAGTGAGGACTCCCAGTTCCTCGGTAACATCTTATTATGAAGCGGCATGCCGAGCGAAGGCTAGCGGTATTCTGTTCTATCAAGATGGGAAGGTAGAGTGGGAACCGGGGATTAATATTCATAATGAGCAAGATCATCGACTTATTCCCGCGGCTACGATTTCTCCACAAGGAGCGACGATGTTGAAGCAAGGCAAGTCGGCAGTCTGGCAGTGGGGAGAAGAGCAGAGAAGCCGAATGTCAGCGATGAGTTCTCGCGGTCCCGCTGTAGGCACTTGGCTTATGAAGCCGGATCTTGTAGCTCCGGGGATTGATGTACGCAGCTCGATGCCGCGTGATCTATATGAGCAGGGTTATGGGAATATGAGCGGATCGAGCATGGCCGTCCCTTATGTGTCGGCCGCAGCCGCGATCATTCTAGAGGCACATCCGGAGTGGACGCCTGCAATGGTGAAGTCGGCGCTGATGACTTCAGCGGATAAGCTTACGGATAACAATGGATCGGAATATCCGTATCACGCACAGGGATCAGGACTCGTAAATATAGATAAAGCACTGGATGCACATACCTTCCTACAGCCCACGGCGTTAACGTATGGAGTAGTTGGATCAGAGTCTTGCGGTACAAAGAAGGAGCAGACGTTCCAAGTGACGAATCGCACCGCGCAGGAAATAACCTATCAGGTTACATTGTCATCCGAAGCAAGGAAATGGGACATCTCCTATCCTGCTTCCATTACGTTGCAGCCTGGCGAGACAGTCCGTGTTCCTGTTGTATGGGATCTAACCACTCTTAAGGAGACGGGAATCCTTACTGGGAGCCTCCAGCTTACGAACGGAACAGAATTGCTACGAATCCCTTTCCAATTGATACATGGTTCCGGTCATTATCCGCTGCTGACGGGATGGTTTGCAGACGATCAACTGCTCACGCCGAACGGGGACAAACATAAGTCAATCCGATTCCATTATTATTTGCCAGGCGACGCCGATCGGATGATTATTACAGCGAGTCGTATTGACATAGGGAAGAAGGCTGAAGTTGAATATTTATTATTCAATAAGCCGAATCCTACCAATGGATTGCATGCGTACGAATGGAATGGTACAGATGTGACGGGTCGTGAACTGCCAGATGGGTTGTATAACTTGAAGAGTAAAGCGTTCGCGGATGGACGTTCGGAGATGAAGGACGATCAAATTATCTATATCGATCGTGAAGCCCCTAGGGCAACCTTTATGAAGGCAAAGGCGGAACGTGGAGTTGTGCAAGGGACGGTTCAAGACATGATGCTAACCCTTGATTATGCGGTACGGCCTATGTTTCGTATTGCCTCGGGAAATAAGCAGCCGGCCCTGATTGATGTGAAGTGGAGTACTTCGAACACAGGAGATTGGAAGAGTGTGAGATTCAATGAAGACAAGAGGATGTTCTACGTGTCTCTTGTAGGGTCAGGGCTTAAAAAGGGCAAGCACAATATATTTGTCCGGATGGAAGATGCCGCTGGCAACGTACAAATTCAAAAAACACAAGTAAACATATAGCAGCTTGGAGCGGGGGGCATCCTCCGCTTTATTCTATTTACATGGAATAATTTTCATATTTATAGAGGTGGTAAGAGTTCATAGAATGTTAAGGAGGCAACCTAATCTTTTGCAATTATTTATGATAGGATAAAGAAGCTAACCTGATAGAATGTGGCGAAATGTTTCACGTGAAACATGTTCATGATAGATAAGGTGTTATCAAGAAAGTGATTAGAATAGAAGTGTAACGACGGCAAAAGATATCATTCGAAGTTTTTCTTTATCGTGTACAAGAAAAGGCAGGAAAAAGGCACAAGCTTGGAGAATACATAAAGGCAGAGCGTATAATTTTGTCGAAGGAAAGAAATGGTTCAAGTCAGATGTCCTACTCTATCATTGTCGCGAAGGACGTAAAGGGAATGGAAAATTGCGAGGAGTAGCGGGAATCGCAGCCCAATTGCCTCCTTGAGCGACGTAGGGCAGAAGATCAAGAATGGAGCAGAGCACTGCCGCTTCTTCATGTGCCTGGCATTATTTTGAAGTTAGGTGGTATTATACGGAAATGAAAGAACAACTGTCTCGGTTATTCGGTTTTGCGGAGCGTCAATCGCTGGATGAAGTGAAACAGCTTCCGGTGAATGAGATTGTCAGCAGTCCCTATCAGCCTCGAACTATATTCGATGATGAGCGTATTGATGAACTGTGTCAGACGATCAAAACGCACGGCGTTATTCAGCCGATCGTTGTCCGCCAGCGAAACGGGCAATTTGAAATCATTGCCGGAGAGCGCCGTTGGCGTGCTGTCAAGAAGTTGGGCTTGGATACGATCCCGGGCATCGTAAGAGAAATTAATGACGCTCAGGCGGCATCCATTGCCTTAATCGAGAATTTGCAGCGTGAAGGGCTTACAGCGATCGAAGAAGCATATGCTTATCAGAAGCTCATTGATTTGCACAATTTGACGCAAGAAAGTTTGGCGCAACGGCTTGGCAAGAGCCAGTCTACAATAGCCAATAAAATTCGCTTGCTGAATCTACCGGATGTAGTGAAGCAGGCCTTAATGGAACGCAAGATTACAGAGCGACATGCAAGAGCATTGCTTGGTCTCGATTCAGAGAATTTGCAGCTCAAACTGCTTGAGGAGATTATCGCAAAAGAATTGAATGTTAAGCAGACAGAGGCACGAGTCGCGTTTTATAAAGAGGTTCACAAGGCGAAGAAATCGAAGCGTATCTCATATACAAAGGATGTACGTCTTGCGCTGAATACGATTCGACAGTCAATCGATCTTGTGACTGGATCAGGCTTAAAAATTAAAACGGATGAACATGATCATGATGATCATTATGAGATTGTCATCAAAATACCGAAAAGGTAGATTAGTATAAACGTGTGTTGTTTAAAGAGGTCGATAGATATTTCTTACAAGGGTGCAGTAGCCTTATTCAATTAGAAGAGGGATTTATGGCTATAGCTAGGGGATTGATGAAAGTAAAAATCCTACTGGCAGAGGGGACGTAAAGCTAGCTGCTCCGCATATACATTTGCACTTACATCCTGACCTTTTTAGTAACCTATATATCAGATTCACCTAATTATCGGTTGATACCAGCCTAATCGTTGTATGTTTCCTATCGTACGGCGATATTGTTGTCATGCGTAGTGCTCAAATATGTGCAGCGGCAGGCAAGAGGCCGCTCTTTTCTGTTTTTGTGGTCGTTAGCGGTTATCGTTACAGCTAGAAACGCAAAAGAAACAACATTGAGGTGAAGAGGAATGGCTAAGGTTATTGCCATTACCAACCAGAAGGGCGGCGTCGGCAAGACAACGACGACGGTAAATTTGGGTGCAGGTTTGGCGTTATTAGGGAAGCGGGTGCTGCTTGTCGATATTGATCCACAAGGCAACACCACGAGTGGTATCGGGATTAACAAAGCAGATGTAACGAATTGCATTTATGACGTGATTATTAATGATGTTCATCCGAAGGACGCAACGATTCCGACTATGGTCGAAGGTCTGCACATTATTCCGGCAACGATACAATTGGCGGGTGCTGAGATTGAATTGGTTCCGACGATATCACGTGAAGTACGATTGAAGAAATCGCTTCAGCTTGTAGCACATTTGTACGATTACATATTAATTGATTGCCCACCTTCACTTGGGATATTGACGATCAATTCCTTAACAGCATCCCATTCGGTCATTATACCGATTCAATGTGAGTACTATGCGTTAGAGGGACTCAGCCAATTGTTGAATACGGTCAGACTTGTTCAGAAGCATTTGAATACCTCTCTGCAAATTGAGGGTGTTCTTCTTACGATGCTTGATGCACGTACGAACTTGGGTATACAAGTCATTGATGAAGTTAAGAAGTATTTTCAACAGAAGGTGTATACAACGATTATTCCCCGTAACATACGCCTTAGTGAGGCACCGTCACATGGTCAGTCGATCATGACCTACGATCCAAAATCTAAGGGTGCGGAAGTATATTTGGAACTTGCGAAGGAAGTGATTTCGTATGAGTAAGCGATTAGGACGTGGATTAGACGCGCTCATTCCGTCACTATCCGTCAATGATGACGATAAGGTAGTAGAGGTATCTCTACAACAGCTGCGTCCCAATCCATATCAGCCGCGAAAACATTTTGATGAGCAGTCTATTCAGGAGCTTGCAGAATCAATTAAGCAGCATGGTGTCATTCAGCCCATTATTGTGCGGAGTGTTTTAAAGGGATATGAGATTATTGCTGGAGAACGCCGCTACCGAGCCTCTCAGCAGCTTGGTTTGCAGCATATTCCAGCAGTTGTTCGCAACTTCTCCGATCAACAAGTCATGGAAATTGCCCTGATTGAAAATTTACAACGTGAAAATTTAAACGCCATTGAATTGGCCGTTGCTTATCAAGCTTTAATGGATCAGTTCACGTTAACGCAAGAAGAACTATCTGTTAAAGTAGGTAAGTCGCGCTCACATATCGCTAACTTTCTGCGTCTGTTGCAGCTCCCAGAAGAAGTAAAGGAATGTGTTTCACGTGGAACACTATCAATGGGACATGCGCGTGCCATTGTAGGGGTAAAGGACGAGGCAAAGGTGAAACAGTTGGCTAAAGCTTCCATCGAACAAGGGTGGAGCGTTCGTCAGTTGGAGGAAGCAATCCAGCAGATGAACAAAAAAGGGAAGTCAATTGATAAAACGAAGCTTGTCCGCAAAGATCCTTACTTAGATGAATTGGAAGAAAGTTTGCGTGAACGATTCCGTACGACAGTTAAAATTAAACAGAGCAAAGATAAAGGGAAAATTGAGATATCGTACTTTAACAAGCAGGATCTGGAGCGATTATTAGAATTGCTTCAATCGTTGTCGGCTCAATAAAGCCTTAGTTGGGATTCTTGTACATGAACTGGCATTCTTGGTTGTTATCCGAAGCAAGAGGGGATTACACTAAGCATGCCAGTTTTGTGTTGGGACAGAACAAACAGCCAGAAGGACAAGGCAACGATAAACAGCTCGTTATTTACAAAATATTGAAGCAAAAGGTTACAACTTTGTTGTCTCTTCATTCGGTTAGATCGTGTTATAACTAAATGTAGAGATCCGTTAAAAGGGCATATTTCCGAATATCATCAATGACCATAAACAGGTTCAGCTTCATCGCAGCCTTTGGAAGTTGATATAGGGTAGAAAAACGCAGATTTTTCAAGTTGAATGGTGGGGAAAAAGTATTGTATGAGTCCGATGAAAAAATTTATACTAAGAATGGACGAAATACATACAGAAAATATGACTCATCATTCGGCCAGCTCGCATCATAGCTGCCCATTATAGATAATAAATATTGATAGACACCAAGCGAACTAATGGGGAAACGCAAGGATGAGGAAGTCCGTGCATTTGAGGTACGGGACACGTTATAGGCAGGAGAGAACAAAGACTTATGATGAATGAATTGCAGAATGATTGGTTGCCGCTCATTGCCGCTGGCATCGGCATATTGTTATTGTTGTTACTTATTATTGTTCTTCTCCAAGGGTCACAGCTCCGTAAGCTTCGCCGCAAATATGAGGCGATTATGGGGGAAAGTGGTATTGAAAATTTGGATGTTGTATTGTCCAGCATGCATGAGGATATTGCACATCTGCAAGGGAAGACGGAACAGCATCATGCTGACATGGAGCAAACGAAAAAAGCTCTGAAAAAGATGAAATCCCACGTCGGCATACAGCGTTACAATGCATTTGCAGAGCGCGGGAGTGATTTAAGCTTCTCGATTGCATGGTTAAACGAGGAGCAGGATGGGGTTGTCATTACAGGCATCCACGGACGGGATCACTCTTATGTATATGCGAAGCCCATAGAGAATGGACAGTCTTCCTATTCCTTGTCCCCGGAAGAGAAGCAAGCAATGGAGCTTGCAGAGGCAAAGAAGGGCTCCTAATTCGTGTACTTATCGATGGGCTAAGGAAGTGAGTGACTGTTCGATTGTATCCGCGATCACCTCGGCCATACCCATGACCAAATGAAGCCTAGTATTTTGCAATACGAAATATTCCATGAAGCCTCCGACGTTGACAATGCCTGTAATGTGCATATCTCCGATCGGGGGCAATTGTTTATTTACCCCAGCCCCAGGACGGACCGGCCCTTCAACGACTTGAACCGAACCCACACTGCTGCTCTGGCCAAGACAAGCGTCAACTGCAATAATGAAGGTATGAGGATCGCTCGCTTGCAGTGAATCTATCGTCTCTTGCAAATTCATGGCATGAACAGGCTGCTGTAGTGTCCCGAGAACTTGAAAGTGACGGGAAGTGGACTTCGACAGCCGTGTCCCGACGAGAGGGCCGAGACAGTCGCCCGTTGAACGATCGGTTCCAATGCAGATAACCGTTGTCGACTGGTGAGTAGCTCGCATTTGCAAATGGTGTTGGCAGGAATGAATTAGGGAAGATAGTGCGTTAGGTGCATCATAAACCACTTTACATGGATGGCATTCATGGGTTGACGGGCGTTTGAACAAAGAAAATGTCATCACAAGCAGCCTCCGTTTTCTACTAAAGGTACTATCTAGTATATGGAAGCAAGAAAACTTTTATACTTCGACGAGAATAAGTTCCTATTTTATAATAAAGTGTCCTAACATTGATAACGCTAGATAGTAATAGAGGGGGAATGAAGATGTTATGGGCCGCAGCGGCAGATAAGCCAGAAGAAGTAACCGACAATATTGAACAGACGCTGTCGGTATTCGAGAAATGGCAGCAAGGGATATGGAATTGGGTAACCGATATGGCAACTTGGGAAATGCTCTTAGTAAAAACCATTAAAATTGTCCTGATTATATTAGTAACCAGAATCGTGATTCGCATTGTTCATCGAATGATTAATCATACGATTGCCAAGCAGGAGAAATCCCGCCTGAACGGACAACCGAGGCGGCTTGTTACGGTAGGCAAGCTGCTTAAAAATATGACCTCGCTTGCAATGAATTTTATTATGATCCTTGTAGTTTTATCGGAGTTCAATGTGAATTTGGCACCGCTGTTAGCGGGGGCAGGGGTCGTCGGCTTGGCCATTGGTTTTGGTGCTCAAAGCTTGGTGAAGGATGTTATGACCGGATTTTTCATAATATTGGAGGATCATTTCGCGGTAGGCGATGTCATTAAGGTTGGATCCTTCCAAGGTACGGTAGAGATGATTGGTTTGCGGTCGACTCGGATCCATAGCTGGACTGGAGAGGTTCACGTCATTCCAAACGGTAGCATTACCGAGGTAACCAACTATTCACTAAACAACTCGATTGCTGTTGTGGATGTATCAATTGCTTATGAGGAGAATGTAGAGAAGGCTATTCAAGTCATGAATAAAGCGCTTGAAGTATTGCCAGAGCACAATGAGAATGTAGTCAAGACGCCGCAAGTTTTGGGCGTTCAAACGCTTGGGCCTTCAGAAGTGACGATTCGGGTTATTGCCGAATGCCGTCCATTTACCCAAGCAGGTGTTGTTCGTATGATTAATGCAGATATGAAGCGGGCTCTAGAGCGAGAGGGAATTGAGATTCCATACCCGCGCCTCGTTACGTATCAACGAGCAGAACAAGGAGGGAATATGTAATGGAACGTAAAGTCTTCGCACTGGGTGATATCGTTCAAATGAAAAAGCCTCATCCTTGTGGTACAAATGAGATGGAGATCATTCGAATGGGCATGGATATCCGCATTAAGTGCGTTGGATGCAAGCATAGTGTGCTCGTCCCGCGCGCGAAGTTCGAGAAGAGCATGAAGAAGGTGCTTCGTTCTGCTCAACCTGATTCCGAGTAAGATAATTTTGTAAAAAATATGTTGCAATATAGTGTGGACTATGGTAAGATAACTCTTGCTATGGAAAGGTACCCAAGAGGTCCAAGGGGGCTGACTCGAAATCAGCTAGGCGTCGCAAGGCGTGCGTGGGTTCGAATCCCACCCTTTCCGCCACTTATTGGATATGATAACTCCGGAGCTTAGGCTTCGGAGTTTTTTGCATATTATAGGCAAGTTTTTGCTGCCTCTGGAGCTGTTGATGACGATGTATGTGTTGTTGTAACAAATGCTGAAATAAATAAGAGAAGGGACTTCGCATGCGCGAAATCCCTTCCTGGTTGACGGTGCTTATTCGACTTCTATCTTCACAATTCAGATGGCTTAGGTTTTCTTCATCATATGGAACCATATAAAAATTCCATTACGATAAGTGTGTTACAGATAAATGCTCTACAGCACAACCCCTCGCTTCCCTTATTTCGTAAAGTTAAATGTCTCCACTAGGCTTCTTTGCTCCATTGTTCAACGGAACCCACCTCGCTTCGCACCGTCAGTTGTTATTATGGATCGTTATTGCGGAATTATACATACATCCGAGAAAAAAATAAAAAGGGTGCAGCAAATGAGAGAAGGGATCTCGCATGCGCGAAATCCCTTCCTGGTTGACGGTGCTTATTCGACTTCTATCTTCACAATGTTCAGATGGCTTAGGCTTCCTACATCACATGGAACCTTTACGGTATCCATATTACGATAAGTGTGTTGCAGACAAATGGTCTTTAGCACAACCCCTCGCTTCTCTTATGTCGTAAAGTTAAATGTCTCCACTAGGCTTCTTCGCTCCATTGTTCAACGGAACCACACCTCGCTTCGCACCGTCAGTTGTTAATATGGCTCATTATCACGTTTCTATACACGGATAATAAAAAAAGTGAAACGACTTGGATCAGTGCGTCAAAGCATGGCGCTTTTTCTTCCACTTTCGGTCTTTGTTCGTTGTTTCAGGGAATGTATCACCCTTCTTCAACTTAATTTGTTTTGGATCTTGAATTTCGGTATGGAAGCTTCTTTCACCGACTTCCATATAAATGGCATCATTGGGTGCTTTGTCTCCCGGTTCGAATTCTGTTTTCTCGCCCATTGTGTAACCTCCTGAGAGCATGTTGTATAGATGCAGAAGCGTAACGAGATCGCTTGCCTATGTAGTGTGTGCGCAGGGGTATCCCTTAATGAATGGAGAAAAGTGCTTGTATGCGGACACGAAGATGCACTTGCATGTCATCCTTCATTTTGGTACACTAGTTTAGTGCGAGTTTTCTCGCTCCTTGCTTCTGACAAGATCAGAGGCCTGAAGTCCATAAGGAGGTGAACGTGAAATGCGCAAATACGAATTGATGTACATCATTCGTCCTGACGTAGAGCAAGAAGCTGTTCAAACAACAGTCGACAAATTCCAAGGCGTTATCTCTAACGGCGGTGGAGAAATTACGAAGCACGATGTGATGGGTAAGCGTCGTCTTGCTTACGAAATCAAGAAGTTCCGCGATGGCGTGTACGTTCTCGTGAACTTTACTGCAGAACCTGCAGTAGTAGCGGAGTTGGATCGTCAACTTAAGATTTCTGACGAAATCATCCGTCATCTTGTCGTTAGCGACGTGGCTTAATAGCCAAAACTATCGTAAGTTCGTAAAGGATACGTCGAAGGAGGGGATAGCATGTTGAATCGCGTGATATTGATAGGACGTCTTACACGGGACCCAGAATTGCGCTACACTTCATCTGGAGTGGCAGTAACGCAGTTCACGTTAGCGGTTGATCGACCGTTCTCGAGTCAGGGTGGGGAGCGTGAAGCGGACTTTATTCCAGTCGTTACTTGGCGGCAGCTAGCTGAGACATGTGCAAATTATTTGCGCAAGGGTCGGCTTACAGCAGTAGAAGGACGCATTCAAGTGCGCAACTATGACAATAACGAAGGTAAACGTGTATACGTGACTGAAATTATTGCTGATAATGTGCGTTTCTTGGAATCGAACCGTGATAACGGGGGAACACGTGATGATATGGGCGGCGGCAATTACGGTGCACCAGCACCGCAATACAACAATGCTCCAGCACGTGGTGGGAATTCCAATTCTCGCGGACAAGCAGCAGCAGATCCTTTCTCTGATGACGGTAGACCTATCGACATTTCCGATGATGATTTGCCATTCTAGAACGGAAAGGACTGACATGAATGAGCTTTAAGCAAAATGAAGGCGGCGAACGCGAAGGCCGTAAATTCGGTGGCCGTAGAGGTCGTAACAAGCGCCGTAAAGTGTGCTTCTTCACAGTGAACAAAATCACTCACATTGATTATAAAGACATCGACCTGTTGAAGAAATTCATCAGCGAGCGCGGCAAAATCTTGCCACGCCGTGTAACAGGTACAAGCGCGAAGTACCAACGTGCTTTGACGATCGCTGTAAAACGCGCTCGCCAAGTAGCATTGCTTCCGTACACTACGGAGTAATGATGGTGCAGAAGACAGCTGATATGATATCAGCTGTCTTTTTTATTGTCTTTTTTAATTTATCGACAGAGGGCGTTTTCGTTATCTCACATCGTGTTCGATTTTTGAATTGCTGATCTTATGGATTTCTGATCAAATATGTAATCATAACTGGAATAATTCCTTCTGCCACATGGCTTTCCAATACAGTGGAATGATACCCGTGCGGTTGACATGGCCTAGAGAGGGATGAAGCTCCTCTACGGATTGAAGGGAAGCAGGGGCTACAATCGAGCCTGTTAACTCTTACTTTCCCCGCATCTGCCAATAGCACGATTCCCCTAAGAAAATACAACGATATCTTCAACCATTTGTTCATGCTACCTCCTCCTGTTGCATAGGATTCATCATGTACAAGTATAGAACATATCATTTCTTTACTTGTACCGGCTAATACAGTAACCCATCCTTTCTTCTAATTTACCATGCCTGTATCCCATTCAATCTGTGGTTCGCAAATGAATAAATGCTGCTGCAGTTGGATGGGGGGTTCCGTCTCGAGGCGGATTCCTTCATATGGCTGCAGTGATACAATGGATAGCAGGAGAAGGATGAAAATGGATTCGGTACGGAGGTTTAGATCATGAGATGGCACGAACGATTCAGTAAACGTTGGCAGGGACAAGAAATCGACTATCAATGGCCATCCCCACAGCTTCCGATCATTAGCATCCGGAGCAGTGGCGCTAGCCGAGTAGGCCGACACAGTAAGGTCGCAATTGGCCTTATCGCGATTGGGGATATCGCAATTGGTCTCATCGCTGGAGGAATGATAAGTGTTGGTCTGTTTGCATTTGGTGCCATATCCTTAGGACTGCTGGCAGCAGTGGGTGCCATTGCATTCAGTGATTTATTTTCGGTAGGGGCGATTGCGGTTAGTGATTGGCTGTCCATTGGCGCTGTGGCCGTGAGTAGTGTCTTATCCATCGGTGTTGTTGTAATTAGCAACGTGGCATTAGGAGTCGTCGCTATCGGTCAATATGCGTATGGTGTCGTCGCTATAGGCAATCATGGGTTTGGACTCATTCCATTAACGTTAGATGTTGTACGATGGGTAAAGAGCTGGTTCGGATGATCATTATTCCATATCCTGTGTGAAAACCGCCCAAAAATGGGCGGTTTTTTGGTACTTCTGTCAAAATAGTGATCCGGATCATGAAATCTGTATTTTCCTTTTTGATCGTTTGCATGTAAAATAAAAATATTGTTTCATGCATAATCATCAAAGAAATATGTCAAAGAGGGTTCTGATTACCGGTCGTTACAAACAGATAAAATCGACCGAGCATGCTCATCCTATATCTGATACAGCTTAACCATAAGGGAACGTGGATATTCCAATATGGGTTGTGAAGCTGTTCAGTGTTGAATGTGAGCATGTCTTTTACATTCATCGTCACATACTGTTCTAGGCAGGTACTAAGCGGTGTGAAGCTCATGTTCAACGAATAGAGTAAGTGCACGATCGCATGATCAAAAGCCGCAATTATTACGATTCGAATAAATGAGAAGTAAAACGATGAGCAGCTAGCATGGCTGGTCTTTTTTGAAAAATCACCATGCGAATCTTTCTAGGGGAATAGGTACTGCTAGTATAGGAAATTCGTGCCGTTCGCACCGGGGCAGGTATCTTTGAGAAGTGAAGCAGGTGTGATGTGCTGCCAATTTCGAATTAGAGCGAACCGAAGCTTACACACATGAGGAAAATTGAAACACCATATGCGTAAGGGAAATCAGATTGACGCAGATAGCCATGCGCAGCATAATGTTTTTCATCTGGTCAATGCGGAAAATGCCTAAGAGCTATACTGAAACAGTATGGAAGGCAACAAAAATGCTTCTTATATGTATGAAATAAGAACTATCGGTTAGTAAATGGATTTTGGATATGATTGCATCACATAAAGGAAGAAGAGGATTACGAATGAAAAAAAATAAATATAAAAAATGGGGAATCGCCCTGGCAATCATCGCGATTGTTGGTCTTAGCGGATTTATATTCCGAAAGCAGCTAGCGGTTCTGGCCTTCGATATGTTCTTATCCGGACATGTTGAAGAGTCGTTTGATAAGTCATATAAGCCAATTGAAGGCAAAGAAGAAATTATTCGCAAAGTGACGGAGCCATTCTCGGTACTACTGCTGGGGGTTGACCAGCGAGGCAAGGAAATTGGACGTTCTGATACGATTATATATTCTGTAGTTCGACCACAAGATAACAAAGTATTGCTGCTGTCGATTCCACGTGATACGTATACGGAAATCATCGGCAAGGGATTTGAAACGAAGCTCAATCACGCTTATGCCTATGGCGGTGCGAAGATGAGCATGGAGTCGGTAGATAATCTGCTCAAGCATAAAGTTGACCATTATGCGACAATTAACTTCGAGGGATTGAAGGATGTCGTCAATGCATTAGATGGCGTTAAACTCCCAATTACGAAGGCGATCGTCAACAAGGATCCCGATCATGAGAAGTTCCGCATAGAGCCGAACAAGCCGATCTATGATGGTCAAGAAGCATTGTACTTCGTACGTTACCGTGAGGATTCGGATATGAACCGTACGATGCGTCACCGCATATTCTTGAACGCGGTTATGCAGCGTACCATTGAAATGGACAAAATCGGACGCATTCCAGAGCTTATTGAAATTATGGGTGAGAATTTTACAACGGATATGCGACCGAAGTATATGATTGATTTGGCCAAGACAATATTCATGAATGACGGAATGCCAAGCATTAGCAGCTATATGCTGCATGGTGACGGCAAGATGATTGGCAACGGCTGGTACTACATGGTGAAGGATGAGGATCTGGATTATATTAAGACTCTGCTAGACAACTGGCTGGATCCGAAGACGAGCAAAGAAAATCTAATGGAACCACGCCAAGTGAAAGAAGATTAATGGAATAAAAACCGGAAAGTCAGTCGTATTTTTTACGACTGGCTTTTTGTTTTTGTATGCCTAAATGTGTTAATTTATTGTTAGGGAGTTACAGCGATCATCTCGTCGCTGGAGTCGTTTGAGGAGGAGACCTAACGGATGAACATTGCTTTTTTCTTAACACCGAAACATGAGGTTGTTAGTCTTACATTGAATACAACATTGAGACAAACACTCGAACGAAT
Source organism: Paenibacillus sp. MER 180 (assembly GCF_023713665.1). Taxonomy (NCBI): domain Bacteria; kingdom Bacillati; phylum Bacillota; class Bacilli; order Caryophanales; family Paenibacillaceae; genus Paenibacillus; species Paenibacillus sp. MER 180. The sequence goes on along the minus strand of NZ_JAMAVT010000001.1, from coordinate 572,204 downwards.
GGAATATCATCGGTACACGGCTGTTCCGATTTTGAATGATGAAGGGGAATATGTAGGGACTGTTACCGAAGGAGACCTGTTATGGCACATGAAAAATTCCAATGGCGCGATTACGTTTGAGAACGCTTCAAAATCCTTGCTGAAAGAAGTTTCGCTGAATATGCATAATAAATCAGTACGAATTGACTCCAATATGGAGGATCTTATTAATTTGGCCAAGGTGCAGAACTTTGTCCCAGTGGTTGATGATATGAACCGTTTTATTGGCATCGTGAGGCGTAGTCAAATTATCGAATATTGCGAGCAGTTCGTCACCAAAGCTATGGATGTGAAGTAATTATGGTATAATGAAAATGACGCCCTTTTCAGAAATATGGAAGATATAGGGATATACCCGCGGAATAAGCGGTCTCTGGGTTTCTTTCCGGGGGAAAAAGATTGAATGCGCAAGAGGTGAACGTATTGAAAAACCGCTGGTCATCGTCTTTATTATGGGCGATTGTAGCGCTCGTATTGTTATTATCCATATTGCAGCCGATACAGGTGTTGACGATGAGTTTTATGGCGGTTCCATTTGTGATGCTGTATGCAACGCAATCAAAGCAGAGATTCGCTCTCATCACTGCTGCCGTGCTTGCCGTCGTCTACTTGTTAATGGGGAAGGCAGGCATGATTGTTGCTGTAACCGCCTTGTACTTTATTATTCCGGGCATTGTCATTGGCCACATGTTTAAAAGCAGGAAGCCTGCACTCAACGTGTTCGTTGCTGGAACTGTAACATTTCTCGTTGAGTCCCTTGTCCTCTTCGTCGTGGCGAAGTGGGTACTAGACTTCAATGTGTATGAATTTGTGATTGAGATGCTGAACTACGGGATGGTCGGTGTTGAGCAGTCTGCACTATTCCCGACGCAAGTGACAGCAGAAATGAAACAGCAATTTGCGCTTCTCATGAGCAAGATGGTTCCATTTATGATGATTGTGAGTGCGCTGTATATGGGTACGATTACGTACGCTATCAGCCGCCGTCTATTAACCGCGCAAGGACATGATGTGCAGAAGATGAAACCTGTACACCAATGGATGCTTCCGAAGTCTCTTGTCGTGTACTATTTCATCGTTGTGATTCTTGACCTTGTTGGCCCGAAGTCAACGGACAGCTTCTTAACGATGATTGTATTGAACTTGGCGCCGCTCTTGCAGTTGGCATTCGTAGTGCAGGGGATTGCCTTTCTCTTCTTCTTTGCGCACATGAAGAAATGGGGCAAGGTGCTGCCGATCGTCATTACAGTAGCTGCATTGTTCATTCCGCTGCTCTATTCACTACTTCGAATTGTAGGATTGGTGGATCTCGTCCTTCCGATGCGGAAGTACCTATCCAAACCAAAAGTATAGGGTGAGAAGGCATGCCTAAACTATTGTTTCAACGTTGGTATACGAAGCATACAAGCTGGACATTCGTTGTATTGATCGCCATGAGCTTAGTGCTGACCTGGTATAACTGGGGAGTCGGGGTATTGGCATGGATCAGTATTGCAGCGCTCGCTATGGCATCGTTCACGGCAGAACGTAAATTCCGGGAAGAGACGGAGTCGTATTTATCAACGCTTGGATTGCGAGTAAAGCGGGCTGGGGAAGAGGCCATCGTCGACTTGCCGTATGGCATCCTTTTGTATCGTGAGGATCGTGTCATAGAATGGCATAATCCTTATGTATCTCAGCTAACCGGACAGGATGGGTTAGTTGGAGAGGAATTGACGGATATCTTCCCACAGCTTCATATGGGAAAAGAAAAGGATCGCTCCGCTGAACTGTTCATCGGTGGGCGCATCGTACATGCGGATATTGTGCCGGAGGAGCGGGTTGTCTACTTTACGGACATTACTGACCTGTGGAGCTTGCGCAAACGTTATGACGAAGAACGGATAGCAGTCGGAGTCGTCATTATGGATAACTTGGAGGAATCGACCCAAGGGCTGGACGACCAGCAGCGGGCTGCCCTGCTCGCGCGTGTAAATGGACAGATTACGTCCTGGGCAGGCGAGCATGGTGTATTGATGAAGCGGCTGTCCTCTGATCGACACTTCATGATTATGGATGTGCAGACACTGAAGGCACTGGAGCAGACGAGATTCGTCATTCTTGACGAGGTTCGGGAGACGACGCTTGATAATAAGCTTCCAGTAACACTCAGTATGGGCATTGCAGCTGGCGCGGACAGTATCCCAGAACTGGGTCAGCTGGCACAGTCAAGCTTGGATATTGCACTTGGCCGTGGCGGAGATCAGGTAGCGGTTCGCATGGGACAACGATTATCGTTCTATGGCGGTAAATCGAACGCGGTAGAGAAACGGACTCGGGTTCGCGCACGGGTTATCGCGCACGCGCTTCGAGACTTCATTAAGCAGAGTGACGCTGTGTTCATTATGGGGCACAAGAATCCAGATACGGATTCGATTGGATCGTCGATTGGCGTGCTGAACGCATGCCGTATGCTTGGAATTGAAGCCTATATCGTGCTGGAAGAGAGCAATCCTTCGATCGATCGTCTAGTGGACTATTTGAAGAAGGATGAAATTCTATGGTCAAGGTTCATCTCTCGAGCGGAAGCTATCGAAATGATTACGGAAGCAAGCCTTTTGGTTGTATGTGACACGCACAAAGCTTCTATGGTAGAAGAGCCGCGCCTGCTCCAATCGGATCGGATCGTCATTATCGATCATCATCGCCGAGGCGAAGAGTTCATTAATGACGCGGTTCTCGTTTATTTGGAGCCCTATGCATCTTCTACGGCTGAGCTCGTTACGGAACTGCTGCAATATATCCATAATCGGATTAATCTCAGCATGCTGGAGGCAACGGCATTGCTGGCAGGCATCACGGTAGATACGAAGTATTTCACGCTGCGAACAGGCTCGCGCACATTCGATGCGGCAAGCTTCCTTCGCAGACAAGGTGCAGACCCACTGCTTATCCAGCGTATCTTAAAAGAAGATCTGGATGAGTACATTCAGAAGGCGGAAGTCATCCGCCACGCACAGATGCTGTATGGACATATTGCGATTGCGGTTACAGAGCCAGGACGAAAATTTTCTCAGTTGCTCATTGCACAGGTAGCTGATACGCTATTAAATATGACCGATGTTCTCGCTTCGTTCGTTATCAGCGAGCGAAATGACGGACTCATCGGGATTAGCGCGCGTTCGCTGGGCCAGATGAATGTACAGGTCGTTATGGAACGGCTGGGCGGCGGTGGACATCTAACGAATGCCGCAGCTCAATTGCAAGGTACGCTTGTTGAGGCAGAAGCGAAGCTGAAGCGCGTGCTGGAAGAAATCGACGCAGAAGAGGGGTTGTTCGAATGAAAGTCATCTTGTTGCAGGATGTAAAAGGACAAGGCAAGAAAGGACAAGTCAAAGAGGTTTCCGAAGGGTACGCTCAAAATTTCCTCATCAAGCAGGGACTGGCTCGTCCAGCGACGGACGGCAATCTTAAGACCCTGGATCAACAGAAGAAGTCAGAAGATAAGCGTAAGGAACAAGAAAAGATAGATGCGGAAATGCTTGCAGCGAAGCTGGGAGAAACAACAGTTGAGTTGAAGGCGAAGGCTGGTGAAGGCGGCCGTCTGTTCGGTGCCATCACATCAAAGCAGATTGCAGAAGCTCTTGCAGGCATGAAGATCAAAATAGATAAGCGTAAAATCGAACTGCATGACCCGATTCGTACGCTAGGATTTACGAATGTAGCCGTGAAGCTGCATCCTGAAGTCAAGGCGACGATGAAGGTGCACGTAACGGAGGAATAGAATGAACGAGATGTATGCCGATCGTGTTCCGCCGCAGAACCTGGAGGCTGAGCAAGCCGTTCTCGGTGCAATATTGCTCCACTCCGAAGCGATGATCACGGCGATGGAGCGGATTCAGTCCGAGGACTTCTACAATCCGGCCCATCAAATGATCTATGAGGCGATGATCGAGCTGGGCGAAGACAACCAGCCGATTGACCTTGTAACGCTTACAGCGAAGCTGAAGGATAAGCAGCAGTTGGAAGACGTCGGCAGCGTGTCTTATTTGACGAAACTGGCCAATGCGGTGCCAACCGCAGCCAACGTCGATTATTACGCGCAAATTATTGAAGAAAAGTCAATGATGCGACGTCTCATTCGGACTGCCACGCAAATCGCAAGTGAAGGCTATACAGGCGGCGAGGATGTCTCTGGATTGCTTAGCGATGCGGAACGACGTATCTTAGAAATTTCGAATCGCCGCTCTTCGAGCGGCTTTATCGCGATTAAAGATGTGTTGATGGAAGTCTATGATAAGGTTGAGACATTAAGCCAGCAGACTGGCGGAGGGACGACCGGAATTCCATCAGGCTTCCCTGATTTGGATAAGATGACATCGGGTTTCCAGCGCAGTGACCTTGTCATTGTGGCTGCTCGTCCGTCTGTCGGCAAGACAGCCTTCGCCTTGAACGTAGCCCAGAATGTTGGCGTTCGTGCGAAGGAGACGGTAGCGATATTTAGTCTCGAGATGTCCGCGGCACAGCTTGTACAGCGTATGGTCTGTGCTGAGTCCAATGTTGATGCAGGACGACTCCGTACAGGAGCGCTTGAGGATGATGACTGGGAGAAGCTGACGATGTCCATCGCAGCCTTGTCCGAGGCAGAGGTCTACATTGATGATACACCAGGGATAACGGTGGCGGATATCCGTGCCAAGTGCAGACGTCTTAAGAAGGAACATGGTCTTGGCATGATTCTGATCGATTACTTGCAGCTGATTCAAGGACGCGGCAAGCCAGGCGAGAACCGCCAGCAGGAAGTATCCGAGATTTCACGTACACTGAAGCAGATTGCGCGTGAGCTTGAGGTACCTGTTATTGCCTTGTCCCAGTTAAGCCGGGGCGTAGAGCAGCGGCAGGATAAGCGTCCGATGATGTCCGACCTTCGGGAATCGGGTTCCATCGAGCAGGATGCTGATATTGTTGCATTTTTGTACCGTGATGATTACTACAATCAGGATACGGAGAAAAAGAATATTATCGAAATTATTATCGCTAAGCAGCGTAATGGTCCAGTAGGTACGGTGGAGTTGGTGTTCTTGAAGAACTTCAACAAATTCGTCAGCTACGAAAGGAATCATCAGGACGCCTCTGCGGGATAATAAGCGTAAAAGAAAGCGAACGTTGTTTTCCGAACATTTGGTTAAGGTCGGATATCAACGTTCGCTTTTCGTTGACTTTGCACTATTTGACTGATAAACTAGGTATGCTGCTTGGAGCGAATGCTTGAAAAAGCAGTGAATAACGGTGTGTAAACACCCGACGGGGGTATGAATATGTCTACAGTAGTCGTCGTAGGAACCCAATGGGGAGACGAGGGGAAAGGGAAAATCACTGACTTCCTCGCCGAAAGCGCCGACGTGGTTGCGCGTTATCAAGGTGGTAACAATGCGGGACACACGATCTTGATTGATAACAAGAAATATAAGCTGAGCCTGATTCCATCCGGTATTTTCTACACAAACAAAATTTGTGTAATCGGTAATGGTATGGTCATCAATCCAAAGGCACTAATCCAAGAGATTGAATATATTCACGAAAATGGTTTCTCTACCGATAATCTTCGCATTAGTGATCGTGCGCATGTCATCATGCCGTATCACATGGTGCTGGACGGTCTGGAGGAAGAGCGCAAAGGCCCGAACAAGATTGGAACGACCCGCAAAGGGATCGGACCTTGTTATATGGATAAAGCAGCTCGCAACGGCATTCGTATTGTCGACTTGCTCGACAAGGATGTATTCGAGAAGAAATTCCGCCACTTGGCAAATGAGAAGAACGAGTTAATCAGAATGTACGGCGGCGAAGAGCTGGATATCGAAGCTACGTTGCAGGAATACTTCGAATATGCAGAATTCATTCGCAAGTATGTGGTTGATACCTCGGTTGTACTTAATGATGCAATCGATGACGGCAAGAAGGTATTGTTCGAAGGTGCGCAGGGCGTTATGCTCGATATCGACCAAGGTACGTATCCGTTCGTTACTTCTTCGAACCCAACAGCTGGCGGTGTCTGCATCGGTTCTGGTGTTGGCCCATCCAAGATTGAAGAGGTTATCGGCGTAGCGAAGGCTTATACGACTCGCGTAGGTGATGGTCCGTTCCCAACAGAGCTGAACAATGAGACAGGCGACTTCATCCGTGAAGCTGGCCATGAGTACGGTACAGTAACAGGCCGCGCACGTCGCGTAGGCTGGTTCGACAGTGTCGTCGTACGCCATGCCCGTCGCGTGAGCGGGATTACAGGCTTGTCCCTGAACTCGCTTGATGTATTGACTGGACTGGAGACAGTTAAGATCTGTACGGCTTACAAGTGCGGCGATGAGATTATCGAGCACTACCCAGCAAGCTTGGATATGCTTGCGAAGTGCGAAGCAATTTATGAAGAAATGCCAGGCTGGTCGGAAGACATCACAGGCTGCAAGACGCTTGATGAACTGCCTGAATCAACACGCAACTATGTGAAGCGCGTATCGGAGCTGACAGGTATTCCGATCTCGATCTTCTCCGTTGGCCGCAACCGCGAGCAGACGAACCAAGTGCGTTCTATCTACCGCTAATTGCAGCATGATATAGAAACGAAACGGCTTTTCCTTCGGGAAGAGTCGTTTTTTTTGTACATAATTGGGCATACTAAGCAGTAAATGACTGTGAGCCGGCAAGGATCCCGAATACAAGATAGAGGAAGAAGAGTCATATTAGAGGCTGCTAGTACTCTATTATACGCAATCGGGCACGAGGGAGGGCATATTGCCCTCGCGTGACAGCATGAGCTGGCTGGGAGGTAGTATAGATGCGCTTAGTGTGGCGTGTGATGCGGTTAGCAATGACGATATTGGTCGTAGGTATATTATCTAGCTTATTAACGGTTGGAACGACAGCGATCGTAGTCGATCGATATATTCAGACTGCCTTGAATAATTTCCATATCCCGATAGAACGGAAGCCGCTGACACTGACCTCCATGTGGGGTGTTCTGCTTGGCTCTGATGTACAAACGGCTAGTCAATCAAATAATAAGTCTACAGGTACGAGTCAGAATGGGATAACGGGAAATAGCGGGAACCATACAGAGCGAATCACTACTAATAGTCAGGAATCGGGATTGAATCGGAATGGGCAGGGAACAACTGAGACGAATGGCGGCGGAACGACAGGATCCCCATCTGCTGGAGGAAATGAAAGTGAAAGGGGATCAACTCCAACGCCTGATGGCGCTTTGCCGGTGATGGGGGGCATAATATCCGGTCAGGAATCGAAGGGTCGGGAGGCGATTATAGTGCCGCCTGACGCGATAGCGAAGAGCAAGGAAGAGTTGTCGAAGGAGAAGAAGGATCAAATCTTCGCAACCTTGATGAAGAAGCTCCCGCAAGAGGATTGGCAGCGTATTTCTACCTTAATGGAGGGGGGACTAACTTCCAGTGAGGTTATGGAAGTCGAACAGATTCTCGCGAAGCATCTGAATGACGAGGAATTTAAGGAGATGAGGGAGTGGATGGTGGGAGAAACGAAGGCGAAGGATACTGCCAGCACTACAGACGGATCAAATGCGAAGGAAAGCAAGACAGAAAGCCCGGGAACACCGTAGTCTGATTCATAGGCTTCACGAAGAACATCTTTGTGAGAACATATGCTGAATAAACCGATTAAAAGGATTGCATAATAAACGCGAAAGTGGCCATCTCCTAAGGAGATCACATTTTCGCGTTTTTGTTTTGGGAAAGTAAGGGGTGTAAGGATGAACAACGTCCAAAGAATGACGAATTCGGTCAAGTTGCAATGTACTTTCGACCTATGGTACATTAAAAAAAGATGACAAAACGTTAACTTTTGTAAATTTTCATAGAAAAAGATCACATTACGTATGAGAATATAGGCATTGTATTCGCAAAGGAGACCATCATGGAACGTTTCAACGGAAATCGTCGGGAGGAAAAGGAACAAATGAATGATCGCAACCGATGGCAACAATGGACGGCTGCATGGCGGGAACGGTTGACGAGGAATCCTGCAACCCGATGGATGACAAAGAGGAAAAGAACGATTGTATTCGCAATGAGTGGCATGGCATTGGCTGCATCTGCAGTATGGGGAGGCATTACCTATGTACAAGCCAATACGATACCTTTTTATCACGTATACCATCAGAATGAACTGGTGGGCACGGTGTCTGCTCTAGAAGATGTCGAGCAATATTATGCAGCTCGGCTCCAGAAGGAACAGGCTAAGTATCCGAATGCCCATATGAAGATAAATCGAGAGGGAATTCGAACGATTGAGGATTCCGGATTCAAGGCGAAGCCGACAACGGAAGCAACGTTAGCGAAGCTCGATCAATTGACACCTGCTTATGCAGAGGGTGTAGAGCTGAAGATCAACGGCGTGACAGTCGGATATGTGAATGACGAGGCTACGGCCGAGAAAATATTGAAGCAGGTAAAGGCGAAGTACACTCCATCTGCATCGAACAAAGGGAATGCGAAGGAAGTGCGCGTATTAGCTGCGCCTATGCGCTCTGCAAAGGCCACGAAAGCCGTATCACGCTTGGAATCTGTTAGTTTCCGCGAGCGTGTCAGCACGGAAAATGCCAATATTAGCCCAGACCAACTGATGACGCAGGATGAGGCGATTAGCAAGCTGACGACAGGCCTCACGAATAAGCTCCAATATATTGTGAGGGCAGGAGATACCGTTTCTTCAATTGCAAATAAGATGAATGTCTCTATGGATGCGATCTACCATAACAACCCGACTGTCGGGGAGGAACGTCTGCAGGATGGACAAATTCTTAATTTGACGGATACGAAGCCGCTTATTACCGTGAAGACGGTTGAAGCTTATAGCGAGTATTTGGTGACTGAACCGCAGAAGATGATCAAGGAAGATCCGAATATGCGCTCTGGGGAGTCCAAGGTTGTCCGCAAGGGCAAACAAGGATTAAAGCGCATGTCTTATCGCCTGGTGAAGGACAACGGCAAGCTATCCCACGAGGAATGGATTGAGCAAGAGGTTGTCGAGCCTGCCATTCCGGAGATTGTCATTCGCGGTACGAAGGTCGTGCGCGGCGAAGGGACAGGCTCCTTCGATTGGCCTGTGAACAGTGCAACCTTGACAAGCGGATTCGGCAAGCGCTGGGGCCGCATGCACAAAGGGATCGACATGGTATCCCCGGATCGTTCGATTATGGCTGCTGATGAAGGCGTCGTACTGTTTGCGGGCGTGAAGAACGGGTATGGCAATTGCATTATCGTTAACCATCGCAATGGGTACAAAACCTTGTACGGCCACCTGAGCAAAATTAATATTAATGCCGGCGATATTGTGGAGAAGGGTCAAGATATTGGCGTAATGGGCAATACGGGCGATTCCACAGGTACACATTTGCATTTCGAAATTATTAAAAATGACGAAGTGCAGAATCCTCTTAAATACTTATAAACGCAAGCTAGACGGGACGAATCGGATGTCCCGTCTTTTTTATATTTAGATTGCCGCGTTATGCCGTCTTCTCCAACGTTTGGGTTCGGGATGTAGAGACAATTATGGTAAAATAGAGTGACATAAGGACTGGCTGCATGCAGAACGGAATTTGTGACTGTATTAGTACGTGACAGGAAATGTGAAGGTAGAGGGAGAGGTGCGGATTCGTGTACGGCAAAATTCTCGTTGTAGATGATGAACAACCGATTGCAGATATTTTAAAGTTTAATTTGGAGAAGGAAGGCTACGAGGTCATCTGCGCCTTCGATGGGGGAGCTGCCGTTGATTTGGCAATATCGGAGAAGCCGGATCTTATGCTTCTTGACTTGATGCTGCCCGTGAAGGACGGGATGGATGTGTGTCGTGAGGTGCGTCAGCATTTGCATATGCCTATTATTATGCTGACGGCGAAGGACACAGAGCTTGATAAGGTATTAGGCTTGGAAATGGGAGCTGATGACTATGTGACGAAGCCGTTCAGCACGAGAGAGCTGCTGGCCCGGGTTAAGGCTCATTTGCGGCGCCAAAACAAAGTCTCTACTCCGGATCCAGAAGAGGATGCCGAGACATCTGCCGCAGAGAAGCAGGGCATGAAGCTGCATGAGCTGCTCATAGATACGGACATGTATGTAGTCTATAAGAATGGAGCTATGCTGGATTTGACGCATCGGGAGTATGAACTGCTGTTCTACTTGGTGCGCAATGCTGGCAAGGTCATGACACGCGAACACCTGCTGCAGGCAGTGTGGGGATATGAGTATTTCGGAGATGTGCGCACGGTGGATGTAACGATACGCCGCCTGCGCGAGAAGATTGAGGATGATCCGAGCAAGCCGGAATATATCATTACACGGCGCGGATTGGGATATATGATGCGCAATCCGCGGAGTGGAGGATTCTAGTGAAGCGGGGGCTGGGTCGATTTTTTCGCACCATTCAGGCGAAGCTGATTATTATCTATGTGCTGCTTATCCTAATTGCGATGCAGCTCATCGGTGTCTACTTCGTCAGTTCGATGAAGCATACGCAGACGACCAACTTCACGAAGGAGCTGCAGAACACAGCAGAGCTCATGTCTATTTACGCGGGTCAGACGCTGAAGGGCGATGAGACGCTGGACGATGAGCAGACGCTGGAGACGCTCAATAAGTTCGTGCGCAGCTTCATCAATATGAATGGCGTGGAAATACAGGTATTGGACGTAACCGGGAAGGTATTGACGACATCTGTGCCTACCCATATGGAATATGTAGGACGCAAAAATACAGAGACAGTAGTGAATCGGGCCCTGCAGGGCATGCGTGATAACCAGGAAGTTATCATTGATGAGGACAATGTGCGCAAGCAGGTGCTGGCGAAGCCCGTCTACTCCAATGGGAAGCTTGTCGGGGCCCTATACATTGTCGCATCAATGAAGGAGCTGTACGCAACAATTGAGGGGATCAATCGGATCTTCCTCTCGGGGATGGCGATTGCACTTGGGTTGACGGCCGTACTGGGTGTCATTCTAGCCCATACCATTACACAGCCAATCAAAGAGATAACCAAGCAGGCGACGAAGGTGGCGGAAGGGAACTTCGCAGGACAAGTTCCTGTGATGGGCACCGATGAGATTGGCCAGTTGAGTGAGGCATTCAATTATATGACGAGGCGCTTGCAGGAAGCGCTGAATGCGAATGAGGAAGAGAAGGAGAAGCTGGCATCCATTCTGACGAATATGAGTGACGGCGTTGTCGCGACTGATGAACAGGGTCAAGTCATTCTCGTCAACAGACGGGCTTGCAAGCTGCTCAATATCAAGCAAGGCGAGGTTGAGGGCAGTCCAATGTCCGAGGTGCTTCGTGTGCCGCAGGATCAGATCGATGAGATGGTGGACGGCAAGCTGAACTGGATGCTGCTTCCTCGAACAGAAGAACATGAGGGTGATGAAGATAGCGAGACAATCCTGCGCATATCCTTCACCCCGGTTCATCGCCGTGGGGAAGGTATGACAGGATCGATTGTCGTGCTGCAGGATGTGACGGAGCAGGAGAAGCTGGAGCAGTCTCGCCGCGAGTTCGTAGCCAACGTGTCACATGAGCTGCGGACGCCGCTGACGACGATTAAGAGCTATGTTGAGGCATTAGGCGACGGCGCGCTGGAAGAGCCGCAGCTTGCAGGGCGCTTCGTTGGGGTTATACAGAACGAGACGGAGCGCATGATTCGTCTCGTTACGGATTTGCTGCATCTGTCGCGCCTTGATTCGAAGCAGGCGAAGCTGCGCAAGCAGGTGACGGATATGACGGAGATGCTGGAGGATGTCATCGACCGATTCTCCTTCCAGTTCCGCAATAAGGGAATTGCTGCGTCAGTTGTCATTGATCCGGACATTGGCATGGAAGGCTTAGTGATGATCGATCGGGATCAGATCGATCAATTGCTGGATAACCTTGTGTCCAATGCGGTGAAGTATACGCCAGACGGCGGCGAGGTGAAGCTGGTTGCGGTTCTGGATTCTTCTCGCAGCATGCTTCATGTATCAGTGCAGGATAATGGGCTGGGCATTCCACAGAAGGATTTGGAACGAATATTTGAACGATTCTATCGGGTAGATAAGGCTCGTTCGCGCAATATGGGCGGTACGGGACTAGGCTTGTCCATTGCCCGGGAAATTGTGAGAACGCATGGTGGGGATATATGGATTGAGTCGGAATGGGGCGCAGGTACGCAAATTACCTTCTCGCTTCCGTTGACATCGATGAAGGCGGAAGGGAGTGAGGCTGACGAATGGTAGAGCGATTTAAGACGATGCTGCTAACATTTCTTGTGCTGTTAAGCTTGCTGCAGAGCTTCTTCCTTGCCTATAGCATGCCGAACTTCGATGTACGCAAAAAGTCGACCAGCGACTACATTACGACCGATCCGCTCGGGCCTGAGGAGAAGGTAGAGAATCTAATCTTCCCGGAACAGCTGGTTCTTCATCTCGGAGGAAATAAGCATACCATTCTATATCCAGGCATGACGTTCTATAACATTATTGTGAAACGTCTGCAGGGACGCTCGTATGATGGGTTCCAATACCGCTCGCTTTCTGCGGTGGATTGGAATCGAATACGCGAGGAGAATGAGGGAGTGGAACTGCTTTTCCACGCGCCTATCCCAGTGAAACTGCTGCAGAAGGTGTTTCCGATCGGTGATGATTCTTCGCTTATGAATGAGAGTATTCGTCGAATATGGCTGTATACGACGAAGGATACGAAGGAAGTCCGCGTCTTCTTCTTCAATGCGAAGGGGGACGCTGTCTATGAGTCGACCCGGGCAGACTTGACCGAGCAGGATGTGAAGCAACAGGTCGAATTCGGACGGTCTTGGACGCCTTATAAGTTGGTTAACGGGTCATATTATGTTCCAGAACAGCCGATTGAACTGCTTGAGGTTACGCTTCCTTATGATCGAATTACGGCAGAGCAGATGCAGCGCAGCCTGTTCAATGATCCTACCGTTACGAAAAATATAGAGACTGGGAATTCCGAAATTTATACCGACGTTAAGCGCGGCTTGGAAGTGAATCGGGGCCTGCAATGGCTTATCTACTCCGATCCTGTCGTGCAGACGGAAGGGCAGCAGGATATTGCTTCTGATGTCACGGCAGCAGTCCGCTTCATCAACCAGCATGGAGGCTGGAATGGCAGATATCGTGTCACCTTGCTGGACAATGAGAAGAGGGATGTGCTGAATGGAGCAACCAGTGGATTAGGGACAGCCTTCCGATTCCAGCAATATTGGGGCTCTTACCCGATTGTCAATACAAGTCGCTTCCGGTTCGGATATATGCAGGTTACGATGCAAGAGGGTACGGTTACGAGTTATGAGCGTTCTCTTGTACAACTTCATCAGCGTGCAGAGAAGAAGGAAATGCGACAACTGGTGGTTGGAGATGCCTTACTTCAAAAATTGAATGCACTCAGTCAGGAGAAGCCAATCGTAGGAGTTGACCCGGTATATATCCCTGAGCTAGGGAAGGAGACGGTTCGGCTGCTGCCTGCTTGGCAGGTAAAGTACAAGGATGGGACGACCGCATTGCTCGATGGATCTGTTAAGAAATGAACGTAAGATCGTATCTCAGAAGGGAGGAGTCAAATGGATTGGGGTCGGGCGAAGAATATATTGATCTATGCTTTTCTGCTGCTCAATATTGTGCTGGGCTATCAGCTCTGGCAAGAGGTACGCGACCAAATGCATTCCGAGCTGGATTGGACCTCCCTGTCTGATGCGGCGAAGAAGATGATGGAAGTAAAAAAGATTCAAGTTACAGCCAAGATTCCTTCAGAGACACCCGCCTTACGTGAAATCACGTACCGATTCGTGAAGCGGGGCGATCAGATGGAACCGCTCAAGCAGCCGCAGGATACGAAGATCGTATTTATGGAGAATGATTTGATCAAGTCCCTGCAAGGGGATATTCCTCATATTGAGATGTACCGGTATGACCCGTTGACGGGTAGAAATGGAACATTCGTCTTGTATCAGCGGCTGCCTAATGGCCTGCCAATATTCGAAGTGACATTGGAGCTGGCACACAGCCAGCAGAAGATTAAGGGGTTCCGGCAGCAGTATGTTGAGTTGATTGAAGCTAAGGAGAGCAAGGAGCAGAAGATCTTGCCGGCTTCTCAAGCATTGGAGCATGTGATATTGAGCGCCTTAATGTCAGGGGCCGTCGTTAAGGATGTGCAGCTTGGCTACCACGGTCAAATATTCGATGCGGCCAATACACAGGTGGCAGCGCCGTCTTGGCGCATCCTCTTGGAAAATGATGAAGTGTATTATGTGAATGCGATAAGTGGAGCAATTGATACTCCGCAAGAAGGAAAGAAGGAGAACGATAGATGAGTATGCGATTTTCAGTACTGTCGAGTGGATCAACAGGCAATGCAACGGTCATTCAGAATGAAGACGCAACTGTGATGATCGATGTTGGTCTAAGCTGCAAGCGGACAGAGCAGCTCCTGGAGGAACAGGGGCTCTCGGGCAAGCAGATTGACGCCATATTCGTCACGCATGAGCATTCTGATCACATCAAAGGTCTTGGAGCCTTCTCACGCAAGCACAACGTGCCGATCTATGCCAACGAGAACACCTGGGAAGCACTAGAGAAGCATGTAGGTGAAATTGCAGACGAAAATCGGATTGTCATGCAAACGGGGGAAGCGCGCGATTTCGGGGATCTGCGCATAGAATCATACGGTATCTCTCATGATGCTGCCGAGCCGGTGGGTTATAAGTTCTATGAAGGCGAGACAAAGCTGAGTGTGACAACGGATTTAGGTTATATGAGCGATAAGGTTCGAGATGAGATTATCGATTCGGATGTACTTGTGCTGGAATCGAACCATGATACGGAGATGCTTCGTATGGGGCGGTATCCATGGAATATTAAGCGACGGATTCTAGGAGATATGGGGCACTTGTCCAATGATGCGGCAGGCGAGGCGCTGTGCGAGATTGCTACGGGTAATACCCGCCGCGTATACTTGGCGCATTTAAGCCGGGATCATAATATGATGGATCTCGCCCGCATGACTGTGAAGGGAGTCATGGAAGACAACGGTCATTTTTACAAAGAGAGTGAACTGCAATTAAGAGATACGTATTATGACAAGCCTACGGCATGGGATACGGTTCATGCGAAGTCTGTGGTTCGTCTGTAAGCCATCTATCCAGATCGTTGGCCTTCTGGGAGATATCTTCCTGCGTAATCAAGCCTTTCTCCACGAGAAGCTCCATGAGGGTGGATAAAGCCAAGGTGAGACGGTATTGATCTTCCTTCATATCAGCTAATTGTCCGACTAGGTCGATGTCTGACCAGATTGTGCTTGAAGTCGTCATAAATCTAGTTCTCCTTTCTTTTAGGGGAGGGAGATTGTTTCTCTCAACTCCCTGTTTGTATGATAGAATATGTACAAGCTTGCAAATCTAGTACAATTCTTTTACATGACAAGCTCATAGTGTGCATTAATATATAGTGTTGACGATTTTCAGCCATATCATTCCGTGGTGTAATGATGCTGCGAAGGCAGTGGTTCAACCCGTGGATCGATCCCGGTTGGAGGGTTGAGGGGAGTTGTTCGGATGAGCTTGTTTGATGATGATTTTTTCTCGACAAAGGTATCTGGCAAGGTAAAGCGCAGATGGCAGGAGCGAGAGACAGGAACGGGATGGACACTGGGCAAGACAACTCAATCCGGCCGCAGGTGGTCCACCGTCCAAGTGGCTATCGTAAGCTCGGTGATTAGTGCCTTGTCAGCCGTTATTTTATATAGCTGGATTGTGGGAACAGGTTCAGTCACACAGCCTGTGGCCATTAATCGCACAGGTACGGTTGATCCCTATGATCGTATTGTGACTGTAGCCGATAAGGTTGGCCCTGCGGTGGTCAGCATTGTCAATGAGCAGAAGCGAGTGGCAGCAGAGGCTGATGAAGAGAAGGACACGAATCTAGGATCAGGGGTCATCATTAAGCGCGATGACGGCAAGGCGTTCATCCTGACGAATGAGCATGTCGTACAGGGGGCGGATAAGCTAGAGGTGGTGCTCTCGAACGGGCAGCGCAAAAATGCAGAACTCATTGGCAAGGATCGGGTAATGGATATTGCCGTTCTTCTTATTGATGATGCAGGTGTATCCACGGTGGCGGAGATTGGCGATTCACGCCGTCTGCGTCTCGGGGAAACCGTCGTCGCAATCGGCAATCCACTTGGCTTAGGCGGTTCACTGACAGCTGGCATCGTTAGTTATACGAATCGACTTATCCCGGTATCCTTGAACCAGGATGGTGTATATGACTGGGAGCAGAGGGTCATTCAGACGGATGCGGCAATTAATGAGGGCAACAGCGGCGGCGCACTCGTGAACTTGCAGGGGCAGGTTATTGGCATCAATACGATGAAGATCGCGACGACTGGCGTTGAGGGCCTTGGATTTGCGATTCCTACGAATGAAGTGATGACGGTAGTAGACGAGATTATGAAGACTGGCAAGGTTATTCGGCCTTACCTAGGTGTATATACGGTCGATCTGACGAATCCTTATGCTCCGATTACCGAGGAGCAGCGCAATGATCTGAAGCTTCCGCAAGACGTGAAGAACGGAGTTATTGTACTGGAGGCGACGGGGCCGGCGAAGAAGGCAGGACTGAAGCTGAATGATGTGATTGTCCGCTTCGATAATGAAACGATCGGTCAGACCCGGGATCTGCGCAAATATTTATATGAGAAGAAGAAGGTCGGCGAGACGATGGAAGTTCACTTCTATCGCGAGGGCAAGCTGATGATGACGACTGTGCAGCTTGAGGATAAGCCGCAGCAGGCCGGATAAACTAAGTGATATCCAAAGATGGGAAAATCAAATGTCTTCACCCGTACCGGGCCTATTTATGTTATGATGGACGTAATAAGACAGCAAGATAAGCGAGAAAGAGGGAACGACATGTACGTAGTCTGTAAAGAGCATGTAGAATTGGCAATTGACAATTTTGTAGATGAGTTCGAAGATGCCCCCGACGTTGTCGATCTGGATGGCGTTGAATTCAGTGATTGGGAACGGCCAATCAAGTGCTGTATGGATTGCGAGCAAGAGGCGAAGTTTCTAGTCGTGTAATCTTGTCGTAGGATGAATGATCCTGTCCGTTTCATGAAGGTTCGGGCACAATCGTTCATACACTTCAATTGCGTGTATAGAACAAGGGCACACCCCCGAGGTGGGGATGCGCCCTTGTTTTTTTGCGTTGTTCCATATGGAATCAAATGAAGCTCGTTATTATTTGATATTCAGCTTATCCTTCACCTTAGTAGGAAGCTCATCCTTGCTTACTTCTTCGTAGGCGGTGACACGATCCGTATCTTTTACATATATGCGTAAAAACGCATGCTCTTTAAATTTGCGGTTTTCCCCTGTTTTCATAAAGGTGAGCTTCAGCTCATTGCCTTTCTCATCGAATGCGGGTAGGGTATATTCCCCATTGTCATTAGGATCGCCAACGGTTTGAACATAATATTGCTGCTTGCCGTTTCGATTGTAGTCACAGCCGACAAGAATGCTTGCAAACAATGTGATGACTGCGAATAAAGCAATTAGTCTCTTCATGATGCAGATACCTCCGAGTTTACGTAGTTCTAGCATTTATCATAACAGCAACAAAGAACAGGACAAATCGATTTACCCAACACAGCCTTACAGTTCTGTCATGTGGCAAGTGAAGGAAAAGCGAGTGAATAGGGGAGCATTGAACAACTTATGAACATGCTGCGCAGGGTTGGTGATAACGTGGATGAATATGTGGATAAGGGGCGTTTGGGTAGCAAAATACAATTATCCACATGTGGATAGTGGAAAACGATAAATAATCGGGATACCGACAGATTCGTCTATCGTAAATTGAATATGCACGGTAAGCTTTATACATAATCAGGTATGATTTTTAACACGATGAGGAAATTCCTTCTTGCAAAAACTAATATCATTAGTTATTATGTAATTAACATTAGTTAGAGAGGGATGGTCATCCATGCGTATGCGTAAGCAAGGTCATATTGTCCAACTGTCTTTCCTGCCACGCTTGTTTCCTGTGAATTGTTATCTCGTTGAAGAGGAGAATGAGCTGACATTAGTCGATGCTGCTCTTCCTTATAGTGCTGCTCGTATCTTGAAGGCGGCTAAGCAAATTGGAAAGCCAATTACACGTATCTTGCTTACTCATGCACATGGTGATCATATCGGAGCATTGGATGCCTTGAAGCAGGAGCTTCCTCATGCGAAGGTGATGATTTCAGCGCGTGATGCCAAGCTGCTGCAGGGGAACTGCTCATTGGAAGATGGTGAGGCAGCAACGCCTATTCGTGGAGATGTGCCGAAGAAAGGGGCAATTCGTACGAAGCCGGATGTTCTGCTTCAAGACGGTCAGATGGTGGGATCTCTGCGTACCGTGCTTGCACCAGGTCACACGCCAGGCATGATGGCCTTCTATGATACGAGAGATGGTGCGCTGATTGCTGGCGATGCTTTTCAAATTCGAGGAGGAATCGCAGTATCGGGGATGCTTAAGCCGCTGTTCCCATTCCCAGCTATGGCGACTTGGAATAACGAGGCTGCGCTGGCAAGCGCAATCAAGTTGAGGGCGTTACAGCCTACTCTACTCGCAGTAGGACATGGAGTGATGCTTATGAAGCCGACATCTCAAATGGATCGTGCCATTCAGGAAGCAGAACGGAAGTGGGGAGCGGTACCTATGAACGGCAACGCTGTGAAATAGAATGGACGAAGTGGAGTGGCCAATGAGCGATGTGGAGATAAATATAGATGAAAAAAGAAATTTCGATTTGTAGTAGTGTTTTATCGAACTACTTACAAACGGATGCAAGTTACCCATAGGAAAACGGTTACAAGCGTTCTGTCAATGAGATAGGGCGCTTTTTTGTGTCTAAAAGGTGTCGTTTCTTGCAAATTCATTTTACTGGAAGTATAATAGCAAGAATGAGTGACCGAAATTCACATTTAGTTCTGTAGTTCTAGAACCTGTTCGTAATCGCCTCTTTGCAGAAAGGAGGAATCCGTATGATCGTAGATCGAAGAACGAGGATTATAGAGGCAGCAACACAGTCATTTTCATTATATGGTTATAAAGGCAGTACAATGGATCAGATAGCGAGACTTGCACATGTGGGCAAGGGGACGATTTATCGTTTTTTCCCAACAAAAGAGGAGCTGCTGGAAGCCATTATGAATAGATTCATTCAAGACATACTGGAAGTTGCACAGTCATCCGTTCAGACAGAGAGAACCTTCACGGAGAATTTGCACCGTACTCTGCACAATGTGTTGGAATTCCGATCCAAGCATGAGATGATGGTTATTCTCTCACATGAGATGCGGGAGATGGGAACCGAGATTGTGATGTCTGAGATGAGCAAGGTGGAAGATGCGCTTCAGCACTTTGTGAAAGAGCAGGTAGAGCTGGCTATTGATTCAGGCGAGCTGCAGAGTTGTGATGCTGAGCTGACTGCTTTCCTATTTATTAAGACTTACGCAGCGCTTGTAGTGGAATGGCCGAAGCGTGCGAAGGCTATTCATCAGGATCAAATTCCTCATTTGCTTGAATTCTATTTGCTGAATGGGGCAGCTCAGAAGGGGATTGCTAGAATTGGATAACGCATTACATATTATAAGTAGAACGGTGGTGGCAGTGGGATGAAGAACATCTTACACATTTATAAAACGGATCTTCGCAACATTATTACAAATCCTGCTGCAATTATTGTTATTTTAGCAGTAGTGATCCTGCCCTCCCTATATGCATGGTTCAACATTCTCCCGTCATGGGATCCGTACTCCAATACGAAGGATGTATCGGTTGCGGTTGCGAACTTGGATAAGGGCGCCAAGGTAGAAGGCAAGGATCTTGATGTTGGAGCAAAGGTTATTGAACAGTTAAAGGAAAATGAGAAGTTAGGTTGGAGATTTGTTACGAAGGATGAGGCAATCAATGGGGTCAATCATGGCGATTATTATGCAGCCATTGTTATCCCAGAGGATTTCTCTGAGAAGATCTCATCCGTCATCTCGGATCATCCAGAGAAGGCACAGCTTGATTATTATATTAATGAAAAGATTAACGCGATCTCGCCGAAGGTTGCGGGGGCAGGAGCCTCGACGCTGGTGTCGAACATTAGCAGCAACTTCGTAGAGACGGCGAACAAAGCGATATTCGATATTTTCAATGATGTCGGCCTTAAGCTTGAAACGAATGAGCCGGACATTAAGAAGCTTAGAGATAACATCTTCAAATTGGAGGAGAAGCTGCCGGAGATCGAGAAGCTGATGAAGACAGGCCAAGTTGATATCATCAAGGCGAAGGACTTCATTAGCAAGGCAGAGTCTGCCATTCGTGTCATCAAGCGCTACGAGAACCGACCGGATTCGGTAATTACAGATGCGGAGAATATGCTCGATAAGGGCAGTGATTCCTTCCATAAGGAAGTGCCGGTTGTCAAAGACAATCTGCGGAAGCTTCAGGGTGTCGCAACAGATACATCGAAGGTCGTGGAGAATATCATGAACTCTGACTTCGATCTTGGCAAGGTAGAGACAGAGCTGGCCAAGAAGAGTGTCGAAGTGGAGTCTGGGATGAATTCCTTGCAGCGCCTCATTACGACGGTTGAAGATGTAGATCGGAATTTGAAGAATAATGGTCTGTTTGATAATGTGCTCACGTCCTTGACTGACGCGAAGCAGGGCGCGGAGGATCTGAAGACGCGTCTGGATGAAGCACAAAAAACCGTAGAGTCTGCGAAGTCGATTGCAGATGATAAGCTGAGGGATATTCGCAATAAGGCAATCGAAGTCAACTCGATTCTGGATAAAGCCAGAACAAGCTTGAATTCACAGGTTGCGCCGACGGTATCGAAGGCATTCGATGATGCAGAACGATTAGGCAAGACGTATCGAGAGCATCTCGGTCAGCTGCAGGAGAAAGTTGATCGCGTCAACAAGCTTATTCAGGGCAGTGCGACGGATGCTTCATTAACCGACAAGCTGAATGCAGCTGTCGAGGATATGACGAATCAGTTGAAGCTCACATTAGGCTCCTTAGAGAAGTACAAGGATCAGCTGAATAAGCTGGCTCAAGTGACAGGCATAGACACTGATCTGCTGATTGCTCAATTGAAGGGCATGGAGACGAAGCTCACACTGCTGCAGGAGCGATTGGCTGGTGGCAGACAGATTGGAGCAGAAGCGGCAGCAAGAGCAAGTGAGGTCGTTGCTCAGCTCATTAGCGATTATGATAATGGAATTAAGCCGCGATTCCAAACGATCCGCGGGGATATGCAAGCATTGAATCGTGATGCTTCGAAGATGATCGATAAGATGCAGGACAGCACTCGCAATGTTATCGAAATGACAGATAAGATCATGAACCGCAATACGGCGGACAAGGTAATCGATCAAATCAATAATGCACAAAAGCACATCAGCAACGGTCAGAATATTGCGGATAAGCTTATCACCTCTACTGAGAAAATGAAGCAAACGGTGGATGATGGTGCCATTACGGACATCGCCGATAGTATGTATAAGGTAAAAGGGAAACTGGCAGATTTGTCGGATATGCTGAAGCGTGCGAGTGAAGCGGCTGGCAAAGCGAATCAACCGACGAAAGATGCGCTGCAGAAGATATATGATTCCTCGAAGGATACGAGCGCGTCCATTGATAAAGTAATCGGGAAGATCGATTCGGATGTTGTACCTGCCTTCGACAAGGGTGTCAAAGATTCTCGCAAAGGCTTGGATTTCATCAAGAACGTGAAAAAAGAAATGTTCTCAATGATTCCAGAGGTCGAGACCCAACTGGCTGATATGAAGGGCAAGATTCACACGGGGGAAGATGGACTGGATGAATTCAGTGACAAATTCCCAGAAATCAAAAAGAAAGTAAAAGATATTGCATCCAAAATCCGTGAATTCGAAGAAAAAGGTGATCTGGATCAAGTCATTGACTTGCTTCGTAAGGACGCGGCTAAGGAAAGCCAGTTCTTCGCGGAGCCGGTATTGCTTAATCAGCATGAACTGTTCCCTGTACCGAATTACGGTTCAGCGATGTCACCGTTCTTCTCGACATTGGCATTGTGGGTCGGCGGCTTGCTGCTCATCTCCATGCTGATTGTAGACATCGAGAACAAGCATGACTATAAGAGCTACCAAGTGTACTTCGGACGCTGGCTGACCTTTGTGACGATCGGTATATGTCAGAGTATGATCGTGACACTGGGCGACATGTTCCTGCTCAAAACCTATGTCGTGCACAAGTTCTGGTTCTTTGCGTTCGGGATTTTCATCAGTATTATATTCGTCAGCATCGTCTATACGTTGGTATCGGTATTCGGTAATGTAGGTAAGGCGTTGTCCATTGTATTGCTTGTGTTCCAATTGGCGGCCTCAGGTGGTACATTCCCGATTCAAATGACGCCGAAGTTCTTCCAGAAGCTGAATCCGTTCCTGCCGTTCACACATGCAATAGGCATTATGCGTGAGGCAGTCGGGGGGATTCTATGGGATGTTGTAACGAAGCATGTACTTATCCTATTGATCTATATCGGAATTGCCTTTGTACTTGGTATAGGCTTGAAGAAGACAATTAATAAGAACAGCGATAAGTTCTTGAAGAAAGCGAAGGAAAGTAAGCTGTTGTAGGCTTGTAGATTGTAGATTTGCAGGCGAATAGTCTTGTAGTGGAACAGTAAGAGGTTTTATTAGGGTAAATAGTCGTATTATGCAATCATTATATGGATTATATAAAAATCGCTGCCTGGGTTATCAGGCAGCGATTTTGTTATTGTATCGGATGGTGTCCAGAGCTAGGAGGTTGTTGACCCTGCTTTATGTAGTGACTCCCTCTGCCTGAAGTCCCTTTGGAATCCGTTTCTCTCGGAACATCGTGAAGTAACAAATGGATGAGGTTACGTACAGAACACCGGTAATGCTGAAGGTTAGCGCATAGCCCCAATAGTAACCGTATGTGGTGACCAGATACGATTGTACGGTTCCCATACTCGCCCAGCCAAGCATGAAGGCTGTCTGTGTTAAGGAGTTGGCAATTCCCCGACGTGAATCCGAGATACGATCAACCATGACTGCTGATTGAATCGGATTCGCCGCATTCATAAGCGCTTGCCGGAACAGGAAGCTCACGATGGCAATGGAGATTGCATTTGTAAATCCAGTAAGCAGCAAGAAGGGGAGGGACAGCATCTGGAACACGACGATTGCAGGCACCTGTCCGATCCGCTTCACCAGCGTTGGCCCAATGAGCATGGAGATAATCGTCATGATCTGCCCAAGTGAGATCAGGAAGCCGACAGCGGTAATAGAAGCGTTAAATCGATTCGTGAAATATAAATTCAAGTAAGGGACAACGAGTCCTGAGCCTAAGCCTACAAGCAGCTGACAGAAGGTGAGGCGGCGGATATCGCGCCATTCTGCACCCGGTTGAGGCATCGGGGATGTCTCAGCTTGCGCAGGAACTGCTGCTGAAGCCGCTGCCTGTGCTGGCTTATTATCTTCAGCCTCTATTTTTCTCCTAAGGACGTCCTGCTTGCGAATCTCCTTAACTGCGAGCAACGGCAGAAAGGCGGCTAATGTTGCCGCTCCCCCTAACATCAATACCGTCTGCAAGCTTGCAACCTTGCTCCATCCGACGGATTGGAGTATGTCGGCCAATGCGCCCCCACCCATGCTGCCGAGCACCTGAGCGGCTAAGCCTAGAGCAAAGTGGTAGCTGAAGAGCTGCAATCGCTGTTCTTTTCGTGCATTTTCTGCAAGGAAGGGAACTGCGATGACTTGGAATGCTGAAGCGACGAGCCCTGAGAAGATCGCGAGCATGTTCAAGCTCATCACAGATTCGACATAGGCGCGTCCAATGAATCCTATTCCTGTTAGCAGTGCGCCGAAAATGAGAACCTTCTTCCGGCTCGTGCGATCCCCTAATAAGCCGATCGGAACAAACATCAAAGCCGTTGCTAGAGATTGCAGGCTGATGAGCGTCCCGTTCATATCATCATTATATCCGAGTGATTGAATATACAAGTTATAAAGCACCATGAACATGCCGCCGCCCACTTGAAAGCATAAGTTGGCGATAAAAAACAGCTTAATGTTCCGATCCCATTGCTTCACGTCTGTCCATACTTGTTGATATAAGCGCATGAGCGTTCCCCCGATTGTCCATGTTAGCATCTTCCATTGTATCATGGTTCGATGAACAAGGAAGGGGGTGAAATGTTCGATTTAGGACTCACGGGGAGCTTAATTGTACTGCTACCGCTAATATGGTTAAAGGGTTATTGGCGACCATTCTGATTGTACTGATCGTTGGATTGCAGTTGGATATGCACTAGTGGATCAGCTTGCTCTCTTTCGCCTTGCGCACGAACTTGGCACTAGAGCGATTAAGTGGTGTTTTTAACAACAAACCAATGACGAGCGTGATCACAATATAGACACACATCATGAGCAGGTCGCGCTGCACCACATCCCACAGAATCCCACCAACTGCCTCACGCATCATGCTAATGCCGTAGGTAAAAGGCAAATACGGATGAATCGCTTGGAAAAACGGCGGCGTTACTTGAATCGGGAAGGTACCCCCAGATCCCGCCAGCTGGAGGACAAGCAGCACGATGGCCAGCGCCTTGCCCACGTTGCCGAAAACAGATACGAGTGTATATACTATTAGCATAAATACGCCGCTAAGCAGCATACCGAAGATGACGAACCAGAATGGATTCAACACATATGCCTGCAGCAGGTAACAATCGCCTAAGGTCACAAGTAAAGACTGCAGCAGGGCGATCGTTACGAAGGTGAGATAGCGGCCGAAGTATACTTGATAATCCTTATATGCTGCGCCTTCCTCATGTACCTCCACCGTCAGAAGCGACACCAGGAGCAGGGCGCCGACCCATAAAGATAATGTAGTGAAGAATGGTGACATAGCCGAACCATAATTTGGTATTGGAAACAGTTTATGTTCTTTCAACACGACGGGCTCGGCGAAAAACTCACTCTCTTTCTCGAAGTTATTTCTCAGCAAATCAATAATCTCGTTGATATCGCCACGTGCCTCCAGTGCGCGAATTCGATCTGCAATGTTAGTTAGCTTGGACTGCGCTTCAGGCAGACTTTGCTGTATCTTCTTAATCTCTTCACTGCCGACCGTAACCAGCTTGGCTGCATCGTTCAGGATCGTCTTCACGTCAGGCATATGTTTCAACGCATCCTGAAGGACGGTTTGGGCATTGCCTACGGTACGTTTGGCAGTCTGAATGCCCTGAACGATATTGGGCTTGATCTCATCGTCATATCGATTCAGAATGCTGCCTGTGGCATCTGTTGTTTCCTTAGCAATTCGATTCAATTGATTGATCAGATCTGCCGATACCTCTTCACCGCGCTCCACCGCGCCTGAGATCTGTCGAACAATCGCTAACTGTCGCTCCAGCTTGTCACGTATGGATTGCAGACGGCCTATGGTGCTGCCGAAACGATCGCCTGGGACAAGCCCATTGAGTCGCTTGAACCAGTCGTTCAGACCATTCACAAGGGTGACGGCCGTATCCAGCCGTCCTTCCGCACGGCCAAGTGCTTCCTTCACGAGAGAAGGGTCACTGCCCGGATTCTGGAGAATGGAGGTCAGGTCTTGGATAGCCAGTGCAGTCTGATGGATGGAGTTAAGATCCTGCTTGATAAAGGGAGAGATCGTATCAATCCCTTGCTCGCTGTAATTTAGCAGATCGCCAACGCTGCGAGAGAAGCGGACGCCTTCCTCGGCAACTTGGGACACCAGTGGAAGATTGCGCTGGGCTGAAGCGACAATGTCATTTGCTTTCGCCGTATCGCGCAGTGCCACATCGACCACATGTACGAGTTCGGGGAATCCTTTTTCCAACTTGAAGACAAGGTTCTTGACCTTCTCAATAGTGGGCAGCTCATTCTTTAGCTCTATGCCTACCTCGTTAAATATTTTGAAAATGGTGCGGTTCGCTTCACGAACGAAGTTGGAGCTGACTTGCTGGATGACGCCCGAGGCTCCCTTGCCCGTAATTTTGGGCGAGATGGCATTAATTTTCTCATTTACATAATAGACGATCTCGGCCTTCTGAGGATTGTCAGTCAGTACGGTACCGATACGCGCAGAGAAATCCGATGGAATGATGATGGCGGCATACACCTGTCCGCGCTCGGCACGGCGCAGTGCTTCTTTTTCATCCATGAATGTCCAGCCGATGGCCTCGTTTGTCTTTAACGATTCGATGATTTGTTTGCCAATGTTAATAGGCTTATCGAGGAGTGTATCGCCGGTATCGTTATTGGCGACAGCAATGGATATCCCCTTGGTGTTGCTGTACGGATCCCAGGATGCCAGGATATTGAACCATGCATATAGGGATGGCAGGGCGATAAGGCCAGTGATGACAATGGCGGCAGCCCAGTTGCTCGTAATGCGTTTCAAATCAGTTACATACAGGTTGATGATGGATTTCATAGAAGGCTGTTCTCCCGTTCATTTCTAAAATTGACAGCATTGCTATCATTGTGCGTAGTTCGGGCAGGAAACATGCGATAAAGGAGGTGATGCCCCAAAATTAAGGACAGGATGAACTGATGATGCGTTGATGTATCAAGACCAAAACGAGCAGAGGAATTATGTTTAGACAAATTAGTAAGCGCTTGCAAACGAGGAGTGAAGGATATCGTTAAATTTTCGTGAGCCAATTGAGAGAGGGGGGAATGAAAGGGGTCGGGTTTGCGCCTAACTATTAAGATTTGGATAAGATTGGGGTGAACATGACCAGATTGCAACGGACTATGCTAACGTTGATTACCAAGTAGAAGTAGCGAAGGAGGGACATTGATATTGATGTTGCGGGTCATGCTGGCGGATCAAGATGTTATTGAGCGCAGGCAAGCCGTGCAGATGGTGGAAGAGGGAGGATATACAGTCGTCGGACAAGCGGGGAGCCAGCCGGAAGCGTGGGACCAGGTTGAGAAATTATGGCCTGAAGTCGTAATCGCGGATACGTCAGGAAACGGGATAGACGGTCTGACTCTTGCTAGAGGGTTATCTGAGAGGGAGCATCCGATTGTGGTGGTGCTCACAGGGCGCTCGTCGGATCACCAGCTCTTGCTTCAAGCGATGCGATATGGCGCCATTGCGTTCTTGCCGAAGCCTTGGAAGCGTGATGAGGTTAGTGATGCGCTCAAAAGAGCCAGCAAGCTGGCAGGATATTATCGTGCATATCACACCCAATATGGGCACATCTATCGGTTCTTCCACCGACTCGGAAGCCTCACAGCTGTCGACATGCTGCAGGAGCAGCAACTACTGGTACAGGGTTTATTGCGAAATGCTCGTACCGCAGATGAGGCCGGATTCCAATGTTTACGCGAGCTGGATGCCCAGTGGCGGTGCTTGTTCCGCAAGCATGAAATCACTTACTCGGATCTGCTGCCAGAGCGGATAGCGGATATTGGCCCCCATTTTCAGCGTATGGCTGAGTATTGGGCGGCTCGTTCGAATATGTTGCGGAGAAACAATGCGGGGCTGCTTATCCAACGGGCAGGCGAATATATTCAAAGCTATTACTATAAGGAACTGACACTATCTGAACTGAGTGAGCGGTACGGGATGAGCATCTCTTATTTCAGTGCTCAGTTCAAGCGCGGATATGGCTATTCCTTCGTTGATTATGTGAATCGGGTTCGTATACAGAAGTCGAAGGAACTTCTATTGAACCCACATCTCAAGGTCTATGAGGTTGCACATGCTGCTGGATATACAACACTGCAGTATTTTAATCGGGTATTTAAGCAGATCGTGAATATGACGCCGCTTGAGTATCGGAAGCAGTTCGGTATCTAGCAATTTTTGATATTCCGTAAAGAGTAGAATCGGCGAAGAAATGATAAATGTGTTTCATTACTTTGCAGAGACAGCCGACTATACTAGGTCATGTTATAGAGAGGACAAGGCCTCTCGAACATTCCAATGGTAGGGGGAACGCATTTCAGATGAAACAAATTCGACAACGATTGGCGGTTGTTCTATCACTGTGTATGATCTGGTCCACGATTGCATCGACAGGGACTAGTATGGCGATGGCATCAAGTGCTGCTCCTGGGAGCTTCGCCAAAGTTACGGATGAGCGCAAGATGGAACTTGCGCCAGGGGCGAACTACACGTGGAACAATATGGAGCTTCCACAAGGGCAAGAGAAGGTTCATTACGTGGAGTTCGATCCGAAGAATCCTTCCTTGGATTTGCAGCCTGGAATGACGGACGGAAAAGTGTACGGTATGACGGGTGTTACGAAGATGGCCGATAATGCCGACAAGGCAGGTAATCGGGTCATCGCAGCCATTAACGGCGACTTCTATGAAATGACGACAGGCGTGCCTCTTGGATTATTCATGGGAGACGGTGAAATATTGGTGAGCCCACCGCCTAAATGGGATTGGTATGCTTATGGTTTGAAGAAGGATGGAACGTCCATATATGGACTGAGTCCTGAGTTGAAGCGTACCCTCCACATTGGCGGCAAAGACTACGAAATATCAGAAATTAATCGGATGCGGGAAAATGCGGACAAGCTGTCCTTATTTACATCTGCATTCCATACTTCGACCAAAACAAATGATATAGGCGACGAAGTTATTCTCGATGTGTTGTCTGGAGAAGTGAAGAGTGGCAGCACTTTAAAACTCAAGGTCGCGGAAATACGCAAAGACAAAGGGGACTCCCCGCTTGCCCCGGGCAAGGTTGTGTTGTCTGCTTCTGGAACAGAGAACCGCAAAATCCTCGGTCAACTGAAGGTAGGAGATGAAATCTCCGCAAGTTTCGAGATGGAGGATGAGTGGAAAGACGTTAAAATGGCAGTCGGCGGTGTGTTCATGCTGGTCAAGGATGGCGTGGCACAAGAGCATACAGATAAGGCGCTCTATCCACGAGTAGCAATCGGAACGAAAGCTGACGGCTCCATTATTATGATGGTGATCGACGGTCGTGCACCTGGATTTAGCGAAGGTGTATCCTATGATGATTTCGGCAAGGTGCTGAAGGACATGGGTGTCGTCAATGCGCTATGCCTAGATGGTGGCGGCTCGTCCACGTTCGTGGCGAAGCTGCCGGGTGAACCGACTCGCAAGGTGCTGAATCGTCCATCTGACGGCAGTGAGCGCAAGACGGCAAACGGATTGCTGCTCGTAAATAAGGCACCAGAGCAAGGTACTGCATCGAAGCTGGTCGTACAGCCGAATATGGAGCGAGTGCTCGTTGGTTCAACGTTCAAATTCGCAGCAGCTGGGGTAGATGCAAATGGACATCCTGCTCCATATGCAGGTGCATTGCAGTGGACAGTTGATCCTTCGCTTGGGGTGATAGAAGGGGATGGCAAGTTCACGGCTGGTACTGCTGCAGGAATCGCAAATGTTGAAGTGACTGTAGGTGGTGTAAAGGGGCAAGGTCAAGTCGAGGTTGTGAAGGATTTGACAGACCTCATACTGCCTGACAAGGTAAAGGCTTTCTCTTCCGGTGAACAAGTGAACATACAAGTTACGGCAGTTCGAGATGGGCAAGTCGTTGTCTCTGATAATCGCCAGTTTGAGTGGAAGGTCGAGGGCCCGATCGGTTCTATTGACGCTAACGGTGTATTTACCGCGACGTCGGAAACGGATAAGAACGGTAGGATTATCGTTAAGTACGGTAATGTCGAGGCATCAATGGAAGTAAATATAGGGCTGAAGCCTGTCGTGTTGGAAGATTTCGAGAATGGTCTGGATCGTTACTTTGTAGAAAGTGGTGCAAGATACAAGTTCGTGGAGCTCAGCGAGACGACGGATGAGGAATATGTTCGATTCGGCAGCAAAGCAGCAAAGCTGAAGTATGACTTCACGGATACAGTGGGGATATCAGGCGCATACATCAATACAAAAGGCAAGGATCAGTATATTGATATTCCTGGCTATCCGGAAAAAATCAGCGTATGGGTGTATGGCGACGGCCAGAAGCACTGGCTGCGGGGCCAGCTGCGAGACGGCAATGGGGCTGCAGTAGATATTGATTATACAGATGAGAAGACGGGTCTTGATTTCAAAGGATGGAAGTATATCGAGGCAGCGGTTCCAAAGGGAAGACCTCTTCCGCTTCAAATTTCCATGCCGATTCGATATATGGAGACGAAAAATACAAATAAGAACGATGGGACTCTCTATATCGATCAAATCCGAGCGTTGTATGGCCCGAACACGGATGACATGGATCCTCCAGTGCTAAAGGACTTCTCTCCAGCTGACGGCAGCACGATTCATACCTCGACTCCAAAAATTCATGTGTACGGTGAAGATTTCGGATATGATCCGATTAAGCATCCGGGAACAACATTAATTGATCCTGATAAGGTACGCATGTATGTGGACGGACAGCTGGTGCAGCATGGATTTTATCCACCTAAGGGCGAAATTCACTACACACCAAGTGTACCTTTGGCAGACGGGGTTCATGTCGTGATGGTCAAAATTCGTGACCTAAACGGGAATCGTGCAGAAAAAGAATGGATGTTCACAGTCGATACTGGGGCATCGAGGCTGGTATATACGGGAGCAGACAATGCATATGCAGGCAATGTTTATAAGGTGGAGGTCAAAGGATATAAGCCTTCCAATATTAAACGTGCTGAAATCGGATTTAAGGTTGACCCGAATTTGATAGAAAAGATAGAAGTAGTTGCAGGTGATAAACTTGCTCCCGCTAATATCGAGCATCATATTGCCCCGGATGGGAAAGTGAACTTGAAGTTTACTGATGTGAATCAGTTGAACTTGAAGGATGACGAAGCGCTTGCGCAGATTGAATATCACCTGAAATCGGATGTGTCGGGCACATTTAAGATTGAATTTAAATCCGGAAGCATTGCATTGGCAGATAAGGGGAATACCGACTTTAGCTTCTTCGGTCTTCCTCTTCACGCAGCTATTCAGTATCATTTACGCTTGAATTGGAATGCAGACGGTATAGCGGAAGGGCAAGATACTGTGCTTGGGGTTGTAGATGAGGCTGGTGCTCCCGTGAAGGGAGCGCGTATCGTGACACGTGATGGAATAGAGTTAGGTGTAACGGGCGCTGACGGCAAGCTTACCACGAATAAACTGACGGGGACGGTACGCGAATACGAGCTGCAAGCGAATGAGGGAGTACGCTTCAGTCCGGTTGTGAAGTTCAAGGTATCCCCGCTAGCGGGCAGCGAATTGCCTTACAACATCAGTGTGTCGATGGGAGAAGATCCTGCAACTTCTCGCGGCTTTACATGGCATTCGAAGATTAACGTGGATGCTTCAGTAGTAGAGATCGTGAAGAAGAAGGACTTTGTCGATTTTCACAATGCGAATGTCATTCGTGTGAACGGTACGAGCAATATGCTCCATACGTGGGATATCGGTACCGTTCGTGTGCATAAGGCGGTTGTTCAAGGGCTTGAGCCGGGAACGGAATATGTATACCGTGTTGGCAACGGCAGCGATAAGGTGAGTGAGCAGGGCGAATTCAAGACGGCTGAGCTGGACGGTACACGTACGAAATTCCTCTTCTTCGGCGATTCCCAATCCGAAGATGAGGCAGGATTCAAACTATGGAGCAATATTGTACGAAAAGCAGTGACCGATCAACCTGATTATGACTTTATCCTTCAGGCTGGGGATATGGTAGAGAATGGATTCAAAGAGGCAGAGTGGAATATGTGGTTCAAGGCCGTACAGGATACGTTCTTGAAGACGACAGTCGTATCGGTGGTCGGCAACCACGAGGTAACGGGTACTCGGAAAAATGATGATTTCCTTGCCCATTTCAATAATCCTCAGAACGGGATAGACAGCTTGAAGGGCAGCAATTATTCGTTTGATTATCATAACGCTCATATCGCAGTGCTGAATAGTGAGTATGACTTTGAGGAGCAAAAGGAATGGCTTCGCCGTGACTTGGCTGCAACGGATAAAACGTGGAAAATCGTCACGTTCCATCGTGGTCCATATGGCAGCAAGAATAATGAGAAGCGGATTCGCGAAGCTTGGACATCCGCATTTGATGAACTGAATGTGGACGTAGCCTTGAATGGCCATGATCATGTTTACCTGCGTACGTATCCACTCCGCGGTGGCAAGCCCGTCGGGGAGGGAGAGGGCACCACTTACATCGTCGCAGGCTCTTCCGGGCCGAAGTTCTATGAAGTTGTCCCACAAGATTGGCAGTACAAAATAGATGGAACGAAGGCGCAAATTTATGTAGCCATCGAGATAGTTGACAACGAGATGAAGTTCCTCGTGAAGAATATTAATGATGTAGTCATTGATGAGTTCTCGATTCGGAAGCCGGAGCGTAATCCTCCTACTTCGGTAGTGCTTGATCAGCCGAGTGTAAACTTGGCTGTGAACGAAAGCGTTAAGCTGAATGCAACGGTTCTGCCAGACCAAGCGTATGATCGTTCTGTTACGTGGTCGGTCTATGGATCGTCAGAGGATGGCGTTGCGAAGGTAAGCGCAGATGGAGTGGTAACCGGACTTAAGCTGGGGACTGCAATCGTACGGGCGACGAGCGTCGTAGAATCGGTGTATGCAGATAGTCTTATTACGGTCGATCGTTTGCCAGAGGTTCGTATTGAGGAAGTTCGAATTGACCGTAACGAGGGAACGCTGAAAATCGGAGACACCTTGCAATTGAATGCAACGGTATTGCCGGACAACGCAAGCAATAAATCTGTTGTATGGTCTGTGTATGGTTCTTCTGCAGAAGGAGTTGCAAGTGTAACGCTGAATGGGCTTGTAAAGGCATTGAAACCGGGCACAGCCGTCATTCGTGCGATGAGTGCGGCAGATGCAACGAAGTATGCAGACTTCCAACTAAAGGTAGAGTTAGAAGATAAGCCGAATATACCAGATCCGTCAACGGACAATTCGAGTTCGAACAGTTCCAAAGAAGAGAACAAGCATCCAGAGCCGCCAAAGCCTGATTCAGGAGCAGCGAAGCTGGAAAACGGCAAGATTGTGGTACAAGCGAAGCGGGATGCAGGCAGTACAACAGCGAAGGCAATCATTCCTGCTGATGTGCTTAAGAAGGCTGAAGTCGGCTTGAAGCCGGATTCGAATGGTGTGAAGAAGGTTCGGATTGAAGTATTGGCCGACAAAGAGGTACGGGATATTCTCGTATCCATGCCATCTTCGGCACTGACAGATGCTTTTCTGAAGCAGCAATATGAGGTTGTTACACCTCATGCGAGTGTGATGCTTCCTTCGAATGTGGCGAATGGCAAAACTCCACAAGGAGCGAAGACGATTGATCTCGCCGTCGGTCAACCGGATCGCAGTGCTTGGGGAACAGAATTGCTTGGACGTACTGCAAATCGTCCGGCCGTTCAGTTGGAACTGCGCGTAGATGGAAAAGCGCTGAAGGGCATTGCAGTCGGAACAGCTGTGCAGGTAGCGATTCCGTATCAGCCAAGCGCAGATGAGTTGGCTCGTCCACATGCAATCGTTGTATGGAGTGTAGATGAGCAAGGCCGTCCTGCTATTATTCCAAATGCAAAGTATGATGCAAAGACAGGAACGGTGCAATTTGCGGTGAAGCAGCTTGGTACGTATGCGGTGGGCTTCTCTACGGTGACGTTCCAGGACATCTCTAAGCTGGAATGGGCGAAAACGGCTATTGAGTCGTTAGCTGCCAGAGGTATCATTCAGGGTCTTGGAGCGGATCGCTTTGCTCCGAATACGCAAGTTACACGTGCAGACTTCATTGTCCTGCTGACACGTATGCTGAATCTGCAATCTACACAGGCGAAGAGCGGATTCGAAGATGTTCCTGCGAATGCCTATTTTGCAGATGCCGTAGCTGCTGCGAAGGAGCATGGGATTGTACAAGGTAGGGACGCACAGACATTTGGCCCGAGCGAAAAGATTTCGCGGCAGGAAATGTTCACGATTACGGCGCGTGCACTTGTGCAATTCAGCAAGTTGAGCGCGACAGGGGATGCAGATGCGCTTCAGGCGTTTACAGATTACCGTGAAATTCAGGATTATGCGAAGGAAAGCTTGGCAAGTCTGCTTCGTGAAGGATTGATCCAAGGTAACGGGCAGAAGCTTGTTCCGCAGGGATATGCAACGAGAGCAGAGGGTGCTGTCTTCCTGGAGCGAATCATGTACCGTGTATCCGAAGTAAGCAATAAAACCTAATAGGAAAGCACAAATAAAGGGGCTGGATATCCAGCCCCTTTTGCATGTCAATTTTATAAAAAATAATGGTTGCTAGGTTACAGTTGGCCCGACAAGAACACGATGAAGCAGAATGCCGACATCACGGATGCGTAGGTGACGGAGTATTGTGTTCTCTTCTTATTGTTGTCGAGCAGGTTGAACAGAAACAGAAAGCTGAGTACGGGAATAAGCAGGTAAGCCATGTACAGAATGATCGTCGCCATTCTTAACACCTCCAAGTAGTAGTTGTTGATAAATACCATGTAAATATTTGCATAGACGTATTCTATCATGCTTTTACGCGTTTGGGTACAAAAGTTTTTTATTTTTTGTGAATGAAGGGCAAAGCTTTTCAGTTTGCATATTGACCAAAGTGGTCAATACAATTATGATAATAATTACCAAATACTCGAAGTAAACAACTAAAGGGTGACAGTCGCGATGAATTCGAAGTTTATGACCCTATCTACAGAAAAGCAGGATCGAATCATAAACGCATCCATGAAGGAATTTGTACGAAAAGGATATGAGCATGCATCGACCAATGAAATGGTGAAAGGGGCTGGGATATCGAAAGGCTTATTGTTCCATTATTTCAATAACAAGCAGGAGCTGTTTCTCTCTTTGTATGATTATGGGGTTGAGAAGGTTATGAGCCTTTTTTACGGCAGAATCGATCTAGAGGAGAAGGATTTCTTTATTCGATTTAGGCAGGTTCAACAGGTGAGATGGGAGCTGCTTATGCAGTATCCGGAGCTGTTTGAATTTCTAAACGCCGCATATATCGAGACGGCAAGCGACATTAGGCCGCACATCGAGCAGCGAAATAAGGGACTGACGCAGGAAGCGTTCGGCAAAGTGCTTGCAGGGTTCGATCGTTCTAAGTTCAAGGAAGGCTTGGATATCGACAAAGCAATTAATATCATCGTCTGGACGTTCCATGGATTTCTAAAGGATAAGATGAAACGTGCAAATGCAATGCAGATAAACTCTGATGATTATGTGCATATGGTGAAGGAAGCGGACGAATATATCGACATGTTTAGACAGAGTTTTTACAAATAAGGGAGAAAGCGATATTTCTCGAATAACGATTATCAATCAATCGCCATCATGAGGTTCAATCAGCATCCGTATGTATTCGGGGATAGCATATGGGAGGAGTAGCTGCTCATGGGAAAAATGGTTGTACATTTCGAGGAGTTAACGCCAGCATTGCAAGCAGATGCCGGAGGCAAAGGAAGCATGCTGGCTTGGATGTATCAGCATAAATATCCTGTGCCGGAGGGTATCGTCGTACTGACGTCGGCTTTTCAGGATGGGGAGCTACATGTGCAGGCTTGGTCAGCCGTGCAAGTCTATGTGAAGCGTATGCGCAGCCACCATGGGGAGGTGGCGTTTGCGGTAAGATCTTCGGCGCTTAGCGAAGATTCTGCGCAAGCATCTTATGCAGGGGAGTTCGAGACGGTATTAAACGTAACGACGGATGAGCAAATCCGAGAGGCAATTATGAGGGTATATGACTCCAAAAGCTCAGAACGGGTAGAGGCTTATAGTGCCGTAAAAGGAATGGAGCAGGCGCATGAAATCGCGGTCGTCATTCAAATCATGGTTCGTCCCGAGCTATCGGGTGTCCTTTTCACTGCTGATCCGATTACAGGCAGCTATGCAGCTATGGTAGGCAATTATGTGCATGGATTGGGAGAACAGCTCGTATCGGGTGAGGCGAATGCTTTGTCATTTGCGTTCCAAAGACCAAAGGGAAGGTACGAAGGCCCAGATGAGTGTAAGCGGCATGCATCCAAGCTGTATCGACTAGCGTCTAAGCTGGAAGAAGAACTGGGAAGTTCACAGGATATCGAGTGGGCTGTAGCAGAAGGTAAACTATATATTCTCCAGACGAGACCGATCACTACGCTAGTGCTGGGGAATCTGGATACGTATGAATGGAATGAAACGAACTCCGGCGATTTTCTATGGACGAATACGAATATCGGTGAAGCCACTCCAGATGTCATGACGCCGCTGACATGGTCCGTATTAAGAGCTCTTGATGAGGAATCTAATATGATATCGGGCTTCCGCATTATGTCGGGCAATATATGTGGGAGGGCATATACAAATATAAGTTTGCCAGTGTCTATATTTCCGGCATTGGGAATACCGCTAGCCATCAGTCTGGATAAATTGTCCCAAACACTTGGCAAGTTTCCAGAGGGAATGGAATTTCCCGTATACCCTTATTCTCGTTGGCATGTGTTTACAAAAATAACTCCGTCTATTTTTCGTTTTGCGAAGAAGGTCAAGACTACGCTTGAGGATATCGAGCAGTACCTCGCTGACAATCCCGATTGGTGTGCGAGGATGACAAAGCGTATTCAGGCAACAAGTTCGTGTGAGGAACTGTGTAGAATATGGAGTGATGAGCTGTGGCCTTATACATGCAAGTCATGGTGGGGCTTAATAGCAGGCGGACGGAAATTCGGTGATGCGAGTTATAAGCTGAATAAGGAACTTACTAAGCTTTCTGGTATGGAGACTGCGAATGCGTTAATGTCGAATTTGCGAGGAAAGTCCGGATTGGCCAGCCTTGGGCCGGTTATCGGCATATCGCAGGTGCTCCAAGGGACGATGAGTAGAGAAGAATACTTGAAGCAATACGGCCATCGCGGCCCGCATGAATTTGAGTTGTCACTTCCTCACCCGGGAGAGGATCCGAAGTGGCTAGAGACTCAAATCGAGGAATATGAGAGATCGGACACGAATGTGGAGCAGCTTCTGAACCGTCAGCGGTCGCAATATGAAGCTGATTGGGAACGGTTTGAGCAGAAATATCCGCAAAAAGCGAAGCACATAAAGAAGCAGATTGCCAAGGCTTCGGAGTATGCTCATCTAAGAGAGGAGACGCGATCCGAATTTGTGCGGGTGTACCGCGTTATTCGTGCATTTGCGTTGCGGGCGGGAGAGATTAGCGGGGCGAGGAGCGACGTGTTCTTTCTGTATATGGAAGAAGTGCAGAGGCTGCTTGCGGGGGATGGCGCAGGTATGAAGCATGTTGCTGCCCGTAAGGAGACATACGAGAAATATTTGACGCTGCCGCCGCTGCCTACGTTGATTCGTGGACGATTCGATCCGTTCCAGTGGGCGAACAATCCGGAGCGAAGAGTCGATGTCTTCGATGCATCAATGCCTCCAGTTGTGGAAGAGGGGAATGGGCTCACGGGTTTTGCGGGCGCTTCAGGCAGAGTAGAAGGAATTGTCCGAGTTCTGAATCGACCTGAGGAAGGCAACCAACTGCAATCGGGCGAGATTCTAGTGGCATCTACGACAAATGTTGGCTGGACGCCATTGTTCCCAAGAGCAGCTGCCATTATTACGGATGTCGGGGCACCTCTCTCACACGCGGCTATCGTGGCGCGGGAATTGGGCATCCCCGCTGTCGTAGGCTGCGGCAATGCAACAACGAGATTGCGGACAGGGGATCGGGTCATCGTGGATGGGGGCCATGGCATCGTACAAATATTGAAGGGGTAGTGGACGTTGCTATCAAGCAGCGTGAGCACCGATATGGACGAAGGAAGCAGATGTCGGGTAGACTAACGGTATACATGCTGGATCAAAGGAGAGCGTGCGCTGCTCTCCTTTTTAAGGTTGTTCAATAGGCCGCTTTTGAACAGATACTTATATATTTTGCACGAAAATCAGGAAACGGGGTAAACGACAACAATGAACATTCAATTGGTATGCGTAGGGAAACTGAAGGAGAAATACTTGATGCAGGGTATTGCGGAGTACAGCAAGCGGCTCGCACCGTACGTGAAATTCCAAGTGTCCGAGGTACCGGACGAGCAGGCACCAGAGAAAATGAGCGATGCCGAGCTGGAGCAGGTCAAGGATCGTGAGGGCGAGCGCATTCTTGGTCACATTAAGCAGGATGCCCATGTCGTGGCGCTGGCGATTGACGGTCAACTCTGGTCGAGCGAGGACTTGGCCTCGCAGCTCGATCGATTGGCGACATACGGGACAAGCAATATAGCCTTTGTGATCGGCGGTTCCAACGGGCTATCCGATGCTGTTCTCCGCCGTGCCAATTCGAAGCTGTCCTTCGGCCGTATGACGCTGCCGCACCAGTTGATGCGCTTGGTACTCGTGGAGCAGATTTACCGTGCAGTGAAGATTAATCGAGGTGAACCGTACCATAAGTGACGGCGAAAAATTTTCGCCGGAGATGGAACAATTGGACGCAGCCGAAACCTTTGCTGCTCCCCCGTTCCGATAAAATTCATCCTTGCTTCAAACAATCCCTCTACTATTTCATCCAGATGGGCCAATAGAACGTGCTTTCCCTTATGAAGAGCGTATGGGAACATGGAGTGCATTGGAGTTCAATACAATCTTGCTTATCCTCCGTTCGCCATCTCTATGAAAAAGGCATTGCTACACTGGAAGCAAAATGAAGGCCTATACAGTGAAAAAGTTTCTAAGGAAACGATTACTAGATTAAATAGCTTATTAGTCCTCAACAAGTAGCTGTATATATTAGTAACTTAAGATATAAAGGGGGATTTATTATGAATATTGTTGTTGCGGAACATTGGAATCTTGAAAAGCATGAACTGCCTGGCGTTAATAGCATCATCTTTCCAAATGGCACTGTAACAATCTTAAGTTGTTACAGCGCATATAACCCCAACACAAATGAAAGTAAATTTTATTGCTCTCCCTTGTGTGACACAACCATTGAAAGCATATCAAAGTATAATGTTGAATGTTGGACGATCGTTGAT
Source organism: Paenibacillus sp. MER 180 (assembly GCF_023713665.1). Taxonomy (NCBI): domain Bacteria; kingdom Bacillati; phylum Bacillota; class Bacilli; order Caryophanales; family Paenibacillaceae; genus Paenibacillus; species Paenibacillus sp. MER 180. The sequence goes on along the minus strand of NZ_JAMAVT010000001.1, from coordinate 533,058 downwards.
GAATGGGTCAGTATTGATTATCAAGACGGGAAAATCTGTGGCGGTGATGGTCAAATGGGAAATGAAGGATTTATTGCTTGTACGGATGCTGAAGACCGTTTGGTATGGGGAATATTTTTTGAAAATTCAAACCCTATAAAAAGCTTAGAAATTAAAGATAAAATCCTAATCGCTATTAATGAGCATACCGAATTACAAATTGAAATCAACTTAGAAAACATCACCCAAATTAAAATGTCTTCCATAAAACCCAAAAACGAGCCAACTAATTGATGAAACAAATACCAAGCACGAAATTTCCTAATATAGAAGGCAAAAATCATGAGGGAAGTATTGGAAGCTCAGAGGTGAACGGATCGGAGCGTGCAGCAGCACGAAAGGCACCCAACTCGGGTGCCTTTCGATTCCGCCTTATGGATGATATGGTGAGCCTTATCATAAATAGGGCGAATTAATTGGCCTAATCCCCCAAGGTGTGTGGTTATTCTTATCAGAACAGCAGTAGTGAGTGATGCAGGAGAGATTGCAAGGCTGTCGCTCTTCATGTCTATGCTCGGAGGGGTTTTGTACCAAGGAAGTCACAACATATACTCGATAAGAAACTTCACTAGTAGTAAAAGGGAGTGTGCAGTACGGTTTTCGGGAGGCTCGCTTGCGTGCTCGAGGGCCTCGGCTTGACGGCACCTTGAAATTACCTTTGAACAACAAACTCGCGAAATTCCAAGTAGGTATTTCTATATAATAGGCATAAAGATGTCTCTATCGTCCGTTTCTCTGCTATATTAACTGTGGTAAATTATGGTGAGTACTTATTTAAATGTCTTAGAAGAAAATGACTAGGGGAGAAATACTTCTTGGAAACTCACTCATCCAAATATCAAATGAAAAAGAGCTATATTATATTATTGCTAGTGTTCATATTAGTTGTTTTAACCGGTTTGCGCATTTTATGGATGGAAACGTTTCATGTTCCCAAACAGGCGTCAATTCATAATGGGCAACTCGATTTGCGCACTTGGAATGCAGAAGATGGCAGCATTCTCTTACTTGATGGGGAATGGGAGTTTTATCCCTCGCAATGGTTGATAGATGGTAGTCGGCAACAATTGTTAGGCGATAATGCGCCAATGCATATTCAGGTACCGGGAGGATGGAATGAAGCTTTGCATGCTGACAAGCCATCTCCATACGGGTATGGCTCTTATCGTTTGCGTCTTTATGTAGACCCTGCAAAGCATCCTAATTATAGTATTCGTGTACCCAGCGTACGCACTGCATCAGAATTATATGTAAACGGTCGCTTGCTTATTAAATCTGGACAGGTGGCGACAACAAAGGATGAATATATTTCGGAGGATCTACCATATTCTACAACCTTTACAGCAGACGAAAACGGTGTAATCGAAATCGTCATTCAGGTGGCAAATTATGTGGATATTCGAAGCGGGGGCATTGTCCGATCCATTAAATTTGGTTCAGAAGAAGCTATCGCCAAAGAGACGAATGCTTCCGTTTTTATGCAGTTTTTGGCAGCGATAATATTTATTATGCATGCTGTCTATGCACTTATTTTGTATGTACTAGGAAATAAGGAAAAGAAGCTGCTTTATTTCAGTTTGCTTGCATTATGTGTAACGATCACGAGTGTCTTTAGTACGGATGAGAAGTTGTTCCATCAATTATTTTACATTGGAAGTAATTGGGATTTTAGGCTGACTAATATTGCTTTCGTTATTGCAGCCTATGCTTTGCTCCAGTGTATGAATCATCGCGAGCTTCCATATTGGCGTAGGATGTACCCTGTCTATAAAGTAATGAATCTAGGGACTGCCGGCATCACGTTGTTTTTAGATCCACCTCAAGTGATTATGCTCTTTCCGGTTTATTATCTATTAGTTGTTGTTGCTGGAGTTATCACGTTAATTACAATGTTTAAAAAAGTAATCAAAGATTTAAAGAGCAATCTTTTACTGCTTTTCTCTTTTCTAGCGTTGGCGAACTATTCTCTTTGGTCGTTAATCTTGCTGAATAGCGGTTTGAGTCTTGTCTACTATCCGTTCGATATGATTATTGCGATGGGTTGTTTAGCCTCTGAATGGTTTAAGGGCTACTTTATCATGCATGCGAACACCAAAGAGCTTGCTGCAACCTTGCAAAGAATGAATGACCATAAGGATCAATTTCTGGCAAACACTTCACATGAATTTAAAAATCCGCTGCATAGCATGCTTAACATGTCACAATCCGTTTTAAAAAGGGAACAGCATTTATTGCAGGAACGGAGTATCAAGGAGCTTGAAACGGTTTTATCTGTAGGACGTCGGTTGTCATGGATATTAAACGACTTGATTGACGTGATGAGTTTACGGGAAGGCAATCCACGTTTACAAAAGGAAGTAATATTTATCCAGCCAATTGTGACTGGAGTAATGGATATGCTGCAATTTAACGCAGAAGTAAAGTCTATCACAATTGCAAATCAGATTTCGGAAGATTTCCCCCCAGTAATTGCGGATGAGAATCGAGTGATCCAAATCGTATTCAATTTACTTCATAATGCTGTGAAATATACGAATGAAGGGACAATCTCGATTCAAGCTTTTGCCAAGGACGGAAGAGCGTATATTGTGATTACGGATACGGGGATCGGAATGGATGAGCACCTGCTTAAGCGCTTATTCCGTCCGTATGAGCAAGGTAGTACGAGTGTGACGATGATAGAAGGCGGCTTTGGGTTAGGTTTAAGCATAAGCAAGCAGCTTGTTGAGCTGCATGAAGGTACATTAGATGTATCCTCTGTTATAGGCGAAGGCTCGAAATTCACATTTTCGTTGAAGCTGGCGGATGAGGAAGCGAAAGCGTTGGAAGAAAGGGAAGGTTCGAACCGATTGGAACCATTCGAGTCACAAACTATGGCGATCCAAAAAATAGCCTCCACAGTCAATTTGGACCAAGTGGAACTTCCACTAGCTGCGAAAGGGGCAACACCAACAACTCCATTCCAAATAAATCGTAATCGTCCGCTCGTATTAATCGTCGATGATGATCCTGTCAATCTTCAAGTGCTTGAAGCCATACTGCCACCTGACGAATACGAAGTAACGATGGCAACGAGCGGTAAAGAAGCGTTGGCTTTGCTGGATACCAAGGACTGGGATCTGGTCATCTCCGACGTTATGATGCCGCAGATGTCCGGTTATGAGCTGACGCGCATGATCCGCGAGCGATTTACACTCACAGAGCTTCCCATTCTGCTCCTTACCGCAAGAAGCCAACCGAAAGATATTCAGAGCGGTTTTATAGCGGGGGCAAACGATTATGTGACGAAGCCAGTGGAAGCAATAGAAATAAAATCACGGATCAAGGCGTTAATTACGATAAAACAATCCGTTCGGGAACAACTGCGATTAGAAGCCGCATGGCTGCAAGCGCAAATCCAGCCTCATTTTATATTTAATGCGTTGAATGCTGTAGCAGCTTTAAGCGATATTGATTTGGATAAAATGCGTAATTTGCTCGATGAATTCAGCAATTTTTTGAGGAATAAATTTAAATTTCAAAATATGGATAGGCTTGTTCCGATCGAAGAGGAGTTAAGTCTAGTGCGTTCGTATCTTTATATTGAAAAGGCTCGGTTTGAAGAAAGGTTACAGGTTATTTGGGAGATAGATGGCTACGGGGACATAAAAGTCCCATTTCTTACGATCCAGCCTCTCGTTGAAAATGCGATAAGACATGGCATAATGAAGCGCAATCGTGGAGGAACGATTCTTATTCGGATTTTTGTCTATGAGACGCATGCAGAGATAACCGTTGAAGACGATGGGGATGGAATAGACGAGGTTCAATTGCAACGAATATTAGAAAGAAAAGTGGATAGTCGTTCAGGCGTCGGATTGATTAATACGGATCAGCGATTAAAACGGCACTTCGGAACAGGACTTCATATCACAAGTACGTTAGGTACAGGGACAAAGGTAACTTTTCATGTACATAACAGGTTGAATAGCGGGGATAAAGCTAGGTGATAAATAAGTGATTGAATGAGGAGCTTCCTTGGCTGCTCCTTTCTTAATTTTCGCCGATAGCCCCGTTAAGCTGAACCGTATCACAAGTAACGGCAAGTTTTTATTGTACAACTCGAAAGAAATGGAACAGCTAGGCTATTCGCCAGGAGGCAGTATGGAACTTTTTACCGATACTCCTAGCGGTGGGATTCAAATGGTTTGAAGTTGGTTGTAAACAGTGTTACACTCAAAATCTATATTTTGTAATACACCTAAGAATAGTCACTATTTTAGTTATAAAGGAAGGTAATACTGTGATAAAGGTCGATAACTTATCTTTCTCATTCCCGCAAAAAGAACTATATAAAAACATTTCATTTACGCTTGAAGAGGCACAACATTGCGCTTTTATAGGAACGAGTGGCAATGGGAAAAGTACATTAATAGATATACTGATGGATCCAGAAAGATATTTGTTCGAGGGCAAATTAGAAGTTGACCCGACTTGCAAAATTGGGTATGTAAGTCAATTCCCTCAACAAGACAAAACGAAAGAAACAACAGTTTTTGAATATATAGCGGAAGAATTTATTAAGATACAAAATGAAATAACATCTATTTGTACAGAGATGGAAACATCATCGGATATTGATTCATTATTAGAAAAGTATCAATTAGCTTTAGACGCATTTGATTCAATCGGTGGGGATGATTTTGAAAGCAAAATTAATAAGAAACTAAATCTAGCGAACCTCATGAAGCTAAAAGATGTTAGGGTATCCGATCTGAGTGGTGGAGAATTCAAACTTATTCAAGTGATGAAGGAAATGCTTAGTAGTCCAGACTTAATGATTATGGACGAACCCGATGTATTTTTAGATTTTGAAAACCTAAATGCGCTCAGAAATCTTATTAATTCTCACAAAGGAATGCTGCTAGTTGTTACGCACAACCGATATCTATTGAATCATTGTTTCAACAAAATTATACACCTTGAAAATAAAGAGATCCAAGAGTTTGATGGGCGTTATATTGATTATAACTTCTCATTACTTCAGACTAAAATTGAGTTACAAGAAATCGCAGTCGCTGAACAAGAAGAAATTGAGAGATACGATAACATCATTGATAATCTTAGAGCTATCGCGACTGTTAATGCAGATGCATCTAGAGGGAGAGCACTAAAAGCCAGAGTTAAGTTTCAAGAAAGATTGGAAGCACGTAGAATTAAAGCGCCATTTGTTGATATGAAGCAACCGAATATTCGTTTTGATATGGATCATGAAATGGAAGATACCGTTGTTGTAAATGTTAATAATTATCGTGTTGCCTTTGATGAGCTGCTGCTAGACCATGTTAACTTTGAGATAAAATCTACGGATAAAGTAGCCATTATTGGTCCAAACGGTACCGGGAAAACGACTTTACTCCGAGATATCTATAAAAATAATCAGGATTCAATTGAAATAAATGCTGATGTTAAAGTGGCTTATCTATCTCAGATTCAAGGCGAAATGCTAAAGGATTCTAATACAATACTCGAAGAATTCATCGATGCTGGATTTAAAACTCATGATGAGATTAGATCGTTTATTTCTGGCTATGGGTTTGAAGGGGAAATCGTTAATCAGAAGATAGAATCTCTATCTGGTGGAGAAAAAAATACGCTTCAATTGGCCAAAGTTGCTGCCAGTAAAGCAAACGTATTGCTTCTAGATGAACCGACAAGCCATTTAGACACCTATTCACAAATCGCATTGGAGAAAGCCATTGAAGACTATAAAGGTGCGATTCTCATGATTTCTCATGATTTCTATTCTGTTGTAAATGGTATGGATTATGTTTTAATCATTGACGATAAGACGATAAGAAAAATGAGTATGCGTAAATTTAGACAGATGATTTATGCTAGTCATTTTAATAAAGACTATTTAGAAGCTGAACAAAATAAAAAAGCAGTTGAAATGAAAATAGAATTGGCTTTAAAAAATGCTGATTTTGAATCGGCAAAAGTATTGGTTGATGAGCTGGAAGAGCTGATTAAGTTGCTTTAAAATACACCCCTCTTATTGAAAAGGAGACCCTCGAAAAAGGGGTCTTTGTACTAGGTCAAGAATATGATATATGCAACATTCTGGATTTGATTCATGGAAGGGGCGTCAATGATCATAGAACTGTCGGTTGGATAGTCTTTACTTCAGCTTCCATAGGGCAGGGACGTAAGAAGGATCCCAGCCTTGCAAATTCCGGTGTGATATTTGGAGGTAACTGCTCACATAGCGCGATAAGCCCATTGCCTTTTCTTCCTTGAAACTATGTATCTTACCATCGAACTTCCTGCATGGAATAGACAGGTATGTCCATAATAGATAGAATATAACCTAGACTCGAGAATAAGCCGAACCGGAAATAACAATGACGCAGAAGAGAGAGTGAATGTTCATGATACAAATAACGATTCCGACACCGGATGTCACGATTTACAAACAGATTGCTCCTAAATTAAGCCATATATACGGGTTTACGGATTTCATTCTGATTCCTAGAGATAAAGCAGGGATCTTTATGTTCTACAATGATAAGGATGAACTCCTATTCGTCGGCAAGGCGCGGAAGCTAAGACCTCGGATCAAGAAGCATTTCGAGGATACTGTGTCGGTCATTAAAGAGAATCGGGAGGAAGTGACCAAGATCGAGGTTTGTTTGGTCGAGGATCCCGTCCATAGAGAAATATACGAGACGTATATTATTAACGAATATAAGGCTAAGTACAATGTAGATAAGGTGTTATACAAATAATAGATAGAGCTCCTATCGCCCAAGGAGCCATAAAATGATAAGATAGCGCAAAAATGCCTTTAATCCACTGAATGTGGATTAAAGGCATTTTGATATATGTGCCGAGCTACATGTGTAAGTTGGTTACCCCTCATAAAAATTGATTAGTTGTTCACCTTGAAATTCACTTCTGGGTACTTAGCGGCCAGATCTTGCAGTGCAGAATCGTCTTTCCCTTTTAAATACCGATCGAAGAAGGCAACACTGAATTCGTTCACGATGCGGTGATCCCGCCGTGGGTTTTCGTCGCTGAGGCCAAGCAGGGGAGAGAATAACGCAAGATCGGTGTAGCTTGCATGCTTTGAACCTGGAATAAGGATCGATATCCCTCCGCCTGCCAGAGCATAGCCCGATTTTTGGATATATTCTTTCCTCGGTGCTTCGAACGCTTCACGGCTTACCCCACCTAACTGTTTGGCGACATCATCGTAAGAAATCATTACATTGCTGTACGTCTCGTCTGAATACATCATGAAGAAAGGCTTTCCGAATCCTTTGTCCGAAACTGGCGGACCATAAAACCCCCCATCCATACTAAGGGCAGCCTTCACACACGAATCATTCTTTAACATTTGCACCGTAACGGCTCCACCGAATGAATGTCCAAGCATGCCGATTCGTTTTAGATCGATTCTGCCTGTAAATCGACCTGCAGTATCCTTCTGATTGAGCTTCTCCACTTGATTGAGCACAAACGCAGCGTCGCTGGTCCAAAGCGGGATATGCCCCTCATACTGAGCAATCGAAGTCAAGTTGGGGTCGGTTCTACTCACGGCGACTCTTCCGTCAGGGTAAACGGAGGCGGCAGCTTCGTAGGCATAATCGATAGCTATTACGATATAGCCGTGGCTGGCCAGCTCCTCTAGCTGGTACATATTCTGATTGCGATACCCGTTCATCCCATGGGAGAAAATCAGAACCGGATACCGACTCTCGGAGTCCGAGAGCCTCGCCTCCACCAAAGCATGCGTTTTGATCAACCCTAGATGGCTTAGCACAAAAGCCGGAAGATCCATCATTTTGCTTGAAATGGCATTCGTCATCTTAGACGCGTTCCATAGATAAGGGCTCCTCTCTTCCCCGCTACCTTTGGCGGCCGGATACCAAATTTGCGCCATCAGCTCGCGCCTATCAGCAGTGTTATCCGAATATGTTTCTCGCCGCTCATCGTCAACCCAATGATAAACCGTCGTTCCGACCGCATAGGGTCCTGTTGGTTCTTCAAACGAGAATACCGGCAGCACCGCTGGTGGCGTAACCGAGACCAACAAATATACGGTCAATAGCATCGCTTGAACGGTAACAGCAATCCGGCTTCTGCCGGCTTCCTTCCGCTTGATAATGAAGAAATAAGCCATCAATAAGAGTGGCGTCAAGTAGGCCGGAACCATCTCCCACCGTCCACCTTCCACGACAATCTGCACAATTACCAAAGCGAAGGCGATCCCTAAAGGGATGAACAATCCCCGTCCGCCTTTCTTGTTCGCGATTACCGCCCAGTACAACAGGCCAAAATTAACCACTATCAAGCCTATTTCCCAAAACCTCATGTCGATCTTCCTCCCTTTACCACAAATATAAACTTGTTCCAGCTTACAAAGAAATTATAAAGATGAAAGGGGGAATATTATAAATTTTTTATGAATTTCGTGGGCAGACATTGCAAACGCACCGAAATTAAGAGGAATGGAACGTAGGTTTTTAGGCGAAGGATCTCACAAACGGATAATTTGCAGTTTAATGATCAGAACTATGCATGGAATTTATCCATTTCTATGTAAATTTCCTTAACAACATTTCAATCCTCCCAGCAACTAACTGGAATCTCAGATCAATCTATATAGGCTGTGAAGAAGGTTGCCGAATCTGTGCAGAAAGTATCGGATGGGACAGCTTCACAAAAGTGGAAGCGGCAACTGCAATGAATGAGATGGCGATTGGGATTACACGAGTTGCGGAAGCGGCATCTGAGGTTGCTTCGGTTGCCATTCGTGCAAGTGAAAATGCAGTAATTGGGAATCAGCAACTGATAGAAACTGTGGGTCAAATGGAGAGAATTAAGAAGACTCAGGCTGATTCTGCCCAGATTGTAGCTAAGCTTGATGAACATTCAGTACGTATAGGTCAAATTATAAAGTCAATTATGGAGATTGCTGGGCAAACAAAGCTGCTTGCCTTAAATGCAAAGTGGCTGGGCCGTTGATATTATCGCTCTTTATTTTTGCCAGAGTAACACTTCAGCTTCGCCTACAATATGATGAGTCTAGAGAAATCTAAAGAGGTGAGCAAATGGCAGTCGTAAAAGCCAGGCAACAGGATATTGATATGTTGGCAAGGTTGCTTCGAGCTGAAGCTGAGACCGAAGGCGAACAGGGCATGCTCCTTGTTGGAAATGTTGGCATTAACCGAGTAAGAGCGAATTGCTCTGATTTTAAAGGCATCCGGACAATTCCCCAAATGATCAACCAGCCGCATGCGTTCGAAGCGTTACAACATGGTTTGTACTATCAAAACGCAAGAGAGAGGGAACGCCGTCTGGCGCGACGGGCAGTGAATGGGGAGCGGAGTTGGCCAGCCAAATTCTCCCTATGGTATTTCCGTCCAGGAACGTTCGAAAATCCCGGGCCATGTCCGGACACTTGGTATAATCAGCCGCTCGCAGGACGATGGAAGAAGCACTGTTTCTATGAACCGACTGCGGAAGAATGTGAAGAAGTATATAACACGTTTTAGTTCACAAGAGGGTGTCCTGAAGTCCTGAAATGACGGAGAGACATCCTCTTTTTTCATAAGGGAATGAATCGTGCGCATTTCCAGAACTCAGGTAATAAGTAGGTGGATTCAGGACAAGTGATCATTATAATGAAATTAAGATACATATTATATATGGCTACTATAGTTGAAGTATTAAGAGAGTTAAGCGAAGGGTATCCCAAAATACTAGGTAAAATGAAGCTCAAGAGACCATAGTTTTCATGCAATCAAGGGTAGAAGAAAGGATGACGGAAATGCCAATTCATAACCAAGCTCGCCCTTCTGCTTCTGTTAGAGAAGACGGTAGTTATCCCATTGACCTGACGGGTCCTCGTAGCCACACGCTTGTTACTCGGCCAGGCGTGGGCAGCCTATCTATCGGACCGCTGGAATTGGGAAAAAGGGTAGACCTTCACGTCGCGCCAGACGCGAGAATCGATTGGACCGTATTCGATGCCTTTTCTACGCCAGCGGGTTCGCCCTGGCCGCGATTTTTGTACTATTCAGGCAGTGACGCGGGCTTCTTGGACTGGGCGCAGACACGTCCTATTGAAGAGATGACGTGGGCTCCGATCCTGTCTGCGGATACGGTGGTGGACGCCAGCCAGTCCGTTATGCATAGCTTACATATCGAGCTGAGCCAGTGCGGAGGACGTCTGAGCTTGAAGCTTCCGAAGGAACCTTTCCGCCTGAACGTGTCCGGCGATCTATTACGTTTATCGGCCACTGGAAATATGCCGTATTCTCTGACACTAGCGCCGCACACCAGCCGACGCAAGAATGATCCTCCTTTCACACTGCCCGACCTCGGTGAATTGCACCAGGTGACGAGCCTAACGCTGCAAAACAAGCCGCTGGGACAGCCCATCTCGCTGGACTGTTTAGACAAGTTCCCCAACCTTGACTCACTGAGTTTGTGGGGGAACTTCTGCGACATGGACTTGTTGGCTCGTCATGCCCGGTTAAAGAATCTGGAGCTGCGCTTCATGCCTGATTTGGAGGACATGCCCTCCTTGGACACGTGGCCGTTGCTTGAAGGATTTATCGCCTACAATGTGGAAGAGGCCGCGGGCAAGCGCTTAAGGCAGCAAGTGAAAACACGCGCCAAGACACGCCCGTGGGCCGGCTATGCTTCAGTGAGCCAATTGCGAAAGCCTGAGTGGTGGGAGAGCGAATATGGCCGACCATTCTCGTCTTGGCCTAAACGTCTGGCCAAACTGGCTAACGAAGCTTACAACGCTGCACAGGCATCCTTGGCGAAGGCTCGCAGCCTTGCCGATGCCGAGGCAGCCATTACTGCTTTCACCGTGCGCTTCAATACCCTCAAAGGTATCGAAACCACCGAAAGAGAAGACCTTGGCGAAGCAGTATGGCAACTCAGCCAGTCCGATCACCAGATTGGCCAGCCTATAACGGAGGAGATGGCCGGGCGCTGGTTCGATGCAGCTCGCGATTACTGATTAAAAGATCAAGTTATTAGCCGATTCATTCGAGTAAATGATTGAGGAAAATTTCGATGAATGGCAATAAGTCCAATTCGGTAGATGATTGAATCAAAAGATGAGGCCATCCCTCAAGTAGATTGATCTACTTTTGGGACAGCCTCCTTTTATCCGTTCAAGTCAGACCGCTAATTAAGCATTCTGCTCTTGTTACAACTTAAACTGCCTTATTTTTCTCTTGGAGTTCTTCTGCCATGCTAGAAAGTACATTTACAGAAGATGTAACCTCCTGCATAGAAGCTAACTGCTGCTCCGTCGCGGCAGCAATATTTTGTGTTCCGCCTACCGCCTCATTGGTGACGGCCAAAATTTGATTCATCGATGATAGAACCTCGGAAATACGAGATGTCATTTGTTCTAGAGCAGTAGGCACAACTTGGATATTCAGCGACACTTCATCAACCGCATCGCGAATTTCATTAAACGATGTTCCTGCTTGGTTCACCAAATGGAGTCCTTCATTAACCTCTCTTGTACCATGTTCCATAGACTGGACAGCATTTTCTATTCCTTCTTGGATACTCTCCACATAGGACGTAATCTGCTGCGACGAGTTGGAAGACTGTTCAGCTAACTTTCTCACTTCACCTGCAACCACAGCAAAGCCACGTCCATGTTCTCCAGCGCGGGCAGCTTCTATGGAAGCATTCAGGGCTAACAAATTCGTCTGATTAGCGATTGTATTGATGACTTCTACAATTCGCCCTATGTGAAGGGCATTATCTACTAAGTATTTCATGGACTCAGCAGATTGGTTCACTGTAGAACTGATAGAATTCATCTGTCTAACAACCATATCAATCGCTTGATTTCCTTCCGTTGCAAGGTTAGTCGCAATAAACACCTTATCCATGACCGCACGGGAATTGGATTCGATTTGTCCTACTTTTGTCGATATATCGTTTATAGAACGATTCGTTTGATTAATATTTCCTGCCTGTACTTCCGTTCCGGTCGCCAGATCCTGGACGATAGTAGCTGTTTCCGTAGACGCCTTTGTTGAATCTTCGGCGCTAACTGATAATTGTTCTGAGGAACTCGCCACTTGTTCGACAGTGACTTGTACTTGCTCCAAGGTACTATGCAATCGTCTACCGCAACAGGGTATTTAAATGAGAGTATTGTTACGCAGGGCGATGAGTTTCATCCTGATGAGTTTGGGGTTGGAAAGAGAAAGTTGACCATTTTCGCCAAAACAACAGCGAACAAGATATTATTTAAGCAAAAGAAGTGTCAAATGATTGCCAGCGGGGTTCAGTACGTCAGAAATGGTATTTCGCAAAAAGCGTTTGCCCGAAAAGGCGTGATCGTCTCGGCAGGATTCTCCTCCTCCGTCATCTTACAGCGGTCAGGGATTGGCAAATCCAGTGATTTGCTTAACGCGGGAATTACACCATTGATTGAAAATCCGAATGTAGGAAATAATCTGCGAACACAAGCCTATGCAGGACTTGCAGTCGAGGTAGAAACATCACAGATACTACCGGTAGTCGGTGATGATCCTAATCAACCGATTATTTTAGGCGCATTTACAGCTGAAAATAAGAATAATGTAGGAGAGGGCCGCCGTCTTCAAATTCTAGGAGCCCCTGCACCACTCTTTATTCCAGCTTCAGATATAGCAAGCAATGGGTGGGAGCTGGATTTAGTAAATAAGCAAATCAATGTTATGAGTTTTGGTCTTATAGACCTTAATCCTCGGAGTAAGGGTACGATTATGGCCTCCCACAGCGATCCCGAAGCACTGCCGTCCTTTTCCTTTAACCCATTGCAACAGGCAACAAATGATCTGGATTTCTTGGTGGATCAATATATTAATATGTACAACATTATTCAAGGGGCTAGAGTAAATAATAACGGGATAAAAGCTGTGGTGTACCCTCCGGAGGAAGTTTTCCAAATAACCGATGAGGCAGAAAAAAGACGGCAGCTTAGTGATTTCGTAAGAGCATTATATTCAAATTTTTACCATTATGGCGGGCAGTGCAAGATGGGGAAGAGCGTTTGCGATGGTGTTGTTAACGGACAGCTGGATGTATTCGGTACAACCAATCTTAAAGTTGCTGATCTTTCGATCGCACCTATTTTACCGGACGGCAATACTAGCCTAGCAGCTCAAATGATAGGATTAAATGCCGTACGCTTTATTCCAAATAATCGATGTCCTTGCGTGCTGGATGACGAAGATTTTGAGGATGAACTAGAAGATTAATAAGTGTAATGTCTGGCTGGAAAAAATAGGAATTTATTTTTGTCGGATAGAGCTGGCGGTGCCGGCTCTTTTTTCGTTTTGCCGATAGATCTGGTAGGCTGAACCGTATCATAAGTAGGGCGAAAATAGGAACATTCTATATTTATCAATGTATGTTTCTAGGTATTTCCTTGGAATTATAATATAATCGATACAAATAAGCATAAGGGGATCGGCAAATATGAGCGAAATGAAAAAGGTTAGTAATCCGATCATATCTGGATATTTGAAAGCTTTCGCAAAATCAAATGAAATTTCTGATAATTTAGCTAGAGATGAACATAATCTTTTTGAGAAATTCACAAATGATATTATTTTAAAAATCTATGGTAATGATACAAATGCAGATTATGAAGATATGGAAACAGGTACAGCATTCGGTATTGATGGAGTTGCAATTTTCGTTAACGATAAAATGGTTACTAATATAGATGATATTAACTATGCATGTCAAAGTACAAAAAAAATAGAAGTAGAATTTATTTTCACACAGACTAAAGTGTCCCAGAAATTTGATAGACAGGAGATATCTGATTTTTTACAGGGAGTAAATAGATTTTTTAATTTAGAAGCCTGTGAAATTAAGGAATTACGGACAGCTTGGGAAAACACAAAATTTCTCTATAGCATGAGTGGTAAATTTAAAAAGCATCCTAAATTATCATTATTTTTTGTGACCTTATCTCCAGAAAAAATACAAAACGATGATGTACATATGAAAGCGGAGATAAATCATGGTATTGAAAATCTACGGAATAAAGTTATGTTTGATGAAAAGAATATATGTATTGAATTTTTAGGGTTAAGAGAGATAATGGATCTTTATAAGAAGAATACCAACAATTTGGAAATAAATTTTAATCTTGATAAGCAGCCAGTTCCGTATCCTAAAGATCCGACTGGACGTATAACATCTGGGTACTTTGGATTAATTAATTTAAATGATCTTTTGGTTGTACTTTCAGATGATATAAATGGACAAAAGAAATTAAGAAAAGGTATTTTCGAGGATAATATCCGGGATTATTTGGGATCTAGTGAAAAGTTTGAAGTTAATGCTGATATGAAAGAGCAAATTACCAGTGACAAAGCACATTTATTTGGACTACTAAACAATGGTATTACTATTATTGCTGATGAGGTAAGCATTGTAACAACAGAAGTAACGTTAACAAATTATCAAATAGTAAATGGATGTCAAACCAGTAATGTAATATATGAGTGTATGTCAGAAATTACATCAAACAGCATTTATATACCAATCAAATTAATTGGAACAACAGATGAGGAAACAAAAAATGCGATCATTAAAGCAACAAATAGTCAGACAGCATTAAAACCAGAACAGCTTATTGCATTAACTAAGGAACAAAAATCTTTAGAAGAATATTACTCTGCAAAAAGGACTCAAAATAGATTTGATTTATATTATGAGAGGAGGACTGAGCAGTACAGGAATGAAGACATTCAAAAAACTAAAATAATTAATATTCCCTTTCAGATTAAGGCAACATCAGCACTATTTTTAGATCTGCCTCATGAGGTTTCTGGTCAGTATGGTAAGGTTGAACAGAGTACCAGAGGCCAACTATTTCAAAATATAAAATTTTTAAATAGTTATTATGTCAGTGGATTGAGTTGGTACAGAGTTGAAACGTTTATAAGAAATAATGAAGAAGGTAAAAAATATAGGAGAGCTCGCTGGCACTTGATCATGCTACTTAAATATATCCTAAATACCGATGAAAAGATAATAACAAGCATTGATAAACAATCAGAAAAATTATCTTATATAATCGAAAAAAATATGATTGATGACATAAAATCTTTAAAAACAATTGAAATGGCATTATCTTATATTAAAGATTATCTTGTGTCCCAAGGGATAGATGATATTTCAGAGGATAGGAAAATATTTGAGCGAAAAGAGACAACTCAAGGTTTAATTGAGTTTGTTCAAAAAGCGAATCTAATTGCAAAATAAACTCGAATTCAAGAAGGTTTTATTTGTGAAGGTCATCCTAATTAGGATGACCTTCTAATGAGACTATACAAAAAGGGAGCAGACATACCAGGTGAAAGAAATACAACATACAGATAGTACAGACAATAAGGACTATGAACTGATTCGTGTCATTGCTTTTTTGGAGAATATTCCAAATTTCGAATTAAAAATGGGCCAAATCCTCAGAAAATCAATAGATGAGGTTGTCAACGGAAGATTTACAGGGCGTTATGATATCGCACAGTTGGACAAAACTGAGAAAACTTACATCGGCACTCGTGTTCAACATATGCTTCAGCATGAACTTGAGTTGCCCTATGGGAAAGTTATGGATGCATTAATTGAGGGTATTGAAGTTGATGTAAAATTCACAATAAATAAGAACTGGACGATACCGTTAGAGGCAGACGGCCACATTTGTCTACTTATTTCGGCTGATGACGATAAATCGATATTTCGGGTTGGATGTTTACGGATAACATCTGAGGTATTAAATAAGGGGAGAAACAGGGATAGCAAGAGAAGCATAAATTCATTAGGCAGAAACTCAATTTCATGGCTTGTTCCTGAGGGTTCCCTTCCAGTAAACGGTTTATTGAAGTTGAGCAAAGAGACGATTGAGAGAATTTACTCAAAAAAATCTGGGCAAGAGCGAATCAACGAATTGTTTCGTACTTGTCCAGGAATGATTTTTAATGGAGCAGCAATTGAGTCGGTTGCCAAGCAAAAGGATTCATCTAAAAGGGTGCGTGATGCACGAAAGTGGCTTAAAGCAGAAGGAATAAGTATCTATTCAGGAAAATACGACAACGATAAATTGATTGAACGCGGTATGGATCCGATTGAAAAAGATGAGTTTGTTGCCGTTCATGATCCCAAATAAAAGGCTGACGTACGCAGCCTTTTATTATTCAACGTGCAATACTTTGCAGTTCCGAAACATGATTTCCATCATTTTTTATTTCAGTTTGCATGCTTGTTTTTGAATAAACCTCTTTAACTACATCACTAAGCAGTTTATTGTAGTCACCGTTAGTCATTCGATATCGGTCGATTCTTACCTCCTGGGCAGACAACCTATCTAATTGTCGGGCTAGATTTTTTGCAATGGCTTGAGCCAACAACGGGGGGACTGCATTCCCAATTTGTTTGGCGATCTCCGTCTTGGAACCTTCAAATACAAATTTATCGTCGAATGTTTGCAAACGTGCCGCTTCTCTGTGAGTGAGGGGCCGATGTGCTTCCGGATGTAGATAACATCCTTTCTCAGGTTTGAAAAACTCAGTTCTGATTGTATAAGCTGGTTCGTCCCAACGCAATCGGCCAAAGACATCCGTGCTTCCAGATGGCTTTTCCAACCAGCATCTTGGCGTAATGTCAGGTGCTTGACGCATAAGATCGAAACGGTTCCCTCCTGGCGGAATTAAACGATAACGCTTAAGTGACAGATCCGTAGGATTTCTCCCGAAGTGTAAATTTTGGAATTCCCTTGATCCAACCAAAGGAGGAGGCTCCAAAGTTGTTGTATCAGGGTATAGAGGTAAATCCGAAATAGCGTCGCGAACGTTTCGGCGTACGGCAAGTGGTGTAGGAAGAGCGGGATAAGGTGCTCCAAGCATCCCGATTATGAAGGCTCTGACTCTTCGTTGAGGAACGCCAAATTCAATTGCTCGTAATTCCCCGTGATTCACTGTATACCCCATACGTTCAGCCAACGTTCTAATCGCTACTGCCTCCCTCGATTTTAGCAGCTCCGGTACATTTTCTATGACAAAGGCCAAAGGTTTGACCTGTGCAACAACCCGCATATACTCTTGCCAAAGTTGGTTCATTTTTAAATGCTCGTCGCGAGGGGAAATCTTACCCAGTGGTGAAAATCCCTGACATGGAGGACCCCCAATGATAATGTCTGCATTTAAACTCACTGTTCCGAGTTTCCGAATGTCATCATTAAATACATAGCCCGGTCTTGTGATGTCAAGCATCTCGTTTTTAAGCAAATCGTTTTCTATAATCTGATGATTAAAGTTCCTTGCATATGTTCGGGCAGCAGCGTTATCAAATTCTACAGCAAAGACTGATTTATACCGTCCCGTTTCACTGAATCCCAAGGAAAGTCCGCCTGCTCCCGAAAATAAGTCGATGGTTTTATAGACTCTTCTGGACATACTGTCGTTAGCTCCTTTCCAAGATGCTCAACTCATGTGTAACTATAATAACACATATGGTTGATCGATTCTTTTTATAGTTTAACATAGAACGCACGTTCCCATCAATTCATTTTTTAAATCCCTCGAAATGAATCAATATAGTCCAGGTTTGAATTTTTTAACCGGAAATTAGGAGGATATACAGGTACGTAAGAGGTACCAGCTTACTAACCTAACGAGGTTATTGTACATGCCTATGCTTCAATAGCACTGAAATATAGAAAGTTTCTTTTTCTACAATTAGCTCTGTATGAACTACATTATAATTGATTCCTTCCATTGTTATCCCGTTTACTAATTTCGTGAGACGAAGAAATTCTCCAATTTCGGAAACATAGACATCCGCAGTTGAATTGTCGGGGAATATGCATTGTACTCTAATTGGACTCATCCCTTCCTTTTTTATATATCATATATCCGGTAGGGGAACCTTGTTGAAATGATTGAGTTAGTAAAGTTCCAAGTGTTCTTTTTATGCCTTTTAGTTTATTTTTTAAAAAACAGGGCAATCTTATTATATCAAAAATAAATCCCTATAGGGTATATATTTAGGAAATAAACCCTATAGTATCTTGGAGTGCGCAAATGGCTAGTCTATGGTTTGCTTAGGGTGATTGCTGTGAGTGATTTTATGAAGATGGTAGGGGAAGGCATTCGACACTTTCGGAAACTACGCGGACTAAGCCAGGAGGAACTTGCAAGTAAGGCTGAGCTACACGAGACTTATATTGGCAAGTTGGAACGTTCTGAGAAGGTATGTTCCGTCGTAGTACTGGCTAGAATTACGAGTGCGCTCAACCTCTCGATGGTGGAGTTCTTTAGTTACATCCAGCCTGTGAGTGGAGAGGGGAACGATTCTACACTTGCAGAAATTGTGGATAGGCTCCGAAGCAGAAGTATAAATGAGCAAAAGAGGATATTGAAAGTCATTGATGCTATGTTGGACGATCAGTTGGATTGAGAGGGAAAACCCTAATACCGCTGAAGTTTGGATTAATGCCATGAGTTGGAGAATTGTGGATTTACACAGTTGCAATTTTCCATCCTGAACTCTGTCAACTATAAAGGGTACCCAAATGGGTGCCCTTATATTTCGTACTATAGATATTATGTAGAACCGTATCACAAGTAGGGGGGATATATCCCATCTCTTGTTGAACATGATAGATTCCTACACTTGGAGGTACCCATGAGAGAATTCGAGCAATTAACGAGTGTCGAAATGGCGAATGAATTTATAAGTCGCCATCGATTATCGTTTCTCTATATCAGTATGACAGGGTGCAGTGTATGTCATGCATTGCAGCCGCAGGTGCAGATTTTATTATCCAAATACCCGGAAATCCAACTGGGGGCGATCAATGCACAAGAAGTTCCGGCGGTTGCCGGGAGCTTTTCTGTCTTCACCGCACCTGTTCTATTGCTTTATGTGGAGGGGAGAGAATATATACGTGAAGCAAGAATCGTGCATCTGGATCTGCTGGACGAAAAAATTCGCAAAATCTATGACTTAGTGACGGGACAATCCTCTGATGAAACCGTGAAATGAATGGTTTGGATTCATAAATACCAATATTTACACTTGTTGATATCGATATATCGATTTATAATAGTGACAATTTAATAAGATACCTTTAATTCAGTCCCGTGAGGCTGACAAGGACAGCGGAATGTATGATCTTTATAGGGATACGTGTGTATATGCACGTGTACCTATTGTTTACCTGTGATCGTAAACGGCTTATTGTCAGGGCAACTGGGCAATAAGCCTTTTTTATTGCTTCTGAAAGCCATCGATCATTCCCGCCTGTTCCATCTTGAGCATACTCGGTATCTAGACGATCTGGAGGATGGATAATGGAAAAAGTAGACTTGGAATTCTCATTGCAACCTGTACCACAAGCACATCGGAATGGATTTTGGAAAATACTCGCCGTAATGCTTGGATTTACGTTCTTCTCGGCAAGCATGTGGTCAGGCGGAGCGCTAGGAAATGGATTGACGTTTAGCGCTTTTATCGGAATTGTACTGGCAGGGAATTTGATCTTGGGCGTTTATACAGGAGCGCTGGCTTATATTGCGGCAAAGACGGGTTTATCGACTCACTTGCTGACGAAATATGCGTTTGGCACGAAAGGTTCCTATTTATCCTCAGGATTGCTGGGTTTTACGCAGGTAGGCTGGTTTGGTGTGGGGGTAGCGATGTTCGCAGTTCCAGTTCAGAAAGTAACGGGAATGAACGTGTATGTCTTGATTGCGATTGCAGGAATCCTAATGACGGTGACCGCGATCTATGGAATTAAAGCATTGGCGGTACTCGGCATCGTAGCTGTACCATCGATTGCGATATTAGGAAGCTATTCAGTCTTCGAAGCAACTTCAACAGCAGGCGGATTGCAAGGATTAATGAATTATCAGCCGAAGGAAATGATGGGTCTTGCTACAGCATTGACCGTCTGTATCGGTTCCTTCATCAGTGGTGGTACGCTGACACCGGATTTTGCACGATTTGCAAAAACGACTCGTTCAGCGGTTGTGTCGACGGTCATTGCCTTCTTCCTTGGAAATTCGTTGATGTTTCTATTTGGAGCAGTAGGCGCGATTGTATATGGAAAAGCGGATATTTCAGATGTTATGTTTTTGCAAGGTTTGATTATGCCGGCTATCATTGTGCTAGGGTTAAATATTTGGACGACGAATGAAAATGCGCTGTATGCATCCAGTCTGGGCTTCGCCAATATTACGAAGCTGCCTAAGAATATCATTGTTGTCTTTAATGGAGCAGTAGGTACGATCATGGCGATGTGGCTGTACAATAACTTCGTAGGCTTCTTGACAGTACTTGGCTCGATTTTGCCGTCGATTGGCGCTATTCTGCTAGCGGACTTCTATATCCTGAATCGCGGCTCCTATAAGAAGTTTGAGGAAATGAGCTTCAAATCCGTGAACTGGATTGCGATATTGGCATGGCTCGGAGGCATCCTGATTGCTCAGTTCGTACCTGGCATCCCGCCTATTAATGGCTTGATCGGTACAGCTGTGTTGTATGTTATAGGTATGAAGTGTTTCCCGGAAAAACAGTTTAACGTAAACGAGAAAAGGGGAATGAGCAATGATTATTCAACAAGCGAAGCTTAGAGGTAGCGAAGGTTTATGGAATATTGAGATTGTAGATGGTGCATTCAAAACGATTACCCAAAGTTCGCTTCCCACAGAAGGACATGAGGTCATTGATGTGAACGGGAGCTTGATGCTTCCTCCTTTTATTGAGCCGCATATTCATTTGGACACAACCTTAACAGCAGGGGAGCCAGAGTGGAATCAGAGCGGTACGCTATTTGAAGGCATCCAGCGCTGGTCGCAGCGGAAGGAAACTCTTTCAATCGAGGATGTCAAAACGAGAGCGAAGACTGCGCTTAAGTGGCAAATCGCTCAGGGCATCCAGCATGTGAGAACCCATGTGGATGTGACAGACCCTACTCTAGTAGCGCTTAAGGCGCTGATGGAAGTGAAGGAAGAGATGTCTCCTTATGTGGATCTACAGCTTGTTGCGTTTCCACAGGAAGGTATTCTCTCCTATCCAAATGGAGTAGAGCTGCTTGAAGAAGCGATGAAAATGGGGGCCGATGTGGTTGGCGGCATTCCGCATTTCGAGTTTACACGCGAATATGGCGTAGATTCGATGAGAATCGTATTTGATCTCGCCGAAAAATATGATCGTCTCGTCGATATCCACTGCGATGAGATTGACGATGAGCAATCCAGATTCGTTGAGGTAGTAGCCAAGGAAGCATACGAACGCGGCATCGGCGCACGTACAACGGCCAGCCATACCACAGCGATGGGCTCCTATAATGATGCATATGCGTACAAGCTGTTCCGTCTGCTGAAGATGTCGGGGATCAATTTTGTATCCAATCCACTTGTGAACATTCATTTGCAAGGACGCTTTGATACGTATCCGAAGCGCAGAGGCTTAACACGGGTCAAAGAGCTTCAAGAAGCAGGACTTAATGTGTGCTTTGGTCATGATGATATCTTTGACCCATGGTATCCGCTTGGGACAGGCAATATGCTTCAAGTTCTGCATATGGGGATTCATGCTTCCCAACTTATGGGCTATGAGCA
This sequence comes from Paenibacillus sp. MER 180, assembly GCF_023713665.1. Lineage (NCBI taxonomy): Bacteria > Bacillati > Bacillota > Bacilli > Caryophanales > Paenibacillaceae > Paenibacillus > Paenibacillus sp. MER 180. Next base: position 511,363 of record NZ_JAMAVT010000001.1, on the reverse strand, counting down.
GATCGTGAACAGCATCGATATGATTACGAAGAACAGCGCGACGACGCTGCAAATTGAGGATAAATACGGGATTGAGGCAGGCAAGCCAGCCAACTTTATCGTATTGAATGCGGAGAATGAGTATGAGGCCATTCGCAAGCAGGCTGCGGTACGTTATTCTTTCCGTAACGGTAAGATCATTGCCGAGACAAAACCGAGCGAGACATGCGTGAAGCTGGGTAGTGCGAGTGAGATTGTTACGTTTCAAAAGTAAAATAAGAGGCAGGCCTTAGGGTCTGCTTCTTTTTTATTATCATAATTTGTTTTACTAGGGTTCTTGCAATGGCGAATCTGGTAACGGAGGTTCCGGCAATGGGAGAGGGAGCCATGAGAGAATTCGAGCAATTAACGAGTGTTGAATTGGCAAATAAATGGTTTGGATTCATGAAATCAAACAACGTCCAATAATTGACTTTATTCTATAAGGCCATTATAATTTGTTGGTCAACCAACCAAAAAAGGCGGGATTGTATGAGCACACAGGACAAAAGAAAACGATTAATCGATGCAGCCTACAAAGTATTTGTAGAAAAAGGATATGTCAACGCTTCGATAAAAGATATCGCAAACGAAGCTGATATAACATCGGGACTTGTTCATTATTACTTTAAAAATAAAGAAGAACTCTTGCTTTCCGTACAAGATGAAATACAAAAGCATTATCAAAGGCAATATGACAGACAGTCGGATGGCGCTGTAAGCCACGAGGAACTCTTATTTGAAATTAAATCCAGAGTAGAAAACAATCCAGACTGGTATCGTTGGAGATATGAAATTTATTCTTTGGGGATAAAAAACGGAAGTGGGCATCTTGAACAGCAAGTTGCGTCTATTCTCAAAGATGGGAGAGATAGTCTTTCCAAGCCGTTGCAGCAATTAGTAGGCAACTCGCATAATGCTTCTGCGCTTGCCAGTATACTTTTGGCTTGCTTCGACGGGCTAGCGCTTCAGAAAATTGTTGATGATGAATTTGATATTGATCACTCGTATAGACTATTGATTGAACTCTTTGGACTGTATGTAAGCAAATCCAATTCTGTAATCTAATAATGATTACTAACAACTAATCTAACACAATAGGTGAAATCATATGAAGAAAATTGTTATTCTTTTATTCATCTTTCTGCTCATTGCACCTTCACTTTCTCTAGCAGCTCAAGGCCACGATACGGCTCAACGAATCGAAACATTTATGAAAGAAGCGATGAAAGAATATCATATTCCTGGGGCTTCGCTAGCAGTTGTACATAACGATCAGACCATCTTTCTAAATAGCTGGGGGACAATGAGTGACGGGTTAGCAGTAACGGAAGACACGACTTTCCTTATAGGTTCGGTAAGTAAGCCTTTGACATCTCTTGCTGTTATGGTGTTGGTGGAAGACGGAAAAATTACATTAGATGAACCGATAGACGCTTATATCCCGTGGTTTAAGTATCAAACAGATGGCGCAAAAAAAATAACAGTACGTCATCTATTAGAACAAACAAGCGGGATTAGCGCTTATGATGGAATGAAAGTAACAGATCAAAAAGGTCGTGATAAGGAGAAAGGCATAACTCAAGCCGTTACAGCACTGAGCGGGGTAAAGTTAAGCCGTGATCCGGGTGAGGCATATGAATATAATTCAGCCAACTATTTGCTCCTAGGGGCTATTATTGAGACGGTGTCCAACCAGTCATTCTCAGCATTTATGGATACTCATATTTTCTCTCGTCTTGGCATGAATAACACTACTGCCGATTATGAAAGCGCGGTGGATAAAGGGTTTGTGCCTGGCTTCCATTCATGGTTTGGTAAACCTGTTAAAGCCGATGGGTTGTATGATCAATCGGGAGCTCCCTATGGTTATATGACTTCGACCACCAGTGACCTTACCAAATTTATAAAATTCATGCTAAACGGTGGAGAATTATTAACCGAACAAAGTCTAAAACAATTTATATCTCCTCCGGAAAAAGGTAAACGATATGGTTTGGGTTGGCATTTCCCAAGATCAGGAAATAAATATCCTTACCATACGGGTGCAACTCCCGAATATAAAGCGGAAATATTCTTTATTCCCGAACAAGATCTGGGCGCTGTTCTTTTGATGAATAAATACCATGAACTAGAAGCTGTTTCATACTTAAGCATAATGGAGGGGATTAGATCCATTATGAACGGTAAAAGTACGGATTTGGTACAACTAAATGTCAGCACACAATGGATTACGCTTGGTGTTGTATTATTATTGGCGATTATATCCTTAATTAGTTTAATCGGTTTAAAACGCAGAACCACGATAAATAAAAAGTTATGGGTATCTATGGGGATCCTCTCCGTCATTTTCGCTGCCGGACTGACTCCATTATTCACTTATAGTATGGGTGTTTCGTGGAGGACGGTGGGGCTTTTCCTTCCTGATGTCGAATTCCTCATTCAATGTCTGATCGCGATATTGGCAGCTAACGGTCTCTTAACCTTCCTCTTAATTGCAGTGAATCGAAAAAAGCAATACCTAAATATCGGCCGATGACGTTTTAGCAATAACATATTGCAGGCTGCTTTATATGATCTGCCAATAGCACCACAGTCACATCAGACAGCCAGTTGAGTAATGTGGGCGCGAAAATAGGCATACGTATCAGTCAGAATCGGAGGTTCAAGCAAATACCCAAAATGATAGGGGGAACTTGATGTATGCTTCGGAAATGGCTGATTGTTGCAATTCTCGTAACGGGTATGATTCACTTGGCGACGCTGTCCTTGGACAGTAGCGTACTAAACTGGATCTTCAAGCTTCTGCCGATGGTGCTGATTATTGTGCTCGCTGTCAGCTCGCAGCCTGCGGACAAGTTGAAGATGTATAAGGTTTTGGTCGTGATTGGATTGGTTTTTAGCATAGCTGGAGACGCGTTGCTGCTGAACAACGGAAATGAGTGGTTTATGCTCGGATTGTTTTCTTTTTTGGTAGGGCATCTGTTTTATGTAGCGGCCATGATAAGGCGTTGGGAATTTTCGTTGTTAACATTGGTGTGCGTGATACCAATCGGCTTATACTCGTGGCTTATCGGTTGGCAGCTGAACAATGGAATCATGGCTAACAGCGGTAATAGCGACTTATGGCTGCCTGTCGCCGTTTACGTAAGCGTCATCTCGCTAATGTGCTGGGCCGCGATCATGAGCCGAAACTGGTATGCGGCGGTCGGAGCGATTTTGTTCGCTGCGTCGGACTCGATTTTGGCCTGGAATAAGTTCGTCAGCGACGTGCCAGCATCAGGCATTTGGATTATGCTGACGTACTTCGCCGCGCAGTTGTTTATTGCAGGCAGCATTGCGAAGGTATTCGGTGGCAAGCAGTTGTCGAAGGGGCGCGCCGCGAGGATGTAGGTGGAACGGTTTAAACATTGCGCGTACCTGACGTTTTAGGTGGGCATAATGGATTTATTGTGTATGAAGGGAAGGAGCGGTATGACGCAAAATGGATCACCCCTTTGTAGTTTTGCCTGAAGAACAAACTCCTGAAGGTAAAGAGCATTGTGAACTATGCCAATTATCCGAGCAGCGAATCATCTGGGGTGAGGGGAATCCGAGGGCCCCGCTTATGATGATTCTGGACAATCCCGGAGCCCGGGAAGATAAGCAAGGAAATTCGTTTCTATGCGGTACCCGAGAAACAATCCAACTTGGCATGAGGGAGGCAGGTATAGATGTAAATGCTGTCTATGTCACTTATTTGCTTAAGTGCCGACCGCTACGTGCTTACAATAAGCCTGTGGCTAGAGCAGCATGTCTGCCTCACCTATAGATGCAGCTCCTTCAGAAGCAGCCGCTTGTATTATTCGGATTTGGCAATGTCGTAGCGACAGGCCTTATTTCCAGATAAGGAGAGTGTCAGTGCAAAGAATTACGAGGCAGCTGGTGTGAGTTTCAGGGTACACCCATAAGCTTCAGCTATCATCCGCTTGCAGTAAGGAGGAGGCCCAATCTATTAAGGATCTTCGTGGAAGATTTGAGAGGCTTAAAGGAGAAGTGGGAGGAGACTTCAACACGCTAGTCTATAGAATGACAAAAATAGGATGATCATTCTCGAAGATGAAGCAGAACAGGACATAACGGATCAATCATACCGCTATGTCCTGTTGCGCGCAGATTCCGATAAGCTTATGCCTGCAAGCTTCCGAACACTGGCGTAACAATGTCCCGCTTAAATTGCTCCACCGCTACGTCAGTGTCGATCGTATAGCCGCCTTCCAATCCGACGAACCCGGAGAATCCGGTTTCTTTAATTGCGCGCAGAATGTTTACGTAATTTAGCTCGCCCGTGCCTGGCTGATTGCGGCCTGGATTGTCTGCAATGTGGAAATGATTGATTCGGTCGATATAATGGGTAGCGTTGCGAATGACATTGCCTTCCGTGACCTGCTGATGATAGACGTCGAAGACGAGCTTGACGTTCGGGCTGTCTACCCGATCAATCACTTCCACCGATTCATCCGAACGCTGAAGGAAATGTCCGTAATGGTCGACGAGCCCGTTGAGCGGTTCCACCTCCAAGACAATTCCGGCTTCTTCGAGCAGTGGCGCGCAGCGTTTGAGTGTCTCCACCATAGCGGAGCGCTGATCCTCGCGAGGCAAGCCTTCCAGCTCGTTGCCTGTCTGAGAAATAATTGAAGTGACATTCAGAATCTTGCACGCTTCAATCGTATCGCGTATCCCAGCGATATAATTGTCTCTGAACGATTCATCGACTAAATTGAAGAACTTCGTGCAGGTCGCGCTGATGCCCACCCCGATGCGCCCTTGCTCCCTCGCGATTTGTTTCAGATCATCAAGATTCCACCACGAATAATACTCCAATCCGTGCAGGCCATGCTCCTTAATTTTCTCCAAATGATAAATGACGTCTTTCCCGCTATAAGCGCCGATGCACAATGAGAACTTCACAGTCGATCCCCTCCAATCACTAGAATGAACCAATCAATACAGGTTTGCCAGAGACGGCAGATTCAGTGGCCGCAATTGTAATTTCGTGAGTTCGGAGGGCATCCTCATAATTGGACTTAATGCGGGAGGTGTCGCCAGTACGGATCGCATGGATGAACGCTTCATCTTCAGCGATAGTGAGATCAATCCCATTGGAGTGGGTCTGAACGCCCTCGGTCTCGATCACCTTCAATGAGGTGTCACGCACCTCGAGCACACCTTCGTCCGTGTAGATATCGAGTCCGACGTGGTGGCCGACGGGCATCATACAGGTGTTGGAAATGGTGGCCACCATGCCGTTCGCAAGCTTCATCGTAACCGTCCCGACATCGGGAACGTCGGTTCCTTCGACTTTCTTGCCCATTGCTTGAAGCGCGTATGCGGCATATACTTCGTTCACTTCGCCGCACAAAAAGCGAAGCATGTCTACGATATGCGTTGTCTGTTCGACGAACTGTCCGCCCGATCCTGTCATCACTCTCCACCAAGGCACCATCGGCATTCCGCCCATCCAGTAGCCGAGTGCCATGCCGGGAGTCCTCTCAGCCAACAGCTTCTTAGCTAAGTGTGCCGTTTCGCTGTATCTCCAGTGATACCCGACGGACGTGATCAACTTTTTGTCCTTGATCGCCTGACTGATGGCGGCGGGGGTGTCGCGGTTGATGCCGATCGGCTTTTCTACAAGAAAAGGGATTGATCGTTCGATTAATTGCCGTTCGGCATCCCCGTGGGCCAGCGGTGGAACGCAAATGTAGACCCCATCTAGCTTATTGTCGTCTAGCATGTCGTCCAGCTTTGCGTACGCTTTTGCATCATTGTGCTCGGAAGCCGCTTTCTGTGCACGGCCAAGGTCAACATCGTAGAATGCAGTCAAGGATACGCCTTCGATTTGAGCTAAGCTGCGGATATGATGATTGGCGATTCCTCCGGTTCCGATAAATCCAAGCTTCACCGTCATAATCGTGATCACTCCCGTTTCAAGGATATAATAAATATCAACTTTGTAAGTTATTCTAATCGAACCCAATCCGTAATAAAATATCAGATATAGCGCTTTCAATATCGAAAAATGAAACTGGAGGAGCGGTTATGGATATCAGCTATGGCAGGCATTTCATAACAACGGAGCGTGACCGGGGGCTGCCGCTTCACCTGGGCAGTGTCGGCTTGATGACGCACCAGGGATCCATTTATCGGGAACACGGCTATCACGCTTTCCACTGGCTGCATACGGTAGAGGGAGTCGGTGAATTCTCGGTGAACGGCACAACGGTGAAGTTGTATCCGAATCAGGGCATCTTGCTCAAGCCGAATGTGAGCCATAGCTATCGTGCGGACACAAGCGTCTGGTCGACATGGTTTATGACCTTCGATGGGGCGCTCGCCAATCCCATCACAGCGTCACTGGATCTTCAGCACATGCAGCCGCTGAGCTGGGGTTCTGACTCGCCGCTCGCAGAAATTCACCTGCAATACGATCATAAATGCAATCATAGCTTCGATCTTGCGGGGGTCAATGGTTCACTTGAGGTGTATGCCTTTTTGACGCTTATCAAGCAGTTCGGACAAGCTGGCAATGAACCCTCCTTATCTGAAGGTCATGAGAGGCTCGCTCCTATTTATTTGCTCATTGAAGAAGCGTACGGGAACCCTGATCTCGGGCTAGAACGGATGGCGAATACACTGCGGGTCAGTCCACAGTATCTGAATTTATTGTTCCGCAAGAGCTGGGGAATAAGTCCCTATCAATATTTGCTGCAATTTCGCATTCAGAAATCGAAGGATATGCTCCTCTCTGGGAGATGCCCTACTGTGAAGGAGATTGCTGTATCTGTGGGCTTCCAAAGCGATAGTCACTTCGTCCATACGTTCCGTCGAGTGACCGGTATGACGCCGCTGCAGTTCCGAGCGCAATATGGGGAATAGGTGGAGCCAAATAATGGGGAATACTGTACAAGTCTCAGCGATAACGGATAAGATAGTTCTCTTTCTGATTTCATTGGATCCAGGCTGCTTTATGATATATTGAAGTGAAGAAGAGCTTATTCCGTAAGACAACCCATTGCAAAGGAAGTATGAATCATGAATCTAGAGACGGTCATGCAAGAGCTTGAAGCTCTCGGCAAGGAACGCACCAAGAAAATATACCTATCCAATGGCGCGCATGAGCCGCTTTTTGGAGTAGCTACAGGTCAGATGAAGCCTATCTTCCGGAAAATAAAACGCAATCAGCCATTAGCGGAGGAGCTCTATGCTACAGGGAATTACGACGCCATGTACTTTGCCGGGGTAATCGCGGATCCTGAGGCAATGTCTGCGGCGGATTTTGAGCGGTGGATTGATCAAGCCTATTTCTATATGCTATCTGATTATGTGGTAGCCGTAACGCTCGCAGAGACAGATATTGCACAACAAGTCTCCGATAAATGGATTACAAGCGATATAGAGCTTAAAAGGTCGGCAGGCTGGAGCTGTTATTGCTGGATGCTCGGAAATCGCCCGGACAGTGAATTCTCTGAAGCCAAAATTGCGGATATGCTGGAACTTGTAAAAAATACGATTCATGATGCTCCTGAACGTGCGAAGTACGCGATGAATAATTTTATCTACACCGTGGGAGTATCCTATCAGCCGCTTCATGATAAGGCAGTCGAGATCGCAAAGGAAGTGGGCCAGGTAGAGGTCAATCGCGACTCTGGAAAGAGCAAGTTCTTGAATGCATCCATGAATATTCAAAAGGCGGTAGAGAAGGGGCAGATCGGCTTCAAACGGAAATATGTAAGGTGTTAGTCCTTAAATCTTGAGTGGACGAAGGGTTATGCGATGCCAAAAAACGATAATATGCTGGCAATATTGTGGTTGCTGAATTCGGGCGCCAAAATGACTGCCAAACAAATATCCGAAAAGCTCGAAATAAATATTAGGACTGTCTATCGATATATTGATGCACTATGTGCCAGTGGAGTGCCCATCGTATCTGATTCAGGTCATTATGGCGGATATAGCTTGCTCAATCATTTTATCAGAGCCCCTCTGCTATTTGATATGGAGGAGAAAAAGGCGCTCCTTCATGCTGCCATCTTTGCAAAAGAAGCGGGATATCCTCTGAGCGAAGTATTAGACAATGCGACATCGAAGTTGAAAAAGTATTCGAACCAGGAGCAGGAACGCACACTTAATCGCCAGTTAGCAGGGTTTGAAGTGATCAACCAAGGGGGAGCCCCTTCTATTCAGCCGGTATTGCTGGAATTGGAGCAGGCTGTAGAACAGGAATGCTCTCTAGAAATCGATTACCGCACAGTCCGGGAGGAGCAACCCAAGCATAGGGTCATAGACCCCTATGGGACAGTGAACTGGAACAATAAATGGTATACCGTTGCATTTTGCCACCTAAGGAATGAGCTCCGCATCTTCCGGGCAGAACGGATTGTACAAATCGAGCGGACGTCCATCCGATTTAAGCGTCCCGAAGCCTTTTCAGCTCGTGAGTTTGTTAAGCAAAACTTGCTGCCTGATTTGGTGGGCAAAGACAGAGCGTTTTCTGTAATTATCGAGGGCAGAGCAGAGGCATTGGACGACTTATGTCTGCACGGGTTCTTGGGGCACTATCTGCAAGAGAGGACGGCAAATCAAGCAATCTTTGTACTTGAGGAAGAATCAATGGATACTTATGTTCCTCATCTTCTCTTATCCTATGGGAAATCGATTCAAGTTATCGAGCCACAGCAGTTGAAGGATAAACTTATTGCTGTTGCATCGGAATTAATGGAATATTATCAACGAAAATAACTTCACTGACAGCAGTTGTCAGTGAAGTTATTTTATTATGAAGACAATCATGGATTACCGATAGATGATGAGTATCCGTTGAATATTGGGTAGAGAAGGAGAACGTACACATGAGTAATACAGTATATCTGTATGTATTTGACACAATGGCAGACTGGGAGATCGGTTATGTAACTGCCGAATTGAATTCGGGAAGATTTTATAAAAAGGGGATAACCCCCTCAAAAATAGTTACCGTGGGAAATGAAAAGACCCCTGTAACGACGATGGGTGGATTGAAGGTACTCCCTGATATCTGTCTGGAGGAGTGCTGCATAGCAAGTACAGATGTATTGATTTTGCCTGGTGGAGATACATGGACAGCACCCATTCACCAACCGATCTTACAAGTTGCCCAGAGATGTGTAGAGGAAGGCATACTGGTTGCCGCGATTTGCGGTGCTACGATAGGATTGGCCCAGACAGGATTGTTGAATTCTCGCGAGCACACAAGCAATGATCTGGAATACCTGAAGATGGTCTGTCCCACTTATGCAGGAGAACAGCATTACAGGAGGGAGTCAGTTGTAACGGATGGGAAATTGATCACGGCATCTGGAGTAGCACCATTGGAATTTTCTGCACACATCTTGAGAGCATTAGGTGTGTTTTCAGAAACAACATTAGATGCTTGGTATAGTCTAAATAAGACCCATAAACCCCAATATTTCTTTGAGTTGATGAACTCAATCCAATAAAGGTATCAGCATGAAATGAATCGGCTTTGGGTGAAACGAAAGTATGATCCGCATAATATGTTTCGTTTTGCCCAGAGTATTCCGGTGGAGCAGCAGGTCGGGATATATCGGATAAAGGGGTCACCATTAACCTGCTCGACAGCTATGATACTGCAAGACTGCTGACCCGCTGTGAATGAAGACAAAGAGGCTGCACGCTGGCTTACCCAGGTACAACCTCTTTTGCTATTTTTATGCCCCAATATATTTCACTGCAAACCATGAAAGCTAAACGAAGTTTCTCGTATCATTGTTACGTCCGAATTTGTACGTTGCAATCAGGAAGAAAACAACCGCAAAGGCGAATAAAATCGTTAGCTGAAACCAGATATTGCCCATCGCTTCTCCGGACTGTAGTTTGTCGATCGACTGCAGCGCCCAACTCTGTGGCATGAAGTCGGAAATGCGGCGCAGCATTTCAGGCATAATGCTTCTCGGGAAGAAGCAGCCCGCGAGCAGACAGGTTGGAGTCACAATCAGATTTTGAAGCGCTCCAGCCATCGCCGAGTTTTTGGAGAAAGCTACGATCACCAGCGACACGCTGACGGATACGAGCGCAAAAAGCGTTAGAATAATAAGCATTTCCCCCATTGGGATTCCTGGATCCAGATTAAACACGACCCGCATGAAGAACAAAGCGACGATAATTTGCGCGATCATGACGATAATATTCACCAAAACATTTGCCAGCACATAGGTCCTCGCATTGATCGGAGAAGAGAGAATGCGGTAGTAGGTTCGGTTCTCCCGGTTTTTCAAAATCAGCTCCGATAGCCCTGTCGCAGAGTTCATCATAAACAAGAGCAGAAACCCGATGGATTGAAATGACATTGCTTTGGTTACAGATGTATCATTTACGGATTGGGACGTCAGCTTAAAGTCCGAGGAATGGTAAGTATCATACAGCTGCCGGAATTTGGCTTGGTCGCCTCCAGAAATTTTCGCCATTGCCGCGACATTATCGATATATCCGTGCAGCATCGATTTCATGTACGCTGTTACTTGAGCTCCTTTCACCGACTCGATGGAAATATGGCCCGGATTCCCGTTCAGCACGCTCTCCGAATAACCCGAGTCGATAATTAAGCCGCTGTCCAATTTGCTCGCAGCCAGCTGTTCCTTTAGCTCGCTTGCCGTGACGCTTACGATTTGCACATGGTCGAGACGCTGCACAAAACCGATCGTATCCGCCGCAATCTGTTGACCCTGATCATCGTTAACCACGCCAACCCGTAATTGTGTCTGTCCTTGTTGGCCATACAACAGTATGGAACCCAAAATACCGATAATCGGCAGACCGAAGTATATTAATAGCGCACTGCGTTTGCGAAATGTCGCAATCAGCGTTTTGGTAGCTAGAAACCAGATCTCACTCCACATGTTACAATCCCTCCCGGCGTCTCATCACGATAATCGATGCACCTAGAAACAATACGGCGAAGCCGATGTTTATGCAAACAACCGGCCAGGCTGCCGATACGTCATTTCCGTAAATCACTTGCGTCAGACCATGGTTAGCCCAGCGGATGGGTGACAAATTGATGAGGAATCCCATCAAGCCGCTACCAGAATCATTGCCGATGGGGAAATAGGCTCCTCCGAAAAAAGACATGAGCTGAACGATCAAACTGACGACATTGCGGCCCGCCCTGCCTTTTATCATATAGCCGCATGCAAGGCCAAGGCCCATCGCCATGATGACCTCTGACAGCAGAACGATGGCGACGATCCCCATATGGCTGCCCCAATAAGCTTTAAACACATATTTGCTGAACAGGATCATCGCTGCCACGCACAATACATTCGTCATCATTCCGCCCAAAATCTTGCCCGTAAAAATCTCGCCTTTACTTACCGGAGCTATGATAAGTCGATTCCCTGTGCCGCGACTGATCTCGCTCTGGATCAGCCCGCCTGCCGACATGGCCGCCCACATGCCAACCATCACGGTCATGGCGAGCGCATAATAATCGACGGAGCTTGGCGTTCGGTTCGGCGTTATGGACATTTCTTTGATGTAGTCTGTTCCGCCGCTCGCGAACACCGCCTCGGTTTGGGCCGGTTCGATCTTGGCTACCGCCACAGCCGCATTATATTTATCCGTGAAAGAAGCCAGCATCCCCTGCACAATATTGCTTGCGATCGTATCGCGGCTGCTGCCATAAAGGGAAATTCCTTGCGGAGTCAACTCGACATAATCCACATAACGGTTATTTTCAACTTCCGTTCGTCCATCCATCCCAGACTGAAGAGACTCAAATATCACTCCCGTTTTGCCTACTTCCTTCGTAAAAGCGTTAAACGCTTGAGAAAGCTCTCCGCCGCCGGTTGAATCCTTCATCAAAACCTTCAGATCTCCGATTTTGACATCGGAACTGAATGCATTGCTCAGCGCCATACCCAGGATTAACATGAGAACGATCGGGAAACCCAGCATGAACACCAGCGTACGCCGATCGCGGAGATCCTGCTTTATTTCTTTTAATGCAATCGATAATATATTCACCGTGGCAACCTCCTTTTCCGCGATATATTAATCCCGTAAATTGCGCCCGGTTAATGTAAGGAATACCGTTTCTAAATTAGGCTCCTGTTCTTCAACCGCGCGGATTTCTTTGCCATTATCCATAAGCTGCTTCAATATCCGGTTCAGGTTATCCACCGCGGCATCACTCTGAATCCGAATTACCTGTTCATCCTGAAGTACATTACGCACCCCTGGAATGGTTTTTAAACCTTCGCTTTCCCCACCTTGGGCCAATTTCAATTCAATTCGAACTTCCTTGACGTCAGTGACCGTCGATTTCAGCTGCTCCTTGGTTCCCTCGGCGATGATTTTTCCATGATCCACAATAGCGATACGGGAACAAATCTCCTCAACTTCCTCCATGTAATGGCTTGTGTAAATAATGGTGCAGCCGGATTCGTTCAGCTTTCGCACCGAGGTTAAAATATAATTGCGCGATTGGGGATCGATCCCTACGGTCGGTTCATCCATAATAATCAGCTTTGGTTTATGCGCAATAGCACAGGCGATGTTAAGGCGACGTTTCATCCCGCCGGAGAAATTTTTCGGAAAACTTTTGGCCTTGTCGCCGAGACCGACAAACGTCAGCGCTTCCTCTGTCCGCTCCTTCAGCTCGGTCCCCCGCAAACCGTACAGCCCTGCAAAAAAGCTTACATTCTCATACGCAGTCATATCCTCATAAATCGCTAAATCCTGGGGAACAACACCGAGGTTCATTTTGGCAAAGCGGCTATGCTTCATGATGTCCTTCTCCAGAATCCGGATTTCCCCACCAGTCGGACGCAGCAGCGACGAAACCATATTGATCGTTGTGCTTTTGCCAGCTCCGTTAGATCCGAGAAAACCAAAAATCTCACCTTCCCGAATGGACAGCGACATATTATCAACAGCGATAAAATCGCCAAACTTCTTTGTAAGCCCCCGGATTTCCAATACGTTCATCTATCTTTCACTCCGTTTCGTTGTGCTTTTGATGTCTTTATCATAATAAAAAAGGATGCTCTTATGTCAGTGCATAAGTTCATCCTTTTTACATGAGAAAATTCATATTTTGTTAGGAGAAGGATTAACGGCAAATGAGAAATTTCATTAGTCACCGTACGGAATCAGGGTCGTGATGCTAAAACCGCGGGTACCGTCGGCGACGACCGTCCCGTTGACGTGTGCAGTCCGCTCCTCCATCCCGATCAAGCCGAGGCCTTTGACGATTTTGGAGGCACCTTTGCCGTTATCGGCTACGACGGCTTTAATAAAACGGTTTAATACCCGGACTTCCACATGAACGGCCGAAGCGCCGGAATATTTGGCACTGTTGGTCAAAGCCTCCGTGACATTTTCATAAATAATTTTCCAATGAAGCGGTGTGATCTGATCGATGTTTCCTTCATGGACGACCGAGGTCATGAGTCCCGTTTGGCCTGCAAAAGCTTCAACCGCAGTCTTCAAGCGGCTAAGCCCAAGCTGCTCCATGGGGGGTTTGTTATGTTTCAGCGTAATCCGGATTTCTTCAATTGCTTCCTTGGAGATGCCGATCGCGTTTTGCAGCAGCGTCCCCGCTGTTGCCGCATCGCTGCCCAGAAGGCGTTTGGCCGCTTCCATCTGAATCAGGGCGCCGGTCATCGCATGCCCGATGCCATCATGAATTTCCTGAGCCAGCCGGTTGCGTTCTTCCAGCTTGACCATATATTCCGACGCTCTGGCGTATTCCCGGTTTTCGTTGAGGCTTTTCGCCAGCTTCTGCACGTCCATGCGCATTCGTTCAAGCTCATCCTCCTGTTTGATAGCCCTCCCCATATAATGACGGATCATCACATAACCGAAGAAACTCCAAGCAGCTACAAAGACATACAAAATCATCATTTCACCGCGCAACAGCAGTATCGGAAGAAATACGGCGATCAGCAAATAACCGTTTTTTCGCGGATGAAAGGACGCTAGCTCATTCATGCTAAACGGAAGCAGCAGTGCAAAATACGGATAGTGAACCGTGCAACCGATCAAATAGATGATAATTCCTATAATAATAATCTGCTTGGTGACGCTCTTCTTCACGATATGTAGGATTAGATTCAGCGCCAAATAAATTAGAAAAAAGAATACTAGCCATTGGTCTGCCACTGCCGCCGTAATATAAGAAGCGATGACAACAAACAGCAGCATGATCATTTTATTGCCAACCGTCCAAACTTCCATGCGATAGCCTTTCCCTTCTCTAACGGGTTTTGCCCGTCAGATAATAAATCGCAATCTGTGTCCGGTGCGATAGCCCGGTTTTATTCAAAATTGCTGTGATATAATTTGCCGTCGTTCCTTCGGAAATAAATATTTCTTTGGAAATCTCCTTGTTCGATAGGCCCTGCGCGATGAGCGACATAACATCCAGCTCTCGTTCCGTAAACAAACTGCGGTCGAAAGGCCCGTCATTGGGGGAACTCTGCTCCCTTTCAGGACTGATTGCTGCTTTCTGCATTCCGATGGATGCAGTCGGGGCGGACATTTTACTCTCCGTCGACTCCCGGCTCCCTGACATCTGGGATTTGAGCTTTTCCAGCACCACATCCTGCAGGACGCTCTGCCCGTTGTGTATGCTTTTGATCGCATCGCGGATCCGCTCCGGGTCGGTGTTTTTCAGCAGATATCCCTTTGCGCCGAAGCGGATGGCATCCAGAATATATTCATCGTCATCAAACGTCGTTAAAATGAGCGGTTTGGTCGCCGTCTGCTCGCTAATCAGCTTGGTGGCCTCAACCCCGTTCATATTCGGCATCCGTACATCCAGCAAGGCAACATCCACCTCTTGAGCTTGGCAGTATTCGACGGCTTCTCGGCCGTCCTCTACTGTGGCAAGCACGTCGAATTCCCCGAATGTGGTTAAAATAATCTTCATCCCTTCGCGGATGAATGAGTTGTCATCGGCGATTAGTACGCGAATTTTCATCATACGCCTCCTTGCTTTATTTCAGCATGATTTCATAAACGGCTTCTTCCTGCTGTGTATCTTCGAACCATTCCGTGCCGGCGTATGTAAAACCTATTTTTTCAAGTATCCTGCTGGAATCCGCATTTTGAGGGTCAACAGAAGCATGGATTCGCTTCACGCCACCATGATTTCTGGCAAGCTCTAAGCAAGCCTTTGCCGCTTCTGTCGCATATCCTTTTCCCCAGCTTGACTTGGCAAAATGATAAATGAGTTCAACCTCATGGACTTCTCCCGATATATTAAAACCGCCGGCTCCTATGACCATGCGCGTTTCTTTTTCCACCACCGCATAGACGGACAATCCCTTTGCCTGATGACATTCGCGGTAAGCTGTAAGAGTCAAAGGCAGCTTCTCATGGGCGGCGGCACCAAGACAGTACTGCATCACTTCCTCATCGCCCCAAAACCGCTTAGCAGCCTCAACATCCTCTTCTTCAAAAACGCGCAGAGCAAGACGCTCGGTTTCAATTTCATATGCGGATTTCATGTTTTATCTCCTTTTTAATGGAATTCCATGGGCCTATCCCCAGATCTTTTGATATTTATTGTACTCAACGGATATTTTTATGGGAAGAAAAAAAGTACAGCCCCCATCTGACGATGAAGCACTGTACTTCCCTATCATTGATTTTCTCTTTTATTTTTCTCCAGCTCAGCTTGTAATTTAGCATTCTCTCTCAATAAACTCGCATTCTCTTCCAATAACTTTTGTACGTCTGGGACATCCTTGGCAGAAATCCAGCCGTGCAGATCATCTCTTCTTTCATACTCTGGCAATTGATCGCGCATAACCATCTTAATGTGCCGTATGTCTTCAACATAATAGGTAGGTACTTCCTCAAATACGGATTGTTTAAACTCTTGGAGCCTCTCATAATACTCCCCTACTACAAAGTCGTATGGCTTTTGTCTTAATGCTTCATCTGTGACTACAAAAGCAAATCTGGGTTTACCAACTTCGCCCGCATAATCATATTCCCAATGCGTATAACTCTTTGATTCATCATCAGGAAGCGTTAAACCATAGAATCCTCCGAGAATTAGAATATATATATCGGATTCATCGATCCATCTTTTCCTAATGCTCATCGGAGTTTCCTTGAAGAATAGCTCAACTCCTGCAGGAATATGCCCAGCTTTACGCACGGCTTCTACAGCGGTGTATCTTTCCTCAACCAAATCAGAAAAAGTAGACGATATGTAGATTTGTAGTTTTTTTTTCATAGGCCACCTTTATGAATTGAAATGAAATTAATATGGATCATACCGTCACATTACTTTATGTGTCAATATTTAACGATACTGTGTAGGTTACATGCGAAGGAAACGAGAGAGAGGGGTACATCGTCATCGTGATTTTGGGATGTAAAGAAGTGTATATCAAAGTAAACAACTATCTATTACTGCGCATAAAAATGTCTCATAAAATCTATGGTGAAGAGGCTACTTGGAATAATTGGGCGTCAGGGTCAGGCTCATGTACCAGACTTGTACAAACGTAATTGTCATTTCAATCTAAGAAATGGGGATGAAAAATGAAGCAGAGTCAAAGGTATCCAAGACGAGGTTCGTTGTTGTTATCACTTGTGCTAATTTTCTCGATTGTTTTTTCTGTCCATCCATCGGTACTGAATGCAGAGGGGGATATACCGCCGGAGGCTACGCAGGGGCAGGGAGATCAACAGCCTTTGCCTGAAACTCCTACTCAGCCGGAGCAAGGGGGAATTCCTCAGCCTGATCCCGATCCACAGCCACAGCCTGAATTCAATCAACAGCCCCAATCTGATCTCGAGCAACAGCCACAGCCTGCCATAGAGCAGCCTCTTGACCTTGCCGCTGCGACGGGATATTTTCCACCCAACACCGCGGCATCTGGAAACGTGAAAAATGTGGCCTTGTTGTACACCGGATATTACGGCGGACGAACGACATACGAGGGGAAAGAAATCGGCACGTATGACAAAAATACATTGTTGCCTTATGTTGCGCACTACAACAGCAATAATGTGATGGACGACACCTTCTTTGACTCGTTCCTGTTCCTAGGAATCAATACGCCTGACTATCGGGATTTCGGCGATTCGGCTGACCCTGCCAAGTTTACCTACAAGACGGATTGGGAGTGGTACATCAACCGTATTTTCACTGCCAATCAACAGCTGGACGCCCTGAATCAAGCTACCCAGCAGGTTGCAGCCACGCTAAACCAACCAAACTACAAATCCAAGGTATATATTATGATACCTTATCCCAACAGTAGAATAACCAATTTCGGGGATGTCGATAACGACGGCATCAGTGAAAATTTAAAAACCAATCCCAGCAACTTGACCAAGGTAACCAAATGGTATATCGACACCGTACGAAGCAAATGGAACCAAGCCCAATACAGCAACCTTGAATTAAAGGGTTTCTATTGGTTCCACGAAGATATCGACACCGGCAATCAGGGTGAAGTAAATGCGATCAATAACACTGGAAACTATCTGCACTCGCTTGGCTTGAAATATTGCTGGATTCCATACTTTGGTGCCGGGCAAAGCAAAAGCGCGCAAAACTATACCTTTGATTTCAGTATCCAGCAGCCCAACCACTATTTCGTCCCGAGTTCAGACTATTCGAGAATGACCAATGTTACCACCCAAGCTCAAACCTACAATCAAGGCATCGAAATGGAATTTGACGAGAGAGCGATGTCTGACCCCGATTTTAAGAACCGGTTCGATAATTATTTAAAGGCTGGCGCAGAATACGGGTACATGACAGGGGCGATCAAAGGCTGGTACCAAGATATCTTCGGAATATATAACCTCTATAAGAACAAGAACAACAACGGCGTAAGCGGCATTTATGACGGTAGACAAATGTACGAAGACATCTACAAATTCACCAAAGGAACGTACACGATTCCAGGAAACCTGGCAAGCGGCAAGACGGCTGTAGCCTCTTCCAGCCAAAGTTCTTCTGTATCCGCCGATAAGGCGGTCGACAATAAGTTCGGCACCAGATGGTCAAGCCAGCAATATACAAATACGGAGTGGATTTACGTCGATCTCGGGCAAGCCTATAACGTTAACCGAGTTAGGCTGAACTGGGAGACCGCATACGGCAAGAGTTACAAAATACAAGTATCGAACGATGCAACCAATTGGACGGATGTCTATGCGACCACAACTGGCGTTGGCGGAGTCGACGATATTGGCTTTGTGCCAACAACGGCAAGGTATGTAAGAATGTACGCGACGGAACGAGGGACGATCTACGGGTACTCCCTTTACGAGTTTCAGGTATATGGGGATAGCGTTGGGTCCGCCACCACAGCGAATCTAGCGTTAAATAAGACAGCTTCGTCATCTTCCAACCAAGACGCAGCTCTTACGCCGAACAATGTGGTGGACGGCAATGCGACGACAAGATGGTCTAGTCAGTTTACAGATTCAGAATGGGTAGCGATTGACCTCGGGCAGTCTTATAACATTAATCGAGTCATATTGAACTGGGAGCTTGCCTATGGCAAGGGTTATAAGATTCAAGTATCGAATGACGCTGTCAACTGGACGGATGTATATACGACAACGAATGGAGTTGGCGGTATCGACGATATATTCTTTACTCCGGTGAATGCAAGGTATGTACGAATGTACGGGACGCAAAGGGCTTACACCTTCTACGGATACTCCTTGTATGAATTCCAGGTTTATGGCAGCAAACCAAATCTAGCGCTAAATAAATCGGCAACAGCTTCTTCCAACGAGACAGCCGCATACACGGCTGATAAAGCGGTAGATGGCAATCCGACGACGAGATGGTCCAGTCTATATTCCAACCCGCAATGGATCTACGTAGACCTTGGACAACAATATCGCGTCAATCATGTCAAACTGAACTGGGAGTTTGCCTATGCGAAGGGCTACAGGATTCAAATGTCGAACGATGCCCTCAATTGGGCGGATATGTATACCACATCGATGGGCGACGGCGGCATTGACGATATCTACTTTGAACCAGTAAATGCGAGGTATGTCCGCATGTATGCAACGAACCAGGGTACCGGCTACTGGTATTCGCTTTATGAGTTCGAAGTCTATGGCAGCTGATCCACTAGCCTTATGGTGTGAACTTTCCTAGACTGAAGCAGGTAAAACGCAAGTATGATCCCGATATAGTGTTTCGCTTTGCCCAAAGTATTCCGGTGGGGAAGCCGCCTCACCGTTAGGGAGGGGAATTTTCCCTATACTAGAAAACAGAAGAAAACACCCTCAAGGGAATGCTCCTATTACGTAAAATAGGGGAGATAACCTTGGAGGTGTTTTTTTGTGGACACATCAAAATCTACATCTTCAATAAATTCGATAACCTCCCCATTGGGACTGTGAATGAGAGCGTTTCTGACTACAAGTGGCGGTTCGCCAAGGGAAAGACTCGCCGGTTCTATAAATGGCTTGGCTCCATATGCGAGTGCTTTCTGGTACATATCCTCAACATCTTGGACATAGAAGGCGAGATGCAATAACGCCCCATGAGTTACCTCATCATCAGACTGTGCTTTCTTGCCTTGAGCAGGAATGACCGCGTCGTTATCAAAGACCTCAATACAAGTTCTTTGGTCAGGTGAAATCAGCATGGAGGCTTCTTTAATTTGAAAGGATGGCAGACTCCAGTGATGGCCGATCTTAAACCCTAATACTTCCGTATAGAACGCAATGGTTGCTTGATAATCTTTGGCTTGGATTGCCACATGGGCAAGACCTTGTATACTCATTTATAAGCCTCCTCTTCAGAGATGGTTCTAATTATAGGGGGATGAATTCGTAAAATGAATGCGAAAAGTGAGGAACATGTAGTAGAATGCATGTGAATATAAGGTTATGCAGGCTGAGGAGTTTATTTTATTAAAATCTCGTATTTGAGGTGTGCATCGTATGGAAAATGGGTTTGATGATATTGATCAAAAGATCATGAAATTACTTCAGCGGAATGCGCGAATGTCGATTTCCCAGATCAGCAAGGAAGTGTCCATGTCGCAGCCATCCGTGAAAGAAAGAATGATTAAGCTGGAAGAAAAAAATATCATTTCCGGATATACGGCTGAATTTAATTTGCGGAATTTGAACAGAGGGACGACCACGTTTATTCTGTTAAAAACGGAACGGTGCCAAGAAGTCGTTGATTTTTGTGAACATGCCAAGGAAGTAACGGATTTATATCGCA
Source organism: Paenibacillus sp. MER 180 (assembly GCF_023713665.1). NCBI lineage: Bacteria > Bacillati > Bacillota > Bacilli > Caryophanales > Paenibacillaceae > Paenibacillus > Paenibacillus sp. MER 180. The sequence goes on along the minus strand of NZ_JAMAVT010000001.1, from coordinate 491,073 downwards.
TTAGCGGAGAATACAATTATCTGATCAAGGTACAAACGGCATCCATCGAGGAGCTTGCCCAGTTTCAAGATGATCTTGCAAAGATCGGAGTTTCAAAATCCCATATTAGTATGAAAAACATTCTAGAGAACAGGGTGCTGCTCTGAACAGAGGAGAGTACGGACATCAGGAGGCCTACTTGAAGTGGAGGAACGAAACACATACAGAACAAGCCAATTATCAGAAATCCTTGGAGTGACTAGGGATGCCCTAAGATACTATGAGGAACAAGGGATTGTGAACCCAAAGCAAAATGAATCCAATCACTATAGGCAATATGACTACTATGATATCTATACCTTGATGGTGGCTGACTTTTACAAAAAGAGAAATTTATCGATCAAAGAAGTAAAAAGGTTGCAGGTAGGCAGCGAAATCGAAGAGCTTGGAGCTTTATTAGGGGATAAAGCCAGCAAATTAGAAGAAACGATACGGATGAAAGCACACATGCTTCAAAAAATAAAGGAAACCCAACAATTCTGTGAGGATATCAAACACCATCTCAACCAATATTCCATTAAGGAATTCCCCGCTTATAAAGTGATTGGGGAGATATCGGATTTCACTGCCTTTCAGGAGTATCCGGTTATATTGGAGCATACGGACTCGATGAAGGACGATATTCTCAGTAGAATCATGAGGCAGTTTACGTTTGATGAGACTGGGTTTCTGGATACGAAGATGTACATTGTGGAGAAGCTTGAAGCGAAGCCAACAGAAGAAGGGCGCTATTTGGAGTTTCCCTCATGCATCTACACGATTGTGGAGGATGGCAGGTTCCAAAACGGGAGCGGGGATATTAAGCATCAGGTTTTTGAACATACATTAACCTGGGGACGGGGACAGGGGCTTACACCCAAAGGGGTTGCATTTGTGAATACTCGTCTGATCACGTATCTGGATAACATGGAGCGCGTATTTTTAGAAATTTATATTCCTGTTGAGGGAAAATAGGGACTTTATGATCGATCTATTGACCTGGGTGTAACACCATAGTTTATATTTGGAAACCAGTGGAGGATGAGCGCGCAAATTGTTCTATTGGTTTTTTGTTTTATAAACTAGTTACAGGCGGGGATTAATATGAATGGCATATTAAAAAGATATATTCTATGGACCTACGGCATATTCTATGTGTTTCTTCTTCTCATCGGGTTATCCATGTTGGTGATCAAATCTCAACCATTAGCCGAAGTGGTAAAAGTGCTATCAGCTTGGACGGCAACCTTTGTGTTCATCGCGATGTTCCGTAAAATCAAGCCTCAAGAAAACCTGATGGATTGTATAAAGGGTCAATTTCGTGCAAGGATACGCTTATCAACGGTACTGAGCGTTATTTTGCTCCAATTATTTGTTTTAATAGGGAGTCTCTCCGTAGTAACTGCAGTTTGGAATGTGCCCATACGCGAGCAATTAGCTGATTCCTGGACGAAACTGCTTCTCGTATTTGGCTATAATCTGATTCTGGGGCCGCTTGGGGAAGAGCTGGGATGGAGCGCATTTGTACTCGACGAACTGCAGAAACGATTCAGTCCGTTAAAATCAGCTATTATAGTTGGAGTCACATGGGGATTCTGGCATGCGCCGCTATGGCTGATGACAGGCTATTCAGGAATGGATTTAGTGCTGTATATTGTCTGTTTCTTGGTCTCCATTATCTCTGTCTCGATCATGATAACGGTATTTTATAATTTGAATCATAATCTGATTATTCCTATTCTCATTCATCAGCTTTTTAATTATTTTATGGGGATTCAATTGGGGGAGCCTTTGCGTATTATTGTCGTTACGGCCCCATTCTATTTGATCGTGGCTGTAGGTTTGGTTGTATTGAATGATAGAAAGTGCTTGTACAAATAAGTGAGGGGAATACAGGTTCCGTCATGACTTGAAGGGTGAACCTTTTTGTAAGAAATGGTAAAGTGAAATGGAGATGACCTTTTCTACGAGGTGGGAGAAGCATGAAGGAATTATTGGTGAAGTACATGGCGAAATATACATCCCTTACTGAAGAGGAACAGCGGGCTGTTCTTGAAGATATTCATTTAGAGGAATATAAAAAAGGAACAGTGCTCCTTAGACAAGGAGATGTCCCTACGAATTGCTATTTTGTATTACAGGGATGTGTAAGGCAATACTTGATTCATGAATCGGGCAAAGAGGTTACGATCAACTTCTATACCGAGGAGCAAGCCATCACCAGCATTAATGCTCACAAGCAGGATAAGTCGTCCGAGTACACCTTTATATGTCTGGAGGACACCGTGTTGGTTGTTGGCGAGCTGGCTGTTGAAAAGGATATGTTTCGAAAATATGGCCAATTGGAATCCTTAACGCGTCAGATGGTCGAAGAAAAGTTTGGCCAAGTCCAAGATGAATATGCTGCATTTATCGCCTCGACGCCGGAAGAGCGCTTTAAGGCATTGCTGCGAAATCGGCCCGGACTAATCGACCGTGTGCCGCAGCACCAGCTGGCGAGTTATCTGGGCATTACGCCAGAGTCTTTAAGCAGAATCAAGAAGCGGGTACATCAAGGCAAGGAATAATCAATAGTCAGGCCGCAATAGGGGTCTTTCCGTCCTTCCCACCTTTGAACAGCATCCATAAACCTAAGCCTAATTCGCCGGCGATCATGGGTATCGTAAATACGTAAGTAAGAATGGTTTTAATTCCCTCATATTGAGGGAAGAACACGTTGCATAAGTGGACGAGCATGTAGCCTGTACCGGCAAGCAGCAGCAAGATACTGATGATTTTCGATATGTTGGCAGATCTCAGGGCCACACAACCGACAATCAACAGATGCCCGCCAAAAATAATTAGCCCAATTGACCAGATAGCGTCAAAAGCTCGTACATACAACATCGCTTGCGTCTGAAGCTGATCGGAGATTGCAGAATGATCTGGACTGCCCGTGAGCAACAGCACGAATAGTAAGTTTAGAATAGCGATCGCAAGTATTCCTGTATAGATGAGTCGGAACCATGCGCCGAGCAAGGAAAGTCCTTGATGGATAGGCTTTAGAACCATATAGAAAGCCCAGGCAACCACGATATCGGCTATCAGGATCAACAGCCAACCAAAGATCTCAGCCTTGAATAGCATGGTGGATGACAGAATGTTATGAAAGGTGGCGCTGGCATCTCCTTGTACCACAAGGCCAGCATGGACATAGCCGTATGAGAAAAAGGAAGCTAGCGTCATGATGATCAGCGCAATGCCAGCAGTCAGGGCAGCTGTACGCTGATCGGTTCGTTGCATGTGTGTCGTAACCATCATCAAATCCCTCCAGGTGTTCTTTATGAATCCTATTGTAAGCAGAGGGTGATGATGGAGCATTGACTTAAATCAAGAGGAAATGAAAAGTGCCTAAGAGAACGTTTAAGCGCCTAAGCCAAGGAAAGAAGTCTTCGGCTTAGGCGCTTAATGTCCTTGCCCCGCACTGATCCACTACAGGCTTAGGGCTGTTCATGGAAAGCATGAAAGAAACGATCATAGAATGTTGTTCGATCGCTACTAATTGGATGTTGTAGCAAATTCGATTCAGATTGATCGGATTCCTTCAAATGCGTTGATCACCAATTGTTGCACATAGGGCTCGTCCAACGCTTCGCCTGTTACAAGCAAGCGATAGAAAATTGGACCATAAATGAGATCAATGCATATACCAATGTCGAGATTTTTTTTCAATTCTCCGCGTTGAACCCCTTTCTCCAAAATACCCCTTGCTTCAAGTCGACGGGGACGGAAAAACCGAGCTCGATAGGCCTCCGCCAACCCAGAATCAAACTGACCCTCGCCTAATAATTCCGTAATGATAATACCTTCCCGACTTGTTAAAAACCGGGTTAAATTCGTTGCATGAATTTGAATATCTTGAAATGTCGAACCCGTATCAGGCAGAGGCAATCTGGCCGTGGCGGCGTGCAGGAAGCTATCCATTATCACGGCAGCCTTGTTAGGCCACCATTTATAAATTGTGGCCTTACTAACTTGGGCACGATCGGCAATTTTATCGACTGTTACGGCTTGAAAGCCATTCTCCAACAATAAATCGTAAGATGCGGAAAGGATAGACATTTGCGCTTCTACATTACGCGGCCTACCTCTTTTTCCATTCATCTAATCATCACCTTTCATCCATACATATCTTGTCCGAGAAAAATAAACTATACGTTCAGTATACCAATTATGAATAAAAAATAAAGTTGAGGTCACCTATTTACAAAACTAAACGTTCAGTATATTATTTGGTTATCAAATTTCTAAACTAAACGTTCAGTATTTAAAAAAGGGGAGGAATCTACATTGTCTGCTTCAAAAAAACAAACAGTCGAGAAGCATATCCCGACATGGTTAATCATGTTTCTGGCTGCTGCATGCGGTATCATCGTAGCCAATCTATATTATGCGCAACCCTTAGTTGGGGTAATTAGTTCTTCAATCGGGTTGTCTGCAAACAGTTCCGGATTTATCGTGACATTAACGCAGATTGGTTACGTAGTCGGGTTGCTATTTGTCGTACCTATGGGGGATATTATTGAAAATAAAAGACTGATTGTCGTATCCCTACTTCTTACAGCGGTTGCCCTTGCCATTACGGCATTGTCGAAGCAAGCTGTGCCGTTTTTAGCCGCTTCATTTGTAATCGGTGTAGGATCAGTCGCTGCACAAGTGCTCGTACCTTTTGCGTCATACCTTGCACCCGAATCTTCACGCGGTCGTGTTGTCGGCAATGTTATGAGCGGATTGTTACTTGGGATCATGCTCGCTCGCCCTGTATCTAGTCTGGTAGCTGACTTCTTCGGCTGGCATGCCGTATTCGCTTTGTCCGCTGCAGCTATACTTATTTTGGCGATCGTACTGTCGAAGGTGTTGCCTGCAAGGAAGCCTTCGTTAGACACTCCCTACACAGCTCTCCTTGGTTCGATGTGGCATTTGCTGCGAACAACCCCGATCTTACGCCGCCGGGCTGCATATCATGCATGTGTGTTTGCGACTTTTAGCTTATTCTGGACAACAGTTCCATTGCTTCTATCCAGCCCGATCTTTGGTTTTTCTCAGAAAGAAATCGCATTGTTTGCGCTTGTCGGAGTTGCGGGTGCAATAGCTGCGCCAGTGGCTGGACGGTTGGCTGACCGCGGTTGGACTAGACCCACAACAGGGATTGCACTTGTTACTGTCATCGTTTCTGTTCTGTTGCCGCTTATGATCCATACGGGTTCACCTATAGGAGTGGCTGTTCTCGTCATTTCGGCCATATTATTGGACGCCGGTGTATCCGCAAATCTGGTGCTTGGACAACGTGCAATCTTTTCATTGAACCCGGAAATCCGTGGTCGTCTGAATGGGCTCTTCATGGCCATTTTCTTCTTTGGCGGTGCTATCGGCTCCGCAATTGGGGGATGGATATACGCCACGAGAGGATGGAGTGGTGCGTTATGGATCGGAATGGCATTCCCGATCGTGGCCATCCTTTATTTTGCTACAGAGAAGAAGTAGGGGGACGATGACTCATTCGATCAGTGGGGGGAGGGTAAACATTTTACATTCTGTCCCATAAAAAATCCCCTTTCCGTTCACTTGTTGATCAGGGAGGCCTGGACTGATGTTAAGTGTGCGTAAAGGGGATACTGATTCATATCTATGCTTTTATTTTATTAGCAGAAATACGCTCTGTAATTTCAGTAACATTTTGCAGATCAAAGTCCAAGTTTCTAGCCATATACTTCTCGAAAAAGCTTGGGTCAATTCCTGTCAAATGATGAAAGAAGGATACTTCAACCTTCCAATCGTGTTCGATCATGTGGCCAATATCCACTATTCCCTTCTTTGAAGCGAAATCAATGATTGTTTTGATTTTCATTGGCTTCTGGATCGGATTGGTATCATCAAGCGGTTCCATTTTTAAATAACCTTTTCGGTGCAATGACGCATAGAAATTTCGATGTTCTTTGGCCCCAATGATCCCTAGATTTGCGGCTCTATATCCTAACACTTGCAGCGATGTTTTCCATTTCTTCTTCAGATCTACGTAATCATCAGGATTGGTAAGACGGGACACATCTTTCATATCTAGTGAGAACTCGTCCTCCGGCAATAACAAAGCTCCGGCAAACATGTTCGCTTCATTTTCAATATTTTTGTGTTCTTTTCGATCTAAGTTGACGAACTCAAGCTGGTAATGGAGCAGAAGATGGCCGAGTTCATGGGCAAGATCAAAGTTCCTCCTAGAAGCTGATCGTTTCAAATTTCCTAATATAATATAGGGGCGGTCATTTCGAGTCCACAGGCTATAAGCATCGATTTCCTCGCCAATGGCCTTTTCAAACACGAACACACCGCTTTTCTCGATTTGGAACAGGAGATCATCATTGCTGGATGTTGATAAATCGAGCCGTTTCCTCGCTAAACGAGCAACATAGGCGATTTGGACAGATCTATCGTCATTCGTATGAATTACATAATCCATCACTTCGTCCCGAAGCTTGATGATTTTGAGGGTCGGATGGCTTACATTAGCCGTTATATAGTTCACAAAGGAATCTAGATATTCGAGATGCTTTGCTTCGGCCTGAGTTTTTGAAATGACATTCAACACCTTGGAACGATAAGCAATATTCATGACGTCGACATTTGCAGGTGAGCTATATTTTGCAAGCATGTCTTTCGAATAAAAGTATTTGCTTTTTACGTTAAAAATTCGTTTCAATTCATTCACGATCTGCATTTTCGGTGTAGTATACGCGTTCTCGTATTGCCAGACTGCTTGTTCGGTAACACCTAACATGTCGGAGAGCTGTTTGCGCGAATATCCGTGCATGATCCGTAAATTGGCTAGATTTTCGCCAATGAACATGCCTGTCCCTCCTAACAGCAAATTTAATGGTATATAGACAGGTATATTTTAACAGATATAGGGTGTAAGGATATTACTTAGTCTATAAAAAACAAAAACCCCCTCCGCCATTTGGGCGGAGAAGGTCGGTTTAATAAGATAATGTTGTTTTAATTCGTATAGTTATCGAAATACCCTTGAATAAAGATAATCGGTGTACCTTTATCTCCGCTGCCGGAAGTTAAATCGGACAGAGAGCCGATAAGATCGGTCAATCTGCGAGGAGTTGTGCCTTGCGCTTCCATCGCACCGACGAGATCTGCACCTTTATTGGTAATGTATTCGGAGATTGCTTGCTTCAACTCTTCACCTTTTAGATGCGCGAAGTTATTATCGGCAAGGTATTTCAGTTTCACTTCATTCGGAGTACCGTCCAGTCCTGCTGTGTAGGCTGGCGATACAACTGGGTCAGCAAGCTCCCAAATCTTGCCCACAGGATCCTTGAACGCTCCATCCCCGTAAATCATGACTTCAACCTGCTTGCCCGTCTTTTCCTTGAGCACGCGCTGGATATTGTCAACGATAGGCTGGGAATTGCGCGGGAACAGCTTTACGCTGTTCTCTGTCGATTTGTTGGAGCCTAACAGGCCATATGATTCATTGCATCCGCTGCCGTCAATTGATGCAGTCAGGATGTCGTCGAGACCATATACGTTTTCCCCGCCATTGGCCTTCAAAATCTTTTTCGTTCTGAAACGCGTATGAATGTCGCAAGTCAGTACGTTTTTCGTGTACTCCAAGATTGTCTTTGGATGGTTGGAGAAAATAACTTCGCATTCCACGCCGTACTCTTCGATCAACGATTTATAGTAATCGATATAATCGACACCGGTAAAGGTATGCTTGTTATAGCCGAACAAATCACGGAATTGCTGCTCTGTCAGCACATCTGTCCAAGGGTTGATGCCCTTTTCATCGAGCAGGTCAAGATCCACCAAGTGGTTGCCTACTTCATCCGATGGATAGCTGAGCATGAGCACGATTTTTTTAGCTCCCTTTGCAATACCGCGAAGACAGATCGCGAAGCGATTGCGGCTCAAGATTGGGAAAATGACCCCAACCGTCGCATCTCCGAATTTGGCACGTACATCCTGCGCAATGTGATCGATTGTCGCATAGTTGCCTTGCGCACGAGCAACTATGGATTCCGTAACCGTAACGATATCTCTATCTTGAATGTGGAAGCCTTCCGCTTCGGATGCCTTCAACACACTATCTACTACAATATCCTCGATGCTGTCACCTTGATTGATGATGGGGCAACGAAGGCCTCTTACTACAGTTCCAACGACTCTTTCCAATATAATCGCTCCTTAGATCGCTTATAGTGAATACATGACATGGCGTTCCTATTTGTACTATACACCCGTCTAATGGTATAAGTGAAATTAATATATCGAATATTAGGTATAAGGAGTGCTTATGTAGTGAGTAAGTTAGATTTATATAAGGTATTTTGTACGGTTGCAAAACGTGAAAGCTTCTCTAAAGCGGCACAGGATATGTATATGACGCAGCCAGCCGTTAGCCAAGCAATCATGCAGCTGGAACGGGAGTTGGATACTCGTCTATTCACGCGGACATCGAAGGGGGTATTTTTGACGAACGAAGGCCGACTCCTATTCGAATATGCGAATTCAGCGATGAATCTAATTCACGTCGGCGAGGAAAAAATGCTGGAGTTAAAAAATTTAACAACAGGCGAGTTGAAAATAGGGGTTGGTGATACGATTTCAAGATACTTCTTGCTTCCCTATCTGGAGGAGTTCCATAATCGGTATCCCAATATTAAATTCAAGATTATTAATGGAACCACCCTTGAAATATGTGCGCTGATCAAGTCAGGCGGGGTGGATATTGGCATATGCAATTTTCCGCTGGAGGATCCTGCATTGGAGTTAAGACCGTGTGCGGACATTCAAGATATTTTTGTATACGGGGAAAAGTTCAAGCATCTGTTAACTGGCCCAATCAGTCTAGATACAATCGCCAAGCTGCCGCTCATTTTCCTTGAGTCGAAGTCCAATTCCAGAAAGTATGTTGAGGATTATATCTTGTCAAAAGGCATACAGATTTCGCCGGATTTTGAGCTGGGTTCACACCATTTGCTATTAGAGTTCGCCAAAATTAATTTAGGCGTCGCCTGTGTGACGAGGGAATTCTCCCAAGAGTATTTGGACAAGGGGATTTTGCAGGAGGTTCAATTGGTGGAGGAAATCCCGAAGAGAAGCATTGGCATATGTTTTTTGAAAAGCGTATCCTTGTCTCCAGCGTCAACGAAGTTCGTTGAGATTATCGAAAGTAAGAGACTTTGATTTTATGCGTCTATATGCGTCGAAATTGTTACAAAACTCCAAAATGAAGTTTCAATAAGAGAGTAGATGAATGGAGGAGAGGCCTGTCCTATGGTAGACTTGTGTTATTAATATTTACCAATTACTAATGAGATGAGGGAATAAGATGGGGTTTCTGAAGAAGGTATTCGGCGGCAAGAATAATGGGGAGAAAGCGAATGACGGCACTACCATTTACACATATGGCGAAAGTGCCAATGATGGTTATGAGCCGCCTGCACCGATGGAATACATGGAAGAAATCGTTGCCCATTTCGAAAAGGTATTTCCGGGGAGGAACAGTGGTGTCTTTCATGAGCTTATATCCGATATTGTACATATTGATGTTAATGTAATGGAGCCTACGGAAGAAGAACCGTTCTGGGTACTGTACACGACCGGCATGAGTGATTTGCCGATGACGATTCCAGATGAGATACGAGCGGAAATGGATGGAAATTACGATCGGGCGGAAGTGATGATGTTCCTTCCGGCTTCGTGGGAGCTAACCGAAAATGCCTTTAAGGATGACAACAATTACTGGCCGATCCGACTTATGAAGCAGATGGCTCGTTTTCCACATGAATATAACACGTGGCTCGGATATGGACATACGATCCCGAATTTTCAGGACTACGAGCCTTATGCTGATGGGACAGGCTTGAATGGGGTTGTATTTTATCAATTAAAAGAGGAAATCAGTGTCATCCCGACCAAGGATGGCAATCACGTTCATACTTATTTCCTGATTCCTCTGTACAAGGAGGAAATGGATTATAAGTTAGAGCACGGTATGGATGCCTTAATAGACAAATTATCAGAATTGGAAGATGGAGTACTCGAGCTAGATCCGAAACGAATCAATACGTGCAAGTCATAATAAGTAATTCTAGTTCTTGTCTAGAATCTAAAACGCCAGCTCTTTCACATCATTGAGAGAGCTGGCGACTTTTTTAGGTTAAGTACCTTCCATTTTGTATGACCAAATCGCGGCAGTCGTAATACTTTCACCCTGTTCGCGTGGTGTGAAGTATGTGATGATGGATGCATCAAAGGTTTGAAGCCACTCGGCTTTGAGCTCTTGATTTTCAGGCTATTGCGATCCTTCCTTCTACATTCATTGGCGAACTAGGGTCGCAGCTTTCCTGAAGATGTTAATTAGGAAAGGGGGCATCCAGGCTATCATATTCCTTCCTTCTATTGAATCTTCCATTGAAATTAGGGATATGGCTTTCCTGGAGTCTTTTTTTATGATGATGAATACCATCTATCTGCGAAGAGCGAATAAGTTGATTGTGAACCAAGGGCAAGGAGAATATCGAATCTCTAAATCCCATTTGGCTACGGCGTTGAAGAATATAGAGCAGCTTGGGTATACGTTCTCCAAGCCATTAATAAATGCTGTCCGTACTTTGTCCAGGGATCAGTTCACTGTGTTCTATCAGGAGCTGGTCGCGGATCTTAAGGTAATGGTAGGTGCCCATGTGGCATACACACCGATGTATCCGGATTTCCCGGAGCAGGTGATGCAGGAAGATGATGTAGAGCTGTACCTGAATGCGATTTATCATTATGTGACCTTGGATGTGCCGCGCTACGAGGCAGCGGATCGACCGCCTCTGCTCGATCAGATCGATCTGAAGGTAATTGGTCTGGGCAGCAGAGCAGAGTTCCATAGGATGATTCGCCAGCTTATTCAGGCTAAGGGATCCATTTCCGAAACAGATCAGAACGATATCGACGCCGCTATCGAAAATGCGGATGCAGATGAGTTGGGGGATATTCTCCCTGACGAGATTCCATTCAAGGAGAACGTCGGCTTCGTGGCCGGTTCCTTATTGAAGCATGACAAGGCGAACCTGAATGTGATCCGCCCGTACTTCAAGACGGCTACCGATGTCCTGCGCCTCGCGGTTGCTTGGTCGTCTGGCGACGTTAGTCTGGCTGAGCCTACGCGCTTCCGCAAGTTCAAGCGGCCGGAGAGACGGCTGCTGCTCGGCCTGCTGGAACAATGCGGAGCGATTACCGAGGATATGCTGAGATATAAGCAGCGCTGGATTCGGTTAGGCGAGATTTTGCATCCATCGGAATATAAGCAGCAATTTGCGAGCAGCAAGGAAGCCTTTGATATATTGCGCAATAACAAGCCCTTCACGACTTATAACAGCAGCGTGGAGCTTGCCTTCCAATATCAGAATGTGTGGACGCTGATTGATCTGTTGACGAAGCGCCCAGGCGAGTTCGCCAGAAGACTCGATCACCTGCTGCGCATTGCGGAACAAGCGGAGTACGTGGTATTGGCATTCGGTGAAATTGCGAATCAAGTGTCAACACCTGTGCTCATGCAAGTGAAGTCCCATTTTACCCATCGCAACGAGCCCAAGGAACTTCGTACCTTTTTCCCGAAAGGGAATGTTGCCAAGGCTGTAGCGATTCCCAATACGCTTCCAGAGCTCGATACAGCGGTATGCCAAGATATTGTGCAGCTGTGCGAACAGACGCTTATGGAGCGGTTCTCGGCGCTTCCATCGCTCGGAAAGGTGTATGTCGATGAACGCATGAAGCGGTATAATGTTCCGTTCTCCCAGCGTTCGGCGAGCAAGGCGCTGCGCACGATTGTTCGGGGAAGCCGCATGCCGATGGAAGAAGGGGATACGGTTCGCTTCTTCACCTGGTGGAAGGAAGGTAAGGTGAACGGCATTCCTACGGGCCGTGTGGATATTGATTTGTCCGCTGTCATGTACGATCACAATTGGCAGTATGTCGAGCATATCTCATACACGAATCTGCGATCCTCGAAGTACCGAGCTGTGCACAGCGGTGACATCGTATCCGCTCCACAAGGAGCCTGTGAATTTATTGATCTGCACATTCCATCCATTGTGGATTATGGCGGCCGATATATTGTCGCTTCACTTCACTCCTTTACGATGCAGCCGTATTGCGAATTGCCAGAGTGCTTCGCAGGTTGGATGATGCGCAAAAAGCCCGGTTCCGGCGAGATCTTCGAGCCAACGACAGTTTCCAATAAAATCGACGTCACAGCTGATACGAAAATCGCAATTCCTGTTATTTTGGATTTGGTAGAGCGAACTGTAATTTGGACCGATCTCTCGCTGACAAGGCATCCAGACTTCTCTAACAATGTAGAAGGAAATCAAAAAGGGATGGTATTGATCGGCAAGGCGATGACTACTCTGCAGAAGCCGAATCTGTATGATCTGTTCATGCTCCATGCCCAAGCAAGAGGGGAAGTCGTTGCATCGGCAGATCAAGCGGATACGATTTTCTCAGTAGACGAAGGAGTTACTCCATTCGATATCGAGCAGATTATGGCAGAATTCCTTGTATGAGTGCATATATTTAGGCTCTATAGATGGCGGCGAGCCAGGATCCGGTTATCCGGTCTTGGCTTGCCGCCCTTGTTTTTAATAGTAATCCGGTTTCACAACTCCTTTATCTTTCACGAATTTCTGAAATAGAAATCGAACGATTGGCCCTACAATAAGAAGCTGGAGCGGGAATGCGAAAATAAAGTTCTGGAACACCAGTGAATAGTAATTTTCCAACCAAGATCCGCTCATCAATGGATTCGACAAGTACGCGGTTCCCAATCCATACAGAGACATGCAGAGAACCATCCCGCATACCATAAAGAAAGCCACAGATACAATCACGAACAACTTCTTGGACTTGTCATAGGGTAAGGAGAAAGCAATCTTCTTCGCTATGGGCCCCACAATAAAAGATTCTAGTATGAAAGCAATGGAGAAGGTCAGAATGAGTTGAACCAGTATGTTTCTCCAAGACAGTGTTTCGAGCAGGCCGTGCATGTATAGGTTATAAAACGTCATGAATACGACCATCCCGGAGCACATCATTAGGCCGAAATAGAGCTGCTCTTTTTTTGTTGTCGGCATTTGATCATCCTTTCTTTTTAGACTTCGTCATTATAGAGAAAGCAAACACCACCACATAAGTGAACAATTTGTGATTTTTTTGATCTACCGAAGAAAATTTCTTGGAAACGCACGAGGAAGCCCACTATATGCTGAACACAGCTTATGTGGGCTTCTGTATGTTCTTATTTGGTTTCACAGCATAATTCGAATTTCCCCATTCGATTCTTCGTACGTTCGCTTAACAGGAAGGAATAGGACGCTGTAACGAAAGCAATAAGCACCATTACACTGCTAATCCAACCGAAGTGGAAAATCGGCACTCGTTCAACCAGTACGCCTCCTACGGCCGCGCCTAAGGAAATGCCAATGTTCAATACGGCTGTCTGATAGCTTAATATGATTTCGGAAGCGGACGATTTTAAGGAAATGAGATAGATTTGATTGGCTGTGGTTGTCGTCCAAGAAGAGAAACCCCATATCATGATTGTGACCATAGCCCCCCAAGTCGAACCAAACGCCACAGGCAAAGCAATCAGCGCCAGTACGTGCAGGATGAGGCTGGATCGAATCGTTACGGCTGTGCCCCATTTGTCAGATGCATAGCCGCCGAAGCGAGAGCCGATAAAGGCAAATATCCCTAAAACAAGGAGTGCCGTACTAATCATTTCAACGGAAAAATGCCCTATCTCCTGTAAAAGCGGAGAAATGTAAGTAAACGTAATCGTATACCCAATGATCCAAAATAATGTCGTTAATAAACCACTGAAGATTCGCTTATCTTTCATAATCAGCAGATGCTGTTTTAGCGAAATGGGTGCCTGCCCTGGAGCAGTCGGGATCATCCGTCCAAGCATGATAAAGAGAAGCACGGTGATTGCACCTATGATAAGGAATATGAAGTGCCAATCCATGTATGACGTTAGCAGCGTGCCAATGGGCATTCCGAACACAAGTGCAGCGCTAAAGCCAGTAGTCACTGTAGCAATAGCAGCACCTTGCTTGCCAGGCGAGGCCAGCTTAGCAGCGAACACGGTAGCGATGACGGTGAACAGACCGCCGCTAGTAGCCAGAAGAACGCGTGAAACCATAAGCATTTCAAATCGGGTGCTTAGAAACGCTGTAAGATTGCCAACCAAAAAGATAGCAAGGGAATATAACAATACTTTTTTCCGTTCAAATCGGATCGTCAACGCTACGAGGATCAATGATCCGATAACAAATGAAATAGAAAAAATAGTGACAAGCTGGCCTGCCATCCCAATGGACACATTCATGTCCGCAGCTATCATATTCAAAATCCCCACCGTGATAAAATCCACTGTTCCGATAATAAAAGCGCCTAACGCCAATAAATAGATGCCTACACGATTCATCAACTTGGTCTCCTTTACTGTCAGGGCGCGCGCCAAGTATGAATATCGATTTCTTGCATCAGTATATATCCCGTGTTAGCATGAATCAAACAAATCCTATTCATATATGACATGAGGTTTTACTTATGACAATAGCCAGGTTTGAAGTTTTCTCCCATGTAGTGGAGCAGGGAAGCTTTACGAAAGCAGCGGGAAAGCTGAATATGACCCAGTCTGCCGTAAGTCACGCAGTAGCTAGTCTGGAATCGGAGTGGGGCGTTGCACTATTAATTCGTGATCGTCGAAGAGGTCTTCTGCTGACAGAGGTTGGCCAGAAGATGCTGATACCGATGCGAGAAATATTGAACCAAATGGAAATCATCAAGCAAGAAGCCGCCTTGGCTTCCAATCTGGAGGCAGGCACGATCCGGATCGGCAGTTTTCCCAGCGCATCAGCTAATATTTTGCCAAGCATCATTTCGAAGTTCAATCAAAAGCATCCCAACATTGCCTTTACATTTTATGAAGGAACCTATGAGGAGATTTTGGAATGGTTCGAGACAGGGGTCATTGATATCGGCTTCGTCATCCAGCAGAACAAGGAACTGAATTTGCATATCGTACCCTTAGTCAAGGATAAGATGGTTGTCGCTTTCCCTGCAGATCATCGCTTTCAGCATGAAGCTGTAATTGATGTGCATGACCTGCAGGAAGAGGACTTTATTATGCCAAAAGGGCTTTATCGCGCAAATGTAGAGGAAATTTTTGAGCAAGCTCAAGTTACTCCCCGTATCCGCTTCGAGGTGCAGGACTGTAACACCATCTCCAGCATGGTTCAGGAAGGGCTTGGTGTTACCATCGGGCCTGAGCTGTCGTTCAAAAATCAGCCCAACATCGGTATCGGTAATCTTAAGCAATCGAGTTGGCGTAAAGTGGCCTTAGCCAGTCCTCCTCTCCAATGCACGTCGCCAGCCGTACAAGCCTTCTTCGCTGTCGCAAAGACAATGTTTGTGCGCACAGGAGAGCATGCTCAAGTATCAGGATCGGCAGATGACGAATGTGCCTACACAGAGATGTCCAGTTTATAAGAGCAATCGTAAGGAGCAATTTCACCGAAATGTGCGGCAAATGCTAAAGCTAGAGTAGCAGTGCATCTCTTGGCATAAAGGTAAGAAGGACATAGATTTCAATGACTGAAAACGCTTCAAAAAAAGCATTGACTTAACAGCGCTGGGAAACTAATATTGGTTACGTAAACGTTTAACTAACAGATAATATTTTCACTGGTCTTATTCAGTTTCGAATTATGAAAAACGTTTACCCACGAGAGGTGGTTAGATGGCAGCTACAATCAAGGATATCGCACGAGTTGCTGGTGTCTCTACCGCGACCGTATCGAGAGTCATTAATAATCTTGGCGGATATAACGAAGAGACGGAGAAGAAGGTTATCGCCGTTGCCAAGGAATTGGGATATCGAAAAAATGAAAATGCAAGAAGCTTGGTACAGAAGTCGACCAATACGATAGGTGTCATTATGCCGGATGTGGCGACTTCCTTTTATGGCGATATTATTAGAGGGATTGAGGACACTTCGTATGCGCATGGTTACAGTGTAATTCTAACTCATGCCGGCAGCCATGGCTCCCGAATTCAAGATTGTCTGAAGTTGATGGGAGAGCGCAGAGTAGATGGACTCATTATCGTGTCCATCGATCTGCAAGAGGTTGCAATCGACGCTATGTCATCACTGGGTATTCCCTTTATTTTGCTATCTACCAAGTCGGATAGGGAAGATGTACCTTATCTCAAAGTGGATGATTTCCGTGCTGCATATACCGCAGTTCAGTATCTCACCCAGCATGGACACCGGAAGATAGGGATGGCCGGAGCCAATCCAAGAGATCCGATATCTGGTGCCCCGAGAATCGATGGATATACGCATGCATTGCGTGATCTGGGGATCAAGGTAGATTTGAACCTGATTAAGCCCGGAGACTTCAGCTTCGAATCCGGCAAACAGACCATGCAGGAGTTCCTTGCAGAGGAAGCCGATATTACCGCAGTATTCTGCGCAAGCGATGAGGCTGCACTCGGCATTATATCGACATGCTTTGAGCACGGCATTAGGGTGCCAGAGGAGTTGTCCGTGGTCGGCTACGATAACTCCAAGGTGTCGCGTATGTCGATACCTCCGTTAACGACAGTTGCGCAGCCCTTGTATGAGATGGGAAGAGAAGGCTGCCGGAAATTAATTGATGCGATTCAGCATAGGATACAGATTGAGTCCGAAGTGATACCCCATGAATTAGTGGTACGCAAGTCGGTCAAATCATTAAATGCAAAGTAATGACGAGTATATCCATGTGCAATTGCACGTCAATGAAATAGAGATGATTTTTATGTATTACGTAAACGTTTACGTTTAGTTCAGATAGCTTCATATTTCAACCCGAGAGGATTGGTGTCCGATGAGTGAAACAATGAAACAAGCAAAAGACGTGAAATGGTGGCAAACCGCCGTTGTCTATCAAATTTATCCGCGCAGCTTCCAAGACAGCGATGGAGATGGCATCGGTGATTTGAGAGGGATCATCAATCGAATCGATTATTTGAAGCTGCTAGGCATTACTGCAATCTGGCTGTCCCCTGTATATAAATCGCCGAATGATGATAATGGCTATGACATTAGCGATTATCAAGATATTATGGACGAGTTCGGCACAATGGATGACATGGATGAGCTGATTGCGAAGGCGAATGAGGCGGGCATCAAGATCATTATGGATCTTGTCGTAAACCATACCTCTGACGAGCATAGATGGTTCATTGAAGCGAAAAAAGGCAAAGACAATGAGTACCGCGATTACTACATTTGGCGTGATCCGGTGAACGGTGGCGTTCCGAACGGACTTGGCTCTATATTCAGTGGCCCCGCATGGGAGTTCGATGAAGCGAGCGGCCAGTATTTCCTGCACCTATTCAGCAAGCGCCAGCCAGACCTGAACTGGGAGAATCCGAAGGTTCGCCAAGAAGTGTATGACATGATGAACTTCTGGCTGGATAAAGGTGTCGGCGGCTTCCGCATGGACGTCATCGATCTCATCGGCAAAATTCCGGATCAAGAAATTACGGGCAACGGACCGAAGCTGCATGAGTATTTGCAGGAAATGCATGAAAAGACATTCGGCTCCCATGACGTCTTGACAGTTGGTGAGACTTGGGGCGCGACGCCGGAAATCGCAAAGCTGTATTCCGAT
Source organism: Paenibacillus sp. MER 180 (assembly GCF_023713665.1). Lineage (NCBI taxonomy): Bacteria > Bacillati > Bacillota > Bacilli > Caryophanales > Paenibacillaceae > Paenibacillus > Paenibacillus sp. MER 180. The sequence goes on along the minus strand of NZ_JAMAVT010000001.1, from coordinate 473,290 downwards.
CCGGCACGCAAGGAAATGTCGATGGTGTTCCAATTCGAGCATGTCGGATTGGATCAACAGGAGGGCAAGGATAAGTGGGATCTGAAGCCACTGGAAATTGCGGAATTGAAGCGAGTGCTGGCGAAGTGGCAGACTTCGCTAGGGGACCAGGGCTGGAACAGCTTGTTCTGGAACAATCATGACTTGCCGCGCATCGTGTCCAGATGGGGAAATGATAAGGAATACCATGAGCAAAGTGCAAAAATGTTCGCTGTGCTTCTCCATATGATGAAGGGGACGCCTTACATTTATCAAGGTGAAGAGATAGGGATGACGAATCGCCCTGTGTCGAGCATTGATGAGGTAGAGGATATTGAATCTATCAATATGTATCATGACCGTTTGTCCAAGGGATACGCGGCAGAGGACATTATTGCCTCGATCAATGCCAAAGGGAGAGACAATGCTCGTACGCCAATCCAATGGGATGACAGCAAGAACGGAGGCTTTACAACGGGTACGCCTTGGCTGCATGTGAACGACAACTACAAGACAATTAACGTGCAGCGTAATCTCGACAACCCGAATTCGATCTTCTATACGTACCAGCGCTTAATCAAGCTGCGCCAAGAGAATCCGATTATCGTATGGGGCGACTTCGAACTGATTGAGCATACGCCTGAAGAGGTATTTGCATACTACCGCATCTATGAAGGCGAGAAATGGCTCGTGGCAGCAAACATATCCGAGCAGGAGCATGGAATCGCTGTCGATGGTAAGGTATCCGAGATCATTATGAGCAACTATGATCGCGCTGAAATCGACGTTACTACATTTTCGATGAAGCCATACGAGGTGTTCGCGGTAAAATTATAATCGTATATGTGATGGAGGCTCACACATCCTTTGTGTGGGCCTTTTGTTTCGTGGATAATAGAGTGGGAGTGGGGATTTGTCGCCTCCAGACCTTTCACGTAAAGGAGAAGCTACTATTGGCGGATGATATCATACAATCAATAAATTATAATCAGGCACCTGCAACCCTACGGAGAGAGATTGCCGTCTTGCTGCATCGCGTATGGCCGGAGGAGGATGGATTGCTGGAGGATACGATACCGGCTGCCCATCATGAAGCGCTGAATGCGCGTTCCTTCTATGCCTATGCAGATGGAAAATTAGTCAGCTATACGGGAGTTGTCTCCAAAGCGATCGAGCATGAGGGAGAGAAGTTCAGGCTATCAGGACTTAGCTGTGTAGCGACTGACCCTGACTATCGAGGTCAGGGATATGGGTTAAAAACGGTCGCTGCCGCTACCCGATGGATGGAGCAGAGCGGCGTGGATCTTGGCTTATTTACATGCCATCCAGATCTGGCTGGTTTTTACTATCAAGCCGGCTCCTGGCCGGCTGTGCCCGATGTAAGCCTTATTGGCAGTCGTGATGAAAGGGCGTTGACGAGCGACTCGCTGCAGGTCGCTGTGCTGATGCGCCTGTTTTCGGCAAAGGCTATTGCCCATAAGAAGGTACTCCGCAACACGACGATCAATCTTGATCTCCCTGTCGGAGAGTTTTTGTAGGGATGGTTCAAAGCCATCCCTTCTCCTCGGCAATGGATGCGGCCTGCTGTCTCGATTCAGCATCCAGCTTTTGAATGGCAGAAGATAGATAATTTCGTACTGTGCCAATCGTCAGGAAGAGGGATTTGCTGATTTCGCTTGTCGTCATGCCTTCCTTCGTAAGCCGCAGCATCTCCGCTTCTCTCTCGCTTAATGGATTCTCGTTGTTCATGAAGAGCACTGCAGCCAGATCGGTGCTGATCACCCGTTCTCCAGCCATGACCCTACGAATGGATTCAATGAGATAGTCGATCGGTTCATCCTTAAGCAGATAGGCATTCACTTGGGCATTCATTGCCTTTTGTAAATAACCAGGTCGTGCAAAGGTGGTAACGATCACAATTTTGCAGGGAAGCCCGGCGTTTCTGATTTGCAATGCCAACTCTAAGCCGTTCATGTGCGGCATTTCAATATCTACCACGCATACGTCAGGCTTATGCTGCTGTATGGCTTCCCATGCCTGCTTCCCATCCGCCACTTCCGCCAATACTTCAATATCGTCTTCGAACTTCAGCAATGAGGCAAAGGCACCTCGCAGCATCTGCTGGTCTTCAGCAATCACAACGCGAATCATGTAGCTGCACTCTCCTTTCCGAGATGATGGAGGGGGAGCATCATTGCAACCGCAGTCCCTCCGGCAGGCAAGCATTCCACTGTAAGAGTGCCGTTCAGCGCGTGCATTCGTTCCTTCATTGACAGGATGCCATTTCCGCCTTCTTTGTCGCTTAGCCCGACACCATCATCAGTTATGTATATGGTGTACCTGTTATCTATCATTTGAAGCTGTATCGTGCAGTGCTGCGCCTGACTATGCTTAATCGTATTTGTAATTGCTTCCCGCACAGAGAGAGCAATCATCGTTTCCTCGACACTGGATAGCAGCGGGGGAGGGCCATGCTCTATAATTTCAAGCTCAATGCCAGCCGTATGCAGCAGCTTGCGCGAATGTGTCAGCTCACTTGTCAGTGAAATGAACTTCATCTCGGAAACGAGTTCCCGTACTTGCTTAAGGGCAATTCGCGAGGTGTTGAGGATGTCGTTCAGCTCTTCTTTGGCATGCTTAGGGTCTCTATCTACCCATCTAGCAGCCAGCTCGCTTTTCAGTTTGATCATCGTTAAGGTTTGTCCCAGCGTATCATGGAGATCGCGTGCGATGCGGTGTCTTTCCTCCTGCAGGGCATATTGTTCAAGCTGTTCATTGGCAGAATCCAGCTGGCCTTGCAGGCTGGCTGCTCGCGCTCTTATGTATAGGATAGAAGGCAGGAGTATCTGGATAATGATAATGGGGAGATGCATTATATACCTGGCATAGAAATCACTTACTCCCCATCTTGCGACAAACGCGTACATAAGGGCTATGGCTGCAGTTCCGACGCCGATTTGCCATTTGGATTTCGATCTGCCCAGCAGATCGGCAAATATAAATCCGAACATGAGAAAATTGGGGTCAATAAAGATACTGAGTACCGCAATCGTGCCGAGACCAGATACAACAGCTGCCAGCAGATAGATATTCCGATGCCATAATGCAATATAGAAAGAAATCAAAAATAAGCTTAGGATCATAAGGGATCCCAAGAGACCAAGATCGGAACGCGTGCTCAGGACAAAATAGCACAAATATACGATCGCAATTACATCTATGAGCAGAAACTGTTTCATCTGATCTCTTGGGTAGATCTTCATCGATAGCCTCCAGATTCACCTAGACTGAAAAATGCCTACCGCACGCTTGCGGACAGACTCCATAGGGCCAAGCTTGAAGATCCGCAGCCACCTTGAAGCGAACCATAGCTGGAACACGGAGATCTCAACCCAGATTGCGATAATGGTTAACGAATTCAACTTGCCGCCTAATGCTAAGCCCCAGCCATAACAGAGCACGGATGCAATCACATTTTGCATAACATAGCAGCTTAACGACATCTTCCCTGTGTTTTCAAGCAGGCGCCACAGCCGATCTAATTGGTTATATTGTACCACTTTACCAATGAGCGCTATATACCAAATTGACAGAAAGGGAGCAAATAAATAGCGGACGGGCATGTCGAAAATGCCGCCGGGTATGAAGATAAGCAGGTTTAATGGCACCCCGACGTAGATGCCCAGCTTCAAAAGCTTGCTGCGTTGTCGCTGCCCATTCTCATCTGGAGCGAACACTCCGGAGCGCATAAGGCGAACGCCGAGTAAAAACAGAAACACATTCAACGGAATGACAAAAATGGGCTCAAAGCGAAGCTGTGCGAAATGAGATAGTCGATATTGGACTTGCTCCAGCCATGAACCGTCCTTGTAGAGAGTGGCCACCTGATCAAAGTTCCCCAGTGACATATTGGCGCCCATTAGCCCAAGCAGAAGCATACCCAAAATTGCGATGACATGTACGCTGCCAATCACTTTCATCGTGTTGGATATGGCGCGATCGCCACCACGAATAATGAAGGCGGCAATCATGCCTGTTATGCCGTAGCTCATTAAGATGTCATACTCCATTACGAGAATAAAATGAAGCAAGCCTTCCAATAGCAAAACAAGAAGCACCCACATATAGACGCCCGGCCAGGCCTTGCCTGCGCGTTTCGCCTGCTGATACTTCATTTCCATGCCTACTCCGAACATGATCGTTAATAAGCCGAGCATCTTGCCATTTACGAAAAATAATACGATCATGCGGAGCAGATCATCGAGCTTCCACCAGCCCGTATACGCGTACGTAGTGAGATAAGATAAATCTCCTAGATGTGCAAATATCCAAATATTTGTCCCCAATGTGCCTAGAATTGCGAATCCCCGCAATATATCGAGCAGACGGATTCTCTCCTGACGTTGTTCCACAATTACTCATCCTTCCCTCATATTCATCATGCAGCTTTATTGTAGTGGGGAAGAGGGGCGGTGGAATATTCACAGCTGTAAAGGAATTAGGATGACAGGTGTCATATTGTTCGAATTTGGATAGCAAGGAATATTGTTGCGCAGGATAAGGCTACAGGATTTTGAAAGAAGGAGATAGCCGCCATATGGATCATATGATTTTTCAGGTTGGAACCGCCTTGCTGTTAGTTACCGCCGCCTCGCTAATCGCTGGGAAACTAAAGTTTTCGATCATACCATTCCTCATCGTTCTCGGTATGTTGGTCGGACCGCATGCTCCAGTGATTGGCTTGTTCGACTTAACCTTTATAGAGAGTCAGTACATAATAGCTTTTCTCGGGCGGATGGGAGTACTATTCCTGCTCTTCTACATTGGTCTAGAGTTCTCGGTTTCGAAGTTAATTAAGTCTGGGCGCAATATTGTATTTGGTGGTACCGTATATGTCGTACTGAACTTTGTGCTGGCAATGGCTTACGGATTTTTGGTTAATTTTCCGCTGTATGAAACGCTAATCATTGCAGGGCTGATGTCTGTATCCTCCACTGCCATCGTAGCCAAGGTTTTGGTTGATCTTAGACGTACAGGCAACTCCGAAACAGAGCTGATATTGGGCATGATTTTGTTCGATGATCTCTTTCTGGCCGTGTTCTTATCCGTTATGTCCGGCCTTCTACTTGGAGGGGCCACATCTATTGGCGGAGTTCTGCTCTCCGTAGGGATTTCCATGGGGTATATGCTCGTATTCTTCATCATCGCAAGAGTGGGGCCGCCAGTATTGAACAAGCTGTTAAATATCACATCGAACGAAATCTTTATTATAGTCGTGTTCTCCCTGCTATTCTTCATTGCCGGGTTCTCGGAAACTCTGCATGTAGCTGAGGCTATCGGTGCGCTCTTATTTGGACTTGCATTGTCAGAATCAGAGCACAGCAAACGAATAGAGCATCTGGTTGTTCCTTTCCGGGATTTCTTCGGTGCGATATTCTTCTTCAGCTTCGGTCTAAGCATAGATCCGCTGACGCTGGGTGATGCTGCATGGATGGCACTAGGGGCTGTGCTGCTCACGGTGGTGTCCAATATGGTTGCAGGCTGGATGGCAGGACGTAAGGCAGGATTATCCTATAAGGCTTCGACGAATATTGGACTTACTATTATGGCACGGGGGGAATTCACCATTATAGTGGCGAACTTAGGTATATCAGCCGGTTTGATGCCTTTACTTAAACCTTTCTCCGCACTGTATGTACTCGTGCTGGCTATAGTTGGCCCACTGCTGGCGAAAGAGTCGAAACATGTGTATAGTGGTCTGAACCGCATATTCAAATGGAGCAATAACAAAGAAAAAGCAAACGTACCAAATAAATAGGATTGAAGGGAGATGTCAGGCCATATGGCAACGATAAGGGAAACGGAACTACCGGGTATCGGGAAAAAGTATCAGATGGAAGCTGCGTCGGGGGATAAAGTAGTCGTCGTTATCCATGATGATGGCAGAAGAGAAGTATACCATTTCGAAGATAATGATCCAGAGCAGAGCATTTCCCAAGTGACACTGGAGGATGAAGAAGCAAGACAGCTTGCGTCTATTATCGGCGGCATGAGCTATAAGCCGAAGGCGTTGGATACTATCCAAGTGGAGCTTGATGAACTGGTCATTGAATGGTGCAAGGTGGGGCCGTCCTTTCCATGCATTAATAAATCTATTGCCGAGCTGCAAATTCGCCAGCGCACGGGAGCGACGATCCTGGCTGCTATTGAAAAAGGAAAACAGTATATCAATCCCGATCCTGAGGTACAGCTTACGCCCAATATGACGCTTGTGATTGCAGGAGAGCGCAAACAAATCAAGCAGCTCAAAGAGCTGCTCGCACAAGGATAACGAATCATGGTAGTCGGAGAGCATCTGCTTGGATAAAAGCAGGTGCTCTTTTTTATTTTGCTGAGATAAGACTTACCTTTGTCTGCTGCCTCTCTCAATTTCCTTTCTAATGATCTGCATGAGCAGATTAGCAGAGGACGACTGCATATATTCCTGGGCGCCTCGCCTCTGCAAGAAGCCGATTTGAATCAGGGGATCGGCTATGGTGACATCAATTGCTATGACCTCCTTCGCCAGCGGTGTAGTATCCAATACGACGCCCACGGCAGAAGTATTCTTCACAAAGTGTGGAATTGAAGAAATCTGACTTACAGTGTTCAGGTTAGGTGATGATTCGAATCTGGCGAAATGCTTTGCTAAACGCAGCGAATATAAGCAGTTTGGTCCGCCAGCTATGATTGGGTAATGGAGAACCTCTTCCAATGAGGTGTTCTCCTGTGCACACAAAGGATGCGCCTGATCTGCAATGAACGTGATCCTCTCGTGATATAGCGGCTGAAAATAGAAGTGAGACGCGTCGGAAGGCTCGCCACAGATGGCAAAGTCCAGCTCCTTTTGCAGGATAGATTGGGAAAGGAAATCGGTATTTCCCGCCACAACGTGACATTGCATGTTCGGCTTATGCACTCGGAGCTTCCGCAATGCATTAGGGAACACCGTCTCCATCATGGATTCAATTCCTCCAATCCGTACAGACCCAATTTCGTCCTGCTGCAATGCCTTCGCCTGTTCCGAGATATAGTTCCAATGCTGAATGAGACTGTCAATCTCCGCTGCCAGCATGTGGCCGGCACGGGTCAATTCCGCATCCCAGCCTCTGTTGAACAAGGGTATGCCCAGCTCTTTTTCCAAGCGTTGAATTTGACTCGTAATGGTAGATTGCGCGTAATTCAGCTTCTCGGCTGCTCGGGAGAAAGTCCCTTCTTCAAGTATGGTTTTGAATGCGGTTAGTTCTTTGAGATCCATTTGTTTGTTGTCACCTCTATCGAAATAATCGAATAAGATCATGATTTTATTCAATTATACAAATGAAATTAGCGGGCGTACAATGGAGGCATCTCAGAGAAGGAGTCGATCGGATATGCCATTCATTCGGGTTAGTTACATGGAGGAGCAATATGACACCCGCCTACTTGAACAAATCAGTAAGTCAACCATGTGCGCTTTAATAAGGCACTTCAATGTGCCGGAAGATGATTATTTTCAAGTCTTTCATGCCCATAGGGCGGGGGAATTTTTCTACAGCAAGAATTACTTGAATGTTGAACGGAGCGATGGCTTGCTCTATATCCATATCACACTTAAATCGGGGAGGACGGAACAGCAAAAAACAAGCTTTTATGCGATGCTGGCTGAGGAGTTGTCGAACACGGTGAGTATAAGAAAAGAAGATGTATTTGTCGTGCTTGTTGATAATGAATTCGATGATTGGTCGTTCGGCAATGGCATTGCTCAAATGCTGGATCGTCAGACAAAGAGGGGTGATTAGCATGGCACATCGAGCAATTAAACCACAGGTAAGCGAGTCGTTAAGAGAATTAGCTCCGGCATTTGTTGATTACTCGGAGAACGTGTTGTTCGGGGACTTGTGGCGACGGGAGCAATTATCGCTGCGGGATCGGAGTCTGATTACGATTTCCGCGCTAGTTGCCGGCGGATTGATGGAACAGCTCCCTTATCATTTGCGACTAGCGGTAGAGAATGGACTGCAGCAGGAAGAAATCGTGGAAGTGATAACACACCTTGCGTATTATGCAGGCTGGCCGCGTGCAGCCTCGGCGCTGCAGGTCGTAGAGGCGATCTTTCAGGAATAAGGCGTAATCATGGATAGAGAAAGCACAGCGCCTAGCGAGTGGCTAAGCACTGTGCTTTTTATGTTCAAGCAACTATTGCTGATCTACGAATTCTGTAGCTCCAAAGGCAAAAATGCATAATCTCCGTCCCTTACGATCTCACATTTGCGAACTGGAATCGGATGCTCAAATAGAGGGCCGTCGATTACGGTCGTATGGAACTCTCCACCTTCACCACATGGATCAATTCCGCGTGCGAGAAGCTCCTCCACGAACTCGTGAGTCAGCACACGTCCTAAATCTTCTTCCTTCATGCCCTTCGACAGATTGACTGTCACCAGCATCGTAACAAATCCGAGACTGATGAACTCCTGAACTGCCCCCAGATGATCCATTTCCCAGAGAGGCATTCCTAAGCCTAACCCTGCATTCTTTGTCACTCGATCATGCCAGCAGCCGTGTTCCGGTACGTCCAAGTCTCCCGTCACTAATACTTCGGCGCCTTGCTCCTTCGCATGCGCCAACAGCCCCATAAATACGGACTCATAGTCTGTCCAGCTTGCCGCACCTGCAAATATAGGCAGCCCGATGGACTCGGCTTGTGCACGGATAAGCTCAGGCGGCATGCCGTGAGAGCGGGAACGTTTGCCCTCTTCTTCAAGCATGACGATTAAGCCGACTGCTTCTCCGCCCTGCATGGCCTTATAGAGTGCCAATGTACTGTCTTTTCCTCCGCTGAAGGATGCAATGAATCTATGTCCGTGAGCACCGTTCTTCCAAGTTGTTGCGTCTGTCATGGTTGTACGCTCCTTTGTATGTGCAATGTAGATGTGGCTCGGTTGATAAAAGAATGTCGCACGACATGCGTTTTATATATGGATACTTTATTTTATCACTATTACGTGTGAAGAAATATGCGCAATGCAATAGTGACCGTGAAGGATTGATGCAAACTATCTTGAAACTTACTGGTAGCAAAGACGGTTTTCCAGATGTTATCCCGTCTATAGGAGTGAGATTGATTTGAGGAGGATCACAATGACTTCTACGAATACAGAGCTGATTGATAGGGTGGCCCCAGGTGTTGCCGAAGTTTAAGTCGGGAGACTTCTCTATCATCTTTTTGCAGTGTTGTATTTTCAAATGGTAAGTGGCGCTTAATAATATTGCAAGAGATTTGAAATAAGTTATCAATTGATAGGTTAAGGAGCCTCAATATACTATTTTACTTATTGAGCAAATGTATTGAATGGTATGATGAGTAAATAAATACCAAGCAGTTCGAGTTTAACTGAATAACGATGCTCACGAGAGAAAAGGGAGTGATGGATTATGTTGGAAATAAAATTTCTCGAGGATGAAAGTAGTGTTTTGTTATATGTGGATGGAATAGTTATAAAGAAGAAGGACTTCAGAGTAAGTGGAACTAGTTCTAGTTTTAGCGTTGAAATTTTTGATGAACATCTAGCCGAAAAGATATCTTTAATGAGATTTTCTGAAATTCCCAGGGAGTTGGAGACTTTAGAATTGTGTTATAAATTGAATTTTGTAGATACATTTTCTAGGCTTTTATTATTAAGAGAACCTATCAAGGGACCTGACTTTGTCATTTTATTCACCCACGAATGTAAACTTGATGAGTGGAAAAATTCATTCAGCATTAAGGAGTTAGATAAATCGCTAAGGGAAGTTATACATGATCACAAGGAATATGGACTAGAGTATTCTGGTCTGGATCCAGATAATAATGGATTTAGTATTGAGATTGAAGATATCAATAGTACCCATACTATAAAGGAAACAATAGATAATAAGAGGCCTTTGATAGATGATATATACAATAAAGTCAGCAATTTGCTTATTGAGAAATCAAGAGGAAATGCAGTTGTAAGCATTTTTGATTTCCCCGAACAGGTTCGAGTTCCGTGCGAACAATACCTTATTTATTTTGCAGACTTCTTGAGGAATCTAGGGATTAAAGCCGCCACTGATATTACTCATGAGGCTGGTAAGGTACTTTTTTCGGTTACTCCAGAATCTAAAGATATTGCCTTACAGCATATTCGGGAGGCACTAGATATGTACCTCAATCTACCTGGTAGCATGCAGGATATACAACTAATAAGTATGGACATTGGAATCAAGGAGCAACAACTCTTGGCCCAGGTTCAACATCTCAGGAGTCAGATATTACTTGCAAATGCTTTGACACAAAGTCAAAGGGGTACTATTCAATATCAACAAACAGTAATAGATCAGCAGCAACAAGTTTTAGATGCTTCAATACTTCAACAGTCTTTGTTAACGGAAACGCTAAAAAATAAAACCGAGGATAGTGAAAAAATTCTCGGTGGAGCTATTTCACTCACAAAATATGAAGGTAAGGGTTTCCATATAAACATTGCGAATATCTATAGGCATTTAAAAGGGAAGTTTAATAAGAATGAGTGATTTATTAGAGGTGACAGAGATGATATATAATCTTGAAGCGTTACAGAAAGCGCACCAAGCGGGGAAGAAGTTCAAGTACTTATTCTTCTGGGGGCATACGCCTCCTGCTGACGGAAGCATCAATCAAAGCTGCTTCAGCCAATGGTGGACAGCTAGCTTTACAGTAGATGGCGATAAATATAGCTGCACGGAACAGTATATGATGGCAGAAAAGGCAAGGCTGTTCGGTGATAACGAGATGCTGGAAGCCATTATGAACGCGAAGCATCCGAAGCAAATGAAGGCGTTCGGGCGCGCCGTGAAACGTTTTGACAACGAGGTGTGGAGCCGCGAATGCTATGACATCGTGAAGCGAGGCAACTTCGCGAAATTTTCGCAAAATGAGGAACTGTGTGCGTTTCTCAAGGCGAGCAAGCAGCGGATTTTAGTGGAGGCAAGCCCAGTTGACCGCATCTGGGGTATTGGAATGGCTAAGGATCATCCAGATGTGGAGAATCCGATGAAATGGCGGGGCGATAATTTGTTGGGATTCGCCCTAACCGAAGTGCGAGATCAGTTATTGGCGAATGGAACGGAGTGACGCCGCCACAGCCAAATAGGCTGCCCCTAATGTTAGAAGGCAGGGGGCAGCCTATTTACTTAACCGTTAGTGATTCTCCTTGTCAACCATAACGATAGATTGCCCACGATACATACATGCGGAGCTCCATTTTTATTGTAGTACCGGTAAGGCGAGCGCATATATCCCTGCCATGTAGATCGTACGCGGCTTATGCATCGTTGTGGTGCGATTCATTCGATTTCCCTCCCACTTATTTAAATCCGGTTAAGGCTGAGCCAGACTGCATGAAGTATTTCTGCCCGAAGAAGTAGAGGACGATCATCGGCAGTGTCATAATGGTGGAGGCGGCCATGAGCTTCTCCCACTGAGCCCCGTGATCCTGCTGGAAGCCTTGCAGGCCAAGCGTTATCGTCCATTTGGCTGAGTCGTTCAAATAAATAAGCGGCCCCATAAAATCCACGTACGACCATACGAAAGAGAACAATGCCACGGTAACGAGGGCGGGCTTCAGGATTGGCAGGATAATTCGGATATAAATTCGAATCTCAGAAGCCCCATCTATCTTAGCCGCCTCAGACAGTTCTGTCGGTACACCCATTAGAAATTGGCGCAGCAGGAAGATAAAGAAGGGCGCCCCGAAGAAAGCTCCGATCGTTAACGGCAAAATCGTATTCACCCACCCAAGCTTTGTGAAGATGATATATTGCGGGATCAACTGAACCTGTGCGGGCAAAATCATCGTGGCAACCACGATCGAGAAGATGATTTCGCGCCCTTTCCACGGTATTCTTGATATAGAATAGGCAACAAGCGGCGCTGCGAATAATTGTCCGACAATATTGACGGCACAGATGATGAGTGTGTTGGTCATATACCGGGCGAAGGGGATTGTTTCTAGTGCGGCTGCATAGTTGGACCATTGGAAAGTGTCCGGCAGTAGGTTAGGCGGAAGCTGGAAGATCTCATCCGGTGTTTTTAGGGAGGTCATGACCAGCCATAAAAACGGAAATAGAAACAGAAACGAGAATAGAATAAGCACGGCATGCGGCAAAATCGATTTTCGAAGCTTCGCGGCCACGTCAGTCACCTCCGTAATAGACCCAGCGTGCCGAGGTCTTCATGAGCACGAATGTAATGAACAGGACAAGGATGAATAGAATCCAGGCAAGAGCAGAGGCATAGCCCATTTTCAAGTACACGAATGCTTCTTGATACAGGTTAACCGCATAGAACAGCAGGGATTGATCCGGCCCGCCGAGCGACTGACCCCCGTCTACCTTCCCGCCCGCCAGGATGTACGATTCCGTGAAGATCTGAAATGATCCGATCAAACCCATAATGAGCTGGAAGAGGATGATAGGTGACAGTCCAGGCATGGTGATGTTCCAAAATCGATGCCACCAGTTCGCCCCATCAACTTGAGCGGCTTCGTAATATTGCTTCGGAACGCCCTGCAAGGCAGCGAGGAAGATGAGAGCTCCTGCACCGGTTCCCCATAAGCTCATGAGAATTAATGAGGGCTTCGTATATTGGGGATCCAGCAGCCAAGCAGGATCAGGAAGACCTAAGGAGCGTAGAAGGGTATTGATTAGGCCAAAATCCGGGTTCAGCATCCACGTCCACAAGAGGGCGCTGGCGACGATCGGAATGACGGAAGGCAAATAGAAGATCGTCCGATAATAGTTAATTCCCTTCACCTTCGTATTCAGCAGCAGGGCAATCAACAGAGAGACAATAAGCGTAATAGGCACGGCAATGAAGGTCATGAACAAGGTGTTGCGAAGTGAACGATAGAAGCTCTCGTCCTCAAATATTTGCTTATAGTTATTCAATCCAACCCACTTGGGCGAGCTGAACAGATCATACTCTGTCAGGCTGAAATATAAAGAACTGAAGAACGGATATACCGTAAAAGCTAGAAATCCGATAATCCAAGGGGCAGCGAACACTAGACCGAGGAGGAAAGTATGCCGCTCCTTCTTCGACCAGCTTCTCTTCTGCTTAGATTGGGAAATGGATGAGGAGACTTTCATCTTGAGTGTCCTCCTTTCGTCGACAATACGTGAATCGGCTCTGGCTTTGCTGCAAGCAACCGGATGCGATCAGGATTGCGGATATCTGACAGGCACAACATCAATTACAGACTTATGGACGTGCTGCTGTGTGCTCTGACGGTCAGTATGTAGCGGTGATTTAACCCAGCATCGCTGGTGCTGCAGCAAAGTGAAAGCACAGGCGAAGGCCATAATTCTACACAGCTTTTATTTCACAAGCGGCTGAATCTTGTCTTTCACCTTCTTCAATCCTTCTTCCATGCTTACGGTACCCCTCAGAATGGCATCAACCTGTACGGCGAACTCCGCAATATACTCGTTGGCGAAGGAAGTGGCAGGGAAAGAGCGCAAGTTCTGGCTCGTGGAGTAATCCAAGAACTCCTTAAATCCAGGCACGCCATTATAGGCGGGATTCTTCAGCGCAGACAGCTTCGTCGGCAAATTCCCAATCGCTGCCGTGAATTCGGCCATCTGCTGCGGCTCTGTCATCCACTTCAAGAACTTCCAAGAAGCTTCGGGATGCTTCACACCCTTCGGGATGTAGAATACGCTTGTCGTTACATTGCCCGGTTTCTTCAGCTCAGGGTGATTCTCGTCGTAAGGAATAGGGGCGATGCCGTAGTTGAGAGTAGGAGCGAACTGCTTAATGAAGGTTGGCAGCCATTCGCCGTCAATCGTCATGGCATACTTGCCGGAGAAGAACGGATTCTGAGCAGACATATACTGTCCGAGACCGGAAGAGAACCGATCCAAGTTAGCTGAGCCGTACTGATTCCAGATGCCCTTGGATAGTTCGAGTGCAGCTTTGACCCCAGCATTGTCGGGTGTTACCTGCTTCGCAGCCTCATCGTAGAACGAGCCATTGTACGCATTCGCGAAGGTGTACGTGTCCATTCCCGGCCATAATCCGAGCCGTTGCAGGCGGCCGCCACTTTCCACAATGCTAAGTGCCTTAATGTACTCCTTAAGTTGGCTGATCGTCTCCGGCGGTCCGTTGAAGCCAGCCTCCTTCAAAATATCTTTGTTATAAAACAGCATCGTTACGTGCATGGCAATCGGTATGGCATACGTTTTACCGTCGTGCTGGGAAGTGCTTATAGCAGCGGGAACGAAGTCTTTCATATCGACGCCGTCTTTAGTGATGTAATCATCAAGTGGCATCATGGCACCGCGAAGTCCCCAGGGCACTACATTTTGCCCAAACTGGGACGCGATATCGGGAGGATTGCCTCCCGTGATGGCGGTCAGCTGCTTCTGATAATCACTCTGGGACAACCCCTTCACCTGAATATCCGGATTGGCGGAGTTCCACTTGGCAATCAGCTTCTCCAGCGCTGCTGCCTCCGGCCCAGTCCATCCATACCAGAAGCTCAGTTCTACCTTCTCTTTGGAGGACGGATTGCCAGACGATCCTTCTTCGCTGGAGGTGCTGCCCCCAGAACAACCTGCAAGCATAGAGAACGCGAGAATGAATGCAAGACACCACATCAACGGCTTTCTTATCATGACGTTTCCCCCTCCATCATTCAGAAATGTATACTTCCGATTACGCAGAGCGTGTGCGTAGGGCATGCTGCCTGAAGCACCCGGAAGTGTTCAAATATCGCCGTCAATTTCCCTCCCTTCTGGGCTTGGAGTATTCCTATGGTAGCATGTATGCGCTTTATTTTGATTTCATTTTCGTGTGCAAAAGTGGGATTATCGTATGCGTGGCGTGCCTGGCTCCTGCTGGATCGCTTGCTTGCGGTAGGAGGTAGGGGAAATGCCGGTGTATTTCTTGAAGATGCGGCAGAAATAAGAAAGTTCGTTGAATCCGATCGCATAGCAGACATCGGTAACGGACAGTTCGGGCTGCTTCAACATCGTAAGGGCATGAAATATGCGAAGATCCGCTAGATAACGATTGAACGTCTTGCCTGTCCATGCCTTGAATATGCTGCAAAAGGTGGAGCGGGACAATTTCGCGAGCGAGCAGAGCGTGTCCAAATGGAGGTCCTCATGATAGGCTGCATGGATATAATCGATGACCCCTGTCATAATCGACCGATATTTCTCGGTTTTCTCGTATCCTTCCTGCACAAGATCCTTGTTAATTTCCCGGATGAGCATCGAGAGGAGGAGGAGCAGGTTGGATTTCAGTACGATTTGGAAAAAGGGGGATCGCCGCTCATATTCAGCAAGCATTTCTTTGAGCACATGACGGACACGCATTTCCGTAATGTGTTCGAGCGTAATTTTCGATTGTGCGCTATCATCACGGCTGAGGAAATATTCCAGATAGGCAACATCAAAAAAGAGAGGTTCCATCGGCTTCTCCTCGAAGCGCTCGTTAATAAAAGAAGGCATAAACTCACAGCCGTAGATCTCAATGTTCTGGTCAGAGGGAATATCAATACTGTGCAAGGTAAATGGGGGGATGACAAAAATATCACCCTGTTCAATCTCGAATCTCCGATTGCTTACGGTATGCCGGAAAGCTCCTTTCGCCACATACCAAATTTGAAAATAGTCATGGCAATGATAGGTCAGACTATGCTGCTTGTACAGCCTGTACATTTTGCAGGGCAAGTCTTCGAGCATTTCCATTTTGGATGTGAAGTAGATAATGCCTGAATGAGTCCATTTCCCAATATCGGCTGCTTTCCACTGAATATCCAATGCCGTTCACTCCTTTGCATCTTGTAAATGGGGATCGTCTGAAGAGAATGCCATTCCATCAAGCATGCTAGTCAGTTAGCTGTAAGATGCAAATATCCTCCCGCAGAAGAAGTGCAGGAGGATATTTATCTTATTGCAAGTATATTCGCGTGCCCCTCGTAACCTTGACTACGTTTCACAGATTATAGGGTTTGTCCGCTGTCTACCGTGATGATTTGCCCCGTCATCGCTTCTTGCTCCAAGGCGGAGCAGATTAACTGAGCAATATCTCCTGGCGTGGAGATCCGCTGCAGCAACAGATTCGGAGCCAGACGCTGCATCCGTTCTTCCTGACCGAGCCACCATCTTGTCGCTACCGCCCCCGGAACGACGCAATTGACCCGAATGCTGGGTGCAAGCGCTCGTGCTAAGGATTTAGTCAAGCCATGGACTGCCGCCTTGGATACCGCATAGGGAAGGGAAGAGCCGAGTCCCGTCTGTCCAGCTATACTGCCGACGTTGACAATCGCGCCGCACTGCTTCTCCTTCATATATGGTGTGACGGCTCGCGCACAGTAGAACATCCCCTTCACATTCACGTCGAACATCTCATCCCATACGTCCTCCGTTGCAGCGTCGAGATCCTCCATCGGAATATGCTTTGTAATGCCTGCGTTGTTCACCAATAAATCTATCGTCCCGAAGGCCTGCACAATCTTATCTATCATTGTTCTAACTTCATCATCTTGTGAAATATCGGCTTGAACCGCTATGGCGCGTCCGCCACTTGCACGAATAAGTTGTACGGTTTCTTCTGCATCGGCCTCGGAACGCGAGTAGTTAATGGCAACCGCTGCTCCACGCTTTGATAGAGCAAGAGCGACAGCCCTGCCAATTCCGGTGCCTCCGCCCGTTACGACTGCCACTTTATGCTTCAAGTTCATACGTATTCCCCTCTCCTTGTTCATCCTATGTCCATTGTATCGGCTGCCTGTCTATTTGTATAATTGAACGATATGAAGATATGATTCAATAATATTGAATTTATAAGGAGGAGTACGCTAATGGATATCAAAACATTAAAAACATTCCAGTGTATCGTTAAATACGGCAGCTTTAACCGTGCGGCAGAGGAAATGAACTACGCACAATCTACCATTACGATGCAAATACAGAAGCTGGAGAAAGAGATAGGCGCACAGCTTTTCGACCGAGGAAAAACGATTCAACTGACAGAGGCAGGCAGAATGTTCTTTGAGCAGAGTCTGGATATTGTACATCGCATGGAACAGCTGCAGATCAATATTGCGGATATGAACAACGGGGAAGCGGGATCAGTCCGCATTGGCGTAACGGAACCGACGGCTAGCCATCGGCTGCCTATTCAGATCGCACAATTCAAGAACAACTATCCGAGGATTCGTATTGCTATGGAAATTGCGAGCACGCCTGTATTAGCGGAGAAGCTGCTTCGCGGTGAAATTGATTTTGCGATTTGTTCGTCTCCAGAAGTAGGCACCGATCTTCACTTCGAACCATTATTCGTAGAGAAGTTTGTTCTGTTATTGCCAGAAAATCATTCGCTAACTGCACACAATGCCATTCAACTGGCAGATATCGAGGGGCATCGCTTATTGATCACGGCAGCGACTTGTCCGTATCGCAAAAAGCTTGATTTCATCCTGCAGGAAGCCGGACAGATATCTATGGACACCATGGAGATTGGCAGCATGATGGCACTACAGCATTACGTACAAAGGGGGCTAGGAATTGCTTTAGTCCCAGAAATAATGGTGAACCCGATACCTGAAGGAATAACTGTACGAGCGATAGGCGGAATCGAAGTGGATATGCTGTCCGGCATGCTCAGTAGATCAGGGGAACATCCGTTAAGGTGTGCAGCCGCAAATATATATCAGTTTTTGGAAAAGGAACTTCGCCAGAACTGATGTGGAAGGGTGTTCAGCTTATCTGTAACAAGTCTGCAAGACGTTGCAATTATTGTTAAGGGGTCAATATTTATTGACTAACAATAAATATTGATCTACAATGGGTCTCAAATCCATAGAAAACGGAAGTTGAGGCTGGGGAAATGAAAACATCCATGAGTTCAAGAGTTGTGAACATCATTGTGGCATGCGGTATTGTGTTAACCTTGCTCGCGCTTTTGGCGACTCCTTTACTGCTGACTGCCTTTTTAAAGAGTGCCTATTCTATTCTCGATCAGGACATGGTGACCGTGATAACGTGCAGTATCTATTTATGCGCGGTGCCGTTTGTAATGGCTTTATTTCAGCTCAAGAAACTTAGTAAAATAGCGTTAGGGGGCAATCCGTTCACCCATCATACCGCAAAGGCATTGAAAGTCATTGCAGTCTGTGCATTTATTGAGATTGTCTTGTTCAATGGTTGTTCCGTATTTTTGATATACGCTTACGATCTATTCTTATATGCGGCGACTATCGTCCCGATGGTAGTCGTAACGTTCATTGCGCTAACAGGTGGGTTATTGAGCTTAACCTTGGCTCAGTTGTTTGAGGAGGCTGCGACAATCAAGGAGGAAAACGATCAAACGATATAAAGCGAGGTTATAGTTGTGGCAATTATCGTGAATCTGGATGTAATGATGGCCAAGCGAAAGATGAGCTCAACCGAGCTCTCGAAGCAATTGGGCATCACGATGGCTAACCTGTCGATATTGAAGACGAATAAGGCGAAGGCGGTGCGCTTCTCTACACTCGATGCACTATGCAAGATTTTGGACTGTCAGCCAGGCGATATTCTCGAATATGTTGAGGACGAAGAAGGGAATGAAGACAGCTCTCACATCTAAGAAGTGCGGGATATCCGTCAATAAGCTGAACACCACAAAAAGCAATCAACAGCCGTCCGAATGGCCTCGGGGCAAGTGGATTGCTTTTTTTGTTTTTTATTGTACCGTCACAATCGTAACACCCTTCATCACATTGGCGGGCTTATCCTTGTTATACAGCCAATAGGCAGGTGTATCCGCAATCTGTTGAATTCGCAGGAAGAATGTTGACTGTGGCAGTTGATCCGATTGGATGATAAGCATATTGCCGTCGACAGAAATAAGTTCTGGTGGGAGGGGGAGCTCTGCCTTGCCCGTCACGACGCTCACACTGCCGGGACGCTTGGCGGAAGCTTCATCAATCCGCTTTTGGAACGAAATCACGACCTTGTCTCGCTGTGGTCTGGCGACCGCAGTCGGAACAGGGGCTTCGTCGTACATATACTTGCCGAGATGATATTCATAGGCAGTCCAAGTAGAGAACCCCATGTCCTGTGCTACCTCGCCGAATTCTTGAAGCCAGCTGCGATCCTTCACCATTGACAGGGTAGAGCCAATATCGGCTTGCACACCTAGTGGGACGTTCGGATGGACGGCACGTATCTGATCCACGAAGTTCTGGTAGCTGCGAATATACTGTGGCGGCAGCTTGCTCTGCGGTTTCATCCAATCTGGCCAATGCGTCTGCAGGAAGTGAAGGTCAGGCTGAACGGCCGAGATCATCGCTGCAGCATCGAGTCCTTGCAGCTCGCGCAGTTTGGCAACAGAGTCAGGTCCGGCGTCTATCGCCAGCGACCAAGTAGCCACTAGGATGTCGCATCTGGCTTCTCGCACGCCTCCTTCTCCGTTCATGACCTCATTCAGGAAGCTATTCACCGCTTTGACGCGAAAATCGATCCAATCCTGATATAGCGCCTTATTGGTCAGATAATAGTCTGGATCGCGTGGATTGGTGAAGTTCGGTATGCGTGGGTGCCCGTACTGTTCCTTGAATGCCGCTTGGGCAAGGGGGCCGACATCTCCGTATACACCACGCTTAATTCCGTCCCATTCAGGGAGATACGGTTCTGCCACCTCGATCCCGTCAAATGGATAATCGCGTACCAATTGAGCGAGCTTCCGCTTCTTCCATTGGACATAGTCCTTACTATGCGGGGAGAATCGGTAGTAACCGTCATTCACAGGCTTCAGCAGTTCCATCTGCCAGCTTGGCCATTCCGGCGGGAAACCCTCAACGGAGTAAGATCCGTTGCCGAGTACAAGCGCCCATACGTACAACCCTCTTTGTTTGAATGCCTCAATGAGTTCGCGATTGACGTTGTTTTCGTTCACGACGAAATAATGGACGCCCACAAAGCCATTCTGGATAATCTCATCGGCAATGCTGGCTGCAGAGCGATCTTGATAATAGCGGAAAGTCGGATCTACCTGAATCGTAGGCCCTACAAGGGCAGGGGAATGTCGCTTCGCAAGTGGTGAGCAGGGATGAAGCTTCTGCTTGGGCGATGTATTCGTGATCGATGACAGCAAGATGGGAGGAGGTAAGCGATCCGTATGGGAACCAGATAATCCGAAATTGCGAAACGAACGAAATGAAAACATCACAATACCTCCTCTTATGCCGCTTCTTGCTGCACTGCATCTGCCTCTTGTTGAACCAAGCTATTGCGGCTCAATTATTATTGTTCCTTTATAACGAATTGGTTCATGAAATGCAAATTGTCCATTCCACTCTTCACCTGCATTACGAATGGATAGCAGCGCACGGGAGCTCAATCCATTCATACGGCTGCTGCAATGCTTTCATTCCATTTTCAATAATGGAAATAATCGCAATCGTCTGCTCAGGCGGAACGGTCGCATGACCAGACGCGAAGAAAGCAACCAAGTCGCGGGCGAACAGCTGGAAGAAGTCCGATTCCGCCTTCAAGATGCGGCTGCTGCCAGAGCGATATTTCACCGCCATCGTAAATGGGCATTCGTCGCCAAGATGGCGAATTGTTGCTTGCCTGCCATCCCCGAATTCAATCAGCAGCGCAGGGGCTGTCTTCGTTCCGATAGACATTACTCGCAGCGCGTCTGCACCCATCAGCGAAACAATCGGTTCGATCTGATGGATGGAATAGTTATGAAATGCACCAGGCCCCAAGCTGGCTATTACTTCAATCCCATCACGATCTGTTTCGGTATATTCCGCTGCATAACGCAAGGCCGATGAGGAGTACAGCGGCGTGCCGTGCTTAGCAGCATGTTCGAACAAGCGAATGGCCGCAGCCCGATCAGGGGCGAACGTCTTATCAATATACGTCGGCTTGCCAGAAGCCAGCGGCAGCTCAGCAAGGATTTCGTGCTGCTCTGGATGGTCAGGGGCAAGCACGATTAGGTAATCACTCTGCACGACAACTTGCTCAATGCTGTCCAATAGCTGAACACCATGCTTCTCCGCCCATGCAGCATTGCTGAGTCCATGTTCCGAATCCTTCAGGCCATAGGCGTAGGCGACCTCCATGGTTCCACCAGAGGCATTGCGAATCCATGCTGGATAATTATTGGCATGCCATTCGTCTAAGTAATAATCGATAAATCCGATCTTCTTCATGCGAATGAACCTTCCTTCGCGAACGAAATTTCCTTTCTTTGCTCGGATGAATCGTAAATAGCTTGCAGCATCTTGGCAGTCAGAATGACCGTGTCAATATGGGAAGGAAGTTTCTCGCCGGATTGGATGCAGGAGATGAAGCTGTCAATCTCGTTCTGGAACATATCTGTCTTATTGAACTTCGGCGTGCTCTCCATCAGAGCCCCGTGCTTGGCGCTGTAGATCGTGAAGTCTGCGCCGTACTGCAGGCGGATGCCGGCCTTGTCGCCGAGGAAGTCGATGTACATTTCATCCACGCCAATGTTCTGCGCCCAAGCGCCATTGACTGTAATGGAAGGGCCGGAAGTGCGGATCATTGCCGTTACAAAGTCATCTACATCGTACGTGCCTGTATAATTCGGAGGCCCTGCCCACATGTTGATGTAGGAGTAGTTCTCCATATCCTTGCCCAGCTTGCTATAAGCCTGGCCGGTTACGGTCTGCGGATCTGGATCGCCCGTGCAGTACATTACGATATCAAGGAAATGTACGCCCCAATCGATGAGTGCGCCGCCGCCGGCAACAGCCTTGTTCGTGAAGTCCCCGCCAAGACCAGGGATCGAACGCTGGGAGCGGAAGCTGACGTAAACATGGTACAGTTCGCCCAGATCGCCGTCGGCAATCATCTTTTTAATAATATTCACGCCTGTATTGAACCGATTTACGACCCCGATGTTAAGTGTCATGCCTGTCTCATGCTGTACCTTCTGCATCTCCAATGCCTCTGCATACGTTCTGGCAGCTGGCTTCTCGCACAGCACATGCTTGCCTGCACGCATGCAATCAATCGCGATGGAGGCATGGCAGTAGTTCGGTGTACAGATGGACACAGCTACGACTTCCGGATCATCGAGAATGATATGATAGTCCTCAATTGCTTCCCCACACTCGTACTTCTCGACAGCTTGCTCTGCCCGTTCCTTGCGAATATCGCAGAAATACTTAATCTCCACCTCTGAATTCGCCATATAAGACGGGATGTGGGCACTGTTCGCAATCGTCCCGCAGCCGATAATGGCAACAATCGTTTTACTCATATCGAATCCCTCCAAGGTATGGGGCCAGTAAGGAACTAGGCCGAATTAGTTCTAGTGACTTGCGCAATAAGTACTCCCATGGTAGCATGTATGCGCTTTAATTAATTTGACTTTCGTATATAAAATTGGGATTATCGTTCGATTTTCGAGTAGGGATCGCCTCAATCTACGTCTTCTACAGAGCTGATACAATAGGCATGCATATTTTACAGATTCCGAACAAATCCCATATATAGTGGAATCCTTGCCATCTATCCCATATACTTAGAGCTTACTGATTTGAAAATATAAAATGAATGGGGATATGAATAATGTCTAATTTGCCTAACTGCCCTTCCTGCCAATCGGAATATACGTATGAGGATCGCAATATGCTGGTATGCCCGGAATGCGGGCACGAGTGGTCTGCGAATGCAGATGCTAGCCATTCGGAAGATGACAAGGTTATTCGCGATTCGAACGGCAATATATTGAACGACGGCGACACGGTATCCGTCATTAAGGATTTGAAGGTAAAGGGGAGCTCTTCCGTAATCAAAATCGGAACTAAGGTGAAAAATATTCGCCTTGTTGACGGCGATCATGATATTGATTGCAAAATCGATGGTTTTGGCGCAATGAAGCTGAAGTCTGAGTTTGTAAAAAAGATATAAGCGAGCAACGCCAAAAGGATAAACCCACCTAGATGGTCACAGGTGGGTTTTATTGTGTCCGCTATTCAATTTGTATGGGTTGAATTGGACATCGCTGAGCGACGAGTGTGTCACGCTGTCAACGTTGTTCTATATGCTCAGCTTTCAGTCATGATACCTCCATTTACATGAAGCACCTGACCTGTGACATAGGAGGAATCATCGGAAGCTAAATAAATATAAGTCGGTGCAAGTTCAAATGGCTGACCGGCACGTCTCATTGGGGTGTCACGTCCAAAGGTTGAGACATAGTCAGCTGAGTAACTGGATACGGTAAGCGGCGTCCATATCGGGCCCGGAGCGACAGCGTTGACGCGTATGCCTTTATTAACAAGCTGCAGTGACAATGAACGTGTAAAGGATACGACGGCTCCTTTGGTAGAGGAATAATCAACTAACAATGGAGCGCCTGCATATGCGGTTACAGAAGCGGTTGAGATGATGGAGCTTCCCGGCTGTAGATGAGGGAGGGCAGCTCTGGTCAAATAAAACATTGGGAATATGTTCGTGCGGAACGTATTTTCCAGCAGTTCGTCAGAAATGCAGAGCAGACTTTCCTGAGGGAACTGAACGCCCTGGTTCAGCACAAGCACATCGAGCCGACCATAGTGTTCGATTGTTCTGCGGACGACCTCTTGGCAGAATGCTGGCTGACGGAGATCAACTTCAAGCAGCAAGCATCGCGCTCCATAGCTTTCAACCATTTGGCGGGTTGCCTCTGCATCTATACGTTCGTATAGATAGGCGATCGCAACGTCTGCCCCTTCTTTGGCAAAGCCGATGGCAACAGCACGTCCGATGCCGCTGTCACCACCAGTAATAATTGCTACCTTGCCCGCCAGTTTGCCGCTACCCTTGTAACCTGGATTATCGGATATTGGCTGAGGGTGCATCAAATATTCAAGTCCTGGCTGCACATTCTGATGCTGCGGCGGGAAGGTAAGGGGGACTTGGCGACATTGTGTTTCGTAGCTGTAATAAGGAATCATAGGAATCATGACAAGATCCTCCTGTAACTTTGTAAACTTACAGGCAGGATATTCGCCTACTTCCAGATTGGTGCTTCGGAAGTACGATCGTGACACATGGCGGAGTCTTTATTGCGCAAACGGAATGCGAACAGGTTATACAAATAAGTTTAAGGAACCAGCAATATTCTTCCTGCGGATTGGCGTTGTTCGAAGCGGGAGTGAGCTTCGGCGGCTTCCGATAGCGAGTATTTGCGATCAATTGGGATATCGAGTTTCCCTTCCTGCAACCACTTAATCAGCAAGCTCATGAATTCGGGCCAATGCTGACGATAGGGCAAGCCGTTCGTGCGAGTAATGAACAGGGATCCCTTTTCTTGCAGCATCATAAGGTCTACAGGCGGTATGAAGCCGCTTGCTTGCCCGTAAATAATGAGGTAGCCGCCAAGACCAAGACTATCTAAGTTGGCCTCGAATGTATCTTTGCCGACGCCGTCATATACAACGTGCACACCCCTTCCGTCGGTAATTCTCCTAGCTTCCTCAGCTATATTCGATTCGGATGACACGATGACTTCATCCGCTCCGTATTGTCGGGCAATTTCACCTTTCACCGCTGTTGAGGTAACCGCAATAACACGGCCGCCCCGCAGCTTTATCATTTGCACGAGCAGAAGCCCCAGGCCACCCGCAGCGGCTTGAACAAGGCACCAATCGCCTGGATTGACAGGATAGGCTCTGTGAGTGAAGGCGTAGGCAAGGAAGCCTTGGGTAAGACCGGCTCCAGCCTGATCGTCGTTTAGTTCGCTTGGTATTGGCATAACGCGGTCTGCCTTCGTGACGGCGTGTGTAGCATACGTACCAGTGCCGCCAAAGAGGAGAACCCGATCTCCTACCGTAAGATGAGGAGGACAGTCAGATCCAAGCTGTTCGATTGTCCCGACACCCTGGCTTCCAAGCGTCAATGGAAGGAAAGTCGAAAGTCCGCCCTTCTCTTGGTAAAACGCTTGATGTACGAGTTCGCCTCGACGATGTTGAACATCAAGGAAATTGACGGAAGCTGCATGAATGCGGACAAGCACTTCACCTGATTCCGGAACTGGTGTTGGAGTTTCTTGAAGCTGCATGACTTCTGGCCCCCCGTAAGCGTGAATACAAATGGCCTTCATAGAAAATCGCTCCTCATTAAACATTATAGTTTCCTGGAAACAATAATAGCGGAACCTGCCTTTCTTTGTCAATATTGTTTCTTGGAAACTTTATTTGTGTTTTGTATATTGCTATACTGAAGAAAAGAATGAAACATAGGTGATTGGAATGGAAATAAATCATAATCAAGGATCAGAAGAAGAGGATAAGCGCCCGCTGATTGAGCAGGTTATGGTACTCGTTGAGCAAGTAGGGAAGCAAATGCAGGCAGAGGATGATGATGAAAGCCGTTGGCTTCAGCAGCATTGCACGAATCCGGAATTAGCTAAGATACTGAAGGAGATGACAGTCATGGAGCTTCATGTCATAGATGCGATTGGCCGTCTAGAGCCTGTAAACGGCATAACCATCTCGAAGCAGTTCGGTATCCTGAAGGGCAGCGTATCCAAAATTACGCGTAGATTAGTCGGGCGCAAGCTGCTGCAGACTGAGTTCCTCCCCAACAACAAGAAAGAAATTCTATATCGTACTACGCCTCTCGGCAAAGAGTTATTTAATCTCCATCATGCAATGCACCAGCAGATTGAGCGAAGCGCGACGCAGTTTTTGCAAAAGTACGAAAGCGGAGAATTGGAGTTCGTGATCCGTATCCTACAGGATGTGTTGGCGACGTCTTGGGTGAATCCTGATCGGAACGATAAAGAGATAACGTAAGCGTGGCCGCAGCTCATGCAGTCTCATTTCGAACGAAAAACTCGCTCTGGAAATAACCCTGATAGTGGGCACATACATATGGAGGCATCTAGTACATTGAGTTAAGCAGGTGCAGCATGCAGACAAAGGGAATGGACGGAATGCGAACGCCTCTCGTCTTGGTTCCGGGAGTGTTCGGCTCCATGAGCGATGTGATATTGCCAGGGACGGGAGGATGGAGCTTTGGGCTTGCTGGGGACATATACGAGCCTTTTCTCGAGCTTTTTAAGCGGATCGGCTATGTGCGGGATCGAGACTTATTTATTGCCTATTATGATTGGAGGCAGCGTATTTCTTTTTCAGCTTATACGTATTTAGCCCCAATGATTCAAGAGGCGAAACTCAAGACCGGGGCCGATCAGGTGAATCTGGTATGCCACAGCATGGGTGGCCTTGTCGCACGCGCTTACGTGCAAAGCGGTTATTACAGAAACGACGTGGATCAGCTTATTATGCTGGGCACGCCTAATGCCGGCTCTCCTGTGAACTATTGCTATTGGATGGGTGGTACCCTGGAGTATAATGCCGCTTCCCCTCACAATGCCGTATCTTTGGCGATGTATGAATATCTCCATTATGTAAGCCGTGGTTGTCCCGGCAACCCTATTGCAGCCATTCGTGCAGCCTTCCCGAGCTTGGTTGAAGTGGTGCCTAGCTGTCAGTATGGGGATTATTTGCTCGTAAATGGTCATGCCTCAATGAGACTGATCCCCTACCCGTTGATGCCTATTCAAAATGACTTTCTTCATGAGCTGGATGCATACGCCTGTTTGATATTCAGACGACATATTCGTGTAACAATTATTGCGGGAATTGGAAGTCGGACGGCACAGTATCTCCATACGGCAGACAGTTCTGACAACAAAATCGAGAAGAGTGCCATATGGAGTACGGTGAATAGCGACGCAGGGGATGGCAATGTGATGGTGCATAGTGCCTTGGCGTTAGAAGGGGAGAAGCATGTGATTGCAGCCGATCATGTTCAGCTGCTTCTCCGCAGCGCGCCTTTACTGGTGGAGAGGCTTGCATTGCCACTGTGAGGGATTTATGACGAGAGTATCCATTACGACGAATTGGATGGGTTTAGCCGCTTCTGCTTCCGCTGCTCATCCAGAAGCTGTGTCATCCAAGCTTGAATGTGCTGGGTGTAGGGTGTGGAATAGGTCGGATAAACGAGATTATAGATTTCCAATGGATCCTCAGTAATATTGTACAGCTCATATTCATCCGCCAGCGGGACTGTTTTGACGTGTGTGGCCCAGCAGGCTTGGGGCAGCTGACCATCCGTACCTTCCGTCATTCCTGTAAGCTGTGAGGTAACGTCTTGAACGCCCGGATCGCTCCAAAACTGCGGATTATCGAAGTAGCGAGACAGCTTCCATATTTCTAGCTTGCCATTATTGTCAAGAGTATCCATTACCGTTTCGACATGGTTGGGCTGAATGACAGCTGAATATGGCTGCCCAAGCACATTCACTTGATGCTGTCCCCGTGTTACGTCATCATCGGTCATGAAATAGATTGGCCCTTCCGGGATCGCATGCTGTTGATCCAGAATTGCGGAGGACAGGTTGCGTCCGACTAGCGGCTGAGCTTCACTGAAACTCGTCTGCAGCTGCTTATGGATGGCATCAATATCGGCATTGGCCAACCCCAGCATGGTGGGAATAAGATCTACATGGCTCGTAAGGGAGTGGATATGTTGGTGCTGTGGGAACAATTGCGGATGATGAATGACGAGAGGGACATGGATCATCTCCTCATAGGCGCAGTACCATTTCTGATGGAGGTCACCGTGTGAACCCAATAGATCTCCATGATCCGAGGTAAATATAATAATCGTATTGTCATAAAAAGAAGAACGGTTCAATGCATCCAATACCTTGAGCAGCTGCTGGTCGGCATTCTTTTGCAGCTGATAGTACAACTTGCGATAGAAGGGCTGGTCGAGAATCGGCTGCAGCGCCTGAGGATAGATATCCCGATAGCTAGCCTGGCAGCGCGGCTTCGTGAGCAGCGATTCATAAAAAGTAGGCGGAGGGGCAACATCAGGAATCGGTCCCACATCGAAGCGGAACGTAGGCATATGCGCCGTAAATGCTCCATACAGCACAATGTCATGTGGATTGACGAATGATGCAACAACTAGCCAAGGCGGAGCATGCGGGTCTTCCTGCTTCTGTTGGTGGAGTGCTTCAAGGAGCTGCACCGCTTCTGAACCGTAGACTACATCCCGTCCGCTCAGTCCAACACCGGCAGAGGAGCCGGAGTTGCGTGGGTTTTTGCCGTGCGGCTCGGGTCCAATCCAGCCAGAGAAGCCATAATTCTCAAGCCGATTAGCGTCTGCATACAATTGTTCAAGCTGTTCATTCGGAATACCTGTTACCGGGTCGTAGCTCGCTAGGCCGGAATGGGTTCCTGGAATGACAATATCCTCATAAGATACATGCCATTTTCCTTTGTAATACGTTTGGTATCCTGCTGCACGGAAATAATCCCCCAATGTGGGTACGGTATTGCGATCCATCCAGAACATATCCGAATCGAAAGTACCCTTAGCAACACCGTTCGTCTGAGAGACGCCATGAAGAGATGGGTATTGTCCGGTAAATAAGGTAGCCCGGCTCGGAGAGCAGGCAGAGCTTCCGATATAGTGGCGGTGGAACTCCAGACCATGCGATCGAAGGAATCCCTGTGCAATCAGGTTGTTTTTGCGCCACTCTCGTATTTCCTTATTTTCATACACAGGAGGGTAGCGCTCTTCATCCACGAGAAGCACGAGGAAGTTCGGTTTATGAAGCGATCCAACGATAGGCGAGGCTTGATTCATCGAACACATCTCCCCAGTTCTATGATTAACTTAGGCATATGTCATACCTGTGCGAATTAGTCGCTCCGGACATGTTAGGTATGATGCTGCAATTGTGGGCAGATTTAACACACACATAGGTGTATTTTTATTTTCGATGAGGCATGAGTTATGCTGTAGCGTATAGACGGCAACCTTCTCTAATACTAGAGAGGGTTTTCTTTTTTTTAGACAGGTTGAAAAAAAGAGTGAACCATTTTGGGCGACGGAGCGAATATAGGGTGTATACAATTTCAGGGGGCCCTCTCACATGAATGAACAAGAGTGGAATAGATGGATTGATCGATTGATTGAAGGCGATATAGAAGCTTTTGAAGTGATATATAGCGTAACGAAGCAGAAGGTGTACGGAACCGTATCTATGCTGGTCTCGAATCGGGAGGATGTGAACGACATCGTTAGCAATATTTATTGCAAGCTGTGGCAGGCGCTACCCAGCTATGATCGTACTCGCCCGTTCCTGTTTTGGTTGAACGGTATCGTCATCAGGCAGGTACAGGATTGGCGCCGGCAAATATGGAGAAGGTTCCGCCTTCTGGAGCGCAACCGAATATTGGATGAGAAGCGATCGCCAGATCCTCCAGATGAGCTCCTTATAGAGCAAGAGCGGCAGAGTGAGCTGTTGACGCTTATTAATAAGATGCCATATAAGCTTCGAGTCGTTGTTATTTACCGGTACTACTGCCATTACACCAATGAAGATATAGCAGAGTTGCTTAGTATACCAGTAGGAACAGTGAAGTCCAGGAACCATTTGGCCTTGAAGCAACTGCGGCGGAGATTCGGAACTCAACTGGAGCGGGAAGGGGTGATCGAGCATGTCTACTTCAAAAGAGATTAACGAGGCAATAAAGCGCCATTTTGAACATATTCACGTGCCC
This sequence comes from Paenibacillus sp. MER 180, assembly GCF_023713665.1. NCBI lineage: Bacteria > Bacillati > Bacillota > Bacilli > Caryophanales > Paenibacillaceae > Paenibacillus > Paenibacillus sp. MER 180. The sequence goes on along the minus strand of NZ_JAMAVT010000001.1, from coordinate 443,645 downwards.
GAAGAGGTGGATGAACAGGTACGGAAGTCGTTTGTGCAATTTCATGGAGAGAAGGAAGAAAAGGAGAGATTGAAAATGAAAAAGCGTATTTTAATGTTCAGCCTAGCAGCAGCGATGCTTGTCCCGACAGCAGGTTATGCGTTAACCAACTCATTCTTTGCCAAGAGTGATGTCAACGGTTTGGTGGACAGCGGTGTGAAGCGTTCCGTATCGGAGGGACTTTCGATTCCCATTGATCAGAAGATTACGGATCAGGGCGTTACGATTCATTTTAAGGAGATGTATGTAGAAGAGAAAAAGGTGCTGATTCATTATCGTATTGAAAATCAGGACGGGGAGCTTGTCCCGTATGAGTTCGATACGACTGAACTGGATATTCGGGAAGAAGGTACGAAGAACGGCAAGCAGACAGACAATCCGACCTTCAATGTGCCGGGACAGGAGGGCTTCAACATTCTCAGCTTTATTCAGACCGACGGAGAGAATCACCTTCCTTTCTATTTGGTCGATGAGAATGGGAAAGAGCTTCAGACTGGAGTTGCGGAGCATGATAAGCCAGAGGGGATGATTGCCTTCCTTACGAATGACTCTAAGCTCCCTACGTCCATTTCAATGAAGGTAGATGTCAATCGGATCGGCAAAGTGATGGGAAGCTGGAAGGGGAATGTGGTGATTGACCAGAGCAAGGCCAGGAAAGCTACGGAAACTGCCAGATAATAAACAAGCTCAAGATGGATATCATCATGGACCTATGAAGAGAGAAATGCTATAATGCTAGGTAGAACAACAGGTTGAGGTGGCAATTATGGCAACGGCAATTTCCTTTTTTGCAGGTGCTGGTGGACTCGATACAGGCATTCACCAGGCAGGCTTCGATATTAAACTATCACTTGAAATAGAATCTGTATTTTGCGAGACGCTTCGGGCAAATTATCCGGATATGAATGTGGTCGAGGGCGATATTTCGGACTATTCTCGGGAACGCATCTATCGAGAGGCGGGCTTGGATGAGGGGCAGGACATTGATCTCATGTTCGGCGGCAGTCCTTGTCAATCATTCAGCACAGCGGGCAAAAGGCAGGCATTTGAAGATCCGCGCGGCAATGCGATGTTGAAGTTCGCGCAGCTGGTGGAGGAGACACGCCCCAAGGTATTTCTATTGGAAAATGTGCGCGGACTGCTGTCAGCTTCTTTGAAACATAGACCGCTGCGCCAGCGGGGAGAGGAGCATGCTCCGCTTGAGCCGGAGGAGATGCCCGGCAGTGCGCTCACACATTTGCTCCAGCATTTCCATGAATACAATGTGACCTATGAACTGCTGAAAGCAGCTGATTACGGGGTTCCTCAGTCGAGGGAGCGGGTATTCTTTGTCGGCGTACGCAAGGACTTGAGTACAACGTATGCGTTTCCTGCCAAGACACACGATGCTGAGGGCGGCGAAGGGCTGCCGAGATGGGTGACGCTTGGAGATGTTTTGCGCGACTTGAACGTAGAAGAGCACCATTACCCTCGGTATTCACCGGAAAGATTGTATTACATGCACATGATTCCGCAGGGTGGGGGCAACTGGCGAAGCTTGCCCGAGGAGTTCGTAGAACTGGCTATGGGCGGCGCCTATGAATCAGGCGGAGGCAAGGTAGGCTTCTATCGACGCCTATGGGTCGATAGGCCAGCCCCAACGCTGCTGACCTCGCCCATTCAGAAGAGTACGAATCTTGGACACCCGTATGAGGATCGTCCGATAAGCATTGAGGAATACATTGCCCTGCAGGAATTCCCGAAGGAGTATCATGTAGCGGGCACATTATCTCAGCAATATACGCAGATTGGAAATGCAGTCCCCGTCCGTCTTGCAAGAGTGCTGGGCAGTTCAATTATGCAGCTGCTTGAGCGCATTACAGAGATACAAGAGGCTAATCGAATGGAGGCAACAGCAAGCAGGTAACATGGGTTGCTTATAAGAGTACAAGGACTTCAAGGTGCAGAAATCATTTCTGCACTTTTTTTGTGTATCCATACGTGTAGAAGAATAAGTAGAATTATCTTTCGCGGTTAGGACTTTAAGAGGTTTACATGAATCATTCAATTAACCATATAGGCTGAATGACATGCATATGATACAATAGATGGAACCAATAATTAGGAGGTATACTCATTGATCGGACGTAGCGGAAATCCAACGCTTAATGAAGAAACGTTTGCAAATCAGGGTAACTATGAGAATCAAGAACGAATGACGATCGGCGGTACCGTCAATAAATCGTTCATGGCGCTGGCGCTGCTTGTTGGAGCGGCAGTCATATCGTGGACCATGTTCGCGAATGGATACAATATGAATCCATATTTAATAGGTGGAGTAATAGGCGGCGCGATTCTAGCACTTATTATCAGCTTTGTTCCGACAACGGCCCCGTTCCTTACGCCGATCTATGCGATAGCCAAGGGACTTTTCTTAGGTGCTATATCTGCAAGGTTCGAAGCATGGCAAGGAGGAATCACCCTTCAGGCAGTATTGCTGACAATGTGCGTATTCATGGGCATGCTGCTGGTGTACAGACTTGGACTAATCAAGGCGACAGACGGATTCCGTAAAGGTGTCATTACGGCGACAGCAGGGGTTGCCCTTGTCTACTTATTCAGCTTTATTTTAGGATTTTTCGGTATTACCATTCCTTATTTGCATGAGAGCTCGCTTATAGGCATTGGAATATCTGTCGTTATCATCATCATTGCAGCATTGAACTTCATTCTTGACTTTAATTTGATTGAAGAAGGTGCGGAACATGGCGCTCCAAAGCATATGGAGTGGTATGGTGCATTCGGATTGCTCGTGACGCTTGTATGGCTGTACATTGAGATTATTCGTTTGCTTGCCAAGATCGCTAACCGAGATTAATAGATCTGTATGTTTTTTTAAGCCATTCCTCTCTAGGGATGGCTTATTTCGTATACTTCTGTGGAGAGAGTAGGCTGACATAAGCAGTTCATTCTTATGCATATGGGAAGTGCTTTGCTCATTTACAGCTAATATAGGCTCCATTTTCGTTAAATTTATCCCTCAAGTAGAGGAATTCACCCTTGTAGTGGCATCCTGTATCCCTCTACAATGTAAGCAATTAGACCTAGTAGTTATCGAGCCTGCATCACCAGCCACGAGTAGTCTCGGTACTACCGCTTATCCATTCCTATACTCACATCCAAATTTACTTTTACCCGAACAGACATTTTCCATTTTCTTATCACCGTGTAACGCAATCATCTTCTCACCTAGTTTCGTAAGCGCTTTAATTAATCGACTCTTCATTCATTTCGTAAGCGCTTTAATTATTGCCAGACCACACTTTTATATCTTCTCGGTAGCATTCGCCTACATCATGATCATATTTCATTCCACTTTTGACTCTGGCAAGGAGGTGATCGCTGCCACAATGACTGTGTAACATCCACCGTAACAATTCAAAAGAGGGTTATACCAACAACAGTCAACAAGATACAGCCTCATTTCGCTAACTCCAAGATACGCAGAAGCTTGAATGGTAGGATAGTGCCATTTTTTTAGGCTTGGACAAATTTGAACATGCGGGAGTGTTATGAGATGAAAAAAAACTTGATGTTGTTAATGATTATCGCCTTGATGGGCATGATGGCTTTGTCTGGTTGCGGCAGTAAAGATGCGGGAAAACCGGCTGAACCAGCGAAGGAGCAGGCAACAACGACAACACCGCAGGAGCCTGCGAAGCAAGAACATGCTAAAGAGGAGAAGGTTGAAGAATTCTCTATGGTCATTCGTCACATCAACGTTCGTGACACTGCGAAGGCGACGCTGAAGCAGCTGGAGGATGTTGTGGCGAAGACAGAACAGGATGTTCCTGGCTTGAAGTTCAAGTTGGACGGGGTAGAGGATACAGTTAACCGTGACGTGAAGCTGAAGGCGGAGATGTCTGCCGGTACACAGCCTCCGATCTTCAACCTGTTCGGTGGCGATGACACAGTGAAGTACTCTAAGGCTGGACGTTTGCTTGATTTGACTGGGATTTTGGATGAACTGGGCTTGAAGGATGCATTCTTCAACTTAAGGGAATTTACAGTGGACGGTAAAATTTATGGCCTCCCTGAGGCTGGTTATATTGAAGGCTTCTTCTACAACCAAAAACTGTTCAAGGATGCGGGCGTAGAAGTGCCTAAGACATGGGATGACTTGATCAAAGTGTGTGAAGCCTTGAAAGCAAAAGGTATTACACCAATCGCGTTGGGCTCAGGCGCAGGAGATGGCTGGGCAGCCAACATGCTTGTGAATTCTCTGTTCGTCGGCTTGGGCGGGGCAGAGCTGCAAGAAGGCTTTGCATCCGGAAAGACAAAGTGGACAGATCCAGCAATCATCGAGACATTTAAGCGTGTTCAAGACTTCAAAAATAAAGGCTACATTGACCCGAACGTACTTGGTCTCAAGTATCCACAAGGTCAAGCGAATTTCTACACTGGCAAGGCTGCGATGCTGTTCGATGGCAGCTGGGCAGCGAATGCAATTACAGGAGATACTTCTACGGTGAAGGATGTAGCTGGATTCTTCCGTATGCCTGATGTAGGCGGCCCTGGCGACGGCTTGATCAATGGTGGCTGGTCAAACGGCTATGGCTTCTCTGCTACGCTGAAGGACAATGAGCTGAAGGCTGTTAAAGCATTCATTAAAAATTTATACACGATAGAGGAACAAAAGCGCAGCCTCGTTGAATCCAGCCGTATCCCTGCTATGAAGGGTGTGAGCGGTGTCGAGGGTGGTACGGAATTGGTGAAGGCGCTCGGCGAATCTCAAGGATCGGCGAAGGGTGCATTCCCGGCATTTGATGCGCTCGTACAGAAGAGTGTGAAGGTAACATTGGAGCAAACGGTACAAGAGGTTCTTGGCGGCAAGCTTACGCCTGAGAAGGCAGCTGAGCGTATGCAGCAAGCACAAGAAAAGGGCAATAAAGAAGGGAAATAATCTCGTCGTATTGCATAGTTGGGGGCCGCAGCAGCGCTGTGGTTCCCCTTTCTTATCAGGGTTGATGCGTACATGCTGGTTCGTTAGGCATTACAGTTCTGACTAGGAAGAAATAGCAGCTGATCAGGCAGTCTTCATCTATGAACGGACTCCAGCAGGTGTTTTCCTATCATTTTGTCCCGGTTATGGCCCCACGCTCACCGGATAATGGGAGATGTGAATCATGAACAAGATACTCCGGAATCGTGTCGCTTTCTTTCTGTTTGTAGTTCCGGCACTGGCACTTTACATTACGTTCTATTTAGTGCCTCTATTCAAGTCGCTTCAATATTCCGTAACGAGTTGGGACGGCATTACGGAGCCAGTCTTTAACGGATTCGATAACTTCGCCAAGGCATTGTCTGATGAGAAGTTTTGGATCGCGTTCAAGAACAATATTTATTTTGTGTCTTTCTCCGTATTCATTCAGGTACCAATGATTGTGTTCGTCTCCATATTGGTCAGTGGTGTAAGACGGATGCTTGATTTCTACAAGCTGACTGTATTTATGCCGAGTATTCTCTCAACCGCTTCGATTGCGGTTATTTGGCAGTTCATTTATTCACCCGATGCAGGTCTGCTCAATCAAATCTTGAAGGCAGTCGGCCTCGATACATGGACAAGATTGTGGCTGGGCGATGAGAATACCGCAATGCTGTCCGTACTCGTGACCAATGCTTGGCAATGGACAGGATTCTATATTGTCCTTGTGTTGGCGGGCATATTCGCGATTCCGAAGGAGATGTTGGAGGCCGGAGAAATAGACGGTGCGGTCGGCTGGCGCAAGGCATGGCTGCTAACCATTCCGCTTATTCGCCCTGTTATTGTAGTAACGATGCTACTCTCCATCACAGGTGCCATGAAGGCGCTGGATATTGTACTCATCATGACTAATGGCGGTCCATTCGGCAGCTCTGAAGTTATGGCGACGTACATGTATCAGCAGGCATATGCACTTGGCGACTTCGGTTATGCGAATGCCATTGCGATCATCATTACGGTATTTACCGCAATTCTCTCGCTCATTTACCATATCATTAACAAGAAGACGTCGAAGGAGGCGGAATACTAATGAGGGCTTATCGATCCAAGCGTATTCTGTCTCATGTCGTGCTTCTCATCTACGTAGTCATCGTTATTTTCCCTTTATTGTTCGTTGTGCTCTCTTCCTTCAAGGACAATACAGAGATCTTCAATAATCCTTGGGGATTGCCAGCTAGACTAAGCTGGGACAATTATGATAATGCCTTGTCGAGTGCACATATAGGTCGGTATTTCGTGAACAGCTTATACATTAGCGTGATCGCGACGACCGCGACCATACTTCTCTCTACAGCGATTGCGTATGCAGTTACACGGATGAGGTTCCCGTCTCTAAGCAAGCTCGTAATGGGGCTCCTGCTACTGTCGATCCTCATTCCACCCGCATCGCTGCTTATACCGCTGTATATGATGATTAAGGACTTCGGCATCTACAACACGCCGTTCGCCCTGATGATACCTTATGCGGCATTCGGCATCCCGTTAACGACGTTCGTCATCGCTGCCTTCCTCAAGTCGATTCCGACAGAGCTTGAAGAGGCAGGGGTCATGGATGGACTGTCCACTTACGGATTGCTGCGCCGTATCATTATCCCATTGACGATGCCAACTCTCGTCACGGTCTTTATTTTGAACTTCATCAGCCACTGGAACGAGTACATTATGGCGAACCTGTTTTTGTCCGATCAGGAGCTGCGTACGCTGCCGGTTGCAGTCGTATCCTTTGCCGACAAGTTCAATATGAACTATGGGGCACTCACTGCGGCCATTACGATCAGCGTCGTGCCTGTCATTGTCATCTATGGTGTTCTGCAAAAGCAAATTATTGAAGGTGTGACAGCAGGAAGCGTTAAGGGGTAAGCAATTTAGGAAATAGCTAGAATTGGGGAATAGGGCTGTCTTCTAGTCATAGAGGGCAGCCTTTGTCATGTTGGATAGAGGAAGTGGATTGCATGCAATTGTGCTTGTTCGTCATCGCATATCGGTTTCAGTACCTTGAAAGGGATGTTTTGGGGAAGGAGGATGCCCTCTTCCCATACGCGAGAAGGCCTACCCATGAGAGCAGGCCTTTGTTCGACGGAGGATGATACGAGGGTGAATAGGCGTGATTAGATGATGGATAGAGAACCGCTTCTAATCAAGTTCAATGTGGGGGAACCTTCTGTAAGCACAAGCTTCTCTTCCGCATCACGCGCTTCTTGCTTGGGCTCGACAACATATCGATAGTTTACGGCATGTTCAAGCAGATACGGCTCTTCTCCATTCACGTAATCGAGATAGCGTGCACGCAAATTCGTAGTCTGTTCCACGTAGATGACTTTGTACATCCGATTATCCAACTGCTTCGTCAGGAAAACGAATATGCCGATTTCTTCAGGGATAAGCTCCGCTGATTCAGGGGTAAATGGCAGTACTCGCGACCAATCCGCCATCTTCATCGCCTCCATTTCGTTTTAAATTATTCAATATGGTCAATATGGCGTGTAAACAAGGCCGTCTGCAGATACCCTCAGGCCTAGCTCAAAATTGATAGCACAAATAGCTGAGCAGTCCCGCATATTCACGGTAGATGACCTTAGCCTCGCGTTCTGGTTCTCCGCTTCCTAGTGCGATCAGGATCGGAACGAAATGCTCCGGTGTAGGCACAGCAAGCTTCGCGTGGGGAGCGTCTTCGGCATAGTTGAATAGAGCATCATAGTTCTTGCGTTCAATGTTGTCGATCAGCCAATCGTCGAATTCCAGCGCCCACGATTCTGTTACGTCACTATGCAGGCTCAGATTATGAACGGTCACTCCGCTTCCGATAATGAGCACACCTTCATGCTGCAGCTCCCGAATGGCACGGCCAATCAAGAATTGATCTTTGGCGCTCAGATTCGGATTCACTGACAACTGTACGACAGGAGTGGAAGCGTTCGGATCGAACTGCTTGAGCAAGGACCATGTTCCATGGTCAAGCCCTCGCTCGGCATCCAGATCACTCTGGATATCGTGTTGGCTGAATAGATTGTGGATGCGGATAGCCAGCTCTTTATTTCCCTTAGCAGGATACTGCACAGCAAACATCTCATCCATCCACCACGGACCGAAGTCATGAATGGTGTGGTAGGTATCGTCCGTGTACGTTATTCGCGTGCTGGATTCGACCTCCCAATGCGCAGTGAATACGACGAAGGCAGTTGGCTTTACAGGCAAATCCTTGGCAAATTGGGCTAAAAAACGGGTATAGTCATTCTCCTGAATGGCGATGAGCGGCGATCCATGTGCAAGAAATAATACAGGCGCCGAAGTCGTTGTAGCGGTGGACATGATTCACACACCTTCCTTTTTTATATCTCTTAGCGTTAAATCACATAATCGGCAGGTCGGCTGACACGGGAGAGGAACTGCTTCGTCCGCTCGTGCTTCGCAGCTCTGAAGATTTCCTTCGGTGTTCCTTCTTCCACGATCGAACCCTGATCGAAGAAGATCACTTTATCTGCAATTTCCTGAACAAACCCCATCTCATGAGACACGATAATCATCGTCCGTCCTTCCTTGGCAGCTGACCGAATAACGGCAAGCACTTCGCCGACCATCTCCGGATCAAGTGCAGAGGTTGGTTCATCGAGCAGAATTACCTTCGGTTGAAGGGCGAGTGCCCGGGCAATGCCCACACGCTGCTGCTGACCGCCTGATAGCTCGCGAGGGTAGTAGTCTTTCCGATCCTGAAGTCCGACTCGATCCAAGTAGCTGCTTGCGATGTCATGGGCTTGCTGTGTCTTCATTCCTTGTACCGTCACGAGACCTTCCATAACATTTTCAAGAGCTGTCTTGTACTTCAGTAAATGGAACTGCTGAAATACCATTGCGGTATTGCGGCGCAAGTACAGAATGTCGCGCTTCGTCGCCTTGGACATATTAAGCTCGTAGTCGCCTAGTGCAATTGAGCCCGCTTGCGGTGTCTCCAGGAAGTTCAGGCAGCGAAGCAGTGTAGACTTGCCTGAGCCTGAAGGGCCGATGATGGCGACAACCTGACCTTCTTCAACCGTCAGATCCACATGGTGCAGCACGACATGTTTACCGAATGTTTTGTGTAAGCCTTGGATTCGGATCATCAGCAGCCACCCTCCTCTCGTTAACCTTCAGCCGCTTCTCCCAGCGCGCAATTAGGCGCTCTAACACAATTGTCACGAGCCAGTAAATGATTGCAAGCGACACATACACTTCGAAGAAGCGGAAATTGCGGGAAGCCATCAGCTTGCCTGCGGCTGTCATCTCCACAACCGAGCATACAAAGGCAAGTGAAGTGCCCTTAATCAACCCGATCAGAGAATTGCCGAGGGTTGGCAGTGCAACGACGAGCGCTTCGGGCAAAATGATGCGGCGCAGAACCTGCGTTGTCGTCATTCCCATAGAATATCCGGCTTCAATGCCACCCTTATCGACAGATTGGATTGCAGCCCGAATACTCTCTGAGTTGTAGGCTCCTTCATTCAAGGCAAAGGTGACGAGCACGAAGATCATCGGTGGAATATGGTTCGTATTGTAGTCCGTCCCGTAATAATAATTGATATACTGCATAGCCATCGGAACCGCATAGAAGGCCAGATAGAGCTGAACGATAATCGGTGTCCCTCTCATGAAGGAGACATAGAATGCCGCGAGAGAGCGGAGCACGGGAATTTGCTTAATCTTGATAAGCGCCGTTGCGAGACCGATCAGCAGGCTAAGGAGCATGGATGCAAAGGCGATTCCTAGCGTGATCGGCAAGTAGGCAAGCAGTTCAGGAATTTGACTGAACACGAGTTCTACATCAAATAAATTGGGCATCGCACATCACTTCTTTATGGATATTTGGAATGGAGCCGGGCTTAATTATCTCGTATAGTCGGCTCCTAAATATTGAATGGACAGCTCCTTCAGCTTGCCATTGTCCAGCAGAGTGCGCAGCGCACCATCGAATGCATCACGAATGGCAGGGCCGTCGCCTGTTTTGCTGAATATGAAATAGGCTTTCGGGTTTTGAATCTTTTCGATTTCTTCCTTAGGAAGCTCTACGGTATCGAGCGCAATGCCGTATTCCTTCTCAATGTCTCTCAGCATGACTTTCTCCGCAAAGGTGAAATCGGCTGCACCATTGGCAATGTCTTGATAGGTTTTGATCTGATCTTGATCGGTGTAAGCAGGTTTGATCTCTTTGTCCGGATGCTCCTTGTTGAATTGTTCGACAAACAACTGCTCGAATCCACCGCCAGGGCTGATTGGGATCGTTTTTCCTGAAAGATCATTAATGGATGCAATGTCTGTACGGCCTTTCTTCACCACTACCACGGTGCGATTGAAGTAGTAGTATTCGTTGCCGAACAGATATTTCTCTTCGCGTTCCGGCTTCTTGGTGATGTTATTGGCGCCAATTTGATATCGTCCAGAGTCGATGCCAGCGAATATGCTTGGGAACTCAGTTTTCTCAAACTGAATGTCATATTGCGGCAGCAGCTTGTCAATTTCCTTCAAGACAGCAATGTCGTAGCCATCTAGGTTGTTGTTCTGATCCACATACACATAAGGCTTCGGTCCGCCGCTCGTGCCGACTAGCAAGGTCTTGACCTTCTGCTCGCTGGTAGATGATGCTTGATCGGCTGCCTTGCTGCATCCTGTGGCGATCACGGTGAGTGCCACTGCAGCTGTGAAGGTCAGTGCCCAGAGTATTCTTTTCTTCTTGTTCATATTCGGCGTTCCTCCCTCGATTTCTATATCCGAGTAATTCTATATGATTATTTGTTTGCCATCATACGGGATAATGGGGTGTAAATATAGTAAAAATCGGAACAGATCTAAAATTGTCGATGAGGACGAGGGCTTCAGATGTGAGGGATAACGAGGAGGGAATGGGAGACGAGGATTGACAGCACACCGAAGTTTTGATTTTAATAAGATTAATCCGATGGGAAAAATATAAATTATTATGGGGGTGATCGTTGTCATGAGTGAACTGCCTGACAGCATAGGATATTTCCCTCACCAGCCATCCTTTGAGCAGAAGCAGATGAACTATTTCGATAATCGGCTGTCGGCTTACCCCAAACCGATGGGGATTCAGTATTATACGTTTTCACTGAATGAAGCAAGCAGCCATTCGATGATGATACTGCCGGATGGAAGTATTGATATTATGATTTGCTGTGATCAGGATCGCCCAAGCGCTAACGTATGCGGAACAGTGACTTCAAGCAAGCAAGGCGGGTTCCGCCAAGGGAACTGTGATGTGTTTGCGATTCGCTTCTTCCCCGGCTATGGCAGGCATGTGCTTCGCTATCCCGCCCATGAGTTCACTGATCGCGAGATCCCACTAGCTGATGTGATCCGCAATTCCTCCATACTGCTGGAGCAAATTGCGGCAGCGAACAATATGCCGGCAAGAATCGCGATATTCGAATCGTTCTATCGCCAGCTTATCCAAGGGGAGGACGAGACACCGCCCTGGCTGAAGCATGTAACGGAGCAAATCATTAGCAGCAGCGGATCGCGAAGTATGTCCGATTTATCGCAGCATACAGGGTATTCGTCACGATATATTGCGAAGGTATTCCAGGAATATGTAGGCATGTCCCCGAAGCTGTTCAGCCGTATCGTGCGCTTTCAGTATGTATTGGATTCATTGCTGCGTTCGAACTATGAGGGGGTAATGGAGGAGATGACGGAGCTGGGGTATTACGACCAGAATCATTTCATTAAGGAGTTCAAGGAATTCAGTTCGTTTACGCCTAAAAAGTACATGGAACAGCTATGAGTTCATCCGCCGCATCAATCACCCGATAGTTCGAATAGGAATAAGCCAAGACGGAAGATTAGATATTCTGTTCTTCATGCACGGTACTTGGATATATAAAAAGCCCCTCTAACTCGTTGAAGGAGTAGGAGGGGCATAACACGTATACTACTTTTTCAATAATAAATAGACGAAATACGGTGCACCAATCAGTGCGACGACGATGCCGACCGGAATACCATCAGGCTCCAACACGTTGCGTCCAATCGTATCCGCCACCAGCAGCATCCAGCCGCCTAGCAGTATCGCTACCGGAAGGAACAGCTGGTGCCTTGGGCCGACCAATGCTCTGGCAATATGCGGCGCCATCAATCCAATGAAGGCGATTCCGCCAGTCACGGAGACGGCTGCGGCAGCTAGTGCAACGGCAGCAATCAGCAATGTCAGTCGTTCCTTCTCGATGGATACGCCTACTCCGATTGCGACAGGCTCATTGAGTGCCAGCAGGTTCAGACGATTCGCTTTATATAAGGTATAGGGGATCAATACAACCAACCAAGGCAGTATCGCCCAGATAAATGGCCAATCTGCACCCCAGACATTCCCCGCAAGCCACTTCGAGATGAAATCAACCTTGGCTCGTTCCGACGAGGAGATAAGTACGATCATCGTTCCTGACAATGCCATGGAGAAACCGACACCAGTCAGCACCAGCCGTACAGGCTGCAGCCCTGAAGTCCGTTGATACGAAAATAGATAGATAAGAGCTGCTGTAAGCACAGCCCCGATAAAGGCGACAAGAGGCAGCATGTATGCGAATGAGCCCATGTCTATGGGAACGAACAGGAAGAACACCGAAATAGATACACCGGCCCCAGCATTAATTCCAAGTATTCCGGGATCGGCGAGATCATTGCGAGTCACACCCTGCAGAATGGCTCCTGATAAAGCCAGAGCCATGCCGGATAGAAGTGTAATCAGGATGCGAGGCATTCGGATAGAGAACAGCACGAAATCCTCCTTGAACGTCCCCTGCCCAAGCAGGGTAGGGAGCAGCCGATCATAGGACAATGATGAGTATCCGAGACCCATTCCGACGATGATGGTTAGCAGAATAAGCCCGAGCAGCAATACGAGAATAAGCCGCTGCTTTCTCAACAGAGAGGGTAAGATCATGAGAATGCTTTGCCTCCTTTATGTACAATGAACAGGAAGAAGGGCAGACCCAGCATGGCAACGATGGCTGCTACAGGTGTCTCGTACGGGCTATTGATTGTTCGTCCAAGCGTATCGGCAAGCAGCATGAAGGTAGCGCCCGTAAAGATGGACATTGGCAATATAAATCGATAATCCGTGCCTACCATAGCTCGTACAATATGAGGAATCATGAGTCCGATAAAGGCCATATTGCCAACAAGTGCTACAGATGCGCCGGCAAGCAGAACGATGACGATAAATAGGATGATCTTCACCATGAGTGTTTTCTGGCCTAATCCCACAGCGACCTCTTCATTCAGGCTTAGGATGGTCAGCTGTCTAGAGAAGCCAATGGCAATCAAGATGCCGCCGAGGACCACAGGAACGATAATTTGAAGCTGACTCCAATTGGTACCGATAAGGCCGCCTGCAGTCCATAAGGAAATTTCCCGAGATATCTTAAAATAAAGCCCTGTTCCTTCCGCTACCGCGACAAGGAAAGCAGTGACGGCAGCACCAGCCAGCACGATACGAAGCGGGGAGAATCCCCCCTTCTTCATTGCACCGATGCCGAATACGATAAATGCACCAACCGCTGCACCAATGAAGCAAGCAATCGTAATCGCATAATAGTTGGCGCCAGGAATCAATGCCAGTGTAATGGCCAGCGCTGCATTGGCACCAGCAGTAAGCCCGAGCAGGCCAGGATCAGCAAGCGGATTGCGTGTCATGCCCTGCATAATCGCACCTGCTACAGCTAGGGCGGCACCGACGACCATCGCGCCTATTTCGCGTGGAAGACGGATATCTCGTAAAACGGAAATGTTGTCACTTGCAGCATTCGACGTAAGGGCAAGCCACACATCGCGCAGCGAAGTGTCAGCGGCGCCGAATACCATTGCCACGACGAACATTCCTGCACATAAGAGGATTCCGACAATTAATTTGCCTATAAACGGAATCGTACGTTGATTCGAGTTCACCATGCATAATGTCCCTTTCTCATAATGGTGCTTAGAATACAGGAAAAGGAATTCTTAAAAATAAGAATTCCTTCTCCAGACGTTACTTGCTTGCCGCGAAATCTTTAATGAATGTCTCCAATTGGAAGTCCAATGTGAGCGGGTCATTGAAATAGAATTCATTCATATTAACCTCGAACACGCGATTGTTCTTCACGGCAGGGATATTTTTATACGATTCCGTTTCTTGGAATGAGTTATCGCCAACTATGTTTCTACTGAGAATGACATAGTCGCCTGCGAATTGCGGAAGAACCTCAGTAGAGAGTGCGAAGTAGCCAGGTCCCAACGCTTTTTCTTTGACTTTTTCCGGCATGTTCAGCTTCATCTCTTGGTACAGAATTTCCGTTCCACGGCCCCAGTTGTTGCCGTACACATACAATTGCTTATTGAAATTCTCGATAACCGAGACAGTTGCATTTTCACCGATTTTGGCTTTAATGTCTTTGCCAGCTTGTTCAGCGCGCTTCTTGAAGTCGTCGATCCAAGCCTTCGCTTCAGCTTCTTTGTTCAAAAGCTTGCCGATCTCCAGATGCTGTGTTAAATAATCGACCTTGCCGTAAGTGAATGTAACGGTAGGGGCAATTTGGTTCAGCTTGTCAATATTTTTAATGCCCGACAAACCAATGATCAAATCCGGATTGAGTTCAATAATTTTCTCCAGGTTCTCATCAGACACTTCAGCAACATCTTTCAATTTCGATTCAAAGCGAGGGTTCTGCTTCGCCCATGTATCTACACCGACTAGATTCACGTTCAGTGCCATGACATTCCCTGCGAAGGAAGATAATACGACAACACGCTTCGGATCAGCAGGCACCTTCACTGGCCCATTTTCTGCCTGATATGTAATCGTGTCAGATTTGCTTTCTTTGTTCTCTGCTGCATCTTTCTTCGGCTCGGCAGCAGGGCTTGTGCAGGCGCTAATTGCGAGCACGAATATGAGCATAAAGGGGATGAACCACTTCTTCATGATGCTGTTGCTCCTTTAATTAAGTTATATGTGATACACATCGGCTTGTTCGTTCGAGGATCCCGTCCGATTTCAGCATCGATTTGAAACACCTTTTTCAGTACATCTGAGGTCATAACCTCTTCACAATCGCCAGCCTTAACGATCTCGCCGTTCTTCATTGCGATGATGTAGTCGGCGAATCGTGCTGCTTGGTTCAGATCATGGAGAACCATGACAATGGTACGCTCCTGCTCATCATTCAGGCGCTGCAGCAGCTCCAATACTTCAAGCTGATGAGCCATGTCCAAATACGTTGTCGGTTCATCGAGGAAAATGATTTCTGTCTCTTGAGCAAGTGCCATGGCAATCCAGACACGCTGGCGCTGACCACCGGAGAGGGCGTCTACAGGGCGATATTTGAAATCAATCGTTCCTGTCACTTCCAATGCCCAGTCGATGACCTCGATATCCCTCTTCGTTAAGCGTCCGAAGCCGCGCTGATAAGGGAATCGCCCATAAGAGACAAGCTCGCCAACCGTTAACCCGCTTGCACTTTCCGGGGTTTGGGGCAGAATAGCCATCTTCTTGGCCAGCAGCTTCGTATTTTCTCTGGCAATGTTCTCACCGTCGAGGATGACATTCCCGGATTGGTGGGGAATAATGCGAGTAATTGCTTTGAGCAGTGTAGATTTACCGCAGCCATTGGAGCCAATGATCGTTGTGATCTTTTTATCGGGAATAGGTACACTTAGATTTTTGACAATTAAGCGTTCACCGTAACCAATGCTTAAATCATCTGTATATAGGCGAGCCATGCTTCAACCTCCATTTATGAAGACGAACGAGCGTTATCGACATTAATTGATAATGATTATCAAGATCATTTCTTTCCATAATATAAATTCCTGCATATCGGATGTCAATAGTAATTTTTATTGTAAAAGGGTGATGAATCGGATATCATTGATAATGATAATCAATACCAACAAGTTTCTGAGGAGTGAAGAGAACATGGATCAGGAACAATTATTTGATGTAACGGTAATTGGAGGGGGCCCAGCAGGGCTGTACTCTGCTTTTTATAGTGGACTTCGAGAAATGAAAACAAAGCTGATCGAATATCAGCCACAGCTTGGCGGCAAGGTGCATGTATATCCAGAGAAAATGATCTGGGATGTTGGCGGACTAACACCTGTCACTGGAGCGCAGCTAATCAAGCAAATGGTGGCGCAGGGTTTGACGTTCGATCCAGAGGTTGTACTTAATGAGAAAATCGAATCGATTGCTCGCAATGAGGATGGTGTTTTTGTTCTGGAGGCAGCCTCCGGTCAGAAGCATTACTCCAAGACGGTCATCGTGGCAGTCGGCGGGGGAATTTTGAACCCGACCAAGCTTGATATTGAGGGCGCAGAGCGCTTCGAAGTAACGAATTTGAATTATACGGTGAAATCGCTCAGGAAGTTTAGGAATAAGGTCGTGGTCATTTCGGGCGGCGGCAGCTCTGCAATTGACTGGGCGAACGAGTTGGAGCCGGTCGCAAAGAAAGTGTATTTGACGTACCGGAAGGATAAGGAGTCTTTGTCTGGGCATGAGGCAACGATTACGCAGCTCATGAATAGCTCCATTGACTGCTTCTTCAATACGTCCATTACAAAGCTGATTGCAGCGGACAACCATGAGACGATTGAACGAGTAGAACTGACGAATCAAGCGACAGGCGAGATCGAAATTTTGCCGATTGACGAAGTGATTATTAACCATGGCTATGAGCGGGATTCGAGCCTCATTGGCAACAGTGCTTTGAAGATTGAGCAGGTAGAGGATTTCTATGTGGCGGGCAATGCCAGCAGTGAATCTTCGATTCCTGGGCTGTACGCAGCAGGGGATATTTTGCATCATGACGGGAAGCTTCACTTGATCGCAGGCGCCTTCCAGGATGCGGCCAACGCGGTGAACAAGGCAAAGCAATTCATACAGCCGGATGCAAACAGCTGGGGAATGGTATCTTCCCACAACGATGTGTTCAAGGAACGCAACCGTGAGCTTGTGAAGCAGATGATGAATTCATAATAATAACGAAGGGACGCACCAAGGCTTGTTGCTGCAAGCTACGGGTGTCTCTTTTTGTTCTATATTGGGACATCAATCTTTCAGCTTATTATAAGTGTGTGGATTCTATTTTGCAGGATTATATCTAAGGGATATGATTAAGACTTAACTGCCTGAGGCGAACAAACTCTAGAATTTGCACCAACTCACGGAAATGTTGATTAGAGGTACGGTGGTACTGCGTTTGAATATGGAAGGGATCATGAACCGTTATTTCCTTCGGTGTTCCATTTGGGTGATAGTGGGCATGGAATTTTATAATCAACTGCTGATTATGGGCATACCAGTCATACCAATAATTCGATGTCATTCCCAGCATCGTTTATTATTTCGGTACAGTACATTTTCGATAAATCATGAAAAAGAATTACTTTACGGATTGTGCGTTTATCGCTATATGGGACACCTACAACATTTCGAATCTCCAAAATAATATCTGAGAAGTTTTGTTCGATAAAAAAATAGTTACTCCTCGGAATTCCTAGGCTCAAAGTTCATCCTCCCCAAAAAGTGTTTCCAAACTTGAGCGTCGGATTGTTCTTCAGGTGATAAATTACTTCTTGCGCCGAGCGTTTGTTCGAATTTCCCTTTATACTTCGTTTCATATATTTCAATTTGACGAGAGTAGTAGGATAGAGAATTTTCTTCGGGAGCTGAGGTCACGAGTTGTTGCTCGCTCTCCCACATATGTACAATATCGCAGACAAGTAGTCTTTTCCCAGCTGGTGTTATATATATCGTGTCTGCGGAAATATGATTGCGTTTGTTATCTCCAGCCAGATCTACACCTTCGAAGCGTTTCTGTTTGATCCAATTATGAATAGTGACCATGCTAACCCCAAAAAATGTAGCCAGCTCTTTGGTCGTATATTCTTTGGCATACCTTGTTGGAGGCGAGATGGGTTCAGGTGAGTCAGTGGCAGAATTGGAATTACACGCCTGTAAAAGAGCGTGGTGCAGCAATACGGAGAATTTCTCTTGAAAAACCTCTGTGTTGTCGAAAATAGACTCATCGAAGGAATCAATAATAGGTTCATTATTCTTTAATGCATGTGCGAGAACTTTAAATAGCAGTACACTATTTTCGTAAGTGTTCATTTCTAGTAATTCGACGGCGATTTCACGGCATTTCATATCAAATATTTTCTTCTCCGCATATGTTATCGACATTAGCATCACCTCACACCTCCATCATATCCCATTACTTACCATGTATCAATTATTCTGATAATATTTCTTTAAGAAACTTAAACTTAGTTAAATCTTATTAATCATTATTACGCATTATTCATCGATTCAACCCTGCTATTAAAGATAAAGATACCACTATTCAAAAGGATTGACGGATACATTTCATAGGCGTACAATCAGTTAAAATTTCAGGGGGGATGGCATGTTGGAATCATGGAGCACAGCGGATGACTTGGTAAATAACCCTTATTTTCAACGGGACGAGGTGCCGTTCAATCTGCTGTACCGCATTTGCGAGCTGGATGGGGCAACTTGTCTCAAGTCGAAGGATGGCACCTTGATATTTGCACAGTCTCCTGGACATAATGGGTGGCTTTGGATGTCGAAGGAGATAACGGATTCGGAACGTGATGAGCGCTTGAGAGAGCTTGCGGAAGTGCTTGAATCGCATGAATTGCCTGAATTGCCTGGCATTACGGGATTGCAGCACACAGTGGAACGATTTGCCAATCTGTATGCGAATGCAAAACAGCTGCACTATGACACCCACATGGGGATGGAATCGTATTGCTGTCCGAAAGTGCTCAAGCCACAGCATGTAGGCGGAACAATGGAAAAGGCTTTGGGAAATCGTACGGGTATCGTGGCTTCGTTTTTGGCAGGATTCTCGGAAAGTGCATATGGAGTAACCGTCACGCCTGAGAGCCAATTGTCTGCGGCTGAAGGATTGATTGGTCAAGGGAATCTATATTTCTGGATGGTCGATGGTCGGCCGGCATCGATGGCAAATATTGCGCACCGATCGCCACGCCATGGACGGATTAATGTGGTCTATACGCCGCCTGCATCACGGAAACAGGGCTATGCAAGTGCCCTTGTAGCGGAGGTATGTGAGCTGCTGCATAGAGAGTCCCTGCAGCCGATGCTGTATGCGGACTTGACTAATCCCGACTCCAATAATGTATACCAGCAAATTGGGTTTGTGGACAGCGGCAAAGTGACAGACATTAGATTTAATAGAGGGTAAGCACAACAGGGGCAATCATTAATGCATTTATGATGCACCGAAGAACCGAAGCATTGAAGCTATCAGGCAAGCGTGCCTATAATACATAAGAAGGGAAGCCTTCGGCAGTTCAATCTGATCCGAAGGCTTCTTATTGTTTGCGTAAAGCATACAGCTAGTTGATTAGTCGAGCGCTTGTACCAAGCTTGCACCGAATTGTGCGGCGCCATCCGGGCCGTCGGCGGTAATAATGTCATCATGGGCAACCACATGCTGGGCGATATACGTAACATGATTCGCTTTCAATTGATCAATTTGGATATCAAGCGGGTAGCATGTTGCTTCTCTGTCTGCAAGCAGTCCAGTACGGGCAACCGTAACAGCGCCTGCGCAAATGCCAGATACAAGCACGCGATCCTGATGCGCCTGCTTCAAGTATTGCTGGAGCTCCATGTTATCCCATAGATAATCATTCGTTCCAGAGCCACCGATTACAGCTACGACGTCATAGTCGGCAGCAGACACATCGGAGAAGATGACTTCTGCCGTGGCTTTCCCTTGGAAGTCGCCTGTGATCTCACCGGTTGTGGTGCTGGCAATGGTGACGTTCACTCCTGCCTGCTCCAAGGCAGCTTTTGGCTGGAACAGCTCGTCTTCATTAAATCGTTCAGGTGGTATAATAAATAAAGCTTTTTTAATCATAAAATATGGCCTCCTATTCGTGGTACACAGTTAAGTTGGTGCCAGGTACATGCTGCAGCATGTACGGAATCACTTCTGAATATGAAGTGGATTTAATATTGCGATCATCACTGTAAGATGTGTCTTATTGTACCGACACCTTTCTATGCTGTGAAGAATGCACTTTTTTGTGCGGAGGTTACCTATAGGTTACTTATTGAAGAAATGAGGAGTTTTGAAATCGATGTCAGATACATTGCGAGAAGAAATAAAGAAGAAAATCGTGAACGGTGATTTTAACTGTGAGAAGGAGTTGACGTTGTCCATTATCAGTGGAAAGTGGAAGGTCGTCATTATCTGGCACTTGGGTGTTGAAGGGCCGCATCGCTTCAGTGATCTCCAACGTTTGTTCCCGAAGGTATCTCATAAAATACTGACCAACCAGCTGCGCGAGCTGATGGAGGATGGAATTGTGCATCGGGAGGTATATCCAGAGGTGCCGCCCAAGGTTGAGTATTCCATGACAGAGCTTGGCATGACGCTGCTGCCTCTCGTGGAAATGATGTATGAGTGGGGAAAAATGCGAATGGATCAAATCAAGCAGGGGCTGGGTATTGCCCATGAGGGCTGTTCGCATGAACAATGCAAGGAGCGGTTCGACTGAATCAGATAGAAGCTTTTAGCCATCGTGGGCTAAAAGCTATCCAATCACCAACGCAAAAATGACACTATTTTAGTGTCATTTTTACCTTTATGCGTTTTTTTCGAGCTGAGGAAACTCCGCGTTCTATAAGTACTGCTGCCAGAACTCCATCATCTTCGTCCAGGCGTCGCGTTCAGCGTGCGCTACATCCCGGAGCTCGACTTGCGGGGATAAGCTGACCGGTGGCAGGTTCGGGATGTGAAAAGAGTGGCCGCCATTCGGATAACGAAGGTGGAACGTCTCATAAGGATACGATTCGCGCTGTAAGATTTGCAAGGCCTCCGCGGACATTTCCGACGTTGTTCCTAATTCGTCTTTATCACCGGAGATAAGCAGCAGATGGCATTTCATTCGCTCAACGGGGATTTGCGATTTTTGCTTTGCTTCTGTATTCTCAAATGCCCGATTATGAATATCTCTCAGCTTGGATTTATCGAAATTCATGGCAGTCTCGTAATCATCTGGATACGGGAGGAAATCGAGTGGCTTGCCTTGATACGACCAAGAAGAGCTCTTCTCAGAAGAGCCGATACGAATTCCTTGCAGCACATACAGCGATGGTGCGAATGCAACTACCGCCTTCAGTTCCTCTGGGAACGTGGCGCCAAGCAACAGCACCAGTTCTCCTCCCTTGGAGATGCCGGCTGCGCCGATGCGATTCTCATCGATTTCCTTCCGATCCTGAAGCCATCGAATGCACTCCGCAAATGTCTCCAACGGAATGTTAGTCAATTCTCTTGATAGACCATAATGTCCGTAAAAATCGAAGTAAGCGACGGCTACCGCTGCAATCCCTCTTGCTGCAAGCAATGCCGCAACTTGTTCCGACCAGAAGAAACCGCCTCCCGATCCGCCGACGACAATGACGGCAGGCAGATTCGAACACTGGCCAGGGAAGAAGTACTTCCCGACGAAGCCTTCGTTGATTTCTTCTACTTGAACCTGATCGGATACGTACTTGGTGGTGAAGGTGGTTTGATCAAGCAAATGACTGTCGTCGTACAGCGATATGGTGATCGTTTGCGGCGATATGTTCATTTTCATGAAATAGGGAATGGAATTCGGATTATCGTAAGAAAGCTCACCTGTATCCATTTGCAGTTGCATCGACCAGAGCACGCCGCCAGCATCTACGCCTTGGTATGTTCCCGATTCCGGTGCTTGCTTTGACGTATCGATCGCCCCATGGATGTCGGCTGTAAATACAGCTTCAGAAAGCCACTTCCGCTCCATATCGTCGGGCATTGCAGCAGCTACCTTATACCGACTTCCGGCCTGCAGTCCGTTGACGCGAATGGCTATAGGTTCATCCGCCAGCTCTGTTGCTCTTACCATTTCAATGGTTGGCTTCAACATACATCAATCCCTCCATATGATAGTTGAAAATATCACTTTGCAACCGTTCCTGTCATTTTCTTTGCCATTAGAACTTACTTGGAGTTTCCTTTGTTAGAGAATCGGAGGCGGGATCTATGGGCATTCGCTCTACGCTTTCTCGCAATTTTCGGAGGAACCGCAGCTGAACTTCGTAATGCTCATACATATTTTCGAACGTTAGCAAGATGTATTCTTGAATCGAAGCCGCCTTCTCCTTCTCGACTTGGCCGGCCTTCATATCAGCTAGCTCCTGCTTCAGTAGCTGAATCTGCGCGTCAATGGCTGTAGTCGTTTCCTCTTTAGGCAATAAGTGCAGGAAGGAAACCGCTGTATACAGCGTGGTTGGCAGTTGAACGGAAGATAGTGCGAATGACTCCTTTAGCAAGCGAAGGAATTCCGTTCTGCCTTCTGGGGTAATGCCGTACGTGGCTTTTGTGCGATTCCCTGTCTGTTCTACATTTTCCACGTGAACGAGAGCTTCGCCCTCCATTTTCTTTAGCGCATGATAAATGGAGCCAGGGAGGATTCCCGCCCACTGGTCAGTCCTCGACTGCTGCAAAAACGATTGAATTTCATAGCCGGACATCGATCTCATCATCAATAATCCGAGTACCATTAAGCGGGTCATGTCATGATCTCCTTTTTCAATAGTCAACGTTGAGTATTCATTGTTGATTATAAGATAGCACGACTTTCCAATCATTGTAAAGGGGGGTTATGGAAATAAATTCAGAGGATCTTTTTGCGCTCTTATGATGGAGGGAGCAATGATCGTGTGATCTAGATCATGTTGATTTTTCCATGCAGAGTGTTTACAATAGATGGAAATCACGATGATAAGGAGTGGGAGTATGAATTGGAAGCCGAAGACGAACCGTTCATTCGCGAGTTCAATTTCATATTTCCATCCCATAAGAACACTAAGGCATTCGCTGCTTTAGTGTTTTTTTTATTTTGCCAATTTCTACGGAGGTGTGGGGATGACGAGATACAAGCGAGTTATGATTAAACTTAGCGGCGGTGCTGTTGCAGGAAGCAGTGAATTCGGCTTTGCTCCTGACAGACTAGAGCATATTGCTAGTGAAGTGATGTCCGTCGTGGAGCTGGGTGTCGAGGTGTCGATCGTCATTGGGGGAGGAAATATATTTCGTGGAAATATGGCGGAAAGTTGGGGGATTGAGCGCGCAGAGGCCGATAATATCGGGACGTTGGCGACCGTAATCAACAGTCTTATGCTGCGAGGCGTACTGAAGGCGAAGACCGATAAGGAGGTTCGCGTCATGACCGCCGTGCCGGTTACTTCTGTTGCGGAGCCGTATATTCGCTTGCGAGCGATTCACCATTTGGAGAAGGGGTATATCGTCATATTTGCCGGGGGCAACGGCCAGCCGTACGTCACTACCGATTATCCCTCCGTACAGCGGGCAATCGAGGTGAATTGCGACGCTCTGCTCGTGGCGAAGCAAGGCGTTGACGGTGTGCTTGAGGCGGATCCGAGAACGAACAAGGATGCGAGGAAATTCGCTTCTCTCCATTATAACGATGTGATCCAGCATAATTTGAGGGTGATGGATCAATCCGCATTTATTTTGGCAAGGGACTTCCGTCTGCCCATCCATGTGTTCAACTTCGATCGACCGGGGACGATGCGCGACATATGTGAAGGGCAAAACAATGGCACATTAATTAGCGAAGAATCAATTCTACAGTTTGATTAATACAGACAAGGATCCACAAGCGTGAATCCTTTTTAAGTAGAGAACCGCGTTATAACTGGATTCTCGTCCGTTATAGCTGCTTTAAGTCATCCTATGGGATGGCTTTTTTTTATTCATTCAAAGCCAAAATTTCTCTTCCGTGCTCTAATGATATGAGAGGGAAGGGAGATAACGATGCCACATGGATATACATAAGCTCGTGAAGAAAGCGCAGAAGGGAAGCGACAAGGCATTCCTGGAGCTATTCCAGCAGCACGAGGAAGCCATCTATCGAATGGCTTACATGTACGTGAAGAATAAGGAGGATGCGCTCGACATCGTACAAGAAACTGCGTATCAAGCTTTTAAATCGATCGGCAGCCTGCGGGAGCCGCAGTATTTTAAAACGTGGATTCTCAAAATCGCGATTAATCGCTCTCTTTATATATTGAAGCAGCGCAATAAAATCATTCCGTTTTCGCCCGAGTATGCCGAGCAGCAAATAGAAAGCTCCTGCGAGGAGGATATTCCCTTGGCCGTAACTTTGCAGGAGTTGCTCGACGAATTGGATGGCCAAGAGAAGAGCGTCATCCTGCTCAAGTTTTATCAGGGGTATACGTTCCAGGACATCTCGGACATGCTGGAGCTTCCCTTGGGTTCCGCGAAAACGATACTATACCGGGGATTGGGCAAGCTTCGGAAGAGTTTGAAGAGAGGTGAAATCTCATGAGCCAGCGCAATCGAATTATAGAGGAAATAGAGAAAATCGATATACCAGAGGAGCTGCGCGAGCGAAGCATCATGGGTGTGCGGCAAGCGAAGCGAGAGCTTCGGCAAACGGGCGGCGTCATGAAGATTGCGAAGGTGGCGGGAATCACCGCTGCAGGACTTGTTCTGGCCGTCGCGCTGGGTGCAGCTACCTCTCCTACATTTGCTGAAGTCGTGAAATCATGGTTCTCGTTGAACAAAACGGATGAAGGCTTGAAGAAGGCGGCGGACGAGGGGTTTGCGGTGCCGATCAACAAGCAAGTAACCGATCAGGGAATTACGTTGAAGGTGAAAGAAGCGATTCACGATGTATTGCGCATTTCAATTCTGTACGGCATCGAACAGGGCGGGAAGTCCATGGATTCGGATCGGCTGTTCGATACGTTCATCCCGAACGGATCCGAAGATGATCCGTACGTGAACCGATACGAGATCGTGGACAGCGAGGGGAAGGTGCTTCCGCTTCGGTTGCAGCAGACCCATGCAGGGAACGATCGAATTCTAATCCTATCGCTAGACGATCTTGTGCCCGGCCAAGAGATTTCAGATATGTCAGATCTGCCAAACCAGATTACGGTGCGCTTCGATATCAATCAGATCGGCAAGACGCGGGGGAAATGGCACTTGGACGTACCTATTGATCTGATGAAGGCGAAGGCTTCTACAACTATCGTGCCACTTAACAAGCGATATGAATCACAGATGGGGTTCAGCGTAGATGTTAACCAGCTTCGTCATGGGCCAAGTAAATCAGAGCTATTGCTGCAAGTCAATGAGACACAGGCATGGAGAAGCGTTCAGAAAACAGATCCAATGTTCCGGTATGAAATTAAAGATGGGAAAGGAGATATAGTGGCTGCATATGATGGTTTGGTGCGCAGAGAATTAGCCATCGGAAATAAGAATGTTCTTCAACAGTCCTTGCATGGTCAAGGAACGTTGGGGCATATGAGGTACCGCCATGCGTTCGTTCCTTTTGAGGAGACAAAGGATTTGACCTTGGAAATGACAGCAATCTATACACAGGAACGATTCTCTAAAGGGGATTCTATAGCACTCGATCCAGCGGCGTTGATGAAGGAGCCGTTAAGGAAGGAGGTGAAGGGGAAGAGCATTGTTTTCAAGGCACGAATGAAGACAGAAGAAGTCCCTGAGCAGATGAAGGACGGCTACAAAGCCTTTCAAGGCAAGGGGTGGATACTGGAGGCTGAACAGCAGCTTGGTTCTGACACGCTAGATCTGGAATGGCGCATGATGGACAAGCAGGGGAAGGAAATTAGAGCGGAGTCGGCGACAGAACTGGAGCAGGATTCGCAAGGAAAGTATCGCAATCGTACGCTGTTCTTTTTCGAAGGTCAGTCTGAGATCCCTGGCAGCCTGAACGTATCCTTGGAAAGTTGGACGAAGAAGACACCAATCAGTTGGAGCATTCCGCTCGTGCCGTCGGCTGAACCGCTCCCTCCAGGTTACGATGAACCGATATATGAGATGACAGTAGCGGAGTTAAAGCCTGAAATCGTAAGCAAGGCGGAACAGGCAATGCATGATCTCGCTCCAAACAAGCCAGCCGAACTGTATGGCGTCGCAGATTACAGCGATCGGTGGTTCCTATATGCCAAGGATAACGGCGAGAGTTTTGTCATAATGCTCAAAGAAGCGGCAGAGCCCATTACTGTACAACGTGCCGTTCCATACCATGAATTGAATGACAAACTGCGTCAGACGGTTGAAGATACCTTGCGGCAAATGAAGCCTGAACAACCGATCGCATTCGCGAAGGCTGTCCGTGTGAGATCTAAGGAACTTAATAGCTGGTCGTTCCATAATGACCAAGCTTCCATTACGATTGATGCGGTAACGGGCCAGGTGGAGGCGGCAGAACTGCGGTATGAAAATGGAAGCTTCAATGAAAAGGCCAAGGCTGCAGCGGAGAAGGCGTATCCACTTTTTGCGGAAGGCAAGGCATTGCGATCCACAACCATGATGCAGAGAATGACTCCAACGGAACATGTATGGGAGATTGGACGTGATAGGAATCTCTTTGCCAGAGTGGGGGTACGGACGAGCCGAGTCTGGTCGGTTCAGCAAAGCTATAAAGATGATTATCCTGGCGATGAGCAAGCTGCACGGAAGAAATACGCAACTTTGCTTTATGCGCCAGAACAGGCTATCAGTAAGGTCATTTCGACCGTTAAGCAGGTATTCGGCATCGATATGGAAGGCTACGATGTGAGCGTCAAGCTCAATGAATATACATTCACGAAAAAAGGTACGATGACGATGAAAGGAACCGTCAATGCAAAGGGTGAGTTCTGGAAGTTGGAGCTGATTCCGATTGAGGGAATACAAGATTAAACGGACTTATACGAGGAGGGTATTTTTCAATGAAAATGAATACATTATTGGCGCTTTCACTCGTATGCAGCTTGTTCGCTGCAACTCCGGCTATGGCGGAACAGGCCGGCGGGAATAACGGAGGGACGGGAATTGTTCAGTATAGCGATGTAGATCAAAAGTTGACAGAGTCGGCTGAGAAGGCGATTGAGCAATACGGAAACGGAAAAGCATTTCAATTGGAGGAAGCGTTCAAGGATAGTTATTTTGTAGATAAAAAGAAAAAAGAGAATTGGATCATCCAATCCAAGGATCGGAGTGCCGTTGTATCGGTCGATGCAGTTTCCGGCAAGGTACTTACCATATCGCTGAGCTTCAAAATGGATGAGGTAACTGATGAGTACGCATCGTACCTGAAGGCAGCACAGTCAGCAGCGGAGCAATTTCGCAAAAATGCGGAGCTGGTCTTTACGGAAGCTCACTTTTTCCAGAACAATATCGCAGACAATAAAACAGAATCGATGACTTTCGGAGCGAAAGACAATCAATTCGTTCAAATCGATACAAAGACAAATAAGCCATTAAATTTCCGCTTTACATACAAGGCAGCGGATGTGGAGCGCAAAATCATAAGCGTGGCAGAGCAGGCTGTAAAAAGTATGGGAATCGATAAGGTTCAACCATTTACGAACATTGAATACGAAAAATATGAAGGAAGAGAAGAATGGAAGCTAGCAAGGAAAATAGAGGTTAAAGGTGATTTCAGGAAAAATGGGGCTGTGATGATAGACGAGAATAACCGGGCGTTCGTGGTCGAGGCTGCTGCCACAATTGAAGCAAAAACGGGCAAGCTTATATCCATAAATGTTAAGCCTACAACGGATAATCAGAAGCGCAAATCATTGACAAAAGAGCAAGGTGTTGCGATCGCTAAGCCTATCGCGAAGAAATTGTGGGGCGTAGACTTATCTTCCTACGAGGTGAAGGTTAATAAGGACTGGGGCGACTACACGTTTAGCAGAAAAGGTAATGCGTCTATCGTAGCCAAGTTCGATAACTTCGGCAATCTCGTTCGCATGGAACGAAAGTAGAATAAATAATATAGAGAGCAGAATGGTTATGTTATATATAATTATGGGTTCTAAATAATAGAAGAGAGGGCGCCGCAACTGGCGCCCCTTTTCCATTTAAGCTAATTATATCTGATGGCATTCGACATCCCTTATGAAAACAATCACTTATTGACTATAACGGGAAAGACTCTTGTTATATTTCAGAAGTTCTGGGACAATAATAATCAGATTATAGAGGAAGTTCAGTGATTTATAGAAGGAATGACACTTGTAGGTAGAGCATTTATAAGCAAGTAAGACAGAATTTTGACGTGTTGAAAAGAGGGCACTAGATGAATAAGCAATCCATCTATGGATTAACATTGGATCAGTTGGCCGCTTGGTTAGAGGAGCGGGGGCATAAGAAGTCACGGGCATCCCAAGTGTGGGATTATCTATATCGCAAGCGGGTCAAGGATTTCGCTGATATGACAGAAGTAAATGAAGCCAGCGTAGCACTGCTGTCCGAACACTTCGTTATTCATACGCTTAACGAGCATGTGAAGCAGCAATCGGCTGACGGCACAATCAAGTTCTTGTTCAAGCTGCAGGATGGCAACTTGATTGAGACGGTGTTGATGAGACACAAATTCGGGCTGTCGGTATGTGTGACGACTCAGGTTGGCTGCAACATCGGCTGCAGCTTCTGTGCGAGCGGACTGCTGGCGAAGAGCCGCGACTTGTCGAGCGGCGAGATTGTGGAGCAGATCATGAAGGTTCAGCACCATTTGGATGCAGTGGGTGAGGGTGATCTGGTCAGCCATATCGTCGTGATGGGTATCGGAGAGCCATTCGATAACTTTGAGAATATCGTTGATTTCTTGCGGGTTGTTACTGACCACAAAGGTCTGGCAATTGGAGCGAGACGAATTACGGTATCAACAAGCGGCTTGGCGAATAAGATCAAAGACTTTGCAGATATTAATCTGCGGGTGAACTTGGCACTTTCCTTGCATGCGCCGAATGATGAGCTGCGCACGCGCATTATGAAAATTAACCGCGCGATTCCGATTGCGAAGGTGATGGAGGCGATTCGGTACTTCATCAACACGACGAACCAACGGGTGACGCTGGAATATATTTTGCTGAAGGACGTGAACGATCAGCAGGAGCACGCACTTGAGTTGGTGCAGCTGATTCAAGAATGGAAGATGCAGGACGAGGTCAATGTGAACTTAATTCCGTACAATCCAGTTGATGAGCACAGCCAGTATCAGCGCAGCGAGCAGGAGTCGATTCGTGGCTTCTATGATGTCATGAAGAAACATAACATTAGCTGCAGCGTGCGGTTGGAGCATGGCACAGACATTGATGCTGCTTGTGGCCAGCTTCGCAGCAAGCAGATTAAGAAAGAAAGCGGTGCTGGTGCCGATCAGGCAGCTATGAGCTAAAAATATTTTGTAGTTTACAAAAAGCGTACCTACCAATGGGTAGGTCGCTTTTTTTCGTGCTGTCTATGAGAAAGTTCTTTGTCCGTCATGCTAAATTTTGCTACAATAAAACCACGTATTCTTATCGCAATTACATAGAAATAGTTTATATGGTGCTGTGCATGCTCAGCTTAATAGGGAAGTCGATGCGAGTTCGACGCGGTCCCGCCACTGTAACGCAGAGCTGACAATCAAGGCTTTTATCCACTGTTAACTGAGCTAACGGGAAGGTAGATTGTCGAGCGATGATGCGAAGCCAGGAGACCTGCCATATAAGTGCTCTATATTTCTCACGAGGATGGGAGGGGGATGTTTATTCGTGCTGCTAGTAGGAGATTACTAGTGTATTTAGCTGCATCGAAGTGGTTACCTAACATCTTTCTAACATGGAAAGGTGTTTTTTTATTGCCTTCATATCGACATATTAAGGAGATCAGACATTGAAGATGATTACGAACAGAATGTTGAAGAAGAGCTTGTCTGCATTACTAAGTATCGTATTGTTGTTATCTCTTGTACAGCCACAAGTCATAAGAGCGGCGAGCGGGCAGGGCAATACTCAGTTAAATAACATGATTGAACATACGGTTCAATACTATAAGGACTATTATAAGGATGCTTCTAATCAAGATGCTGTAAGTGATTCATGGTGGGAGCTTGTTGCTCTGTGGAGTGCGGGTCAAGATTTGCATGATGGAACTTGGAGATTACCTACATGGGAAACAAAAGAGCCAAGACTTCGACCAAATGCAGGAGGCACCGATCATATTCGATATATTTATGGCTTGCTTGCATTAGGAAAGAATCCGGCTCACGCTTGGGAAACGAACCGGAATCTGTGGGCGGAGCTGGCAGCACAGCAAGATCCAGCAACGGGTGCTATCGGTGGAGTTAATAAACACATTTGGGCAATGCTTGCCTTAAGCGCCGGTGAGAAGCTTGGTCAGGATATGGGGTCATGGAATGCCGCATCCAAGCAAAAAGCGCTCGATTATCTGCTTAAAGCACAGTACGCAGACGGAGGTTATGGACTGTCAGCTACCGGCAGCTCAGGAGATACTGACATTACTGGTATGGCGCTGCTTGCACTCGGTCAATACCAAGGACAGAGCGCGGTAGATGCGGCAATTGAACGAGCTAAGGAATTGTTGAAAAAACGCCAATTGGACAATGGAGGGTTTGATTCCGTTGGTACATGGGGATCCGGAGATAATTCCAATAGCTTATCTACATCCGTATCGGGATTGGTTGCTGCAGGCGACGATGTCTTGTCAGCAAAGTGGAAAGAGCCTAACGGAACAGTTATCGATGCGTATGCACGCTTCCAACAAAATGATGGATCGTTCAAATGGAAATTAACAGATTCTTCTGCAAATAGGATGGCTACCGAGCAGGCTCTTGTTGCGTTGCTCGACATCAAGCATGGAAAATCGGTATGGAGTCGCCTCGCGGAAGTGAAGCTTCCATCGGATCAATCACATGTTAATGTGCAGGTTAGTGTCAAAGGGATTGACGATTTCATTTATCAACCTAACCAAATTTCCTTGGATGCAAACAACAAAAAGCTCACCGCATTGGATGCACTAAAGCTAGCGCTGGATCAAGCCAATCCATCAATTCCCTACCTTACTTTGGGGAATGGGGATCAAGCAAGACTAACATCCGTTGCTGGTCAAAATGAAGGGAAACTTGGCGGTAGCGATGGTTGGAAATACAAAGTGAATGGAAGTGCTCCTTCTGTAGGAGCAGGTGCATATGAGATAAAAAATGGCGATGACCTCTATTTCTATTATGGTCGTCAGCCGATGATTTCTACAGTCTCTTCTATTCAACAGGGCGCTGTAAATCCAACGGTCGAAGTACAGCTTGCGGGAGATTCATTTACGCCTCAAGCGTCGCAGATTGACAGTTGGCTAGTAAAGCCAGGAACGACTGAACTGAAACTAAAAACAATCTCACTTCTTAATAGTCAAAAAGCAAAGCTCGTTTTTGAAGGCCGTGCTGTTACTGGCGGACTTACGGTTCAAGCTCTTGGAGCTGCCGTAACGGGACAAGAGGAAAGCAATGGATTGGCAGTTAGCTTGGAATTGCCTAAATCGATTGGAACAGCGACATTGTCCGTTGAAATAAGATCCGTTGGTCAAGGGGATATCCTTGCACCAGTAACAATACCATTGTATGAAGGAGATACAGCCTTCACAGCTTTAAAAAGAGAGCTCGATGATCGAAACATTGACTTTGACTACAGTGGTTCAGGCAAATCGGTTTATATCAAAGGCATCGATCCACTTTGGGAATTTGATAAGGGACCGTTAAGCGGCTGGATGTATTCCGTGAATGGAGCATTCCCGAATTATAGCGCGGGGATATATACATTGAAGGGTGGGGACGTTCTTCGCTGGCAGTACACAACCGATATGGGCAAGGATATTGGCTCGGTACCCGATCCTAATCCATCTGGGGACAAGACAATTGTAGTCGGTGAGAATGAAACAAATGTAAGTGTGGGATCGGAACAGGAACCTCTTTCAGAAAACAAAGTAACACTTGTATTTTCGAAAGATGAGCTGCCCCATGTAGCTTCCGTTACAAGCAGTACATATTTAGAAATTGAACCGAACACATTTGTAATTTCTTCATGGGATCGAAAGCTGGAATTGCCTAGAATTTTAAGTGGAAGTGATGATATTTTACTTTCCGGGCTGAATGGAGGCTTGTCCACTTATAATAAAGAGGCAACAGGAATTGATTCCCGTGTTAAGGTTGGCGGAGATCAAGATATTCATGTTGATAAGCATGCAACTCTTACTTTGAAGGGGCAAGGCAATAAAGAAGCAGCACTCATGGAAGCGAACGGAACAATCGTAATCATACCTAAATACACTGATGAATCCGTTAGACATGATGAGTTCTATTCCTATGCCAATAGTGTAGGCGACCTAGTCATTAAGACGAAGCAATTCGGTGAGTTTCTAGCATATATCGCAAAAATAAAGGATACGCCTGGCGGAGATAACGGCAATGGAGGAGGAGTCGTTGATCCACTGGTAACTGGCGCGGTAACAATTTCTGTAGAGAAACGTTCTATTGGGGAAGGGGAGATTATTAGTCCTATTTCTGTACCCCTATTCAAGGATGATACAGCATTTACCGTATTGAAAAGATTGTTAGATGTGACAGGGGTACCTTTACAATACGTAGGATCAGGGGAATCACTTTATGTACAGTCTATTGCTGACTTAGGTGAGTTCGATAAAGGACCTAACAGTGGGTGGATGTACTCCGTTAACCAAAAGTTCTATGCTCACAGTGCAGACAAGCATAAGCTGGTTGATGGGGATGTCCTTCAGTGGAGTTACACCTGTAATTTAGGGCTTGATATTGGTGCCTTACCAACAGGAGATTCTCATATAAAGTTAGATGAACACACGAAGGAAGTTCTCTTGGGGACGGAGCAGGAGATGCTCTCTTCACAAAAGTTGTCATTGGAATTCAGAGCGGCAGAACTTCCTAAAATTCTCGCGAATCATACAATTGCCAACTTGAATATTGATAGCGGTACTGAAGTTACTTCTCCTTGGAATAATGAATTGGAAATGCCGCGGAGTTTGGAGACGAACGAGAGTGCGTTACTAGCCAAAATAAATGCTGAACTTTCATTGAAAAACAAAGAGACTTCTCAAATTGATTCCCGTGTAAAAGTCGGCGGTGATCAGCATATTCAATTCAGTCAGCATGTCACTCTTACCTTTAAGGGTCAGGCAAATCAAGAAGCTGGATTTGTTAATGCAAGTGGGGCGTTTGCTCCTATTCCGAAATATAATGATTCATCGGCACGAAAAGACGAGGTTTATTCATACGTTCAAGACGGACATTTAATTGTTAAAACGACGCACTTTACTGAGTTCGTAACTTATCGCTCTAAAGTCAAAGATGATGCGGGCAATGGTGGCGTCGTAGTCCCTCCAGCCACTAATACAATCACGCTATCAGTTGAAAAGCGTACCGTAGGCAAAGGGGATATCATTGCACCGGTTCGCGTCGAACTGCAGGATGGAGATACAGCGTATACAGCGCTTGAACGCATTGCTGAGAAACGAGGAATTTCCATTGAATCCACCGGCTCAGGGGCTAACCTCTATATTCAGGCAATCGATGGGTTGGCAGAGTTCGATAATGGGAGCTTGAGTGGTTGGATGTACTCCGTCAACGGTAAGTTCCCGAACTATAGTGCGGGAATCTACAACTTGAAGAATGGCGATGTCCTTCGTTGGCAGTACACGACAAATTTAGGAGAAGATGTTGGTAATAAATTCGAAGGAAACAAGGAAACCCCAGGAAAACCTGGATTGCCAGTTCACCCAGGGGGGGCAGGAACGGGCGGTGGCGCGCTTACACCGAAGCAGGTAGAAGAGTCTGCTAAGCTTAAGAGCCTTATTGACGGTGCTTCAGCATGGATACTAAGCAACCGCAAATTCACCGTTCAAGACAACTTTAATGATTGGGACGTCATGGCGCTGGCTCGTTCAGGTAAGCAAGTTCCTTCTACGTATTACGCGATTCTAGAAAACTATGTAAAAGAGAAAAAAGGAGAATTCCGATTAGTTACTGACTATGAACGCATGGCTTTGGCTGTTACGGCAATCGGCAAGGATCCAAGTAATATAGCAGGCTTCAACCTCTTAGAGAAAATCTATAATAATGGGCGCATGACAAATCAAGGTACGAACGGTCTTGTGTTTGCTTTATTAGCCTTGGATGCGAACAAAACAGTCGTTCCAAACGATGCACTCTGGACAAGGGATAAGCTGATTCAGCAATTACTTGCTCAACAAAATTCAGACGGCGGGTTCCCGCTTAGCAAAGAGTCTAATGCTGTGAGCGACATCGATATGACTGCTATGTCATTGCAGGCATTGGCGAAATATCAAGATCGCAAAGAGATCAAAGCAGCCACAGATAAGGCATTGTCTTGGTTGTCTTCGCAACAACTCGCTAACGGCGGATTTAAAGCATGGGGTGTTGAAACGAGTGAGAGCATCTCGCAGGTGATTATTGCGCTGTCCGGTCTTGGAATTGACTTGGAAGACAAGCGATTCGTGAAGAAGGATGGGGATTTGCTGAAAGCACTGCGTACGTATTTCAATACAGACGGCGGATTTGCGCATTCACGAGGCGAAGCGAGCAATTATATGGCAACACAGCAAGCATTGCTTGCGCTGACAGCCTATGATCGCGTGTTGACGAATCGAACAAGCCTGTATGTGATGACGGACGCCGCATCGACGGGCACGCAGAAGCCAAAGGATGAGAAAATAACGTACACAGACGATGCCTCCATTTCTGCTTGGGCAAAAGAAGCAGTCCATAAAGCAACGGAACTCGGGTTTATGCAGGGTACGGGTAAAGATAAGGACGCATCCCAATTTGAACCGAAGCGGGAATTAAGTCGGGCTGAGTTCGCGGCATTGATCGTGAAATATGCTGGTTTACAGCCACAAGGCACAGATTCAGGATTTACCGATGTAAGTGCTTCGTCTTGGTATGCAGGATATGTTGCCACTGCGAAAGAAAAAGGTCTGATTTCGGGTGTTTCGGCAAATAAATTTGCACCGAACCAGGCGATTTCGAGACAAGAGATGGCAGCTATGCTCGTACGAATGAAGGGTCTTCCGAAGGATGCAGATTCATCGGCAGGACCGAAAGATCAACAGCAAGTAGCTGAGTGGGCATTGCCCTACGTCAAATATGCCTATCAAGCAGGTCTGATGTCGGGTGAGGACGGTTACTTTAAACCACAGCTTCATGTGACAAGGGAAATGGCTGCTGTTGTCATGGTAAGACTGCACGGCATTCAATAATTTGCACGATCAGAAAGAAGGAGAGCAATCTCCTTCTTTCCGTATGAGCGGAACTACATGATAGCAAGCTTGCATCATTAACGAGTATGCATGGCATAGAGGTGAGGACATGTCCGAATGGTTTGCGTGGATAAAGCGCAACAAACAGAAATGGTTAGCTGGACTGGCAGTACTGGCCATTGTAATTGCCACGGTATGGATATATGGCGGAAATGGCAGTCAGCCGAAGGATGAGAGGCTGGCTGGTCATACAACGGCACAAGAGCAAGAGCACCCGAGCCAAGCCTCTAAGGATCTGGCAAGTGAGACTGCTAATCTATCCGAACAGAAGCAGGATCAAGGGAATCCAGAATCGTTGCCTCAAGCAACAGCTGATCCCAAGTCTGATACAGTGCAGGACATAGGAAGCAAAACAGGAGACACGGATAACCCAGATCACAAGGACACACGCTCTGATCCGTCTACTACAAGTAAAGAATCGGCGAAGGAGGAAGGCCAACAGAAAAATCAGGTTACTGAAACAACGCAGGGAAAAAGCATCGTAAGTAAAGCAACGGAGTCTTCTGTGAAATCGGATGTAACTCCAAAGGATAAAAAACCTTTTGGCACGTCTCCTTCTGCAAAAGAGAGCAAGGGGAATGCAGGCGAAAAGGAGAGCAAGGGCAGCAATAAGCAAGATGGAAAGTCTACACCGAACAAAGGAGTTGCTTCTCAGCCAGATTCAAAGCCTCCACAGACTACTACCGTGCAGCTTACGATTGTGGGATCCACGGATGTTGGTACGATCATGAGCACAGAGGAAATCGAAATTGGCGATTCGGAAACCGTAATGGATGTATTGAAAAAAGCGACGCGTGCTAAGAAGATTCAAATGGACTTCAGCGGTTCCGGTGCAACTGCTTATGTAAAAGGTATTGATAATTTATATGAGTTCGACAAGGGATCAGGGAGCGGCTGGATGTACAGCATTAATAGTAAATTTCCGAACCGTAGCGCAGGCGTATGGCCGATTCATCCTGGAGACCATATTCAATGGCTGTATACGGAGGATCTAGGCAAGGACTTAGGAGCGGGTACTGACGACGGACTATGGGATGGGGAGAGCTAATATGATACACGGCTTCTCCACATTACATCCGCGATTATGTTTCGCCTATTTTGCCGTACTGCTGCTCTCATGCATGATGTTCACGCATCCTGTATATTCAGTTCTTACTTTACTTAGTATCATTCTATTGAATCTATCCTTGGATGGAGGGAGATCGCTCAAGAAGGGAATTAAGGGATACTTGATTATGGCTATTATTATTTTCTTGCTCAATCCCTTCTTCTCTAGTCGTGGAGCTACGATTCTATGGTATGTATTCGACCGCCCGATTACATTGGAATCGATTATATATGGTGCTCTATTCGCATTATCACTGCTGAATATACTGCTGGCATTTGTGGCTTACAATCTCGTTATCACGCCAGAGAAATTTTTGTATCTATTAACGCCAATCGCCCCGCGAACGGCCTTTATCATTACGGTAACTCTCCGTTTTGTGCCGCTGCTGACGAGACGGCTGAAGCAGATTATGACGGTTCAACGTGTTCTTGGTTACCTGCATCCAAAAGCCAGCAAGAAGCACCTTATGCGCGAAGGCATGGAGACCCTGCATACATTAATTAGCTGGTCGCTGGAAGAAGCGCTTCAAACAGCTAGCTCTATGCGTGCGAGAGGATATGGCGTTGGGAAGAGAACGAGTGCAATATCCTACAAGATGGATAGTAGGGATGTCCTTGTATCATGGATCATGGTCGTGACGGGAGCTAATATTGTGATTGGCGGCTTATTCGGCGTTAATCGGTTCCAAGTGTATCCACGGCTGCAGTCGTTGGAGTGGTCGCCACAGCTATGGCTGCATGCAGCATGTTACTTGGTATTTATCTTCATCCCGATCGTAATGAACGGAAAGGAAGAGCTGTTATGGCGCACTATCAGATCGAAGATGTAAGTTTTCAGTATCCCAATTGTTCAGAGAAAACGCTTGATAATATCACCATCATCATTGAAGAGGGAGAATTCGTGCTGTTGTGTGGCTCATCAGGATCAGGCAAAACTACACTACTTCGCCAGCTTAAACGGGAAGTAAGGCCGGAAGGCAATCGGAGTGGCAGTATTTATTATAGAGGAACTGCTCTAGATCAGCTTGATGAGCGACGATCCATTGAAGAAATCGGGATGGTATTTCAAGATCCAGACAATCAGATTGTCATGAATACGGTGTGGCAGGAATTGACCTTTGGCATGGAGAATCTCGGCTATTCAACCGCGCAAATGCAGCGAAGAGTGGGGGAACTCGTACAGTTCTTTGGCATGGAGGAATGGCTCCATCTCCCGATACATGAGTTATCCGGCGGGCAAAAGCAGCTCGTCAATTTGGCGTCCGTAATGACATTAAGACCGAGGGTACTGCTGCTGGATGAGCCTACTGCTCAGCTTGATCCGATCGCAGCCAAAGAGTTCATCCAATTGCTCTCCCGAATTAATGAAGAATTCTCCCTTACGATTATAATCAGCGAG
Organism: Paenibacillus sp. MER 180; assembly: GCF_023713665.1. Taxonomy (NCBI): domain Bacteria; kingdom Bacillati; phylum Bacillota; class Bacilli; order Caryophanales; family Paenibacillaceae; genus Paenibacillus; species Paenibacillus sp. MER 180. Next base: position 405,823 of record NZ_JAMAVT010000001.1, on the reverse strand, counting down.
CACCGAATTGAAGAAGTTGTTCCCCATGCGACGCAGCTTGTCATGCTGAATCAGGGGAAGATCGCATATCTTGGCACTCCTGATCAGGTGATGAAGCAAATATGGAAGGATGAAGATGCATTATTTTTGCCGTATCTTCCATCTATCAGTCAGCTTTATTTGGGAATAGAGAAAGTCAGTGATGCCCGAGCAGTGCCTATGAGTGTGAAAGAGGGAAGAAGATGGCTTGCTGGCAAGCAAGAACAACGGCAAGCTGCTGGGAAGAGCCTGTCTGAATCAGTGAAGGTTGGTGGGCAGCAAGTAGAGCCGTTGTTAACATGCAAAGAGCTGTATTTTAGCTATGGCAAAAATGCGCCCCTCGTCCTGAAGCGATTGTCTCTATCGATTCAAGAGGGTGAATTCTTCGCCCTGCTTGGCGCCAACGGATCTGGGAAGTCCACCTTGCTGCAGCAAATTGCGGGTGCACATAAGCCTCAACGAGGAGACATCTTGTATGCGGGCAAGTCCTTGCTGCGGAAGTCTACAGTAGAGCGGAGTCGGATGATCGGGTATGTCGCGCAGAATCCGATGCTCTATTTCACTAGAGACACGGTGAGGGAGCAATTGATGGATCGGCTAAGGCGGTTAGGCGAGCATAGCAGCATCGAGAAGCTGAATGAACTCGCAGAACGCTTTGAAGTTGAGTCGATTATGGATAAGCATCCGTTCGATATAAGCGGGGGGCAGCAGCAGAAAATAGCGCTCATGCTTGTCTTGTTGGCCGAACCAAGGCTGCTGCTGCTGGATGAGCCGACGAAGGGACTCGATCCTATTTCCAAGCACCGGTTGGCTGAATTGCTTGAAATGATACGCGCAGCGGGTACCACAATTGTCATGGTCAGTCATGATATCGAGTTCGCGGCCAGCTATGCATCAAGATGCGGCTTGTTATTCAATGGCGCCATGGCCGCAGTTGAAGATACACGCTCCTTCTTGCAGAGCAACTACTTCTATACAACAACGATTCATCGCACAGTGGGAGATGTCCTGCCCGAAGCGATCACGGTGAAGGATGTATGGGAACAATGGGGAAATTAAAACGCACGATCTACGCGGGAAGTATGGCAGCTGCCGTAGTCGTAATGGCAGTTGTGTTATGGAGGGACAAGTACTACTTGCCCCTGAGCTTTATGATGATCGGGCTAGCGATGCTGCCGTTCTTCATTCGCTTCGAGCGGAAGTCGATGAAGGCAGAGGAGATTCTGCTGATTGCAATGCTTGGCGCCATTGCGGCTGTGAGCCGCGTGCCGTTCGCGCCACTGCCTAGCGTGCAGCCGACATCCTTCGTCATTATGATGTCTGCACTCGTATTTGGACCAGAGGTAGGGTTCCTCGTAGGCAGTATCGCGGCAGTCGTGTCGAATATGTTCCTCGGGCAAGGGCCGTGGACACCGTGGCAGATGTTCTGTTGGGGGATGATTGGATTTACGGCAGGCCTGCTGCGAAATACACGATTCATGAAGAGCTTGTGGGGCAAGAACATATTCGGATTCTCATGGGGATTCCTATTCGGTTGGATTATGAATCTATGGTTTCTGATTGGCATGTATGATCATTTGAACTGGAAGGTATTCGCATCCGCTTATGTTGCTAGCTTTTATTTTGATCTTGCACATGCGCTGTCGAATGTATTTTTCATTTCGATTTTCTCAGCGATCTGGATCAAGATACTGCTGCGGGTGAAAACAAAGTACGGATTGCTGACAACGAATGACGGGAAACTGGAGGATATGTAAATATTCATGCGCTGTACTCTAAATCATAGTGCAGAAGGAGGTTGAATGGTCTTGGATGATGTAAAACAATACTTGCCGACCGATAAATGTGACTATGATTCAATAGATCGGTTGAAGTCACTAAAACCGGAAGAACTCCAAAGGATAATACCGGAATTGCTAGAGTGGATTCAGGATATCAACTGGCCTGTTGCACCTAAGATTATCGAGATTCTACTTCCGTTGGATAAGCTTCTGTTGCCGCAGCTCAAGGTCATTCTGCGATGTAAAGAGTATGATTGGATTGAAATTTGCTTGTTGGGTATTGTAGAAGAGTTAAAAACAGAAACTATTGTGGGATTGAAGGAAGAGCTGATAATGTTGAGCAAAAGCACGAATCCGAACTTTATCGAATATGAAATACCGCAGATCTGCAAGGACATCATGTCGAAACATTTCATGGATTAAATGACCTAACGAAATAATGAGTATTGATGCACATGTTCATTCTACAATTTGCAATAACGGGGTATGTTAGATGACATTAGATTCATTAAAATCTTTGGAAAAAGATGTTGGAGCATTAATAAAGAGCATTCTGGTCGATCTTAAGATGGAGAAAAAATGTAATGAGGGTGAATTCGATATTCTTCTAGGTAAATTGAACGAATACAAGTTCCTACTAAGAAAACATGAGGTCATTTCAAAATCATTTGCAGGAGAGCTGTTTTACCTGTTTAGTACAATGGTTCTCGAGGCAAAGTACACTAATTATGAGCCTCAATTGATGAAGAAAATATTCGATTTAAGATCAGTTCTTTTAAGTCTATACAACGAGGAAATTTTCGGTTAATTTGGTTGAGATATCGACATCATTTGTTTGGCGTGACAACTAGATAATTATACCTTGACCCCTTGCACCTTCTTCGATTAACATAGGATCTATAAAGGGGAGTAGCTGTTACAATAAAGTCGTCATTACGAGGATAATCCTCCGGCTTTGTTGGCAACTTCGATTGTTAGCGAGACCTTTACCGACAGGGTAAAGGTCTTTATTTATGGCCTTTACCGTGATCGGTAAAGGTCATTTTTGTTTTTTAGGGGGGTTGTCCAGGGAAATTTCTCATAATTGTGCTCAATTGAAGAAAAGATATACATGACATGATAAGAGGAGAGGGTACTATGGATTTCTTTACACCAGAGTTCTGGTCCGCGTTGATGGCGATTGTGGTTATTGATTTAGTACTGGCCGGGGATAATGCAATTGTTATTGGGTTAACCGCTCGGAACTTGCCGAAGGAACAGCAGAAGAAGGTCATATTCTGGGGTACTTTTGGAGCGATTGCACTTCGTTCCTTGTTGACGCTTGCTGTGGTATGGCTGTTGAAAATACCAGGCTTGCTCTTAGCCGGCGGCGTGTTGCTCGTCTGGATTGCGTATAAGCTGCTTGTGGAAGAGAAGAGTCATGATGTCGGGTCTGCGGGAAGCTTGTGGGCAGCCATTAAGACGATCATTATTGCAGACACGGTTATGGGACTGGATAACGTGCTCGCAGTAGCGGGTGCTGCGCATGGTGATTTTATTCTCGTCGTACTCGGTTTGCTCATTAGTGTTCCTATCGTGGTATGGGGGAGCACGCTTATTATTAAATGGGTGGAGCGGTTCCCGATCATTATCTATATTGGTGCAGGTGTCTTGGCCTGGACAGCAGCGAAGATGATTGTAGATGAGCCAATGGTGAAGGGATTCTTTACAGCAAACCCCGTTCTGAAATGGGGTCTCATCGTTGTCATCATTGTCGGTGTATTGGCAGCAGGAAGAATGAAGAAGCAGAAGCAAGTGAAGCAGGCTGCTTAATAAGAGCGAACAACTGCATAGCTGAATGTGACAATCTGAGCACCCTAGCAGGGGTGCTCTTCTTATTACTGGAATCAGATGTAAATGGTGATGCAAGACTGCTACCTTATGCTGTATAATAAAACCATACAATAAAATGGAACTTGATTCCGTCAGGTGGAACTAAGTGAACTTTGGCTTGTGCTCATATTTCATATCTACAGGAGTGTGAACGTTATGGATAATAAGGAACGATTTTCAACTCGAGTCGATGCGTATGTGAAGTACCGACCAAGTTATCCGGCGGAGGCAGTGTCGTATTTGTATGATACAGTGGGGTTCCATGCAGGTGACGACATTGCTGATATTGGGGCAGGAACAGGAAAGTTTTCAAAGCTGCTGCTCGCCCAAGGAAGCCGTGTTGTAGCAGTTGAGCCAAATGAGCCGATGCGGGAGTCAGCTGTGAAGGAGCTTGGCGGAAATGCGAACTATCGTGCAGTCGACGGAGCAGCGGAGGAAACAGGACTGCCTGATCATTCCGTTGCTCATATCGTATGTGCACAGGCATTTCATTGGTTCGACCGCACCGCAGCCAGGACTGAATTTCATCGTATCCTGAAGCCTGGCGGTAAGGTTGTCCTGATTTGGAATTCACGATTGCTTCAGGGCACTCCATTTTTGGAGGAATACGAGCAGCTGCTGCAGCGGTATGGCACGGATTATGAGAGGGTGCAGCACAAGAACATTTCAGAAGAAGCGCTGTCAGCCTTCTTCGCTCCGAATCAAATGACGGTGGCAAGGTACACGATGAGTCAATTGCTCAATGAAGAGGAGCTCGCCGGAAGACTGCTGTCCTCCTCGTACGCACCAGAGCCTGGGCACCCAAATTATGAACCTATGAGGGCGGAACTGCACCGAATATTTGAACGCAACGAGCAAGATGGCGTGGTGTCCTTCGATTATGAGACGGAAATCTTCTGGAGCGAAATGTAGGGAAAAGCCAAGAATAGCATATTTCATTAGATAAGAGAGGGGTAAATACCTCTCTTTTTTGCGTCTGTGTCATATTTGGTATTGACTCTGCCATACATTATGATAGAATCATTATCACTTATAAATCCTATTGTATTACTAGGTATAAATAAGGGGGATATACGATTTGGCACAAATGATCATTACTGGATTGTTATGCGGGATACTGCTCGGGTTTGTCATGCAGCGCGGCCGATTCTGCCTGACAGGTGGATTTCGTGATATGTATTTAGCGAAGGATAATCGGATGTTTTATGCGCTGCTCATTGCCATTACGGTTCAGAGTATCGGCGTATTTGCGCTCATTCAGCTTGGCTTGGTGGAGTTCACGGCAGGCTCGTTTCAATGGCTGAGCACGATCGTAGGCTCATTCATATTCGGCATCGGCATTATTTTGGCGGGAGGCTGTGCGACAGGAACATGGTATCGTGCTGGGGAAGGCTTGATCGGGAGTTGGATTGCCTTATTCGGATATATCGCGATGAGCGCCATTATGAAGTCAGGTGCGCTGCTGCCAGTCAACAATGGGCTAAAGGCGTTCGCCGCCTCGAATAATTCCATCCCGGATACATTCGGATTGTCCGTATGGCCGTTCATCGTCGTGCTCGCTCTCGTGACATTATGGCTTGTTAGCAAGCAGCTGCGTAAACCTGCTGTTGCGATTCCAACCTTGCCAGCGAAACGGAAAGGACTCAATCATCTATTGTTCGAAAAGCGTTGGCATCCATTTGCTACAGCTGCTCTTGTAGGAATCATTGCGCTGCTCGCATGGCCGCTGAGCGAAGCGACAGGACGGATGTCAGGTCTTGGCATAACGACTCCATCAGCCAATCTGTTGCAATACCTGGTGACGGGCGATAGTTCCAAGTATGTAAACTGGGGTGTTTTCTTGGTGCTTGGCATCTTTTCGGGCTCTTTCCTGGCAGCGAAGGGAAGCCGCGAGTTTCGCTTCCGGGCACCGGATGCAAAGACAGCTATATCCAGCTTCGGTGGGGGACTTCTCATGGGCTTTGGAGCGAGTTGGGCAGGAGGATGCTCAATTGGCAATGGGCTCGTTATGACGGCCATGATGACTTGGCAAGGATGGGTATCGCTCATTTTCATGATTTTGGGTACATGGACGGCCTCGTATTTCGTATATGTACGGCCGCGTACTAAGGCAAGTCGTAACCTAAGCACTTCTTATCATGCAAAGACCGTATAGGAGGAGAATGACATGAAAACGAAATTAGCCGTACTGGGCATGGTATGTCCATTTCCGTTAATCGAAGCGAAGGAGGCGATCCAGTCACTGAACAGTGGCGATGAGCTGGTCATTGATTTCGACTGCACGCAAGCTACGGAGAGCATTCCTCGTTGGGCCGCCGAAGCTGGGCATACGATAACGAACTACGAACAAATTGACGATGCATCATGGACGATTACGGTACGTAAAAAATAACCGAGGACATCGGCGAACCGTAGCGGAGAGCTTTGCGATGCCGCTTCATGCAGCGAACTGAGAGAGTTGACATAAAGCAAGAAGGTCGAGTTGAGGACAAAGAGAGTCCTGACTCGACCTTTTTTTGAATCACGTTTTTTGATGACTGGACATTTTAGGTATGTATCCACTTCAAGCACTCCAAACTTCCAGCTCCCATGGTTGGAACGGCAAAAAAGAGGGAATTAAGCTTGAAAAACAATAAAAGCAAGTTGACCCTCACGTTACGTGATACTTTATAGTAGTTGTTGAAGGGAGGTTACATGGCGATCATGAGAGTAAAAGAAGTGGCGGACATCGTCGGCATTAGCGTGCGTACCTTGCACCATTATGACGAAATCGGACTTCTGTCCCCAGCTCAAGTTACGGATGCGGGCTACAGACAGTATTCAGATGAGGATCTGGCCATGCTTCAGCAAATCTTGTTCTTTCGAGAGCTGGGCTTCCCATTGAAAAAGATTACAGACATTATTCACAGTCCAACCTTCGATCAGACCGAAGCACTCGAGCTGCACCGCAGCATGCTGCAAGAGAAGCGCAGGCGCCTGGATGTCATGCTGGAGACGCTGGATAAGACAATACAACATCGAAAAGGGGAAATTCAAATGACGAACAAAGAGAAGTTTCAAGGCTTCGATTTCAGTCATAATCCATATGAGCAAGAAGCACGCAAGCGGTGGGGAGATAAGGCTGTTGATGCGTCCAATGCTAAGGTTGGGAACATGACGAAGGAGGAGCAGACCTCCATGGGAGAGAAGATGAATGCGATATACTTCCAACTGGCAGAACTGCGCAGTACTGCACCGGATTCAGAAGAAGCGCAGGCTGGAATCAAGCAGTGGTATGATTTCTTGAATACAATGGGCAACTACTCTCCTGAAGCATTCAAGGGACTGGGGCAAATGTATGTAGATGATGCTCGATTCACCAAAAATATCGACAAATTCGGTGAGGGCCTTGCCGTGTTCATGCGCGATGCAATGGCAGTCTTTGCAGATCGGATAAACGAATAGGCATTGCAGCTTTGCACGAAATATGAGGGAAAGAGCATGAATGAGCGAAAGAGAGCCCCTAGCCGCTGTACGCAGCTGGGGGCTAATTCGTTTTATATCACGAGCGGGTGCTTCTATAGAACCGAACTGATGGCTCATAGATTCGAGCAGCTGCCTCTATAGATTCAAGATATCACGGATATCCTGCTCAGTTAGGGCGGATATTGCCTCTTCTCCCGGCTGGATGACCTCTTCGATTAAGTTCTTCTTCCGCTGTTGAATCTCATACATCTTGTCCTCAACCGTTCCTTGCGCCACAAGACGAATGACCTGTACAACCTGCTTCTGCCCAATACGATGGGCACGATCGGCTGCTTGCTGCTCCACGGCAGGATTCCACCAGAGATCATACAGAATAACGGTATCTGCCCCGGTCAAGTTCAATCCCGTGCCTCCTGCCTTCAAGGATGCCAAGAATAAGTCGCGCTCACCTGCATTGAATCGGCTGCACAGCTCTACTCGCTCAGCGCTCGGCGTCTGCCCATCCAAGTAGAAGTAGGACACTCCTTGTTCCGCCAGCTCACGCTTGATCAGTGCGAGCATCTCCGTGAACTGGGAGAAGATAAGCGGTCTTCTGCCAGCCTCTCTTGCTTCTGCGATTATCTCCAGCAGCTGTTCGAACTTTGCTGAGCTTCCTGTATAGTCTTCCATGAACAAGCCAGGGTGGCAGCAGAGCTGGCGAAGCCGTGTAATCCCAGCCAAAATCTTGATTCGACTCTTCTGGAACCCATCTTCATCCAGATGCTTCAAGGCATCCTTCTGCAGCTTAGCTAAATAAGCGATATACAGCTTCTTCTGGTCGGGCAGCAGCTCTGATGCTTGAAGGGATTCGATCTTCTCAGGCAGTTCCTGCAGTACATCTGTCTTCAATCTTCGCAGAAGGAACGGGCGGGAGCGCTTCGCTATGACGTCACGCGGAAGATCGCTGAACTCTTTTCTCCCTGGGAACAATCCGGGAAATACAGCATCGTAAATGGACCATAGCTCCTCTAGCGAATTCTCCACTGGCGTTCCGGTAAGCGCGAAGCAGTACTCGGCTTGGAGAGCCTTTACAGACTGGGCTGTCTGAGTCGTGTAATTTTTGAACGCTTGCGCTTCATCCAGAATGAGCGTGTGGAAAGAGTGCTTGGCGTACCATTCAACATCTCTGCGCAGTAGCGGGTAGGACGTAATAATAACATCGACTTGCTCAAGACGGTTCAGCTTGCGGATGCGTTCCGTCTTATTCCCGTCAGCAATGATGGTGCGAACCGATGGAGCGAAGCGCGTGAATTCGTTGCGCCAATTATACATGAGCGACGCTGGACAGACGACGAGCGCAGGGAGCTGCCGCTTTTGAATGTCCGGCAGAACAGACACCATGAAGGCGATGCTTTGCAAGGTCTTGCCAAGGCCCATATCATCCGCCAGAATACCGCCGAAGTGGTAGTGGGCAAGTGTCTTTAGCCACTGGAACCCATATGCCTGATATTCCCGAAGCACATGAACCAGACTGTCCGGGACGGGGAATTCCAAATGATCCGGGTTGCGCAAATTCTCCAGCAGCTTACGGAAGGATCTGCCGAATCGTACGGCTTGCCGCTCTCCTTGGGAGTCGATAAGATGCAGCCCGCGCATAACCGGGATACGGAACTCTGCTCCTGAAGCCTCTCCCTGACGAAGCCCCACCTCATTCATGAAGCGAATAATCTCTTGGAACTGTTCGCTTTCGAGCGGCATGAGCGCGCCGTTTGCCATTCGATAGTAGCGCCTTTTTTCTTCGATTGCTTTGAGCAGCCTTCGAATTTCTGCTTCCGATATTCCATCCATCTCAAACTTGAATTCAAGCCAATCGATACGTTCGTCCACATTGACTGAGATTTTGGGAGGAGCGTTCGGGATGAACAATCTTTCCTTCACAGCTGAAGTCGCATAGATGTGCAGGATTCGTTGCAGTTGGGGAACGACATGATACATGAAATTATATTCGGCATCCTCGTCCTCCAAGAAGTATCCGCCTTCCGTCTTCACAAAGGGCGACTGCTCCATAATTTCTAGTATCCGCTGCTCTTTTTCCGTATTCCGCATCAGAATCCGATTCTCTGAATGCTTATGTCGATTGGGATCCAGTGGATTAATGGAGATATCTCCGTAGTGGAATTCCAGCCCCGCAAGCAGTCGATCTCGAATGCGATCAAGATACAGCTTCGCCTGCAGTTCCGGCTGCACGACTCGATCTGCTATCGCTTGCGCAACACGTACGTTGCCTAGCTTCTGCAGCCCCGGAACCACCTTGTCCATGATTGGGCCAATCTGATTAGGTGATATAAGAATCCGTTGCTGGCGACTACTATCCAACGTTTTCTTGAGGTCTATGAGCCGCTTGCATTGCTCAATCGGGGTCGAAATAAAGGCTCCATTAGCAATGACTGTCCCGTAGCTCTCCAGCACCGTCACTTGCTCTAATCCTTGTACATCAATGCAGTAGGCATCTTTATCCGCCTCATCTAGCCTGAACTGTATTGGGAGAGGCTCATCTATAACTGACAGTCCCTCAAATGTCGATCCGTCATGCGCAAGGAGCACAGAAGGAGCTTGTTGAAGGGCAGGAAGTAGGGCGTCCCACGAGTAAGGAGGGATGAGCAGCATCCGTTCGTCGTTGCCCTGCTTGGCAAGAATGGCGGAATGCGGCATGTTACGGTATACATTTTCGTTGCGGTAAATCGCGATCAACTGTTGGATAACGGCAAAATGCTCGGGATGAAAGCAGTGCAGTGACGGATCATAGGAGAAGTGCCTTGAAAATACATAGCATTCCCCGCGGTCGATGCATCGCAGCAATTCGCGAATATGCTTTACGATATATAGTCGCTGCGGCCCGACCCTCATTTCAACGGCCAAAAAGGCCTGCTCGTTGCCTGATGAAACCGGGAAGCAGGTGATTTCTACGTCAAGGAGTTGTCTGGTATCGAATAAGGGGCGGACACGGCTGGATTTGAGTGGAGTATCGTCAAATAAACCGAGTATTCGCTGGGCTAGCTGATCATTTCCCGATTCCATATTCATAGTTACGGCTCTCCTTTCTTTATGTGAGATGAGTATATATAAAGTGAACGCATGTTCGTGTATGTCGATAGCTATATGATATCAGAAAGCAATAAAAAAGAAACAACAGGACTTTGGAACTATGCGATTGTAGTCGAAATTGAGAATATATTCAGTGCCGATTGGTAAGATGGGAGTTAGGGTATATATTATGGTCAGTAATTACGTGTAAAGGCGTAATAGAGCCAATTATGGAAAGTTGACACCACTGACAGGATGTCTATAGGCATGTATAATAGGTGCTACGGTGAAATTATTGTTTTCAGAAAATACAAAATATCCCTCGAATCACCTAGGTAAAAGGATATCACCTGTCGAATGTAATAGCGATTATACTTTCTTGAGACTCATCTCGCGCAATTTAATTTTAAGACTATAGACTCATTTTTTTTGAGTTGAATATAGGAAAAGGAGGCCTACCCGATGGCGGGCACATGGTGGAAGCTGAAAATCGGGCAGAGGCTTGAGTCCCTGCGCCGATATGTCTCGCCGGCACTGCTTGCTGCCGTGGGAGTATTCACAATTACTTGTATTGCATTATTTGTCCCCCCTTATATCGGAATGGCAGATAACGGCGACTATTTCCGAATTCTCTACAGCAATGGCCTGTACTTCAATGCACCCGATTACTACAGTCAGTATTTTGGATATTTTATTAAGGAATATGGAATATTCCAATACTACAATGAGAATGCGGCAACCTTATTCTCTTCCCAGTCCATATTCATCAAAGCGGCTATTTGGCTCAATCAATTATTTAATCCAGATGTATTCGATATCCGCTTCCAAGCTGCTATTTTTGTGGTGCTGTATACCGTTGCCGTATATTTGCTCGTGGAGAGCTTAACGTGGAAGGTAGCTTCCAAGTACGCATACCCAATTTCGATCATCGCGATATTTCTATTCGGTGATACCGCATATACCGCATACTTTAACTCCTTCTTTGGGGAGAGCATCGTGTTTATTATGCTGATATTTGTGTTCGCCTCGGGGCTGCTCATCTATCGCAATCGATACAATGACTATGTCATGATGGGTGTGCTTTTGGCCAGCGGACTGCTATTGACTACCAGTAAGCAACAGAATGCGCCTCTTGGCATCATTCTCGGCATATTTGGCATCTTCCTCATGTTTATTCGGAAAGAAAGAACGTTCCGGGCATTAATGTCTTCAACGCTCGTGCTTTTGCTTCTGGCTGGTATTGGCACTTACACGCTTATACCGAAGGAGTTCGTGAACATCAACCAGTATCATGCGATGACGCGGGGGATATTGATGGGATCCGATGATCCGGAATCTACATTGGAACAATTCAATATGGACAAGCAGTACGCCATACTGAACAAAAGTATTTATTACGAGCTGTACACCACAGTAGATGTAGATTCTGAAATTCTAGAAAATCAGTTCTATAACAAATACGGATTTGTATCGATTCTTGGCTATTATGTAACTCATCCTTCTAAAGCTATCGACATGCTGGATTTGGCGGCCAAGAGCGCATTCAAAATCCGTCCTCCCGCAATGGGAAATTACGAAATATCGGTTGGAAAGCCATTCCGCGCGCAGACGACGTTTTTCTCTGGCTACAGCATGTTGAAGGCAAAAATGGCGCCGAAAACGTTCGGCTTCGTAATTTTGTGGATTGTGCTTGTTGCTGGATTGTACATGCCTTCCTTTGTTGCGGCTGCAAGGGCCAAGCAAATACGGCGCATGATCCGATTCTCCTTTGTCTTCATCATGATTTTGATGGGATTGTCGGGAATCGCGGTGTCCATTATTGGTGCGGGGGATGCCGATTTGGCGAAGCATGAATTTGTATTTACAGCGGTGTTCGACCTTGTCACGTTTGTAACGGTGTCTGACGCTATACGCAGACGCTTATGGAGCAGGCAGGATGATGATTCTGCACTGCTTACTTCTGATACCGGCACTCATGCTCATGAGGGGGCCAAGGTGGTGATGTAACGTGATCCAAAGAAAATTAATTGTATGCATGCTTGCATTGCTGCTACTGCTTGGATGTGGGATGCCAATGACCATTCACGCGGCAGAGCAAGCGGCCTCTAAGGTGCTGCTCATCTACGACAGCTTGGACAAAGGGACAACGAGAGAGGGAAATGTCGAGGCAATGCAGCGCCTGCTGGCATCCTATGGCGTGCAGGTTACGCTCGTTCGTTCTGACCATTATCAGCAAGGACAGATGGACGCTTATGCCAAGGTGATAGGGATTCATAATCTGACTGATCTGAAGGAATCGAATCAGGATTTCCTTCAGGATGTCGAACAGTATCGAGGTGACTACTTGCACATCGGTACGAGAGTCCCAGCAGCGGTGACCGCAAGCTTAGAGCTTCGCGTTCACACTGGAGTGCCTGGCCCAATTCGAATCGCTATTGATCGCCTGGTTCAAGAGGCAATTCGTACCGAGCAAGTGACCATTATCGAACATGCTGTAGGCACCCGTTACGGGAGCCTGAGCCCAGCAGGCGCTCCGTCTGAGTTCCCTTACGGAGTGCAAAACGGCCGCTACGGTTATGCAGCTTATTTCGAGCGGGGCAATATCAGTGAACTGGCAATGTCGCATTTGTTGAAGGACTGGCTGGGCAAAGCAGGAGAGGCGCGCAGCTACGTTATTTTCAAGGAAGTATATCCGTTCTCCGACCTGCAGCTGCTGGAGCGGCTTGCCGACCGGATGTACGAGGCGGGGATTCCGTTCATCGCAAGTGTGCAGCCGGTGTTCATGAATACCGATTATCCGGCCATGAAGCGATATATGGAAACACTGAAGTATGTTCAATCCCGCAACGGAAGCATTATTGCAAATGCACCAGTCGTAGCCTCAACGGTCAATCTAAGCGATACGACATTAAAGGGAAAGATGGAAGGGTTCATTGACGTGCTTGCAGACTATGGGATTGCACCATTGGGACTTGGAGCGGACTTCTACTGGACGTATGACCAAAGATATGCAGAAGAGGGCATGAGCTTTACGGACTCGGTCGTGTTGTTTCCAAATAAGACGTTGAAGTACAGAATTCAGACGAATGAGTCCAAGGCATTCCCGTTCTCCGCATTCAGCATGCAGCCTGGATTTTTAGAGCAATTCGGTCATTCCGGGACTTTCATGCCTGCAATGCCTATGAATACCGCGTTAACCTTTGACTTTCCCGATACAGAGGAGAAGCTGGACGACATCGTAGAGCGATTGCAGAGCAGCTGGATAAGTTTTTCTGATTATAAACACGCCTCCCATACCGTTCGTACCCCCAACAGCATCATTATGTCTCGGAGCGGTAGTGTGACCATTAACGGACAGGGTGTAAACTTGGATGTCGTGATCAAGAAGGTAAGCTCGGATTATGTATATAAGGAAAAAGAAGTGAAGAGCTTTGAGACGTTGTTCAATGTACAGAACAAAATTTTTATTGTCATTATCGTACTGACGCTTATTGCATTCACAGGTTTCCTCATCGTGGGTAAGCGACTGTACAAGCGCAAATATTACAAATAAGGAGATAGCCATGACGACTGCAGATATTTTAATGCTCATAGCGGTTATCTGTATTTGGTCGCTCTTGCTCGTCAACGTCGTCCTGATCATTGCAGGATACTTGTATTACATCAAGATCGAGAACGAGGAAGTGCCGGAAATTAAGGGCGAGGCGCCATTCGTCTCCATCATGGTGCCCGCCCATAATGAAGGGAAGGTCATCACGAAGACGGTGGAGTCGCTATTGGCGCTGGATTATCCTCATGATCGGTACGAGATTATCGTTATCAATGATAATTCATCGGATAACAGCAGCGAGCTGCTGGGCGATTTGCAGCGCAAGCATGACGGCCGCAACCTGATTATCATCAACACGGATGCGGTGACAGGCGGCAAAGGCAAATCTAACGCGCTCAATATCGGATTCAAGCAGAGCCGAGGTGAATTGATTGCCATCTACGACGCAGACAATACGCCAGAGAAGACGGCTCTACGCTATCTGGTAGCAGAGATTACGAACGACGATACACTAGGTGCGGTAATCGGCAAGTTCCGTACTCGCAACCGCAACACGAACCTGCTTACGCGCTTTATTAACATCGAGACGCTGTCGTTCCAATGGATGGCTCAGGCAGGGCGATGGAAGCTGTTCAAGCTGTGCACGATTCCGGGGACGAACTTCATTATGCGGCGGAGCATCGTGGAAAGCATCGGAGGCTGGGACGTGAAGGCGATTGCAGAGGATACGGAAATTAGCTTTCGCATTTACATGATGGGTTATCGAATTAAGTTCCAGCCGAAATCTGTAACATGGGAGCAAGAGCCGCAGACGGTAAAGGTATGGTTCAAGCAGCGAACACGCTGGGCGAAGGGTAATATTTACGTCATCATCAAAAACATTCCGCTGCTTTTTGACCGCAAGGCACGAAATATCCGTTTTGATATCCTATATTTTTTATCGATTTACTTTTTGCTGCTTACCTCATTGGTCATGTCCGACATCTTGCTCATTTTACATGCCTTAGGCTACGTACATACGACGATAGCTGGCTTCAGTTCCTTCTTATGGCTGCTGGCCATCACGCTGTTCATCTTAGGTACCTATATTACGTTGATCACGGAAAAAGGGGAGATGGTGCTCTCCAATCTGTGGATCATTATGCTGATGTATGTATCGTATTGCCAGATGTGGATGGTAGTGGCCGCTTATGGGCTTTATAACTATGTGAAGGATTTATTATTCAAGCGAGAAGTCAAGTGGTACAAAACAGAACGCTTTTAGAAGGTCGGGTCGACTTTGATCACGTAGCATTTCAGGAAGTAACTCGGCATCGAATCTTGCAATCACTCTCGAAGTCCGCTGCTCATGTAGTCTAGCCTACATTCTGCTGCTCCTTCTTCGAGTTCAAGCAACCTTCTCGGTGCTGAAAATCGACCATTTTGATCACGCAGTATTTCGACCATTTGATCAGGCATTTATATAGGAACTTGTTCGATTACGGAATACTCATTTTATGAAGAAAAGACAGGAGAGAAGCTTGTGAATAAACGGTGGATCGTAGTCGGCATGACTTGCTTGTCCTTGTTATTCGGACAGCTTGGACAGGCCTCGGCAGCTGTGGCTCCCGCATTGGGATCTGCTCAGCTGAGTACGTATGAAGAGACATTTTCAAGTGCGGACACATCCTTGTCCGGGATTATGTCCTCCAGACAGTTCAACTTCCAGACTGAGGAGTATTGGAAGGTTGATGAAGTTAAGATTCATGTAGATTATAAGGCGTCGCCTTTGACAAAAAGAGAACGGTCAAGTGTGACGCTGTCAATGAACGGGAAAAAGTTTCACTCCTTCCGTCCTGACGTCAGCGATGATCCGAAACGGCGGCTTACGATATCCGTCCCGAAGGAATTGCTGGTGAAAGGGAATAACACGCTGACGATCGAAGGCTATATTGTCACTACTGATGCAAATCAAATTTGTATGCCGTCGGAGAAGCGTGACAACTGGTTGCAGCTGTTTGCGACATCAGGCGCCTCCATTCGATATACGAGTGAGGCGATTAAGCCGAGCATTCGCGATTTTAACCGTCATTTTATAGGCATGGATACGGTTAGTGATGAACGTAACGCGATAGCGATCCCGAAGAATAGCAAGCCAGCTGAACTGGAGGCTGCCGTATATGCATTATCAGGTTTCGCGAAGCAAAATAGACTGAAGCAAAAACAAATCCCGATGTATGCATTCGATGCTGATGCCTTGAAGGGGAAAACAGCAGTTGTGGCTGTGGCATTATACGATCAACTGCCGGCGGCTTGGAAGAGTGAGCTGGGCAATGTAGATATCGCGCAAGCTGCGGTGATCCGTGTGATTCGTACGGGTACACAGCCTACTCTTGTCGTTACTTCTCAGGATCCTGCCATGCTGGTGAAGGCAGGACGATTGTTGGCGAATCAAGAGCTGGTCAAACAGTTGGACGGGGATACGAAAATGGTATCGGGCAATACGGATGTTGCAACGCCTGAAGTCACCATTAGCAGGGATATGAAGCTTACGGACAATGGCGATAAGCTGAAAGGCTGGATGCATCAAGAGAAATCATACTTCATATCGCTTCCAGCCAACCGCACGATTGCCGAGGCGAGCAAAATCCACCTGGACATGCGGTATGCGACCAATCTTGATTTTGATCGCTCCATGGTTACGGTGCTCATTAACAACACGCCAATCGGCAGCAAGAAGCTGAATATGGATTTAGCCAACAAAGATACATTAACCCTGCCGATTCCGAAAAATTTAGATGTAACGGGTAATTTTACAGTCACGGTTGCATTTGATTTGGAGCTTCGGAATGTTGTGTGCATGGAGCCGCAGGATGAGATGCCCTGGGCATTCATTACGAAGGATTCGGTACTACAGCTGAAAACGAAGGATAAGACAGAGCTGCTGTTCGACAGCTATCCGAACCCATTCCTTCGTGACGGCAGCTTCAATCAAGTTGCGGTTGTGATGCCGAAAAATCCAGATATGTATACGTATCAGTCGCTGGCGAATGTGTTCAATCTTCTTGGCCAATATGCGGAGGGCAATGCAGGCGAAGTCCGGTTCTTTGAGGATAGCGCAGCTGCTTCTGACTTGAAGGCCCATAACGTGATTGCAATTGGCAGCTATAACAATAATAAAGTCATTCGGGATAATAATGATAAATTGTATTTTAAATATGGAGCAAACGGAGAAGGGTTTGCCTCCAATGAAAAGATGAGCGTGGACGCGGATTACGGCAAGCGTTTAGGTACGCTTCAGATCATCGAATCTCCGTTTGAAGCAGGCCGAGGCTTGCTTGCTATTAGTGGACCGAGCACCGAATATGATTATTTGGCCTCTAAACTGCTCGCCAGTGATAATGCGAAGTGGAGAATATATGGAGATGGCGTAGCCACGAACAAGGACGGCGACATCCACGCCTTCCGCTTCAAGAAGCAGGCGGAACAGCAATCTTCCTCGATTGTGGAGCAGGTTCTGCAGCGTGGGGACGTTCTGGGCTTCATGGTGGCCGCAATGCTTATCGGCTTGCTCGTGCTCGTATCCCTCATTTTCATGATTCGCAAATACCGCAAGAAACGGGGGGCTGGCGATGAAACGGAATCAAAGTAGTCTTCTGTCGGACGGCGCCTTCTTGCTATGGTTTTTGCTGAGTTTTGTATGCATTGCGTTTACGGTGGGTGAGCCGACTCGCTACATCATGAACATGATTTTGTTGAATGTGGCCTTTCTTATCGCGATCGTTACGTACTTTACGAGTTTGACGACGGGGTTAGTTCTGAATATTGTGTTCCTGTTCGGATACGGGACGTTTACGTTGTATCAGACTGTCGTGGAAGGTGGGGTCGTTGGGGCTCATAATTATTTTTGGCTTATCATGACGCCAGCCTTTACCGTAGTTAGTGTAATGCTTACACTTGGCAATCGAAGATTGCAGACGGAGAACGAACAGCTGAAACGGATAAATACATCTCTGGCGACGATGGACGAAAGCACGGACTTGAA
The DNA here is from genome assembly GCF_023713665.1 of Paenibacillus sp. MER 180. NCBI lineage: Bacteria > Bacillati > Bacillota > Bacilli > Caryophanales > Paenibacillaceae > Paenibacillus > Paenibacillus sp. MER 180. The sequence goes on along the minus strand of NZ_JAMAVT010000001.1, from coordinate 388,050 downwards.
AAATAGCCGCTCGTTCCAAAAAGATGCCAAGGTATTTATGGCTCTATCTACGCGTTATCATATTCCGCTGACGCTGCTTGTCGTGCAAGTGAGATATTGGGACGAGCTGAAGCGAATGGTTAGCGAAGAGCAAATGTCGGAAATGATCTATGGTGTGTCCAAGCTTAGTGAGACAAGCATACGTATGAATGACTCGCTATACATGCTGAATACGGATAATCCGACATGGGGCCTGCTGTTGTTCACTGACCGTGACGGCGCCAATGTGGTCATCGAGCGGTTGAAGGAGAAAGTTGCCTCCTTCAATGACGTAGAATTGGCTGGCAAGTACAAGATCGAGCTGAATCTTACCGTGGGTGCTTTGGAATATTCCCCTGAGACGGTAACCACACCGCTGGAATTCATTACGCAAGCAAGAAAGCAGATGGAGTACGATGTATAAAGGGATCAGAAAGCCTTAGGGGCATCCGGCCATGGATCAAATCCATCCACCGTAGTCAGGTGGATGGATTTTTTATTATTCTCCATCCTGTTCCCCGTTGTCAGTGCTTCTAGCCCATTCATCTATCCATTGAATGGCAGCCATCCGCTCGTTCCAGGTGCGCGTTAATATGCGCTGCAGAAGGATTGAACGGCTTGCCGATACTGTCCTTGCTGCGATCCATGCTTCAAGCGGGAAACGGTATAGGGCGCTCAGTAACAATCGTTCAGGTGGTGTCCAGGGCTTCACTTGCCCATATCCCTGCAATAGGGCCTCAATGTGGGCAAGGTTGAAATGAGTAGTGTTGAACAATGTTTTCGTAATCTCATAATAAGCAGAATCGATTCTTACTTGATCCCAGTCGATGAAATAAAGTCCGTTCGGGCTCATAATAACATTCGGCGAAGTGATATCACCATGAATTAATGTGGGATGATAGGTTTCCTCATTTAGGAGCTGTTGTACTTCCATGTTGTTGATGATGCCTTGTGCTTCTGCAGCAAGCTCTGTACATTGCGTGCCGTATGTCTTGAACCATGATGCCCTGCTTCTGCTTCTGCGCAGTGCCGGAAGCTGGCGGCGATATGCAGCGTCTTGCTGGAATAGATGCTGTATTACTTTATGCGTAACGAGAGGTGTTGGAGGGAGCATTTCTTGGCAGCAAGTATGAAGTACAGCCAAGGCTCTGCCCAACTGCTCGAAGTCCTGAGCATGCTGTGGTCGACTCCCCTCTACCCATTCCATCATGTAGTACGGCCTGCCACGGCGGCTAACCCACATTCTCCCGGACAATGTGGACAGCCAACGGGGGAGATGAGGATAGCTCTGTTCCTGAAGCATCTTCACGTAAGCCGAAATTCTGATAATTTGCTGCTTCGTCGTCAGCTTGGTTATCACCTTGGATTTATAAAAGGGTTTAATGGCGAATATCCCTTCCTCTGTAGACGCTCGGTATGCTGCCGTGGATTTATACAGGGAACAATATGATTTAACTCTCCTTAGATGCAACCCATATTGCCTCGTAATCGTATGAAATTGAAACTTAGATAATCGACGAGCCACTTCTATGATGTCCCCCTGTCCTTATACATCTCACTCAAAGAATGTCTATCGTCAGTGTATTCGAAGAAATAGGAGTGGTCACAGGCGAGTGTGCCTTTCGATTGGCCCTCTCTTGAAGATTGTTCAGTAAATGTTCAGTAAGCTGGAATATAATGTTGGCTAATGAGATTCCGAGGTGGAGTATGGAGAAACGAAAAGGCAGAGTGTTGTTGACTGCAATGACTGTGCTAGCGGCCTTGCCGCTGCATATGTATTTGTCGCTAAATGGTCTAAATCATTATTTGGTCGTGGTCATGTCAGCTTTGGCCCTGTTATTCTCGTGGCAAGTTGGCAAGTACATCGATCGATTACGATACGAACGTGATACGGATCCGTTAACGAGGACGCACACCCGCCCAGCAGCATTGCGCCTGTTCCGCGCAATGTCCAAGAAATCAATCAAAGCCAATCACAAAGTGGCTGTCTATTTCATCGACATCGATAACTTTAAGACGATTAACGATAGTTATGGTCATCATGTCGGTGACACGATGCTGAAGAAGGTAAGCAGTCAGCTACTGCAAATGAAAATTCGCGGCAAGCGGGTTGCGCGCTGGGGCGGAGATGAGTTCGTTATTATGGTTCCTTGTGCGGATGATAAGGAAGTTCATAATGTTCAGCATACCTTGCTATCCCACATTCAGCTTCCGACGAGTTGCCAACAGACACCGTTGTCTATCTCCATAGGCTGCTCAACATTCCCAAGTCAAGGTATGAGTCTGGATGAACTGGTGGATATTGCGGATAAGCAGATGCTATGGAACAAGCGGCAGAGCAAGTCGGATGCCCATCGGAAGCGAACTGCGACTCTATCAAATGGACATTGTGAAGAGGCGTCATCACGCCGATGCGTAATGGAAAAATAGTGAAACGACTGAAGGTGTTCCTCGTATTGTCTTCTACACGACATCGACCTCGCTTGGCGGACAAGCATGTTCGCAAGCGATACGGAGCAACGGAGGGGCAATCAGTTGGAGAAGACAAAATTAGTTCGTATCTTTGATAAGCAAGCTGCTCAATACGATAAGCGCCGCGAAGATCCGAAGCAGCGAAAATGGAGAGAGAAACTAATCAGCAGCGCAGCAGGGGACGTGCTTGAAATTGCAGTTGGAGCGGGAGCTAACTTCCCTTACTACCCATTAGGTGTGAACATTACAACTACCGATTTCAGCGAGGAAATGCTGGATAAGGCGAGGAAGGCGGCGAAACATTACCGGTTGAATGTCAATTTCATATGCTCGGATACGGAAGAATTGAATTTCCCTGAGCAATCTTTCGATACGGTTATCTCCACGCTATCCATGTGCAGCTACCAGAATCCTATGCTGGTGCTGCGCAACATGCGCCGCTGGTGCAAGCCTGACGGCAAGCTGCTGCTGATGGAGCACGGGATCAGCTCGAAGGCGGCTGTATCAGCGGTGCAGAAGACGCTCAATCCATTGCTATATCGCTTTACGGGCTGCCATCATACACGGAGCATCATGGATATGATTCGCGGCGCGGACATCAAGATTGAACGGGAAGAGAGTTACTGGCTCGATATGTTGCACGTTGTCTGGGCGAGACCGTAGCAGCATTTCTATCTTGCCTACTTCACAACCTTGAAATAGAGACAGCCCGTATTCCTTAGGGGAATCAGGCTGTCTTTTTTGTTGATTGGGATGTATGTGATGCTGCTCATCATCCAGCATCAATCATGCCTCAAAGCTTCTACAGGCTTCAAGGAGGCTGCTTTGTTGGCAGGAAATATGCCGAACACGATGCCGATGATAGCGGAGAAAGCAAATGCGTAGATGACGATATCGACTTGGATGGCGGTAGCAACGGACAAGAAATGGGTCATGGCAGAACAGGCGCCATAGGCGAGCCCAATACCAGTCAATCCGCCCAGTCCGCTGAGAACGACGGATTCAATTAGAAATTGCAGCAGTATATCTCGCTTCTTGGCGCCGAGCGATTTGCGAATGCCGATTTCCCGTGTACGCTCCGTGACTGATACCAGCATAATATTCATAATTCCAATTCCCCCGATAATGAGGGATATGCAGGCGACACCTGCCATCATTGTAGACAGCGTCTTCGTGATTGAGCTCATCGTCTCCTTAACATCCTGCTGGTTGAAAATATTGAAGCTGTTCGTATTGCCACGGAACAGCTTCGTCAGCTTCGTCTCCAGCTCGGCTGCGACGGTACTCATTTGATCTTCATTTGCGACTTTAATGCCAATGGATCGTACGCCAGCAGATTGGAATAGGCGCTGCGCCGTTGTAATAGGGATGAGAACCTTCTCGTCATTCGATCCGCCAAGCGAGCTTCCCTTGGACTCCAGAACGCCCACGACTTTGAATCGTGCGCCATCGAGCAGTATCGTTTGCCCGATTGGATCTGCTCCCTTGAATAATTCAGCTGCCGTATCTACGCCAAGCAGGGCCACTCGGGAATAGCCTGTGACGTCAAGCGGCACGATATAGCGGCCGCTCTGATTTCTGAAGTCCTTCACCTGCTCATATTCCGGCGTAATGCCCTCCACGGTTACGGATGCGGATTCAGTCGTGCCATTTTTGACGGTCGCACTCCCAGATACAACGGGAGCTAGGCCCTCGATATCTGGTATGTCATCGGCTAGATGAATAGCATCATCCAGAGTCAACGTCGTTTGGCTGCCTCGACCCATAATGTTCACGGACAACTGATTCGTTCCCAAGCTTTGCAGCGATTGCTCGACTGCATTGGAAGAGCCTTGACCCATCGCCATCAAGGAAATAACGGTTGCTACGCCGATTAATATCCCCAGCATAGATAGGAAAGTACGCAGCTTATTGGATCGTATACTGTGCCACGACATTTTGAATCCTTGCGACAGTTTCACGCCCATTCCCCCTCTCTTCCGTCAGGATGCCGTCATTCATGAAGACAACCCTCTTCGCATGAGCAGCGACCTCCATGTCGTGAGTGATGAGCACGATCGTATGTCCTTCTTGATTGAGCTTATCGATCAGTTCGAGCACTTCGTGTCCCGTCTTCGTATCCAATGCTCCAGTTGGTTCATCTGCAAGCAGGATGGGAGGGTGTGCGGCCAATGCGCGAGCGATGGCTACTCGCTGCTGCTGCCCGCCGGACAGCTCGCTTGGCCGATGGGCAATCCTGTCCTCCAAGCCAACCTGCTGCAGTGCTTGCAGTGCTGCCTCTCGTCTCTCTCTAGTGCCTAGCCCGCGGTAGATAAGCGGCAGTTCTACATTTTCAATGGCGGTCAGCTTAGGGAGCAGGTGAAAGCTTTGAAAGATAAATCCGATTTTGCGATTGCGAATGTCTGCGAGCTTGTTGTCGCTCAGGCGGCTTACTTCTACTCCATCCAGCATATAACTTCCTTCACTTGGCGTATCCAGACAGCCAATGACGTTCATCAACGTCGACTTCCCTGAACCCGAAGGGCCGATAATAGCTACAAAATCTCCATGCTGAATATCGAGATTGACGCCTTGGAGAATATTGACCTCTTCCGATCCCATCCGATACGACTTCTTAACGTTACAAATGGAGATGATGCTTTGATTATTAGACATGTTTGCCATGACATTGGCAGTATTGGCAAGCTGCTTCATTGGCGACCGCCTCTGCTTCCCATCGAGCCACCCTGGAAGCTCGCTCCCCCAGGGAACCCACCTCCGCCAAAGCCCATTCCATTCTGGCGCTGTCTTTGCTCGGTGGTACTGCTACCGCTGCCTACCTTGCCTTGTGGGGTGGCAATCAGGACAGCATCACCAGCTTGAAGCCCGGATGTGATCTCGGCATAAGTGTCGTTGCTAATCCCAACGACGACTTCCTTAAGTGTGCCGCCCATTGCTTGTCCCATACTCACACGTCCATTGTTTCTTGTATTCCCTTGGCCTGATTCACTGCGATTGGCTCTGGACCAACCGCCGTTGCCATTCCCATTGCCTGCATTCCGCTGATTGATCGCCTTGCTATCTTGCTTATCTGCGCCTTCGGCGTTGTCTTGTCCGCGAGTAGTATCCTTGCCATCGTTCGTCGTGGTTGGGGGACTCTCAGCATCGCTAGGCACACGTACAAAATGCTTGCTGCCCATCGAGATAACCGCCTCGACGGGAACGAGCACGACATCCTTCTTAGACTGGGTGACGACTTCCGCTTGACCGGACATGCCAGCGAGGACGCCATCCGGCTTGGTTAAGCTGATGCCGACCTCATAAGTAGCGACACCATTGTTGCTTTTTCCCTCTTTTCCTATGGAGGTTATTTTCCCAGAAAAATGTTGGTTCGGGAAAGCGTTGAGCGTAACTTGTGCTTCCTGTCCTGATTTAATGGATGGAATATCGAGTTCGTCAGCTGACATGGTAAATTCAAGTTTGGTATAGTCGGCGATGACCGCGACTACGGTATTTTCATTCACATCATTGCCTGTTTCAATCTGGCTCTCCTTAATTGTCCCTGCAGCTGGAGCAACTACATCGTGATTCTCTGCTTCTTCGGCCTGGAGGCTGGCGAGAGTAGATTCATTTTGCTCGATTTCCAAGTCGAGGGATTCCATGTTCACCTGAATGGACTCCCGGTTCTCCTCAGGTGCCTCCTTGTACTGCTTCTGAAGCTGCTGCATTTGCAGTTGCTGCTTTTTAAGCGACAACTCCGTTTGCTTGATTCGCTCTGAGTTGTCTATCTTCTTGAATGCTACAAGCGTCTGGCCTTTTTTAACTTGATCACCTACTTTGAAGTTGATTTTGCTGATCGTACCTTTATAGCCAGCCTTGACGTTGTTCACCTCCGACACGCTAACGGATCCAGATCCGGATACCTTTGTTTCCATGTTCCCCTTACTTGCTTGTACGGTTCTTGTTGGCAAATTAGCAGCTGAAGGCTGCTCTGCCGGCCGCTGGGTCAAATACACAGCGGTGGCTGCACCTGCTACAAGCAGAATCCCTGCCACATACACCCATTTCTTCATCTTCTCTATCCACCTTTACCGGTTCTGTAGGGCATTCAATCGTTGTGCCCGCTGAACTTAGGGTACTTACCATAGATGAATGATCCATTAAAGCACACTGAGTACAAACTGAGCATTAGCTGAATAAACGCTGAAAGTGAAATAACAGACTACATTGTGGAGGGAGTGGAGCGGCTAGAAGCTGCCAATAAAGCAGCGGGTAATGTAGTGATGAGCCTCATTTTCATTTTCACAGTGAGATCAGTATAATAGAGCCTATATTTCAATGCAGACATCAAGGGGGCATCATGGCAAAGCGAAAGTGGATAATAGGCCTGATCGTCCTTGCAGCTATATTCGGTTATGTGATTGTTCGATTCTTGTCTTCCACACTTGCAATCGAGCGTCTAGTTGGGCAGCTGGAGACGGGTACAGACGCAGGGCAGCAGCAATCGCTTAAGCATGTGGTGCTCATTGCCCAAGAGCTGGATAATCCCTTCTGGCGCACGGTGGAGCAGGGGGCGAAGGAAGCAGCTGCACAGCGGGATATGGAAATCGAATATACAGGCCCCATACGCATTAACCCGTCGGAGCATTTGAGGCTGCTGGCCAAAGCCATTGCCTCCAAGCCGGATGCCATTTTGACACAGGGAATCAATGAGCCACGGTACGATGAACTCGTAGGCAGAGCAATGGATCAAGGCATTCCGGTTATAACGGTGGATTCCGATGCACCGGACAGCAGACGGTTCGCTTATGTCGGAACAGATAATCGGGCGGCTGGTGTACAAATGGGTGAATTGGTCGTTCATGGCTCAGCATACAAAGGGAAAATAGGCATCATCTTAGGCAGCGAACTGGCTGACAATCAACGGAAGCGGCTGGAGGGATTCAGATCCATCATCGATAAAGCTTCAGGCTATGAGATCGTAGACGTGCGTTCATCGAATATTTCTCGCATCGAGGCAGCGAAGCAGACGAAGCTTATGCTGAGCGAGCATCCGGATATACGAACGATTATCGGGTTTAGTGCGTGGGATGCCGCAGGGATCGTGGAGGGATTGCAAGCTGCGAATAAGGGGAAGATTAACGTATTTGGCTTCGATGATGTAGAGGCAACTAGGCGTGCGATTGCTCACGGAGACATCGTGGCAACGCTCGTGCAGCAGCCAAGGGAGATTGGCGCCGAAGCAGTATCCATTCTGCAGCAAATATTTGCGGGCGAGCCGTACGCAGCAACTCAATATACAAGTACTAAGGTTTTGGAACAATGATGAATATACGGAAAAAGCTATTGATTTTCATTCCGGCGCTGCTCGTCTTGAGCAATGGCGTCTCCTTTTTCGTCTTCCAGAGCGGAAGAACCGTACAGCAAAGCTATAATGTCATGCTGGAGCGGGTATTGATGTACAGGCAAATTGCAACCCAAACCGACAGCAATCTGCGTGCCTTGAACATCTATTTGTTAGATCAAAGCGATCGATCGCGCGAAGAGTATCTTCGTGAGGCTCATAGTCTGAAGTTGATGAGAGATCAATTGACGGAGCAAAAAACTAATGCTCCATCCGCCGGAGCAGACGTGCGTAATTATCGCAATCTGCTGAACACGTATATCGAAGAGGAAGCAGCCGTGCTAGAGGCGTGGGGGGAAACGAGCTCTCTGCGTTATGTGCCGCTGTATGAGGAACTGGAAGCGACGGCAGGGTTCATCCGAGAAGAAGGGCATCAATTGATTGATGCGGAGCTTCGTTATTATCAGCCCTTCTACCGGCAGATCTTCACGCATACGGAAGCGATGAATCGATGGGGAATCGGACTTTTTATTATCAATACGCTGCTTAGTATCATGCTTGCCTATTGGCTATCGCTAGGCATTACCGAGCCAATTAAGAAGCTGGTTCATGCAGCGAGAGCGATTTCCCGCGGCAACTTGCAGACGAAGCCTCCACAAGTGGAGGGCAGCAGTGAAATTCGTATGCTGTCTGAGGCGTTCGGGCGCATGCAGGATGATCTTCTGCAGTTGATTGAAAAGGATAAGGCAAACTTGGAGAAGGATCGGCTCGTGAAGGAATTGGAGCTCAAGGCGCTGCAAAATCAAATGAACCCGCACTTTCTGTTCAATTCGCTTAATGTGCTTGCCAAGCTTGCCTTGTTAGAAGGTGCGGAACGAACTAGCGATTTAACTGTGTCGATGTCTAACTTGCTCCGCTATAATCTGCGCAAGCTGGACCAGCCTGTACCGCTCCGAGATGAAGTGGAGCAAGCGAAGGAGTATTTCACGATTCAGCAGGCTAGATTCCGTGATCGAATCCAGTTTGTTACCCACATTGATGAAGCAGCCTTGGACGTGCTCGTTCCTGTGCTTACCCTGCAGCCGATTTTGGAAAATGTATTTGTTCATGGCATTGAAGGCATGGAAGCAGGAGCGGTTGTAACCTTGTCCATTGAACGTGTACCGAGCGAGGTGCGAATCTCGATTGCAGACAATGGCAGCGGCATGACGGAAGAGATGCGCAGCGCCCTGCTTCGCATGGATGCAGAACCAGCAGATTCCCGATCAGGGGGACAATCTACAGGACTTGGAACGTACAATGTATTTAGACGATTAGAACTGTACTATGGCAGAACCGATCTGGTGGATATTCAGAGCGAGCCCGGAGAGGGCACAACCGTATTGATTCGAATACCGGACAAGGAGAATCACAAGGAAGTATCTGATAATGACAGAACAATGACTCCTTGATAATGGGAGACATTCTTTTTGGAATATTGGAGTTATCGCTTTTTTCGAAATGGCGAGCGCTCCGGAAGCGGTTTTTAGATAGTGAGAGTTAGGATTGATATGAACCGGAAGATGAATCAGAAAGGAGGGAGAACATGTATCGATTGCTAATTGCGGATGATGAGGCATTGGAGCGGGAGGGCTTGGAGTGGATTATTACGAAAATGATGCCGGATACTTTCGAAATTATCCACGCGGACAATGGTCGTACAGCAATTCAGAAGGCCGACGAGCATCGTCCTCATATCGTCATGATGGATGTCCGAATGCCAGGCATACAAGGATTGGATGCCCTGAAGGAGATTAAGGAACGCCATCCACTCGTCAAAATGGTGCTCGTTACTGCGTATGAATATTTCGATTACGCGCAGCAGGCACTTTCTCTTGGAGTGAAGGAATACTTGGTGAAGCCCGCAAAGCGAGATCAAATTGTAGCTGCACTGCAGCGTCTAGTTGACGAGATTCGGGATGAGTGCAGGAAGCGTGACGAGCAACTTGCCATTCGGGATAAATTTTATCAACTGCTTCCCATGGCTGAGACGGAGCTTGCCCTTGCCTTAATGGCGGATCAAGTTCATAAGGCAGACGCCTTGCAGCTTGCTGATATTTTGGAGCTGTCGCTCGATCGAGGCTATGCGCTAGTGGTTGCGATGAATGGAATGAAGTCTGCTGTGGGCCAATCATACGAAGACGAGAAGCAGTTCGCGGTCGACGTATCGAAGAGTATATTGAAGGAGCAGGTAAAGGAGAGACACAGCTGGATCGTCAGTCCGATTGTGCATGAGCATATGGCTGTTTTTATTTTGGGCAGGGGAACCGCAGAGGCTGGTTCTATGCAAGAGGAAGTGCAGGGCATCGGATCAGAGTTTATCGCAGCTTTGCGCAGACAATGCGGTCTTGAAGTTACGGTCGGAGTTGGGACGCTTCAGCGGCACGTTGAAGGAATACGGCGTTCCTATTATGAAGCAGTGTTTGCCTCGACGTATCCAAGTTCGTGGGGGAGTCTATGCCGATTCGAGGAACTGCAACTGCCTGCAAGTAATGCTTCTTGGCTACCTGATGATCGGGTTGAACGAGGAACATCTGCTGAGGGAGCGTATGTAGAGCAAGCAATTAAGCGCATCCGTGAGGAACGTGAACAGCAGACATGGAATGTGGTCGATCGTGCTGCTGCATACATCGTAGAGCGATATCAGGAAGAATTGTCTTTGGAGGAAGTAGCGGACCATGTCCACTTGAATCCGCATTATTTCAGCAAAGTATTCAAGCAGCAGACAGGAGAAACGTTCATTGATTATGTCACGCGGCTGCGAATTGATAAAGCGAAGGCACTCATCTTGGATGGGCAATTCAGCCTGAAGGAAGTGTGCTATATGGTCGGCTACAAAGATCCGAACTACTTCAGCCGTGTGTTCAAGAAGGTAACGGGCGTAACGCCAACCGAATATCGAAGTACGGAGAACTAAGTCCATGCCCATATGTCGGCATGGACTTTTTTGTCCTCCAAGACAAGAATGTGCTAGTTTGTGGCCAATGTTTGGAATCCGTGCGAGCAGGGAACGATATTATGCTGATGATCCGCAAAGAAGTGAAGGGTTTCATCGACATGATCGGACAAGCTGAATGTTATAATGAAGCTCCAGTCTTCATTGATTTTACTCAAAGGGGTATAAAATTATGAGTACGCAACAAGGCGAACACAATCAAATAAATATGAAATATGTTACGCTCGTATCGATTGTAGCCGCACTCGGAGGCTTGCTGTTTGGATTTGACACTGCTGTTGTCTCTGGTGCAATCGGTTTCATGAAAGAGAAGTTCGGTCTGTCCGAATTTCAAGTCGGCTGGGCAGTATCCAGCTTAATTGTAGGATGTATCGTCGGGGCGGCAAGCACAGGCATACTGGCTGACAAGTTCGGCCGAAAAAAGGTACTTATCGCAGCTGCGCTGTTGTTCATTGTCGGTACAGCAGGTTCTGCAATTCCAGCGACATTTTCGGGATATATCGTTGCCCGTATAGTTGGTGGTCTCGGAATCGGAATTACGTCTACACTTTGTCCGCTTTATAATGCGGAGATCGCGCCTGCGAAGTATCGAGGCCGTCTTGTTGCATTGAATCAGCTGGCGGTTGTAACAGGTATTTTCCTCGTCTATTTTGTTAACTTGGGCATCGCCGGAGCTGGTGATCACGCTTGGGGCGTGGAGAATGCATGGCGCTGGATGTTCGGTGTAGGTGTTATCCCGGGCGTACTGTTTTTGGTTCTCCTGTTCTTCGTACCAGAGAGTCCAAGATGGTTGATTACCCAGGGGCGGGCAGCAGAGTCTCTGCCAATCCTGTGCAAAATTCACGGCGACGAGATGGCACGCAAGGAAGTATTGGACATTAAGGAGTCGTTCAAGCAGGAGAAGGGATCTCTTGCGGACTTGTTCAAGCCAGGTCTTCGCTTGGCGCTCATCGTAGGTGTCGTACTGGCAGTACTTCAGCAAGTAACAGGGATTAATGCGGTTATGTATTACGCGCCGGAAATCTTCAAACAAGCAGGTGCTGGAACGAATGGCGCACTGATACAGACGATTCTGGTCGGATTCATTAACTTCGTGTTCACGATACTGGCATTGTGGTTGATCGATAAGGTCGGCCGTAAAGCATTATTGATCGTCGGATCATCCCTGATGGCGGTATGCTTGCTTGTGATCGGGTTTGCGTTCCATACAGGTCATACCTCTGGAATGCTGGTGCTTATCTGTATTCTGGTGTACGTTGCTGCCTTTGCGATATCGCTTGGTCCAGTAGTTTGGGTCGTGATGTCTGAAATCTTCCCGAACCATATTCGTGGCAAGGCTACGGCGATTGCATCCATGATGCTGTGGGTAGCAGACTATATCGTGTCCCAGTCGTTCCCGCCGCTGCTTAGTTCCGCAGGGCCAGCCATTACGTTCTGGATATTCGGCATACTGGCGTTGGTCACCGTCCTCTTTAGTTGGCGCGTCGTACCCGAGACAAAGGGGAAATCGCTGGAGGAAATCGAGAATATGTGGACGCAGTCCAAGGCTTAATCATAGAGATTGTTGCATCTTATAGAACCACTCTGTTTTCCGCTAAGGCGGTTAACAGGGTGGTTTATTTGGTTTATGGACGATTTGCATGCCAATTGGAATGACAGCCCAGGTAAGCTACTTCGATCGATCAGATGAATCAATCAGGTACGCTGTGGATTCCCCATGCTCGGTGTTATGACTATAAGATAAAAATCAAAAGGAGCTGCTTAGGCGAAGTAGATCAAACACTTGCCGAGCAGCTCCTTTTGTCAGACTTTTTTATTTTTGAATATAGAAAATGAGTTCCTGTCCATTCTTAACAGGGTCTTGCGCGAGCGTGTAGCCGTGCTTCACCACTTCTTCCGGTACGTTCTTGAAGGCGGCTGGACAGTCGGCAATCACTTGCAACACTTGTCCTTTCTCCATGTCCTGCAATGTCTCTAACGTGTAGATAACGGGATATGGGCAAGGTTCTCCTCTAAGATCCAATGTGAAATCAATCGTCATGATTTTGCATCTCCTTTTTTGAATCCAACGCCGAAGCGGTAATTTTTTTGCCAGTAGCTAGCTACAGCATAACCGATTGCAAGCAATACAAGTGTGACAATTAGCGCCCAAGCTGGGCCCATCACAGAAATAAGATTAATCTTTGCGCCACTCTTCACGAGCAGGTCGAATACGCCAAGATGATCCCAAGCGTACGCAAGAGCAGTAGCGCCAATAATGTTGCCGATAAATACAGGCAGGAAGATCACTTGTCCTTCCATGAGGCGGTACATCATCCCTGTCTCGCAGCCGCCTGCAAGAACGATGCCAATGCCGAACAGGATGCCGCCGATGAATGTGCTAGGTGCTGCCATTTTCGTAATCGGATCGACGCCGTTCACGAGAATAACGATGAGCGTTAGGACAGAGCTGATTGCCATCCCGCCAATAATAGCCTTGGTCATCGTTGCGCGTCCGCTAATCCATAGATCGCGGAAAGCGGAGGTGAAGCAGATCTGTCCTCTTTCGATCAAGATGCCGAAGGCAGCCCCGAAGATGGCGGCTACGCCGAGCATCGTCTTGCCTGCTAGGAAGAAGTACACGATAAGTCCTGTATAAGCCAGTGCAACAAGCCCGCCGATATAAGGCTGAACTTTTCTTGTTTGTTGAATGGTAGGCGCGGCATTCCCTTTTTGCAGGATCGGCTTGCCTTTCCACCACTTGGTGCTAACAATTTTCACCCCTGCATAGGTACCGATGGCCGTTGCCACCATGAAGATCCAAGCATGGAACGAGAATTGCGGCACGCCTGTGAAGAAGGCAGCCAAGTTGCAGCCAAGCGCGAGCCGTGCGCCTGCACCTGCGATAATGCCGCCGATCAGGCCCTGTACTAAGCGGCGCTTCTGCTTCGGCATGCGGATCTTGAAGTTGTTGCTGAACAGAATCATAATGAGCGCGCCGATGAACATGCCCCAGACGATCCAGCCGTCCGTGCGCTCGAATGTCGAACCCTTCATTTGTATCAATTTGAAGTAAGCCCAATCGGAGATATCGACACCGAACAGCTGGAGGATGTGTCCTCCAAAACGCGTAAACTCGCCGGTGACGGCCCATACCGTGTTGGTAATGCCGAAGTACAGCGCGCTGAGTACGCCTGCGATGCCGATCGCAACGTAAGGGCTCCAGTAGTTGGTGAACAGCTTGCGTAACGTTTGCTTCATCTTTCTTACCCCTTCAATCCTTCATAGTTAATAGTGCGAACCCGATCGAACTATATGGATTTGTTGTGTGCGGCAATTCACATCCGATCATGAGATGAGATGCAAATAAAGCCATTCTCCATTTTACTACAAACTGCTTACTAGCGGGGGGAATTCGGGGTGATACTTTTTTACCTCATATGGAAATTGAAAAAATTGATTATGACGTGTCACAAAATGAGCACCTTATCTGTCTTAGCTTATGTAACCAAATCCAAGATGAGGTGAATGGAATGAAATTGCGCTTTAATTATCGAAAAGAGAACACTCCGGCATTTCAGGCGATGTTGGCGATGGACAAATATGCAAGCAGTAGTATGGAAGATAAGGTCCTTCATGAGCTTATTAAAATTCGGGCCTCCCAAATCAACGGGTGCTCTTATTGTATTGACAAACATACGAGTGATTTATTGAAAATGGGAGATCATGATCGACGTATTAGGCTGATGAGTGTCTGGCGTGAGACATCGTTGTTCACGGATAAAGAGAAGGCCGCTCTTGAATTGACGGAATACGTGACGACCGTTGCGAATGCAGGCGTGCCCGATTCGGTATACGAGAGAGTGCGGGAATATTTTAGCGAGAAAGAATATGTTGATCTGGTCATGGCAATTGCAACGATTAACAGTTGGAATCGAATTGCGATTTCAATGGGAATGCATCCGGACTGTTTCGATCAATGAAGGAGGGGGGCGAATGCCCTCTTCTTTTCTTTGTTAGTAAATGGATTCACACATGCTGAGAGTGATAAAATGGGTGAAAAAGGAGGGGGCGGGAACTGTGATGCTTCATTCGGAAAGCGGGCATGTCGACAATACAATTGATGAACTATACCGCGACTATCGAAAATTGGCCTTTTCAATTGCATATCGGATGCTTGGCGTCGTATCCGATGCGGAGGATGCCATGCAGGATTTATTCGCGGATATGGTAGGCAGGGACTTGAGTGAGGTTCGGCATATGAAAGCTTATATAGCCAAGTGGATGACGAATCGCTGCATCAATGTACTTCAATCCCCCCGCCGAACAAGGGAAAACTATATAGGCGAGTGGCTGCCAGAACCCCTTATTGAGTCTGCGGATCAGCCTGATCAAGCAGCTGAGCGGGCAGATTCGTTGTCGTATGCCTATCTAGTTATGCTTGAGCGGTTAACGCCTACCGAACGGGCTGTATTTTTGTTAAGGGAAGTGTTCGAATACGAGTACGAAGAAATTTCGGACATCGTTGGCAAGTCTGCTCCGAATTGTCGTAAAATAATGAGCCGCGCTAAGGAACATGCTCGCAAGCCATATCCTTCCGTGGAAGATGCGGATGCAAGAAATGCGCTTGTCACGAAGTTCGTTTCGGCCTTTCAGCACTATGATGTAGAGGCGCTGCTGGCCTTGCTATCCGAGGATGCCGAGCTTATTATGGATGGCGGATCTCATCCACGTTCTGCTAAGCGTCCTATTGTGGGTAGAAGCCGAGTAGTGACGCTGCTCACCTCTCCGAAGGCGTTCAGGGCAATGCGTTTCAGCTGGCAAGTATCTTTCACTAGCGTGAACGGTGAAATGAACATGGTGTATTGTGATCAAGGAGTTGTGAAGGCGGTATGCTGCTGTGAGTTAACGGCTGAGCAAGATCGCATAAGCAATGTTTATATTATATTGAACCCGGATAAGTTGGATCATATATCGTTGTAGATAGGAGCAGGAGGAATGACGGTGACACTGGAAGAAGTCATGGCTAAGCTGGAAGCGATGGGCACAGAGCAAACAAAGAAAACGTTCCTCCGACATGGGGCGCAGGAGCCGCTGTTCGGTGTAAAGATTGGCGATCTGAAGAAGCTGATTAAAGAAGTTAAGAAAGATCAGCAGCTTGCGCGTGCGCTTTTCGATACAGGGAATAGCGATGCGATGTATTTGGCAGGGCTGACAGTCGATCCATCTGCAATGACCAAGGAGCTTCTGCAATCATGGATCCAAAAGGCACACTGGCATATGATTGTAGAATGTACGGTAGCTGGTGTAGCTGCGGAAAGTCCGTATGCTCTCGAATTAGCGCGCGAGTGGATGGCATCCAGCGAAGAGCTGATCGCGACATGCGGCTGGAGCACCTATCTGCACTATATTTCGATTACGCCTGACGAGAAGCTGGATAACGAAGAATTGAGGAGAATGCTCGCAATCGTCGAATCGACGGTTCATCAGGAACGCAATCGGGTGCGGTATGCAATGAATCAATTTGTCATTGTAGTAGGTTCGTATGTATTGGCCCTGCATAATGAGGCAATGCGGGTGGCAGAGGCTATTGGCAAAGTGAAGGTCAATATGGGCGAGACAGCTTGCAAAGTACCGGAAGCGGCGGCCTATATTCGCAAAGTGGAAGCCGCAGGCAAGCTTGGCGCTAAGCGAAAGACATGTATATGTTAAGGTGAAGCACAGGATTCGGGTTCCTGTGCTTATTTTATGGTATTGACTTCGAGTGAACTCGAAGGAATACAATACAGCCATCGACGAAGAAGCAGCTAAAGGAGAGATGGCTTGTGTGGAACACCAAGATGACGGTAACTGAGTATGGAGGCTCTGAGGTATTGAAGGCGGTGCAAGAACCGCTGCGTACACCCGAAGCGGGCGAAGTTCGCGTGAAGGTACAAAGTGCTGGCGTTGCGCTTGCAGATATTATGCGCAGGGAAGGTCTGTATCCGATGTCGCCTGAGGTACCTTTTGTTCCTGGATATGATGCGGTTGGGATCGTTGATGCAGTTGGAGCTGACGTGAACGACTATGCAGTAGGGGATCGCGTTGCTGTATTTTTTAACGGAACAGGCGGATATGCATCGCATGTGTATGCCCGAATGGAGGAGGTTGTTCTGATCCCTGCGGAAGTAGATGCTTCAGAGGCGGCAGCTTGTATGCTGAATTATGTGACGGCATATCAGATGCTGCACCGCATCGCGAATGTATCGGAGGGGGAACGAATCCTTATCCATGGCGCGAGCGGTGGTGTAGGGACGGCGTTGCTGGACTTGGGGCGATTGGCGAAACTGGAGATGTACGGAACAGCCTCGGCAGCGAAGCATCAGGTTGTTGCAGGGTATGGTGCGATTCCGATAGACTATCATGCAGATGACTTTGTTGAGGTACTTGCTAGCATCGCTCCTGAAGGAATGGATGCCGTGTTCGATCCGATTGGGGGCTCCAATTGGGAGCGTTCCATGCGGACGTTGAGTACGAAGGGACGCTTTGTCGGTTACGGCTATACATCCGTACTGGAGAAAGGACATACAAACAATTGGGTGAAGGATTGGACGGGGGCCGCTGCCTGCGGGACAACGGAGAGCGGGAACCCTGTGCACATGTATAGTATTACTACGCTGAAGAAGGAACGATTGGATTGGTTCCGTGAAGATGTGCAAGCCGTCATGTCCCTGCTGGAAGCGGGTGAGATCCATCCTCTTATCTCTCATCGGATTCCACTGCAAGAGGCAGCTCACGCGCAGGAGCTGTTGACAGGAGCCCATTCTGTGGGGAAAATCATTCTTGTGGAAAATACGTAATTAAGTCGTTGGGAAGGAGCTAATAAAGGGATGTACTCCATTGGGGAAGCAGCACGAATAACCGGGGTATCTGCCTATACACTTCGATATTATGAACAGATTGGCCTCCTCCCTAGTCCGCAGCGTCAAGGTGGGAAACCGGAAGGTGTGAGACAGTATAGCGATCAGGATTTGAGATTCATTCAATTCATCTATGGATTGAAGCAAACGGGCATGAAGCTGGAAGATATTGCAGCGTTTGCTGAGGATGGATGCCTATTGTCTGGCGAGCGTCTGCCGCATGATATAGAGGATACCTTGCACAAACGAATGGACATGCTTGATCGTCATCTTACGCGACTTAACGCGCAGATTGAACAGCTGGAATCTGTCAGAACGATAGCCGTTGAGAAGCGAAAGATGTACGCCTCGATCCTCCTGACTCAGCAGAAGAAGGCAATGGATCATAGGGGCTAGCCGATGTGGGTTTGCCCTGATTGATCAACAAGTTCTATTTATGTCACTGATATACATTTGCTATAAGAGATATTGGAACTATTAAGTATCAATTAGGATGAGAGTAAGAAAAAAATAAAATGGCTGCTATCCTACCAACTCCAATAGCACCTGCCATAATTCGCAATACCTCCTATACAAAGAGATGATAATCATGTGCCATCAATAAATGGGGTAAATACCCTTTAAAATGAGTTTATACCACACTTATGGCTAGGTGCAATACGTTCTCTGGGATTGACTTCATCCTCACACGCAAACAGGACTAATCCGAGTGGGGTTAGTCCTGTTCTTAACTATTGTTCTATGCCTCAAGCAGTTTCTGCTTCAAGGCTATGATTTGACTTTCGGTCAATCCAATTGCCGCTAAATAACGCTCTGATCCTCCATATGCTGCATGCAGATATTGAAGCATCATCTCCATGTTGCTAGGATCGCATCCAAGGAACCGTTCATATAAGTCTGCGGGCATTCCTTCCGGTCGGCCGGCGCGCAGCTCGTCCATAATAGGGAGGAGACATTCAGCTGTCATCGCATAATCCTCAATAATGATTGTATGCGGTACACCTGCCAGATCCAGCAGCAAGGCAGCAACCATACCTGTTCGATCTTTCCCAGCTGTACAGTGGAAGAGAGCAGCTTCGTCAGAAGGAAATGCAAGAATTTCGAATATTCGTAGGAATGCACCTTGGCTATTGTCCAGCATACTGATGTACAGTTGGCCTAGACTATTAATTTGAGGTTGGTTCGTTGTCGCTGGATTCAGGAGATCGACATTATGATAGGCAACGTTGTCGGAATCAGCAAATGCATCCTTGGCGACGCTCACCTCTTGCGCGTGACGCAAGTCGATAACCGTATGAATTCCGCGTCCCAGCAATAGCGCTTGGTCGCGCTCGGTCAGCTTGTGCTGGCCATCGCCGCGATAGAAGCGCCCCCATTGGATTGTACGTCCTTCTTTTGTTGAATATCCCCCTAGGTCACGCACATTGCATGCGCCTTCCAAGCTGATGATTCGTTCATTTTGATTTGGTTGTGGTACGAATTGATTGTTGTCTTCGATCATTGTTTCTATCCGCCTCTCATGAAGTAGGTAAGTCTATGCTATCATAGACAACAGGAAAGGGACATAAGCAGAAATGGGCATAACAGACGCAGGGGACAGACATTTATTGCAGCAATGAGGTGTCTTTATGAATATTACATTGGGCCTGTTCGCCCATGTGGACGCAGGGAAAACGACCTTTGCCGAGCAAGTGCTGTATCATACGCGAAGCATACAGCAACGGGGAAGGGTAGATAACAAGGATGCATTTCTAGATAGCCATGAGATTGAGAAGGAACGCGGCATCACGATATTTGCGGATCAAGCCGTGATGACGTATAGAGGTAACAACTATACACTTATCGATACACCTGGCCATGTCGATTTTTCAGCAGAAATGGAGCGGGCGATACAAGTCATGGATGTCGCCGTCATCATTGTAAGCAGTGTGGAAGGTATTCAAGGGCACACCGAAACGGTATGGAAGCTGCTGCAGGAGCGGGGAGTGCCAACAGTCTTCTTCTTGAACAAAATAGATCGAGTGGGTGCGGATGTAGATCAGGTCATCGCAGACATCCACGAGAATTTGACCCCAGATATCATCAACATGACATCTTTTGATCCGGATCAAGGGCTGAGTGAAGAGATCATTGCCTTCATGGCTGAGCGGAATGATCAGTTGTTCGAGCTCTATATGGAGGGAGGCTATGAGCAAGCAGTATGGCTGAGGGAGATGCGGCATATGCTTGCCGAGCGCAGATGGTTCCCTTGCGTATGCGGTTCGGCGCTTCAGGATGTAGGCGTGCAGCAGGCTTTGGAGCTTATCCATCAATTCGTACAGACTGAATATTGCACGACGGGGGAAATGGCGGGACTGGTGTATAAAGTCCGCTATGATGATCAGGGAACTCGTACGACCCATATGAAGGTCACGAGCGGGACGTTGTCTGTTCGGGATGAAATCCGATATGGAACAGAAGCGGATACCATCCTTGAGAAGATTACATCGATTCGTATCTATAATGGGCAGAAGGCGCAGAATGTCGAGCGAGTAGAAGCAGGACAGCTATGTGCGGTTACGGGGCTTACGGCTGCTTCTGCAGGAGTGGGTGTCGGCACCTATAAGGACACTGCTATCTATCATATTGTACCTACACTCAAGTCTAAGGTTATCTTCCCAGCCGAGTTGCACGTGAAGGAGGTGCTGGCTTGCTTCCACCGGTTGGATGCGGAAGATCCTGCTCTTCGTGTGCAGTGGGATGAGCATGTTCAGGAGATTCACATTCATGTCATGGGTGCTATTCAACTGGAAGTGTTAGCGCGGATCGTGAAGGAACGATTCGGCATTACGGTATCATTTGCGGATCCTGAAATTCTCTATAAAGAAACGATACGCTCTACCGTGAATGGATGCGGACACTTTGAACCGCTTGGGCACTATGCAGAGGCACGCTTGCGTATGGAGCCTGGAGAGCGAGACAGCGGCATTCAGGTGTTCAACGATTGTCATCCCGATGAGCTTGGCGTCAATTATCAGAATTTAATTATGCAGCATTTGCTGGAACGGGATCACCATGGGCTGCTGACGGGGTCGCCGCTAACGGACGTGCGGATTACACTGCTGACAGGACGAGCACATAACCGCCATACGAGTGGCGGGGATTTCCGAGAGGCTTCTTTCCGTGCGCTGCGTCAAGGGTTGGAGCAGGCGGATAACGTACTGTTGGAACCGTATTACGACTTCAAAATAACGGTGGATACGGATGATATGGGCAAGGTAATGGCGGATGTGCAGAAGGCGCATGGTGCACTTGAACCCCCTGCATTTATCGGCAGTAAGGCGGTCATCACAGGGAAGGTTCCCGTCTCCACTTTCATGAACTACAGCACGGAGCTTGCCGCCTATACACAGGGCAAAGGGATGATTCAGCTTCTATTCGGCGGATACGATGTGTGTCATAATGCGGATGAGGTGATTGCACGCAAGAGCTACGACAAGGACGCAGATCCGGCCTATACATCCTCTTCCATCTTCTGTGCCAAGGGACAGGCGTATCGAGTTCCATGGGATGAGGCAGATTCCCATATGCATAGTGAATAACATAGCTAATAACGGAGCTAGAATTTTTGTGCATCAGACCTACGTGCACAAGGAGGATCGTCCCCATACGATCGCCAGTCTAAGCGTTTATTTCCGTACTACCATAAAGAAAGGCTGTCCAACAGAATGGGGAATCTCCCAACTTGGACAGCCTTCTTCCGTTCCTCTATTTTAGACAGAACGCGTGAAGCAATTATTCAGCGCCTTGCTGTTCGAACAGCTTCACAATTTCAACAATGACCTCTGTAGCCTTCTGCATATTATCGACAGACACATATTCATAGCGTCCATGATAGTTCTCTCCGCCTGTGAAAATGTTCGGTGTAGGCAGTCCCATATAAGACAATTGTGAACCGTCTGTACCACCGCGGATCGGCTTGATATCAGGCTCTACGCCAACGTTCTTCATCGCTTTGTAGGCAATGTCGACTATGTGCTTCACAGGTTCGATTTTTTCACGCATATTGTAATACTGATCCTTCAGCTCAATGCTGATGCGTTCAGCTCCATACTTCTCCTGCAAGCTCTTCACGATGTTCTCCATGTTCTGCTTGCGAGCGTTAAAGTTGTCTCGATCGAAATCACGAATAATGTAGCGCATTTTCGTCATCTCTACATCGCCGCTAATGGAGGACAGATGGTAGAAGCCTTCATAGCCTTCTGTCGATTCAGGAGCTTCCTCTACAGGCAAGCGGCTATTGAATTCTATTGCGATTTTCGCTGCATTGACCATTTTGTTCTTGGCCGTACCCGGGTGGACGTTCTTGCCCTTGAAGGTCAAGGTAGCTTGAGCCGCATTGAAGCTCTCATATTCCAACTCGCCAAGCGGGCCTCCGTCTACCGTGTACGCATAACGAGCATTGAAGGCTTCTACATCGAAGCGATGAGGGCCTCTGCCGATTTCCTCGTCCGGAGTGAAGGCAACGCGAACCTTCCCGTGCTTGATTTCTGGATTGCGAATCAAGTACGCCATCGCTGTCATAATTTCAGTAATGCCAGCTTTATCGTCTGCGCCGAGCAGCGTTGTGCCATCTGTTGTAACGAGCGTATGCCCGATGTAATTATGTAGTTCAGGGAAGTCCTGTGGCGAGAGAACAACGCCCTGTGCTTCATTCAGCACGATGTCCTTGCCGTCGTAGTTCTCAACCAGTTGAGGATTCACGCCTTCGCCCGATAGTTCGGTAGCTGTGTCCACATGGGAGAGGAAGCCGATTGTAGGAATGTCCTTGTCTGTATTGGCAGGAAGCGTAGCCATGACGTAGCCGTTCTCGTCCATTGTCACTTCTTCCATGCCGAGTGCCTTCAGCTCATCCACGAGCAGGCGAGCCAAGTCGAGCTGTCCAGGTGTGGAAGGGCAAGTTTCGCTGTCGTCATTGGATTGGGTATTCACTTTAACATAGGATGTAAAGCGTTCAATTAGTTCTTGTTTCACGACATTTCACCTCTGAATAGTAGCGTATCAATCTCCTTTCATCTTACCACGAATAGCAGGACTTTACCCTATTTGTGGCAGCGTCCCCTTGGAACATGTTTAAGAAGGGAGGGGGTGCCATTCCAACTTCTCATGAACCCTCCCTATTTTTGAATGGGGATGTGAATCCATATCGTCGACTGTGGATGGTGCGGACCATAGAAGTCACGTCCATATACCTCGAAGTCTGCCCGATCATCGAGGCGAAGCGGTGTGTTGTTCAGCCATGTTCCCCAGATGTAATCGTAGGTGCTCCGGAGCTGCTGGGTAGTACCCTGATGCTTGAAGACAGCATAGGTACCGGCAGATATGGTGTACGACCGCATGCCGTGCGGAATGTCAGCAATACGCTCCACGGCGAATCCAGCCATATGCCCAAAAGTCGAATGCTCCGTGATGTCTCGGAACCTGACATCTTGTTGGGGTGGACATATTCCGTAGCTTGTGAGTTCCGATGTCAGAGCGCGGATTTCATGACGACGTTGAAGTAGTTCCTTCCACAGTTCCGGTATCGTATTGTGATCGGGAGAGACAGCCCCGCTAACCCCTACGACATGAATATCATCGATTTCCGTGATGCTGGGGACAAGGCTAATGGAATCAAGCCGATGCTGCAGGCGCTCGCCCAACAGTGTATCCTTCTCGAGGAAGATGGGACGTCTGCTGCGCTTACGGAAACTGCCGGGCGTTGTGCCGAAGACCTGCTTGAATGAGCGGGAGAAGGCCTCTTGGGACTCAAATTGAAACTCTAAGGCAATGTCCAATATAGATCGCTCACTCGACAGTAAGACTACGGCAGCTTCGGTTAGTCTACGCTTGCGAATGTAGTCACCGAGTTTCTCCCCTGTCATTGCAGCGAAGATACGATGAAAATGATAGTATGACAAATGGACAGAGGCGGCTACACGCTCTGCATCCAGCCGCTCTGTCAGATGTGATTCGATGAATCGAATCGCTTGTTCAATTTGTTCCTTATAGGTTTGCATAACCGGATCACCACTTATTTCATTTGCCAAAAATCAGGTGCATAATCATGATGACGTATCGATATCTGCACATGATCTACTGGCATTTTCCCGCCTACGGGCACAGTATACCATGGATTATCAATTGGAGAACCAAAGCATATATTGATCGTTCGATCATCCAAGTCGAACAGCATGGAACGCAATGTGCCGAACCACTGGTTGTAATTATGAACAGCCAAGCCTTGCGGGTATTCAGTTGAAACTAAGGATTGCAGATCCTCCATCGTTACAGAATCAGGCCGCTCCAGGAACTGCTGCAAGATGTGCTGGCGGACGACCGAATGATTCAATTTGCCGGGCTCCAATTGCTCAATATCCGCGAACAGCGGATGGTTCGTGGCTGCGATATAAGGAGTTTGGCTTGTATCTCCTACCTCGCGAATTGCTTTGTGTCCGTCGAAGGTTTCAACCAATGCTGCATGACCATGCGGGTCGCAGATGATGAGATTCATGTTGGATGCAATCGGCATCTCCTTCACGAGATGCAGGGCTTCGCTGACGTTGCGGCACTGTTCTAGTAAAGCGCGCACGACTGCCCAGAATTGCAAGCCGCTAGCTCTAGGGGGTCTCATACCGGGTGCATTGCCTACAGGCATACCGCAAGCAGAGAAGGTGACGCATAGTCCATGCTCATTCATGCCTTCCGTTCTGCCGAACAGAAATACGGAAAAGCCAGTATGCTTATACGCCTTCTCAATGGATGTAGAGCATAGCCTCATATCATCCACATTGGGGGAGAGATCGTAATTGCGGAGCATGTACGTGTGCCCATTCTCGGTTTTAGCTGGAAGGATAGCACAATGGCTGCATCCTGAATGAAGCGCAGAGTTGGCATAATAAGAAATCAGCGACGGCGGCACTTCTAATGCCGCACAGAATCCGTCAATCTCCTCCGTTATTCCTGGACAATATTGTTCAAGTAGTGCGGCCGCCTCTTTCCATTGATCCTCAGGTAACGGCTCGTTCAATAATATGCCTTGCAGAAAGTGAGGATGCCTCTTCGCAAACTCTCCTTGCTGGTACCCCGCCTCAAAACGCGTTCCCTCGATATAAGAAAAATAGCCTTGGATTTGCTGCATACATAAATCCCCCTTCATGACATCGTTAGCTCTTGTTCTAGTGTAGCGGGATAAGCTTCCCGCGTTATGATATTTCCTGCTGTCTTGTTAGGGCTGTGCAGCAATACGGCATATTCAGATGTCTCTTGTCTCTGGTTGAGGGCCAATCCTTATCAAATTCTTAATTTCTTAACATTCACTTAACGGCAGGAACAATCCCCCTAACTGGGCGTCCTATTATATATCGCATAATATCGCTTACGTAAGCTGAATTGTAACGCGTAAGGGGTTCGTATTCATCCCGCTGCTAGAAGAGGAGTAAGTAGTTGGAAGTCGAATTAATATGTACCAAGGGAAGACGCTCCTTCAAGCAGAAGCGTTTGATTAGCATACATGGAAAGGGAGATAGTCACATGGGCAAGGAAACGATTCTTGTCGTTGATGATGAGAAGGAAATTATTGAACTGCTGCAAATTTATTTGAAGAATGAAGGGTACGAGCTGCTTCAGGCATCCAATGGAATCGAGGCTTTGGATCTACTGGAGAAGCATGAGGTGCAGCTGATTATTCTGGATGTGATGATGCCTCATATGGATGGCATTCAGGCATGCATGAAGATTCGGGAGGAACGCAATACACCTATTATTATGCTATCCGCGAAGGATCAGGATATAGATAAAATTACAGGGCTCAGCATTGGCGCCGATGATTATGAGACGAAGCCGTTCAATCCGCTCGTGCTGATGGCGCGAATCAAATCTCTGTTGCGGAGAACGAAACAGCTCCGGAAAGAGGAAAATCCGCATACTGAACATGAAATCTTCATTGACGATATGGTGATCAATACAGCGACCTACACGGTTATGGTAGATGATATTCCGGTAAAGCTAACGCCGCGGGAGTTCGCCATATTGAAGCTGCTTGCGGTCAATCGTGGGATCGTGCTCAGCATGGAGAAGATATACGAGGAAGTGTGGAACGAGCCCTTCATGGAATCTAAAAACACGGTAATGGTACATATTCGTAAGATAAGGGAAAAAATCGAGAAGGATCGCCAAAACCCGCAATATATCAAGACGGTCTGGGGCATCGGCTATAAAATGGGATAAGAACGGATATGGAGAAGCGAAACATGACGAAGAAATGGCTGAATTCGATTCGATGGAAATTCCTGATTACATTTATTGCGAGTATCGGTGCCACGGGTATTTTTTTACTGCTCGGACAGCTGCTGGCCTCTTACTTGCTGCAGCACAGTCCGTATAATATAGCGCTGAAATGGGTGATCAATAATATCGGCTCCCAGCCCGTGTTTGTCATGTCGGGATGCCTATTATTTATATTTAGCTACTATCAGCTGAGTCGCCCTATAGTAAGTCAATTCACGAATATCTCGAATGGGCTACAGGAGATGGCGAACGGGAACTTCGCTGTGAATATCCAAATAGATTCGTCGGACGAACTAGGCGATATTGCACAAAGGATCAATGGTGTAGCGACTGAGTTGGGCAGCTACCTACAAGAGATTACTCATGGACTGGGTGAAATCGCCACGGGTGAGCTCCAGCATGAAATACCAGTAAGATCAGCTCAAATGCTGGGCAATGTCGCGGAGAGCATTAACCAAATGAGTCGACAGTTAAGCCAATCGATTGAGGAAGAACGGAAGGCGGAGAAAACAAAGAGCGATCTCATTACAGGGGTATCGCATGATTTGCGCACACCGCTAACATCGATCCTCGGCTTCCTTGAGCTTATTGAGAAGGATCGTTATCATGACGAGGTGGAGATTCGTTATTATGTCAACATTGCCTATGAAAAAGCGCTCGACTTGAAAAAACTAATCGATGATTTGTTCGAGTACACACGCATCAATAACGGACTTCCGCTTCAAGTACAGGAACTGCACATTACGAGCTTCATCCGTCAATTAGTGGAGGAATTCGTACCGAGTCTGGAGAAGGCAGGCTTGGAATGCAGGCTGCATGTAGAGAAGGACACGCTCAAGGTACTGGCAGATGGCGACAGGCTCGTTCGAGCTTATGAGAATTTATTGTCAAACGCAATTCAATATGGCCGCAAGGGGCGATATATCGATATTGAGATCCAGTCGCTGGACGAACAGGCGGTTATTCGCATTATCAATTACGGGGATCCGATACCGGAGCGGGATCTGCCATTCATCTTCGACCGATTCTATCGTGTGGAGCAGTCTCGTTCCAAGGAGACAGGCGGTACGGGGCTCGGGCTGGCGATAACGAAAAGTATTATCGAGGCTCATGGAGGGCAAATCGCGGCATACAGCAATACGTATCAGACGACATTCGAGACGATACTGCCAGCAGTTTCGAAGAATCCATCGAGCAACGGAGTAATCGCTGCAGCACCCACGCTGTCCCGTTTACGTGCTACCGCGAGGTGATAACGGAGGCGCTTAACAAAACTAGGCGTTGAGGCTTGAGTCCGCTGCTTGAGCTCAACGGCATGGTAAGGCTCATTGAAGACTCAATGGGCCTTTTTGGGGTGTCGTTCAACCGTAAGGGATCCAACCACAAATCTCGCGAATAGACGCATAATCAGCAGGCATAGACTAAAGATTGTACTGTCGGTTACAATATGGGAAATTCATGCCATTCATAGGGGAGACATCGGATGAGCCTACAAGCAAATGAGAGCTATGAAATTACACAGCTGTGCTTATTAGCCGGGAAGATTATGCTGCAGAGCGGCGGAGAGACGAGTCGGGTGGAAGATACCATGATACGTATTGCTGCTTCCTATGGATACGAGAATTGCCACAGCTTCGTGACACCTACAGGTATTATTTTCGCAATAGATGGTTCAGCACCAATTACACGCTTGTACCGAATCTCTGAGCGGTCGACGGATCTGAAGAAGGTGACGCTCGTCAATGATATTTCACGGAAGATCAGCAGCGGCAGCTTGTCCTATACAGAGGCTCATCGTTTGCTGAAAAAAATTGAGGTCTCCAATCTGGCTTACCCCATATGGCTGCAGATTGCTGCTGCGATGCTGTCGAGCGGCTGCTTTACGATTATGTTCCGGGGCGGATGGCCTGAGTTCATTCCCTCGCTGCTTGCTGGCGGGCTTGGATTTTCACTCTTTCTGTATTTCCATCGCTTATCGCGGATTAAGTTTTTCTCTGAATTTCTAGCATCGATTGTAGTCGGAACGGTATCCTATTTCTGTGTTCAGTATGGTCTAGGTCGTGATCTCGATAAGATCATCATCGGATCGGTGATGCCGCTTGTTCCTGGGCTGCTCATTACGAATGCAGTTCGTGATTTGATGGCGGGACACTTAGTATCTGGGATCTCGAAGGGAGCGGAAGCATTTTTGACTGCCTTCGCGATTGGAGCAGGAGTCGCTTGTGTCTTGTCATTTGCCTAGGATCGCAATTAAGTAGTGGATTTAGAACTCAACACGATGGACATATAGACTGAGGGAGGCACTTGGTTATGATTGAGCAGCTCATTGTGAGCTTCGTTGCTTCGGCTGCGTTCGGAATTCTATTCAACAGTCCGCCTAAGCTGATGCTTCAATGTGGATTTGTCGGCATGGCAGGCTGGTTCGTATATATTCTGTGCACGGACAATAATATTGGCCCTATTCCTGCGAGCTTGGCCGCATCATTCGTCATTGCGATGATGAGTCATTTGTTCGCTAAGCTGTATCGCACCCCGATTATTGTGTTCAACGTTGCCGGTGTCATTCCGCTTGTACCCGGTGGCATAGCATATGATGCGATGCGAAATATTGTAGAAGATCAGTACGATCAGGCGATTCAACTTGCCTTCAAGGCGTCGATGATATCGGGCGCTATCGCGATCGGAATCATTTTTTCAGAAGTTCTGCATCAGGTGATGCGTAGGCGAGTCAAGGGATAAGGTGATGATGAAGTACGCTCTCCCTTAATTTTTCTTTCTGAATTGTATAGAACAAGAGGCAGCTAAGATGATTAATAAAAATATTGTAAATAGATTAATTCGCTGTCCATATAAGAACTTGGATATCAATTCATTGAGCAAAATCGCACATGTAATGGTTAGCGTGAGGAGAGCGAGTTTACGATTGGGGTTATTTGCTCGTTTGCTGATTAGGATAATAACGCCTATTGTCAATGAGGCGTAGAATAATAATAGAGCCATAACCCCCATTATAGAGAGAGTCATGAAATACCACTTCCTTTACATTAGGTTTGTGGGGATTATATCATACGTGTGCGGCAGGACGATTATTTTATTGTAACCGGGTAGAGCAAAGAAAGGGGAAGGCCGAGGCCTGCCCCCTTTTCTAATTTTCAATTAACCGGTTACGGATTTCGCTGATTTTCCTCGGAATAACAGGAAGCGTACCAATTCAATAAGTGCAATCACAAGCAGGGACATGCCAAGCAGCGGCATGAGCAGACCGAGAATGATTAAAATGACATAGAAGCCGATCATTGATTTCGTGTACGGCTGTCTTGGAGGTACTGCAAGTCTTCCGCGAGGTCTGCGCATCCACCACATTTTAACTCCCCAGTATACAATGGCAAGCAGTGCAATTACCGTCAGCAGGCATAGGATCTGGTTCGGCCAACCGAATAGATGCCCTTCATGCAAAGGAATCCCATAAGTGAACCACTGGGCGATAAGTCCGTAATCACGGTAGTCGATCTTATGAATCTGTGTGCCGCTATATTGATCGAAGTAAGCTGTTATTTCCTCGCTAGGCTTGATAACATCCATTCCGGTAATGCCTGATCCTGCGGATTTAGATGCCGTGTAGACGTCTTTCTCATCTGCTGGCAGGCTCAAGACGAAAGGCTTGGTCACTCCGTAATGATGGAGCATATGCTCGATATCGTCTACAGAGAGTGGCAGATAGCCGGATGAGGATTGCGGAGCTTTCTCCTTTCTAGTAGCCCATGGCAGCTCCTGCGCTTCGGATTGCGGCGGGCTCACATACAGCTTCGGATACCCGATCGATTCATTGCTTGCCGCCAGTTGATAGATCTGATTACCCATGAAGCCAGACCAAGGCAGCCCTGTAACGATAAGAATAAGCAACGGTATGGTGAATATAATACCGAAAACGGTATGCCTTGATTTCGCCTTCTCACGCTTCGTTCCAGTGGCAGACGCTCTCTTTTTCCAACCCATATATAGGCCAGAGATGATCAGAAATACTGCCCAGCACGCCGCTAGTTCCACCAAGTAGTTAACGGCGGTTCCACCCACTAGCAATGAACTATGCAAATTCCGAGTTATATTGCCAAAAGTATCGTCGGCAAGGATGCTTCCAACGAGTTGTTTGTTACGATCTACAAATACATATCTTTCTTGACCAGCTTCATCACGCATGGAGAATCTGGTGTTGCGCGATTCATCATCGAAGTAACTGACCTTCGTCACTCGTTCCCCCGGGTACGCTTGCTCCGCAGCGGCAATCGCTTGACTTGTTGTTAAGGTCTGGGTGTTGGTGCTCTGTCCAAAGTAAAGTGATTTGTATGCGATATCCTCAATTTCCGATTTGAACAGATATCCAATTCCGCTAAGCGATAACGTAATCAGCAGGGGGGCAATGAACAACCCCGCATAGAAATGCCATCGCCAAAACATATGGCTAAGTCTGTTGTTTGTTTTCATACTATGATGTTCCTCCTCTAAAAACAGGGGCTAGGTTGCAATACTAGGTCATTGTATGTGGATGCGAAAAAGCAGACAAGACTCGATCGGGCTATATTTCACCGCATTTATTGAAAATTTAGTTACTTAATTTCGAGATAATCGTAGTAGAGGATAATTATATAATGGTATATATAGGAAACTGTTGTGGCAAGAAGAAGAGGCAATTGAAGTAGTAGAAGGTCACAAGTAGAACGCCATAAGAAGAAAGGGAGAGAGTGCAATGAATGAGAGCCCTCCATTAAAGCCCGCGGAGGCGGAAGCTGCTGCCAAGAAGAGCAAGGTAATCTCAGTCAATCGTG
The DNA here is from genome assembly GCF_023713665.1 of Paenibacillus sp. MER 180. Classification (NCBI taxonomy): domain Bacteria; kingdom Bacillati; phylum Bacillota; class Bacilli; order Caryophanales; family Paenibacillaceae; genus Paenibacillus; species Paenibacillus sp. MER 180. The sequence goes on along the minus strand of NZ_JAMAVT010000001.1, from coordinate 357,234 downwards.
CGTGGCTGTACATTGTGGTAGGAGGAACCTTAGAGATCGTGTGGGCAAGCGGCTTCAAGTACGAGCAGATTCCACCGCTAGTTGTTCTTGTAGCGCTGCTGCTTAGTTTTGACCTTATTATCCGTGCTGCTGCGGTCATCCCAATCGGGACAACGTACGCCGTATTTGCAGGTATTGGGACTGTTGGAACGGTCGTTGTAGAAGCGGTTATGTCTAATACGTTTAATCCGCTCAAAATCGGAATCATACTGCTGCTTCTGCTGTTCATAATGGGCTTGAAGCTGACGAGTGGGAAGGAGGGGAACTGAGATGGCGTGGATAGCATTAATTGCGGCAGGGCTGCTTGAAGTCATCGGTGTCATCGGTATTAAACGGGTTGCTGAGAAGAACAATTGGCCAAATAATATGATGATGATTGCCGCTTTCCTCCTCAGCTTTAAATTGCTTATCGGAGCCATGCAGATGATACCGCTATCGACCGCTTATGCGGTATGGACAGGTGTCGGTACGGTAGGTTCGGCATTGGTGGGGATGCTGGTATACCGGGAATCAAAGCGCCCATTTCGCCTGTTATGCATATTAGGGATCATTGGCTGCGTGGTCGGTTTGAAGCTGCTTGATTAACCGGATCGCTGACAGCAGCCCAACGGGGGGGGCCAAGATTCCTTTATAGACTGCAACAGTACAAGATGTGTAAATGGATTCTTGGCCAGCCTCATGCCTAAAGCGTGCAGCTAGTATGTCGTATTCAATTGCCAAGCGGAAAAGCTTATTGTCTGGCAGGAATGTAATGCTCGTTCCTGTATCTTGAGTAATACCGATTGTCCGTAATCTTCCTTGTGGAATACCCCGCTTATAATCTTGGCGGAATACTCTTCCTTCACGGCGAATCTCCACAGAAAGGTTGGATGAGAGCGCATTGACGACCGCCATACTAATCCCCTGTTCTCCTCCAGGAGCTGTGAACGAAGCGCTTCTTGAGAACCCTCCCATATCCGTTAGAACGGATTGTGCCTGTGTAATATCATGACCGGGAAGCAGGTTCACTGGGATGCCTGACCCAAATGAGGTCAGTCCTGAGGCTCTTGTCCTACTGCTTCAGTTGATATGTATAAGAGCTCGGAGTCGCGCCAGCGATCCGCCGAGTAAAATAGAGCATATCTCCCTTTATACTCTCAAAGTAAAGACTGTCGCCCTGCTTGTTCAATCCATTGGTCAATGCGGAGTCGATCGATGCTTTTTCTTCGCCAGTCAGGAGGTGCTTGTATAAAGCTATCGATTCTTTGGTCCTCCTATTGAAGAGATACTGGATTTTCTGTGTGGATGGGCGCACGAGCAAGTAATCGTCGAAGGCTTCCTCCACCGTAAACGTATCGTTCTCTCCGAAAATCTCCTGTGCAGAATAGGATGTCTTGATTGTTCCGTCCGTATCGGCGAGCTTTAAGGTGCTGTTGTCGATCATGATCCATAAGTCTCCGGCTTTTTCAATGCTTTTAAGATTAGTTCCGTTTCTCTCGTAACCGACTATGGACGAAGTCGCAACTTCATGATGATGGATGATCGCTTTATAGATAACATATCTCCTAGTAGAGTCATCTTCGATTTGCAGCATATAGCTGTCATTACTGATCTGGGATGCAGTCAATATGCTGGTATCCGAAGTTTCCAAGTTTATATTTTTAAGTAAAAATGGCTTATTGCCTGTACTCATATACAGGTCACCTATACTTTTGCGAAACCAAAATGCAGCACCCTTCTCTTTTGCGAATATATACGGCGTGTTATACGTAATATCCACGGTGCCAGTCCTGCTTTCCCAAGACATCGGTACTTGCAATACGGAAGAGAACAGCTGAAGCGGAACATACAGCGCGTTGTTATGTATAATCGGGGCTCCCTCAAGCTGTATCGTTTTACCGAAGGATTTGACTTGAGATTCCCCTACCTTCATTATGACCTCTTGTCCGGGAACAAGCACGCGAAAGGAATCGTTGGAACTATCCATCCAGGTGAAAAAGGATAAATAATGGCCAAGTGAAAACATCGGCACGTATATGCGTCCCGACTGAAATATGGGTTTACCGTTTAGTTCTGCCTCTGCATGGTTAATCCGGATGGTAATATCGGACTCTAAACCAATTTTGGGACGGAAGAGGAAGACGGCGGCTGTCAACAATACGGCGGCGGCCAAAACATAGTTTAACCACTTTAGGATCTTCAAGGATCTCCCTCCAAATAGGTATATACATCCTATATTACAGGACGAATCTGGAAAGGGGAAGGCAACAGGTCAAGGATTCGACCACGATCAATAGGCGAGAATATAGCTTGGACACATGGAAATTGGGCGAAAGAGAACTTGACGGAAGATCGAGAACTAGGCAATTGCGGGGAGGTTCGGCTAAGATAGTACTCATAAGTTTTCAGACAACTGTCTGTTCAGATCGTCGAGGAGGGGGCAGTTTACGGTTATGTTCAAATCTACGTATTTGCGCATTTTTGTATGGAGTGGCATATTTATCACCCTCATCATTATTCCGTTCTCCTTGTTTCTTGTTCAGCGTTTCTCAGATTATGCCACTGTGCAGTTAGGTACGATGAATCGGGAGAGAATTGAGGAGACGAGGGAGCGGACGGAATTTATTCTGTCGAAGCTGAAAGGGTATGGCCTGACTATGTATGGGGATCAGACCATTCAGAACTGGATGTATTCGAATCAAGATGATCCACTGCAGGATGCAGCAGCACTCCAAACCCTATCCAAGTACCTATCGAAAGAACCCTTTTTTGAAGGCGCTTACTTATTGAATATGCGCAGAGAAAAAGTGATTGATTTCAATGTAGGGCTGATCGACTTTCAGGAATTCTCCGACCATACGATTCTCGAGAAAGTGAAGCAAGGGGCTCCCACTCTATTGCAATATTTTCATCATGAAGTAGGAAACAAATCCTACATAGGCTTATTGCTTCCGTCCTCCTATATCCGTAAGGAGCAGTATGGCTATCTCGTAGTATTGTTGAATAAGCGTGCAATGGAGCAGTACCTCATCGCGGGAGACGCTGATCCGGATTATCAAGTCGCGTTATTAGACCGGTCGGGGAGACAGGTGCTTGGCGCAATCAACGAGTCAATTATGCCTGAGGTTATTCAGTCCAGATCGAATGATAAACATGGTGCTCTCGAACTCAAGACCGAGGGGGAGAGACTGTACATCAACTATATCGACTTAGAAGCGCAAGGCTGGACCCTATATTCGCTCTCGGGAATGAAGCAATTCCGGCAGCAGGCGACGACTTTTCAGCAGACGATCGTGCTGTACTCGGTACTTCTGCTAGTTGTCCTGCTCATCGTTGTATTTTGGAATTCACATCTCTTCTTCAAGCCCTTCCGAAGACTGGCGAATCAGGTTCACGGGAAGCTTGGAGTTCATGCTGTCAGTGATTACGATGCGATTCAGCAGAGTGTCACGCTGCTGCGCGATCATTCCCCCCTTATCAAGACGGAATACCTGCGTCAATGGATTCTTCAGGGCAGATTGGGAGACAGCACGCGGGCAGCGCTTGCTCGTGAATCGAGGATTCTTCAACACGAATGGATAAGGCTGTCTGTCGTGAAGATTGATGGCTTCTATGACATTGCGGAGCAATATGACTTTATGTCCCGGAAGCTGCTCAAGTATGCAGTTGGCAATATTGCGGAAGAACTTCTAGGCAGCGAGAGCCGAACGATCGAAGTAGTCGACTTTGGCGGTGATCACCTGCTGCTTCTGATTGGAGTTGCCGAACCTGCAGATGATGTGATGGAGCAATTAACGGAGCTCCGTCGTCAGGCTAAGGAGCATGTGCAGATGAACATCACTGTTGCTTATAGTGCAGCCAAGCATGTTCGCGATGATATGCGTGTTGTCTATGATGAGCTATGTGAGGTGACATTGTTCAAGTTCGTTAGCGGCGAGGATCGTATTTATACGGAGCAGGAGTATGAACGATACGCAGATTTGCACTGTCAGCCGGATGATATATTGCTGGATCAGCTCATCCAGTCTATTCGGAGCGGCAAGGAAGAGCAATCCTTGAACCTCCTGGAGCAATTATTTGCAAGATTGCAGACGATGAGGTATTCAGAATGTCAGTTCCAGCTGCGGCTATTATTCTTCTCTTTCGTCAAATCCTTCAGCAAGCTGACTTCCATTGATAATGTGGAGGGGATGGAGCAGCGCCTGAAGAGGTTCACGAAGCTGGAGGATATCCATATGTGGATGAAGGAAGAGATAGTCCGTATCATGTCGCTGCTTGGTAATCAGAAGAGCTTGAATCGCAAGGGGAAGATCGTTCAAGAGGTGGTCGAATATATTCAATATCATATTCACGATCCAGCACTGTCCGTCGATGATATCGCAGACCATATTGCACTCTCCGCCAAATACGTGCGCCAGCTATTTCTCGATCATTATGGATACTCCATGTCTCAGTACATACTCAATAGGCGTATCGAAATGGTGAAGGAATTGCTGCTGCATTCCGATTTGAGTGTTGCAGATATTTCACAGCAGGCAGGCTTCCAGACCAAGAGCCACTTCTTCACCGCCTTCAAAAAATCAACAGGGATGACACCAGCACAGTACCGACTGGAGCAGGTGCAAGAGGCAAGTGGTTAGCGGAGGGAATGAGCCGTAAACGCAAATAGAAGCCAAATCGGCAAAATAAGAACCCTGACATATACCACAGCAGAACCTGATTCGGCCAATGAGAACTAGTGAGATCCATAGGTGAACTGCTACGATGACCCTATTACTCAATGGTTCCACACATAGATCGTGAATAGTGAGGAGGGGAGGCTTTGCGACGTACAAAAAGAGGAGGCCATGGATTTGTTTATGAGATAAGGGAGAATCGATACCTATACTTACTCGCTCTGCCAGGGCTGCTGTTTCTGCTTCTCTTTGCTTATATGCCAATGCTGGGGCACTTGCTGGCTTTCCAGAGATACCGGCTTGCCGATGGACTGTTCGGCAGTGAGTGGATAGGCTTCCAGAACTTCGAGTTCTTCTTTCAAGGCAATGACTGGCTGCGCGTCACATGGAACACCGTATTTCTGAACGGATTATTTCTTGTGTTCGGTCTTGGGACAGCAGTTGTGCTCGCCATTCTGTTGAATGAGGTCACAGGCAAGTGGTTCAAGAAGACCGCGCAATCATTTGTCTTTCTGCCCTACTTCATTTCTTGGCTCGTTGTCAGCATGATGGTGCAGACGATGTTCAGCTCAACAGAAGGAATGATGAATCAGGCATTGACGGCGCTTGGCTTTGAAGGGGTGGATTGGTATCTATCCCCTGGAGTATGGCCGTATATTCTAACCTTCGTGTACGTATGGAAGGTAGCGGGATACAACTCCATTATCTTTCTGGCATCGATTACGAGTATTTCTTCTGAATATTATGAATGTGCCAAAATGGAAGGGGCGAGCCGCTTCCAGCAAATCATGTATATCACGCTTCCGCTATTGCGTCCGATCATCATCATTATGACGCTGATTGGCATCGGCCGAATATTCTACGGGGATTTTGGTATGATATACGCCATTATTGGAGATGTTGGCGTATTATTCCCAACGACGGATGTCATTGATACGTATGCATATCGCGCGCTGCGGCAGATGGGCAACTTCAGCATGTCCTCTGCGATTATCCTCTATCAGTCTCTTATGGGACTCATCGCCGTTGTTTTTTTCAATTGGTTGACACGGAAGGTTGACCCAGATTCTAGATTGTTCTAAGGTGTGATGAACATGCGTGAACGATTGTTTCTTGTCATTGTATATGGTTTTCTAATTGGTTTTGCCCTGATTTGCTTCATCCCGTTTTGGATTGTGTTGATCAATTCCTTTGCGAACGAATCCTATATCCAGACTGCTGGATATCAGTTGTTCCCCACGTCCTTCAGCTTAGATGCGTACGCCATGCTCTTGTCCGGAGAGCAGGTCTTCCGGAGCTATGGTGTCACGTTATTTGTCACCATTACCGGAACGGTGCTTGGCGTTCTCCTTACAGCTTCCTATGCATACGTGCTGAGTCATCCGAAGGTGAAATATCGGAATATTCTGTCCTTCCTGACCTTCTTCACGATGCTGTTCGGCGCAGGACTTGTAGGATTCTACATGCTCATTGCAAACTGGCTTAATCTGAAAGACTCTTTATGGGCTCTTGTCCTGCCATACCTGCTTAACCCGTTCTATGCCTTCATCCTTGTGTCCTATTATCGGTCTCTGCCTTATGAGTTGAACGAAGCAGCCACTGTGGATGGGGCCAATGACATTCGTATCTTCTTCCGTGTCATATGGCCGATTTCCTTGCCGGTCATTGCAACGGTTGCTCTGTTCTATGCGCTGCAATATTGGAATGACTGGTACTTGTCGCTGCTATTTATTGATAACTATAAGCTTCATCCGCTGCAGATGATGATCAGGCAGCTGATGTCTAACTTGAATGCCATGGCATACGTAGCCGGGAGCAGGACGGAATACAATATTGTCGTCCCAACCTACGGCATGCAGCTTGCTATTGTCTGCATCACAATTGGGCCGATTGTGTTCGTATATCCATTTGTACAGAAATATTTCATTAAAGGCATGACATTAGGATCCGTGAAAGGCTAATTCATATCTTGTTGTAGGGGGGACGAAGAAATGAAAATGAAACGCTGGTGGAAGATCTCGCTTGTGTTGCTATTGTCCTTGTCTCTGATTGTGGGCTGCTCGAAAGGGACGGAAGGATCGTCCAGCACGGATGCCTCGAAGGGGAGCGAGTCGTCAGGCAGTAAATTGGAACCGGTTACATTGAAGATTATGATCCCGGGAGACCGTCCGCCAGATATGGATCTTGTCATTGCTGAAGCAGAAAAGCGGATGAAGGATACGATTAACGTCAAGCTGGACATCGTATTCGTGCCGTGGGCTGACTTGGGACAGAAGACACAGGTGACCCTTGCTTCTGGTGAAAATATCGATCTGATCTTCGATGCACCATGGCTGCATATCAATCAAATGATTGCAGACGGCTACTATGAGCCGCTAGATGATCTGCTCAAGCAGTATGGCAAGAACGTGTTAGAGAAGCGTCCACAGCAAATGTGGGATGCGAACAAGTATGACGGCAAAATCATGGCAGTGCCGCTTGGATTAGTCTACATGGCGGGCAACGCTTATGTCGTGCGCAAGGATATTCGTGAGAAGCTGGGTGTGTCGCCTATCAAGACCTATAAGGAGTTAATTGATTTTGCTTACAAGGTGAAGGATAAGGAGCCGGGCATTGCGCCGTTTACGGCGGCAGGAACTACCGGGCAGCAGACGTATTCGATTGTCGGCCAGCGCAGTCTTCATGATTACATTACGCATGCGCGGTTTACCCATGCACTCGGAAGCAGTCTGACCTTATACTACAAAAATAATGATGGCAAGGTATTCAATCTGTTCGAGGATAAGGAACCGATTATGGCATGGTTGAAGGAGGCCAGACAGATGTATAAAGATGGCCTCGTATACAAGGATATTTTGACTGCGAAGGATTTCATTCAGCCTTTCATGAGCGGGAAAGCCGCTATCGTGACGAAGGGATCGTTCGGTACAGGACTCTCCTTCGATCAACAGTTCAAGAGCAATGTTCCGAACGGTGATCTGGAGACCGTGACCTTCTTCGATCCGACCAAAGGGGCAAATATCTCGAACTTCAAGCAGTGGAACTTCCTCGCCGTTCCGAAGGTAAGCAAAAATAAGGAACGCGCTGTCATGTTTATGGATTGGGCGAATCAGAAGGAAAATTATGATCTGCTGTCCTACGGGATACAAGGGAAACATTGGGAAGCTCTTGGCGACAAAGAATTCAAATTGCTCGATACGAAGGGGTATTCGCAATTCGGCTATGTATGGGTATGGAATCCAATCGATGAGCGGACAGATGTGGAAGCAGACAAAACGTACGAACACTTCGATGCTGTACTCCGCGATGCAGACAGCTTCACGAAGGATATTCTGACGGGATTTGAATTTGATTCCTCTGCTGTACAGAATGACCTTAGCCAATATAATACGGTCGAAGCGAAGTACTATCCTGCGTTGTTTAATGGCGTCCTCGATCCTGAGGAGACACTGAAGAAGTTCGAGGCTGAGGCAGGGCCTTCCCTCAAGCGGATTCAGCAGGAGCTGCAGCGTCAAATCGATGCCTTCTTGGCAAAGAAGTAGATTATTACAATGATGAGGCTATCCTGAGTTCTTGTTACCTTCAGGATAGCCTCTTCACTGATCAGAACAACGACAAACAGTGAACTCCAGAATTAGTAACGTTATAGTTCTAATTATCGATGTAGGGGAAGTGATAGTACGAAAGCATCTTCGATTTGCAGCCAGATGCTGCTTCTATACATCTTGGTACCTAATTTTTCTTATTTAGCGCAATAATCGATAAAGTTTTATGTAAAAAACAAAATATCGACAAAATCATACTTTTTACCTATAATTATTCCTTTTATATGTAAATCATGGAAAGGGGAAATTGTAAAGATGATGATTACCTTGAAAAATGCTGCAGGTGGATTAAAGAATGCAAAGCTGGGCTTCAGTTGGACAACCCTCTTCTTCGCGTTTTTCCCAGCACTGTTCAGAGGCGATTTGAAGTGGGCGTGCATTATGTTTATTTGCTCGTTTCTATTCGGATTATTCACGTTGGGGATTGGAGCGTGGATTCCGGGAATTATCTTCTCTTTTATCTACAACAAAATGTATATCAAAGAATTGATGGAAAAGGGCTATCATCCAGCTGACGAGCAATCACGCTCCGCAATGCAAGCAAAAGGCATGGTCGCTGCATAACGAATTTATTCTTCATACAGGCACCAACGTTCCATACTAGTCATAAGGTCCAAGCAACCACTCTAGGACGTGGATGCTCTTATGTTGAACGGTTAGGTTGTACTTATACGATGACAACCAGAATACAGCACATATAAAAAGAGGCTATCCCGAAGTCTTGCGACTTCAAGGATAGCCTCTTCGTTCTTCTTACAAGTAACCCCAGATCATCGTGAACAATGTACCGAACAATGTTACGAGAGCTACGAATAATGCGTACAGAATATTCGTATAGTTGGCTGTTTTCGTTGTCTTATCTTCATCGATATGCATGAACAGGAACAATTGCACGGCAGCCTGGATAGCTGCGCAGATGATCAAGATTGTAAGTCCTGTTGTGAATGACATATCCCATACAATGACGGCTAACGCAACGACAGAAAGGACGAGAGAGAAGACATAACCCATTACATGACGTATCGGGAATAGTTGTTTCATATCACATCATTCCTTTCAAGTATACGAAGCTGAAGATAAAGATCCATACTACGTCAAGGAAGTGCCAGTACAGCGAGAAGATGAACGACTTGTTCGCTGTATCATGTGTAAATCCTTCACGCTTGATTTGCATCATCAATCCGGATCCCCACAGAAGACCCATCGTTACGTGCGCACCGTGTGTTCCAAGCAAGACGAACAAGCTGGATAGGAAGGCAGAAGTTTGCAGTGTTGCACCTTCATGCACGTAAGTGACGAATTCGAAAATCTCAACGCCCAGGAAGCCTAAGCCGAGCAGCAGCGTGATTCCGAAGAAGACCATGGCTGGCTTCTTCAGCTTCATGCGCATACTGTGAATCGCAAGTCCGCAAGTGAAGCTACTCGTTAAGAGCAGGAATGTCTCCAGCAATACAGGCTTGATTTCAAAGATTTCTTTTGCAGACGGGCCGTTGCCCGTACGAGTCCACAGTGTAAAGTAAACGGCGAACAAAGTCGCGAAGAGTACAATCTCCGCGCCGAGGAACAGCCAGAAGCCGAAGATTCGGTTACGGTTCTCCTCTGTCTGATATTCTAGCGGCAGCGTATTATCGATCTTCATGCTCTATCACCCCGCAATTGTTGTTCCGTCTTTTTGATTTCCTTCACCGAGATATGGCGGCCATGATCCCGTTCAAAGGAACGTACTGCAAGCATAATCAGAATGAGGAAGCTTGTGATAATGGCAGGTGTCCACCACATAAATACCATGAAGAATCCCCAGAAGAAGAAGATTACACCGAGAATGAACGGCTGGCCGTTATTGTTCGGCATATGAATTTCTTCAAGCTCGCCTTCGAACAATGGTTGCTTGTTCTTTTTCCAGAGCCAGAAGGCATCAAGGCTCTTCACCTTTGGAACGATAGCAAAGTTATATTCAGGCACCGGACTGTGCGTTGCCCATTCAAGCGAGCGTGCATCCCACGGATCGCTCGTTGTATCTCTTGGCTGGTAGCGGAAGCTCCAGTAAATGTTGTACACGAGAATCGCAAAGCCGATAGCAAGACCGACAGAACCGATTGTTGCAAGCAAGTTGAGAGGGCCGAAGCCAGTCTCTGCAGAGTACGTGTACATACGGCGTGTCATACCTTTCAGTCCCAAGAAGAACAATGGCAGGAATGTCACGTTGAAGAAGATAGCGATGAACCAGAAGCTGATCTTACCAAGACGCTCGTTCAGGCGGAAGCCGAACAATTTAGGGAACCAGTAGTACATACCTGCGATAACCGCAAATACGGTACCTGGAATCAATACGTAGTGGAAGTGAGCAACCAAGAACATCGTATTGTGATACTGATAGTCAGCACTTGCCATTGCAAGCATAACGCCCGTTACGCCACCAATCGTGAAGATTGGAATGAAGGCAAGGGAGTACAGCATCGGTGTTGTGAACTGTATCTTACCCTTTCGCAGGGTGAACAGCCAGTTAAATATCTTAACCCCGGTCGGAATCGAGATCGCCATCGTACTAACGGAGAAGAATCCGTTAACCATTGCGCCGTGACCCATCGTGTAGAAGTGATGCGCCCACACGAGGAAGGACAAGAGCGAGATGGCAACCATACTGACAACCATCGATTTGTAACCGTACAAGTTCTTGCGAGAGAACGTTGAGATAATTTCACTATATATACCGAAGGCCGGCAAGATAACGATATATACCTCAGGATGTCCCCATACCCAGAACAGGTTGGCCCAGAGCATATCCATACCGCCGTTGGCCATCGAGAAGAACTGAGAACCGAACATGCGGTCGAATGTCATAAGCGCAAGCGCTACAGTCAATACAGGGAATGCGAACAAAATGATAACGTTCGTGATCAGAACCGACCACGTGAACATTGGCATTTTCATCAATGTCATGCCAGGTGCGCGCATTCTCAAGATCGTAACGATGAAGTTGACACCTGTCATCAAAGTACCAAGACCTGCAATCTGCAAAGCGATCGCATAGAAGTTATTCCCGATCTTCGGTGCAAGCTCAGGACCTGCAAGCGGGAAGTAAGATGTCCAGCCCGCATCCGGGGAGCCCCCGATAACGAACGAGATGTTGAACAGCATTGCTCCCCAGAAGAACAGCCAGAAGCTGACTGCGTTCAGGCGAGGGAATGCGACGTCGCGTGCCCCGATTTGGAGCGGTATAACTACGTTCATCAAGCCGATAATAAATGGCATCGCCATAAAGAGAATCATAATAACGCCGTGCGTTGTAAATACTTCATTATAGTGCTGGGCATCCAAGAACTTCATATCAGGTGCAGCCAGCTGCGTACGCATCATCAGAGCGTCCATACCGCCGCGGAACAGCATGACCAGGGCACTCAGGATGTACATGATACCGATTTTCTTATGGTCAACGGTTGTCAGCCATTCCCGCCACAGATAGCCCCATTTTTTGAAATAGGTCAAGCTGAAGATGATGGCTATCGTCACGAGCACGATGCTGGCCATAGCGCCATAAATCATCGGTTCGCCGGTAACGAAAAATTCGTCCCATTTCATAGTCTCAAATTACTCCTTTCTTGTTCAATCTAGTTGCCATGTTGAGAATGATCCATCTCTTGGTGTTCATCGTTGGAATGTTCCATTTTCGAGTGATCCGTTTTCGAGTGGTCCATTTCTTTATCCGATTCCTTATGAGAGTCGTCATGAGACGATCCACCATGATTGTGGCCGCCATGTTCGCCCTCTGGTGCTGGTCTGAATGTCAAGTGTGTGGAGGAATAAGATTTCCGTCCCACAAATTCGGTCTTCAGCAAGGAGTTGAATTCCTCTTCTGTCAATTCAGAAGCGGTACCCTTCACTTCTTTTACCCACTCTGTGTACTTGGTAGGGGACATTGCGAGCACTTCGAATTGCATGTGTGCAAAGCCTTTACCGCTGAAGTTCGAGTTTTTACCCATAAATGAACCTTCATGATCAGCTGCAAGGTGAAGCGTCGTCACCATGTCGCTCATCGCGTACTTCTGACCGCCAAGCTGCGGTACCCAGAAGCTTGTAATCGGTCCGTAAGAATAGAGACGGAACTCGATTGGGCGATCCGTAGGGATATTCAGATAGTTCACCGTTTCAATGCCTTCTTCTGGATAGCTGAAATGCCATTTGAAGTTCGAAGATGCGGCATAGATAACGAGTGGCTTCTGATTGTCATAGCCTTCTGGAGGCGATTCTACTGCAACAGTAGAGCGAATCGTCACAACAGATAGCACGGTTACAATAATGACCGGAATTAACGTCCACGTAATCTCCAGCCACTTGCTTCCTTCCTCATGAGGAGGCTCATAATCAGGTGCTGATTTTGAAGCGCGATACTTCGTTAACATGAAAATATAAAGTGCGTACACGACGAACAAAATTCCTGCCATCATAATCATGGAGAAAATAATGACGTCGGACTGCGTCTTGGCCTGAGGACCTTTCGGATTCAAAACATCTAATGAATCACAACCGGTCAAGAGGACAAGAAGAGCTGCGAATAAGGTGAATAACAACCCTTTCTTTTTCATCAAGGTACCCCTTTCTCTGTTGGTTGGCTTTATATATAGTAGGAAATCGGGATATTGTAACCATGCTATATCTTATTAGGAAGCACTCTGAATTACAAATGACATAGTGATCCTTAGTTGACATAGATATCCATATAAGGATCAAGTTTTCCTGCCCAAATTAAGCCCAAAAGCCGAAAAAGTGATAAATATCATTGAATTTCCGCCAAAATCGCCGTTTTTGAAATTTGTTCATAATTGCCTCTAAGACCATCAAGTGTACCAATACTGTCACAATTGTGCGCCCTTCAAAGGGGGTAAAACCCACATTATTCCTCAATTTTAAAGGATTTGTGTACAACAGAAGTGAATGTGCAAGTTGGTATGAACCGTGGTATATAAGCAATAGGGAGATCCGAATTTCTCGTTCTAGCGCACGCTCGCTCCGTTTTGTAATGCATCGTTTACGAACAGCACAGAATAACCATTCATAACGATTGTTAGGAAATAATTCTAATTTTAAGTAGGATAGAGTGTTTTTAGCTCTAATTACTCGTGAATTCGCGGGTTTTCGCTAGAATACGACACTTTATGAGGTAGAATATATCATCCGCTATCCGAGGAAGGCGGATTTTGATATATTTTTATGTGGGTTCGAGAACAGTGGCGGTACACCAATTTATTTGCGAAACATGGGGGTAACGAGGTGAAGGTTGGGCAATTTTTTAGGTTAGCTGAAATCCAAACGAAAGTAGCGAGCATGATACCGTTCTTCATCGGAACGTTATACGCGCTATATCGATTTCATGAATTTCGGCTAGTTCCATTTCTACTTATGTTCGCCTCATTATTGTCTTTCGACATGGCGACCACGGCCATTAATAATTATATTGATTACAAAAAGGCGATTAAAACACACGGATATGGTTATGAAGTACACAATGCGATTGTATCCTATGGACTTAAGGAGTCAACGGTAGTCGGGGTCATTGCGACGCTTCTTGTAACGGCCATAAGTTCTGGGGTTGCCTTGGTGCTGCAGACGGATATTCTTATTCTTGGGTTAGGAGGCTTGTCATTCCTTGTAGGTTTCCTCTATTCGCTGGGTCCGATTGCGATATCACGAATGCCGCTTGGCGAGTTGTTCTCCGGATTGTTTATGGGGTTCGTTATCATTTTCATTTCTACATACATACATGTAGACAAGGAACAACTTGTATCACTGGCGATTGACTTCCGGATGGCTCATCTCGATATCAATCTAATAGAAGTGCTATTGGTGTTCGCGATATCGATTCCAGCTGTTCTGAGCATAGCGAATATTATGTTGGCCAATAATATTTGCGACATTGAGGATGATCTGGCGAACAAGCGGTATACACTGCCCGTATATATCGGGAAGCCGAGCGCACTGATGTTGTTCCAATGGTTGTATGTGGCGGCGTACCTGGACGTCATTGTCCTCTTTGCCATCGGGGTGCACCCCTTGCTGTTGCTGCTTATTGTGGCGACGTTCATTCCTGTACGAAGAAATATGAAGAAATTCATAACGAAGCAGACGAAGGAACATACCTTTGTACTGGCCGTGAAGAACTTCATTCTGATGAATGCTGCTCGTATCCTTGTGTTGGGATTAGCAATCTTATTCTCTTGAAAATAAGACAAGGGATGTGCCGCTTGGCACATCCCTTGTCTTATTTGTCCGCAAAAAGACGTCATCCATGTAGAACCTTGACGTCCTCCGAACCGTAAAGGCGAATGATCACCTACACTCGCCCCATCAATTGATTTGCGGTAATGATGGCTTTCTCTTCTCTCGTCAGAGACTTAAAGACGAGATCATAAGAGTGGTCAATGAGCATCTGAATATCTTGATCACTTAAGCTGCCATTGAGCGCCACCGTGTTCCAATGTCGCTTGTTCATGTGATAACCCGGTGTGATCTCGGCGAATTGCTCGCGCAGGGACTCGGCACGGAAGGGGTCACACTTCAACGTAACACTTGGAGAACCGTCCGTTTCACGGAACAAAGCAAACATTTTGCCGCCTACACGAAATACGGGAATTTCGTCACCGAACGGGTAGGTTAGACGAGCGCCTTGTTTGTCAAAACAATAGTCAATCCAATCCTGCATGTCGAAACATTCCTTTTCATAGATGAAGATAGTTATCTTTAGCATATCGAAAGGTTGATAGAAATGCAACGGGGCGTATTGACTTCTGTAAGTTCATTTAAAAAATTTGTCGAATTTGCTAAAAATACGGCGATAGATTTCTCTTGTTGCGGAAAGGTGGAGTTGGAGATGGAAATGGACTATCCATGAATTCGGATCGGTAGGCTGGAGAGTTTGTGGCTGTGATCAGGCATATGCTCGTCAAGGTAGAAGGTCTCCGATGCGGAAGCGAAAGGGAACCGCTTGACGAAGGATGTTATCGCATATTCTGCCTCCAGCCGGGCAAGTGGTGCGCCAAGACAGAAATGATGGCCGCTGCCGAAGGTCAAATGCTTGTCGTTGCCTATGCGATGAATATCAAATTTCTCTGGATGGGCAAATTGTCTGTCGTCCCGATTCGCGGAACTCATCCAAGCGATCACGATCTGCCCCTTCTTCATAGGCGGGCCGAACACATTCGTATCCTGCGTGATTGTACGATCAATGGAGATGTGGAACCGGTGGCGCAGTGTTTCGTCGATCGCTTGCGGGGCAAGCTCAGGATGTTGGAGCAGCTCTTTATAAGCAGACGGTTGATCATAGAGCAGACTATAGAAACTATTCGTAATGAGTGTAGTTGTCGTTTCATTTCCGGCACCCAAGAGGCCGATACCAGTTCTTGCGATTTCCTCATCGGTCAATCGGCTTCCTTCGTATTCTGCCATGGTCAGGTCGGACAAGATGTCATCTTGAGGGTGTGCTCGTTTCTCCAAAACAAGGGGGAGTAAATATGCTGAGAATTCTTTAATGGCAGTGTCTTTTTGAAGCTTCTGCTGCTCAATGCTCCCCCGATGATGGCCCATGAACAAAATGTTGGACCAGTGTTTGATCTGTTCCCAATCCCGTGACGGCACGCCAAGCAGGTTGGCAATTACGGTCACAGGCAGCGGGACAGCGTATGCCTTCACAATGTCCACCGTGCTCTGTGATTGCATGTTGTCAAGTAATCCATCGACGATTGCTTGAATTTTCGGCTTCCACTGATCCAAGCTGCGTGGAACGAATGCTTTGGCAATAAGCGCACGGCGCTTCCGATGTATCGGAGGATCCGAGAGGGTCAGGCTGATACCGCTGTTATCCCTCGGAACGGGGACGATACTACGGTCGCGTACGCTGGAGAAGAGTTGATGATCCGAGAGAACTCGTTTTGCATCCTCATAGCGGAATACATTCCACACATCCTGCTCTGCGTCGTAATAGACAGGGTTCTTTTCACGCATATGCTGGAACCAGGCATACGGATTCCACAACTGCTCTTTCGTTTTGAACCCAGTAATCTCATGAATAAAAATTTCACCCTTTGTTTTCAATTGATTTACCTCCTCCGTAATTGTATAGCTGGTCGTTAAGAGTTTCGATCCAGTTCAGTTCGTCTCGAAGCTTCTTGATCAGGAATTGAAACGTGCTCATGGCGAAAGGTTTGCCTTCGGTGAGTGACTGTCCTTGGGTAATGATTTCGAGTTGGCTGCGAAGATAATCGGTTCGGGCGTTCAAAATCGCCTGCTGTTCGGGAAGCTGCAAATAATCGAACAAACTAACGCGAACAATGAATTCATTCTCATGAGCTGCAAATTCCGGAGGGAATTCCCGCAGCAGCTTATGGAACATTTTTTTTCCTAACTCAGTAATGGCATACATGTGGCGGGAAGGCTTCCCAGGCCGGGCGTCCACTTCTTTTGTAATGGCCCCCATCTGTTCGAACTTGCGAAGGGAGGGATAGAGCATATTGTTGTTGACACGGATGGTGTCAGCGAACAGACGCTCCAACTGCTTCTTTACCTCATAGCCGTGCTTGGGCTTAATCATGAGATGATGAAGCAACAATATATCGATGTACATATGTCCTCCTGTTCGTATATAAATTAGAGCATAGGTTATTTTAACCTATGCTCAGGGATAATTGATCATATGCGGCTTAGTAAATGTAAATACATGTAAAAAGTGTGAATTATCTATTTGTCGGGACGATACACCATGCAGTATTGTTGGGATACGCTATTCCCGGGCATTGGGATTGTATCCACCACTTCGAATCCATAATGTCCATACAAGGAAATGTTGCTCGGGTTATGTGTCTCCAGCGTGCAAGGAATGCCACGCGCATCGCACTCAGAGAGCAAGGGCCTCATCAATTGGCTGACGAAACCCTGGCCGCGGCATTGCGGCTGCACGACAAGCATGTCCAAATGGATATAATCCTGCTCGTTCAGTTCGGATATCCAGGCGGAGCTCATGGAGTTAAGCGTTGACAGTCCACGTAGAAATTGATGGAAGCTGATATAACGGCACATGGGGATTGATTTGATAATTGCACAAGCAATTCGGTACAAGTACTGTGCATGTGAGAACCGGGACACTCCTGTCCGCTCAGAGCGGAACACGAGGGCAACGGCTTCAAGCCGTTCGGACGTTGCATACAGGTCGGCTTCCTCATACAGCATGGCAATATAGTTGCGGAAGAAGATGATGAGCACCTCAAGGCGGGTTGTCCGCTCCGGAAGCATATGCTCATATAGCGGGTCATCCATAAAGCCTTGCGCAAGGACGACGGCAGCTTGGCGGACATCTCTGCGGCGTAGTTTTACGTAGCTGGGTTCGGAAGTTCTGTTCGTTGTAACGTTAGCGTGACTTGCTCTTGAATTACAAATGGTTCCACCTCGGATCATGATTCAATGTAAATAAGGCTCCACGTTAGGCTTTCTTTGCTTGTTCATTTAGTCTGTCGAATTTCGGAAACCCCCTGTCTATCGTACTGCTGCACATTCGTCTAAGTCAACGCATGCGCCCGTCCTTCTGTTTGGCGTTGTAGATAAAGTTAGAGTATGCAGGATGAATGATTCCCCTATATAGTAAACAAGCCGTGCAGGATTCCTTACCGCGATTGAATGCGGCTTCGGGATCTTTTGCGCGGCTTTTCTTTTTTTTATTTGTTAGTGCTGTGCTGCTTTCCCGGCAAGCTTGAACCCGGGTTGCCTTCGCCATGGCGCTGCTGGTTGCGCTTCGCCTTCTGCTGGTCTTCATGCAGTTTATCCACGAATTGCTTGGTGTCTTCCATTGAACAGATCCCTCCTTGTTAGGCATTCCTTGATACTATAACCGGTTGAAGGGAAAATCATGTCCACATAAGTGGGATTTATTGAATTGTGGCTCCTGTTACTTGTTCCGCTTTATCAAGTAGATGATGCCTAAAATAGCGGCATAGGTATAGGTGAACACCCTTGAAGTCATTTTCATGGTTTCATCATCGGTAAATAGTTGGATGAAAAAATTAATGCCCAGAACGATGCCGAAACCGATGTAAACGCCGTTGTAAAATTCCGAATAAATTCCCTTCGATTTTTGCGCTTCGTCTGGTTGTTGCCTATCGTCCTTTCTCTTTAGAAGGATTATCAAAATAAAGAAATATAAAATGGCGCTCGAAACGGCAATGTCTTTTATGAGTGGATTGGGATTGAAAAGGTAAGCGAAAATGGCAAATGCTACGATGACCGCCAACAGAATGTAATTGACTGTAGTTTTTTTCAATTTAAATCACTCCTGTTTGAGCCGATCCGAATTTCGTTGAAGTGGAAAGAGCTCTTGCTGCAATTGCCGGTGGAACTGTGAAGTTCGTGACAAAAGTGCAGGAAACCTACAAAGTGGCCAAAGGAATGGGCTTGTCTACGATGGAGGCTATCAAAATGGGTGTGTAAGAGCGGTGAGGTCTATTTTTATTGGATCAAATCACACTCCCTTCTTTTTTACTAGATCATATTATTACACTGTCTCTATATGACTCCTAACAAATTTCGTGAAAGATAGAATCTGATGGTTACTCATATGATATGTGATCGTGCAGTATAAAGCAAAATGCCAGGTGCATGGCTCTAAAAAAAGAGCTATTCTGCTTTATACGTAGTATAAAGCGAATAGCCCTATGCGGTAGGTGAAGAAAGCAAATTGAAAAGTTACACAATTGTCTCGTTCAGCCATTGGTCCATTGTGTGGCGTCGCGATAAGGAGTATCTCTGGGCATTCACGATCGCATCCATCGCATGGAATGGGGAACGTGGAGCCTCTTCTTGCGCGCGCTCTCGCATCCATTGCAGTGTCTCCGGATGTCGGGAGAAGATCGACAACTGCGCAACCAATTCTTCTGCATCCTCCGCACAGCAGGCAACCCCACTGCGCAGCAAGTAGCGAATGTTATCCTGTTCTTGACCAGGAAGTGGCTTATAGACGAGCAGTGGCAGCTGTTGGACAACTGCCTCGGAGGTAGTAACACCGCCGGATTTCGTAATCATTAGGTCGGACATCGCCATATATTCGTGCACAGGCTTCACATAGCCTTCAATACGAACATGCAGCGGGCTGGATTCGGCCCAGCGTTCTAATTGTGAACGAAGCTTATCGTTGCTGCCACAAATGATGATAAATTGCATATCCTGTGCCCATCCAGCTTGCTCAATGACATCCAACATGGATGGATCCATCAAACCGCAGCCACCACCCATCAGAAGAACGGTCAGCTTGGAGGAATCAAGTCCGTACTTCTTGCGCAGTTCTGTCTTCGAATAGGATTCATAGAAGGCTGGACGAACCGGAATTCCCGTCACCTGAATGCGGGATTGAGGAACACCCTGCTCAATCAATTGCGTCCTGGCATCTTCAGAGCCAGCTAAATATAAATCTGTATAGGGATGCAGCCAGAAGCTGTGATCTGTATGGTCAGTAATGACCGTGACAGCTGGGCAATCAATCATGCCGCGCTCCTTCAGCTTCGATACTGCTGCACTGGCAGCAGGGAACGTACTGACAATGACAGTTGGCTTCATCTGCTCTACGAGCTTTATCAGCGGGCGCAAGCTTGTGAAGCGAACTCCCTTCAATAATTGTGCAAGCTTGCGATCCTTGCGAGTCATATTGAACAAGTACCCGTACATGCTAGGGAACAGCTTCACCCATTGTACGAAGCAATACGTGCCGACACTGTGCAAGTGAGGAGATACCTGCTCCATATAATCAACAACGTGTACATCTGCTTCTGTACCGTACCAGCGTTCAGCCGTTTCTTTAATTGCTTGTGCAGTCTGCATATGGCCGTGGCCAATCGAGCCTGATAGTACAAGCACCTTCGCCCTGCCCGGTGTGGACGGTGCTTCCATCCGTTCGAACATGTTCATAACACTCCTTCGCCGTAGTTGAGTCTTCGTCTATATATTCGATTGCGCTGAGCTGCCAATCGTTTCCTTGTTATCTGGTACTAATATCGTATCCTAACTCCTCATTCATGAAAATGGCCCTCAGTTCGGTTATATCCTAGACCTGAGTCGGGCATGCTGTCCGGACTCTATTCCAGTTCTATCCGCTATTGGTCCTATTTATGGGGATTTTCAGCTTTTTTTATTACTTACCTTTTCCAATGGGATTTGACCCAAAATTAAGTAATTGTTCTATAATGAACGAGAAGGTCTGAGAAAGGTGTGAGTCTGGCATGCAGCATAAGCTGTTGATCGTAGAAGATGACGCTTCTATTGTAGAAATGGTATCGGATTATTTGAGTAGGGAAGGATTTTATGTAGTGACCGCAACCAATGGTGAAGAAGGCATGGCCAAGTTCACCTCTGACACATACGATATGATGATTGTCGATCTGATGATGCCGAAGCTGGATGGGTTTGAGATGATTAAGCTTGTTCGAGAGCGGAGCGCAATCCCTATTCTCATTATGTCCGCGAAGGACAGCGATGTAGACAAGGCACTCGGACTTGGCTTCGGCGCAGATGATTATATCGCGAAGCCCTTCTCGATGATAGAGATCTCTGCGAGAATCAAGGCGGCAATTAGACGCGCTACGAAGTACGTTCAGATCGATACGGTGAAGCCGATGCCCGAACAGAACGTCATTCAGGCAGGTCAACTGCTAATCGATCTTGATAATTATCTTGTACAGAAGCAAGAAGAAACTATGAAACTCACTTCCAAAGAATTCGATATTTTAAAGTTATTCGTAACCAACCCGAATCGTGTGTTCACAAAAGCACAAATATATGGATTTGTATGGAACGATGAATACTATGGCGATGAAAATGTCATTAACGTTCACATTCGCCGGCTGCGGGAGAAGATTGAGGACGATCCGTCGAATCCTATCCATATTAAGACCTTGTGGGGGATTGGCTACAAGTGGGAAGGTTGAGCAATGATGATAACGGGCCTTTTATCTATATGTATGGTAATCCTGTTGATCGTAGTCTACACGCAGCATGTGAATCATTCAAGACGAAATAAGCAATTAACAGAAATTCAAAAGAAGTTGGAACATATTCATCGGACACAATCTGCCGAGAAGCTTCTGCTGTTTACGGATGATAAGCAGATTATTGGGGTCATTGAGCAAATAAATGAATTACTGGTCGATCATGAGAAGGCACTGGCGAATTACGCGAAGACGGAGATCGCGATGAGGAAGATGATATCGAACATCTCTCATGATCTGAAGACCCCGCTTACTGTTGTACTTGGTTACTTGGAGACGCTGAATCTGAGCAGTGAGCGCATTAGTGACGAAGAACGGAATCGCCTGCTCACACGGGTGCATGGCAAGACGGTAGAAGTGATCGAGCTTATACATACCTTTTTTGATTTAGCGAAGCTGGAATCTGGGGACAAGCATGTCGAGCTGACTCGAGTCGATATGAGCGAGCTATGCCGCAAGAATATTCTCCAATTTTATGAGCGGCTTACAAAGAAGGGGGTCGAGGTTGATATTCAGATTCCGGAAGCCTCTCTCTATGCGAGGGGAAATGAAGACGCACTGGATCGCATGCTGAACAATCTCATTTCCAATGCCATAGAGTATGGGGCTGATGGCCGTGTGCTGGGCATAGCCCTGCGCAGTGATGATACGCATCTATTCGTAGATGTATGGGATCGTGGCAAGGGGATTCCTGAACAGCACCAAGACCGTGTATTTGAGCGCATGTATACATTGGAGGATTCCCGCAACAAAAATTACGAAGGCAGCGGATTGGGGTTAACGATCACGAAGCGGCTCGCTGAATCAATGGGCGGTTCGATAGAACTTCATAGTAAGCCGTATAAGAAAACGACTTTTACAATTAAGCTCCTGCGAATATCTTGAGGTATTCTACGAGAAACCGATTGGTGCTGGCTGAGAATGAATAGACGGTTCAGGTCTATTATCGTCGAAGGAAGGGTTACAAGGTTCGAAGAGATTTGCTGTGCTGTAACCAGTATGGCACTCTGCGGACCTTATTTGTATGTCAAGACGGAAAGAACGTAAGGAATTCGTAAGGATTAGGTAAGAAATAAGAAATAGCTCATCGATACAATGAGGATATCAGAAGAGATGAGAGGGGTAAATGAAATGACCTTCCTTATACGGACGCATCGTTTGACGAAGAATTATCAGGGCAAAGATGTCGTATCGAATGTGAGCATGAATATTAAGAAGGGCGAGATATACGGATTCCTTGGCCCCAATGGCGCGGGGAAGACGACGATTATGAAAATGATGACAAATCTCGTGCAGCCAACGAGCGGTGAGATTGAGATGTTCGGCGAGAAGATGACGCCCTCATCCTATTCCTTGCTATCTCGCATGGGAACGATTATTGAGCAGCCGATCTTCTATGATCGCCTTACTGCGCAAGAGAATCTGGAGCTTCATTGCGATTACATGGGCTACCATAATAAGCAGGCGATTGGGGAAGCATTGGAACTGGTAGGGCTGAACGGCATTGAACGCAAGCAGGTGAAGGACTTCTCCCTCGGGATGAAGCAGCGTCTAGGCATCGCGCGGGCCATATCGATCAAGCCAGAGCTGTTGCTCCTGGATGAGCCGATCAATGGTCTTGACCCAATTGGGATTAAGGAGATACGTGACCTATTCAAGAAGCTGTCACGCGAGTTCGGCATTACGCTCTTGATCTCCAGCCACATCTTAGGGGAAATGGAGTTGGTTGCGGACACGATCGGTGTCATTAACCATGGGGTGCTGTTGGAGGAAGTGCCAATGGAGCGGGTCCGGGCGCAGCAGTCTGAATTCATTGAGGTCATCACTGATAATGCGAGCAAGGCAGCCTATGTGCTTGAAGAAGTCATGCATATTTCGAATTTCCGCATTACAGACAATCGGATCATCCGTATCTATCAATCGGGGGTGTCTCAGCAAGATATTACGAAGGCATTTGTTATGAACGATGTCATGGTTGAGTCTGTCCATAAGAAGCATCATTCCTTGGAGGATTACTTTATGAAGCTGTTGAATGGAGGGGCTGCTCGTGAATAAGCTCATTCGACTGGAACTGAAGAAATTCCGGTTTGCTACCTATATACGTACGGCCATGTATGTCACGATCGGGATTTTCCTCTTTATTCTGCTTGGAATCTATGGAGATACAAGCGATATCGCGTTCCATGATATATCCGAGGTATTCAGTATCATCGATACGTTTGTGAAGGTAGCCTTCATTATTACGGCCTCGGTATTGCTAAGCCGAATGGTTATTGATGAGTTCAAGAGCAAGTCTATAACGGTCATGTTCATGTACCCGATTCCACGGAAAAAGCTCATGACAGCTAAGCTGATCATTGTGGTCTTGTACACCTTCATTGCCATTATTCTATCAAATATTGTACTAATCAGTGGATTCCTCTTATACAATTCTTATGCGCACACTGTACCTGGCACGGCGACAATAAGTATGGTCGCGCATCAAGTGACAACTAGTGTTATCAACTCTTTAGCAGCCAGCTGCTTAAGTCTGATTCCATTATGGTTCGGCATGCGCAAATATTCAGCGGCGGCGACCATTACGAGCTCCATTCTAATTGCAGGCTTTCTAGGCTCGTCGACTGGCGGATTTACTCTGTGGTCCATTATTGCAGTGCCATTTGCTTTTGCTGCGCTCGGTGTAGTGATTGGTTACTTGACGATTCGCAAGATTGATACGATCGACCTGTATAAATAAAAATAGATGCAGTGAAATACATTGTTGTGACAGCAATGTGACATGCCCAAATTCGTGACAAATTTCAGAATAACTTTTGGTAAAAAGGTGCAGCACACTGCGGGCTGCTTGTAAAGAGGAAAGAAGGCACAATGTCTTTTTTCTTCTTTTTTTCACTTTTTTTCGACATATTTGTGAAATTCGACACAATGTTCTTATTTTGATCAAGTAATTGCTTTAAAATTGTGATTAATATCACATTGCAGCGTTTCTGTATCTGACAGAATACAACTGGAACATGTAATCAACGTCATTGATCCCGTGTTCGACGCAGGCATTACAGCCTATTCAGCATAGGAATTGAGAGTATAAATAGAAAGGTGGAAGGACAACGATATGTGGGATACGATCTTATTATCGCGCATTCAGTTTGCATCGACGACGATTTTTCACTTCTTCTTCGTACCGGTATCGATTGGTCTAGCATTGCTCATCGCAATGATGGAGACGATGTATGTCGTCAAGGGAAATGAAGAGTACAAGAAGATGACGAAGTTCTGGGGGAAGCTGTTCCTCATTAACTTCGGTGTCGGTGTTGTCACAGGTATTATTCAGGAATTCCAGTTCGGGATGAACTGGTCGAACTATTCTCGCTTCGTCGGAGACGTGTTCGGTGCGCCGCTTGCGATTGAAGCATTGCTGGCATTCTTTATGGAATCAACGTTTATCGGATTATGGATATTTGGATGGGATCGCTTATCGAAGAAGGTGCACTGCTTGTGCATTTGGCTTGTAGCCATCGGTACAACGTTGTCCGCCTTGTGGATCTTGGCGGCGAACTCCTTCATGCAGCGTCCGGTCGGATTCGAGATTAACAATGGCCGTGCGGAAATGAACGATTTCTTCGCGCTGCTGACAAATGGTCAGCTGCTTGTTGAATTCCCGCATACGATTTTCGGTGCATTTGCAACAGGAGCGTTCCTCATCACTGGGGTGAGTGCTTATAAACTGCTGAAGAAGCAGGACGTTTCTTTCTTCCAAAAATCGTTCAAGATTGGTGTTATCGTAGCTACGGTCTCTTCTATTCTGGTTGCGGTTTTCGGTCACCAGCAGGCACAATATTTGATGCATACCCAACCAATGAAGATGGCGGCAAGTGAAGGCTTATGGGAAACAAGTGGCGACCCTGCGCCGTGGACGGTATTTGCAGCAATCAATACAGACAAGCAAGAGAACAGCATGGAATTCAAAGTTCCATACTTGCTTAGCTTCCTATCTTATAGTAAGTTCTCCGGCGAAGTCCGCGGGATGAAGGAATTGCAAGCGGAATATGAACAACTGTATGGCCCAGGCGATTACATTCCACCGGTGAAGACAACATTCTGGAGCTTCCGCATCATGGTTCTTGCCGGAACATTGATGATTCTGCTTGGCATGTATGGCTGGTTCTTGGCAGCACGCAAGAAGCTGGGCAATCCGAATAAGTGGTTTATGCGTTTCATGCTCTATGCAATCTCATTGCCGTTCATTGCGAATACAGCAGGTTGGATTATGACGGAAATTGGTCGTCAGCCATGGACGGTATTCGGTCTCATGCGGACAGAAGACAGTATTTCGCCGAGCGTGTCGGGCGGTCAAGTGCTATTCTCGCTTATCGCATTCTCGACAATTTACACCGTACTTGCTATCGTGCTTGTGTATTTGTTCGTTCGTGTCATCAAAAAGGGTCCGAATGAAGTGTTGAAGGCAGAACATTCGAATGACCCGTTTGATCAGGAGGGACAACATGTTATCTCTTAATGAATTGTGGTTTCTACTAGTTGGAGTGTTATTTGTCGGATTCTTCTTCTTGGAAGGCTTCGACTTCGGTGTCGGCATGTCGACAAAGTTCTTGGCCCGTACAGATGGAGAGAAACGCGTATTAATCAACTCGATCGGTCCGTTCTGGGATGCCAATGAAGTATGGCTGCTTACGGCCGGCGGGGCGATGTTCGCTGCGTTCCCGAACTGGTATGCTACGCTGTTTAGCGGATATTACACGCCGTTTGTCGTTTTGCTGCTTGCATTGATTGGACGCGGTGTCGCATTCGAATTCCGCGGCAAGAAAGAGACAGAACGCTGGAAGAAGTCCTGGGATTGGGCGATTTTCTTAGGAAGTCTGCTTCCTCCATTCTTGTTCGGGGTAGTATTCGCAGGGCTGATTCAAGGCTTGCCAATTGACGGCCAGATGGAAATGAAGGCTGGACTGTTCGATATGGTGAATGTGTATACATTGCTTGGCGGGGTAACCGTTACGGTACTGTGCCTCGTGCATGGCTTGATGTTCACAACGCTGCGCACAATTGGCTCCTTGCAGGAGCGCGCACGTAAGCAAGCGAAGATGCTGCTAGTGCCTTTGGCGGTATTGTTTGTTGCTTTCGGTGCTATGACGTACTTCAAGACGGATGTATTTGAGGTTCGCGGTGGGATCTTAACAGCTGTTGCTGTAGTTGGGGTTATTGTTTATGTGCTCGCTGGTTACTTCATGGCGAAGAAGCGCGATGGCTGGGCATTCGGCATGACGGGCGGAGTTATCATTCTATCGATCGCGTCTGTCTTTATCGGATTATTCCCGCGTGTTATGATTAGCTCGATTGATAAGGCATTCGACTTAACGATTCATAACGCAGCTTCTGGGCAATACTCATTGAAAGTTATGACGATTGTAGCTCTAACCTTGCTGCCATTCGTTCTAGGATATCAAATTTGGAGTTATTTCGTCTTCCATAAACGGCTTCACGAGAAGGAGCATTTAGAATACTAATGGATAAAAATTTGCTCAAGTATGATGGAGCAAGGCCGACGATGTTCATCATTGCCGTCCTTACTCTTGTGCAAACACTATCCATCATAGGTCTGGCAATCAAGCTGGCGGAGGTTATCTCCGCCCTGTTTGCCGGCGCGCCGTTGCAGGAACAAGCCGCAAATATGGGTCTGTTCCTGCTTGCGTTTACCGTCCGTCAAGTGACGACCTTGCTTATGCAGAAGGTAGCCTACAACTTCGCCGAGAAGACAGGGGTAAACTTGCGGCGTCAGTTGATGGATAAGTTGTTCCAGTATGGACCTCGCTTTGCCAAGTCAGAAGGTACGGGCAATCTCGTAACTCTTGTGCTTGAAGGGGTTTCCCAATTCCGCACGTATGTGGAACTGATTCTTCCTCGGATGATGGGTACGGGCATTACGCCAATTCTCATCCTACTCTATGTGCTCACGCTAGATACGGCGTCCGGTATTATTTTGATTGTGACGCTGCCGATTTTGATTGTATTTCTGATACTGGTTGGGCTTGCTGCGCGCAAGCAGATGGATCGACAATGGGAGTCGTACCGCATTTTATCGAACCACTTTGTCGATGCGCTGCGAGGCTTGGAGACGCTTCGCTTTCTGGGGCAGAGCCGCAAGCACAGTGATACGATTGGGCAAGTGAGTGACAAATACCGCTCTGCGACAATGCGTACGCTTCGTGTTGCTTTTCTCTCCTCCTTCGCCCTTGACTTCTTTACGATGTTATCCGTGGCCTCTGTAGCAGTCGGCCTGGGTCTCCGTCTTATTAATGGAGAAATGACATTGGTGACGGGGCTTACGGTGCTGATTTTAGCCCCTGAGTATTTCCTGCCTGTTCGCATGGTTGGCGCGGATTATCATGCAACATTGAACGGGAAAGAAGCTGGAAAAGCAATTGATGCGATCATTAAACATGAAACTGAAGTAGGGGAAAATGCCTTACAGCTTCCGTCCTCTCTTACTTGGACGAAGGACAGCACAATCGCCTTGTCCGGTATAGGTGTGAAGCATGAAGCGGATGGACCGTCTTCACTGAAGGATGTGACGTGTGAGGTGACGGGGCTTCTGAAAGTCGGCATAGTCGGCGAGAGCGGGGCAGGCAAGTCTACGCTCATTGATGTGCTTGGCGGTTTCCTTCGTCCGACATCAGGACAGTTCACCTTGAACGGCGTGGATGTGTCATCGCTTGATGAGGAAGCTTGGCGTCAGCTGACGACTTATATTCCTCAGCATCCGTATCTTTTCAACGTGTCGCTCGCGGACAATATCCGATTCTATGCGCCTGAAGCTTCTGATGAAGAAGTGGATCGCGCCCTTGCAGCCGCTGGTTTGTCTACATTGACTGCTGAGCTGCCAAATGGTCGGGATGAGCTTATTGGCAATGGAGGCCGCTCTCTTAGCGGCGGACAGGAGCAGCGTGTGGCGCTTGCTCGTGCATTCCTGAGCGACAGACCGATTATGATGCTGGATGAGCCTACGGCCCATCTGGATATTGAGACAGAATATGAGCTGAAGCAGACGATGCTATCGCTGTTCGAAGGCAAGCTGGTCTTCCTTGCGACGCATCGCCTGCATTGGATGGAAGATATGGATTGGATTATCGTCATGGATCATGGAAAGGTAGCAGAGGCAGGTACGCACCAGGAGCTGCTTGAACGCCAAGGCGTGTATTACAGCATGTTGATTTCGCAGCAGGAGGGGATATCATGACACGTGAACAGAATCAATGGCTGCGCCCTTATTTGCGGCGCTACTGCGGTCGCTTCGCGCTCATTATTTTCCTCGGCATGCTGACAGTACTGTGCGCGAGTGCGCTCATGTTCACCTCTGGATTCTTGATATCCAAATCAGCTGCACGTCCGGAGAACATCCTCATGGTGTATGTACCGATTGTGCTTGTGCGCACATTTGGTATTGGCAGAGCCGTCGTGCATTATGTAGAGCGGCTTGTAGGTCATGATGCCGTGCTTCGCATCTTATCGAAGATGCGTGTTCGCCTGTACCGGATTTTGGAGCCGCAAGCTTTATTCATTCGCTCCCGATTCCGCACAGGGGATGTGCTTGGCGTGCTGGCAGATGATATTGAACATTTGCAAAATGTCTATGTACGTACTATTTTTCCGAGCATTGTCGCGATTGTAATGTATGCGGCAGGGATCGCAGCCCTCGGCTGGTTCGATCTCCCGTTCGCACTGCTGATGGCACTATATATTGCCGTACTCGTCTTCATTCTGCCATGGATATCGCTATGGTTCACACGTCGGAAGCACCGCCTAATGAAGCAGGAGCGCAGCGGGCTATATCGGAAGCTGACGGATGCGGTACTTGGTATGAGCGATTGGGTCATTAGCGGCCGAGCTCCCCAATTCGTCGATTCGTATGAAGCGGATGAGGCGCGAGTGGCCCGTATAGACCGAGATTTACGGATGTGGGCGCGGTGGCGGACACTCATTGCCCAGTCTGTCGTCGGCTTGACGGTCATTACGATGGTGTACTGGGCTGGCGGTCAAGCGGCTGATGGAAATATGCCTGCCGTCATGATTGCGGCGTTCGGCCTTGTTGTATTCCCTCTAATGGAAGCTTTCCTGCCGGTATCGGAAGCAGTAGAGAAGCTTCCTCAGTATGAAGATTCGTTAGAACGTCTGTCGGGCATGGGAGAGGCGCCTGTGGAACAAACTGTCGGCAGCGCAGCGAATGTGAAGCCAGAACTGCTGCAGCAAGCGCGCGAGTCTACCCATATCCGCTTGGATCAAGTCAGCTTCCGGCATGCAGGATCGGCCTCCTTAACGATTGATGGGGTATCACTTGATGTGCCACAAGGCAAGAAGATTGCGCTTATCGGACGCAGCGGTGCCGGTAAGTCCACATTGTCTACCTTAATTCAAGGTGCGCTTATGCCGGAGTCTGGCAGCGTCATGATCAACAATGTTCGTGCTGACGAGTATGGTGAGCATATCCCAGAGATTCTGTCTGTGCTAAATCAACGTCCACATCTATTCGATACGACAGTGGCGAACAATATTCGTCTAGGCCGGCGCAGTGCTTCGGATGAAGAGATTCGTCAGGTAGCGGAACAGGTTAAGCTGGATACACTGATCGCTTCCCTTCCGAAAGGATACGATACGGCAATGATGGAGACCGGACAGCGCTTCTCAGGTGGTGAACGGCAGCGCATCGCGCTGGCGCGCGTACTGCTTCAGCGTACGCCAGTCGTCATCCTCGATGAGCCGACAGTCGGTCTCGATCCGAAGACGGAGCGGGAGCTGCTGGCGACCATGTTCGAGACGATGAAGGGCAAATCGCTCATCTGGATTACCCACCATCTTGTTGGTGTTGAGCAGATGGATGAGATCGTATTTATCGAAAATGGCCAGGTGGAAATGCATGGTACGCATGCCGAGCTTATGGAGCAATATCCGCGCTACCGCAACTTGTATCATTTAGATCGCCCAGGCAAAGGGTTACTGTAATTTTCATAGCGTTTGAGGTTTTGTGTTTTATGCTTCTATATAGAAGAATTAGAAAAAGTCAGGGTAGCATCAGGGTGAGACTCTGGTGCTATTTTTTCAATATGAGTACTTTCTTTGCTATCGTTCCCGATGTTTTTCGTAAACAGGAAGGAAGATGGACAGGGTGATCGAATTTCTTAATGAAGGAGATTGCTAACGGTTCAAATAGGGTAATAAATAAGTAGCATTGAACTGCAGCTCGGCATTCACCTGAGAATGAGAAATGAATACTTCGCCTTATTTAACAGCATAATGAAGAAGGTATGTCTGAATTACGACCCAATTGAGAAAGAATATCATTTTCATATTATAATTATTATAAAATAGCTTGACAGATTGAATCGTTTAGTTAATAATAATTATTATAAAGTGTGTTACCGAGTGTGTTGCTACCGACATGCTCTAAATAAACCATAAATCAAAGTAGAGGAGATAGTAACTATGTCACTTATCGGAAAAGAAGTACTGCCATTCAAAGCAAATGCATTCCAAAAAGGTCAATTCATCGAAGTTACAGAAGAGAACTTCAAAGGTAAATGGAGCGTAGTGTGCTTCTATCCAGCTGACTTCACATTTGTCTGCCCTACTGAGCTCGAAGACTTGCAAAACCAATATGCAGAGCTGAAGAAATTGGGTGTTGAAGTGTACTCCGTATCCACAGATACACACTTCACGCACAAAGCTTGGCATGAAAGCTCCCAGGCTATCGGCAAGGTTGAATATATTATGATCGGCGACCCATCCCATATCGTATCCCGCAACTTCGACGTATTGATCGAAGAAGCAGGTCTTGCAGACCGCGGTACGTTCATTATCGACCCAGATGGAATCATTCAAGCAGCTGAAATCAACGCTGGCGGCATCGGTCGTGATGCAAGTGCTCTTATCAACAAGATCAAAGCGGCACAATATGTCCGCAACAATCCAGGTGAAGTTTGCCCAGCGAAATGGCAAGAAGGCGGCAAAACATTGAAGCCAAGCCTTGACCTCGTGGGTAAAATCTAAGGAGTGTCCTTACAATGGCATTAGATCAAGATATCAAAGCACAACTCGAACAATATCTCCAGCTTCTTGAGGGAGATATTGTTCTCAAGGTCAGCGCTGGCTCTGATGATGCGTCTTCGGAGATGCTGTCCTTGGTGGAGGAACTCGCTGGCATGTCGTCTCGGATTACTGTGGAGAAGATACAGTTGTCCCGCACTCCAAGCTTTAGTGTGAACCGTGTAGGTGAAGATACAGGCGTTACTTTTGCCGGTACTCCGCTCGGTCATGAGTTTACCTCTTTGGTATTGGCTTTGCTGCAAGTGAGCGGTAGAGCTCCTAAGGTAGAGCAGAGTGTGATTGATCAAATTAAAAGCATTCGCGGCGAATATAAGTTTGAAACTTATATCAGCCTGAGCTGCCATAACTGTCCGGATGTTGTGCAGGCGCTGAACTTGATGAGCATTCTTAACCCTGGCATTTCGCACACGATGATTGACGGTGCCGTATTCAAGGAAGAGGTAGAGAGCAAGGATGTTATGTCTGTCCCTAGCGTATACCTGAACGGCGAATTCTTCGGCGGCGGACGTATGACCGTTGAAGAAATTCTGGCTAAGCTCGGTACAGCTCCAGATGCATCCGAGTTCGATAATAAAGATCCATTCGATGTTCTTGTTATCGGCGGCGGGCCTTCCGGTGCGAGTGCGGCGATTTATGCAGCACGCAAAGGGATCCGCACGGGTATCGTTGCAGAGCGCTTCGGCGGTCAGGTCAATGATACGCTTGGCATTGAGAACTTCATCAGTGTGAAATACACGGAAGGTCCTCAGCTCGTAGCGAATATTGAAAATCAAGTGAAAGAGTACAATATCGATGTCATGAAGCTTCAGCGTGCAAAACGCTTGGAGAAGAAGGACCTTATCGAAATTGAACTCGAAAACGGTGCTGTACTGAAAAGTAAGACCGTAATCGTATCGACAGGTGCCCGTTGGCGGAACATCGGCGTCCCTGGTGAAGCAGAGTTCAAGAACAAAGGGGTAGCTTACTGTCCACACTGTGACGGGCCTCTGTTCACAGGCAAAGATGTTGCAGTCGTTGGCGGCGGGAACTCTGGTATTGAGGCCGCAATTGACCTTGCAGGTATTGTGAAACATGTGACGGTACTTGAGTTCGCTCCAGAACTGAAAGCCGACGCTGTATTGCAAGACCGCTTGTACAGCCTACCGAATGTAACGGTATTGAAGAACGTGCAAACGTCAGAAATTACCGGTACAGATAAGGTTGACGGCATCTCCTATATCGATCGCGCTACGGGGGAGACGAAGCATGTTGAGCTGCAAGGTGTATTCGTACAAATCGGTCTTGTGCCGAACACAGACTGGTTAGCTGATACCGTTGAGCGCACTCGCATGGGTGAAATCGTAGTAGACAGCCATGGTGCAACAAGCATACCTGGTGTATTTGCAGCCGGCGATTGCACGAATAGCCCATACAAGCAGATCATCATCTCGATGGGATCTGGTGCTACAGCAGCATTGGGTGCATTCGATTATCTCATTCGCAATTAATCGATATCATCATGAATAGATGCGCTTCTTGCCTCGTGGCAGGTCAAGCGAGCGGCGGCCCTCATTTCTTACATGAAGTGGGGGCTGTTGTTATTTGCCTATCAATACGGAACAGAGAGCTTTACAGGATTTAGGGTTGATTCGCTGTAATGTTGTAACTATAATGGTTACATGTATGTAGGTTGAAATTGACATATCTTGTATTGTTGGTTGCAGCCGTGATTACGATTGAAGAAAGGAATTGAAAAACCATCTATGAGTATACCTGTGCAACACAGTAATACGGCTTCAGCCATGTCTGCACCTACTCGGAAGCAGAGGCTGTCCATGGCCGTTATTCTTGGATCGATGACAGCGATTGGTCCGTTGTCGATTGATATGTATCTGCCTTCTTTGCCGATGTTGGCGAGTGACTTGCAGACGAGCACTTCCTTCGCGCAATTGAGCTTAACTGCCTGTCTCATGGGCTTAGCTCTTGGTCAGTTGATGCTGGGACCTCTCAGTGACGCAAGAGGGCGCCGGAAGCCGCTGATCCTCTCACTCGCCATTTACGTGATAGCTTCTGTTCTATGTGCTGTTGTTCCGTCCATAGGGGGCCTGATTGCCCTCCGCTTCATTCAGGGCATGGCTGGGTCTGGAGGCATTGTCATTGCCCGTGCCATGGTGCGCGACATGTATTCGGGCAGTGAACTGACGAAGTTCTTCTCCCTGCTCATGCTTATTAACGGGTTGGCTCCAATATTAGCGCCAATTGCTGGAGGGCAGCTGCTTAAGTTTACGACTTGGCATGGGGTGTTTATCGTGCTCGGCTTGCTCGGTCTGCTTATGATGATCGCCGCATGGTTCGGTTTGCCGGAGACACTTCAGCCTGAGCGCCGTTCTACCGGCGGTCTGCGCACGACGATGGCAACCTTCCATACACTGCTGTCTGATCGTGAATTCATGGGATATGCCTGCACACAAGGCTTCGTTTTCGCTGCGATGTTCGGTTATATATCGGGATCACCCTTTGTGCTGCAGGAAATTTACGGCGCATCCCCGCAAGCATACAGCCTGTTTTTTGCACTCAATGGCCTTGGGCTCATCATTGCGACACAAATTACGGGCCGCTTGGCGTCTCGCTTCCATGAGAAGCGGCTCTTCATTGCAGGAATTGTTCAAACCGTTAGCGGTGGTTTGCTGCTCTTAGCTGCGATACTGCTGCAGGCACCGTTAATTGCAGTTGTCATCGCCCTGTTCATTGTTGTATCGAGTACAGGGGTGGTCAATACGGCAGGCTTCTCTCTAGCGATGCAGGGCCAAGGGGAGAGAGCGGGCAGCGCATCGGCTATGCTGGGCTTGATGTCCTTCATTGCAGGCTCGCTTGCTGCTCCGCTTGTCGGCATTGCCGGCAGCCATACAGCCGTTCCGATGGGTGTTGTTATTGCATGCTGCGGACTTGGCGCGGTACTGAGCTACTTGTTCATGATTCGCAAGCGGTAACGTCATAGACTTGTATCTTGTGCACAGTTGAACTCATATCATGTAATTTTTATTTATATGTATGTCCACATACAGAAGCGCTGGAGCAAGCGGAATGGTTCGCGAAGTCTCCAGCGCTTTTTAGTTTGGTGATGGGTTGAAGGTTGTGATATGAATGCTTGGCTTATCCGGCAAGATTGTCGGTATGTACCTCTTGCTTGGTCACATGCTCAAGCCGCTTGGATCTGCGTGACAGTTGGTTGACGGTCAATGTAATCATGAAGGCAGATAAGAGGCTCCCGACCATCGCAACGATGAATCCAGTCATGTTATTGGATAACAGAGGCGCCATGAACGAAGGAACGTATGCGGTGCCTTGTACTTCGAACATTCCGACCAATAAGCCGCCCAGCCCTGCGGATACGATAGCACCGCCGAAGATGAATTTGTTCGAGAACATGAAGGGATACGCTGCTTCTACGAATGTGCCGAACCCGATATTAATCAGAAAGCCAGGTACGGCGACGGCTGCTTCTCCCTTATCGCGAGGGGCAATTATATTCGCTAACGTGATACCGGCAGACACCATGACAAGTCCAGCCATGTCTACAGCTCCAAGGAAGCTATTACCGGTCCGCTCCATTTCGAGCAGGACAATGGGCAGGATGGCTGCATGATATACACCGCCTAGAATGGCAGGCCATATGAGCAGTCCAGCGAGCAGTCCGGCTAGTATTGAGCTTGTAGATACAGCTGCTTCCAGCAGCCAGCGAATACCTTCACCGGCTTGCAGGGCGATTGGAGCAATCATGAAATAGACAATAAGCCCAGAAATTAAGCCGGAGAGTCCGCCGGCGACAATGTTGACAGTTGTAGCAGGGAAGCGCCACTGCACACATTTACGAAAGAGGGCGTGCCCGAGCAGTCCAGCCCCAATTCCCCCAATGATTCCTCCAATAATGCCGCCCTCGACAGACATGACTCCAGCGATGATACCTGAGACGATGGATACCTCATCAAGATCCGAGATTTGCTTCGCTGCAATAGCTGCCAGTATGACAGGGAGCGCCTTGATCATAATGTCGAATATCTCGCTAAGTCCGGCCAGTGCAGGGATTTTACTTAAGGCAAGCAGCAGTGCCATCGCAATAAAGCCGGGCAGAGAGGCGAGCATAATGCCGCGTATGCTAATGCGTCTCCAGGGCGAGCCTTCTCCAGTTCTGCCAGATGTGGCATCAGCAGTTGCGCCGATAATTGGCCGATAGGTCAATCCCCAATGCTGACATAGTGTGGTCACGAACGTGACTGCTCTTGTACGATTCGTCGTTCCGGTCGTGCCAGACACGGCCAGCACATTCGCTCCCTT
Source organism: Paenibacillus sp. MER 180 (assembly GCF_023713665.1). Lineage (NCBI taxonomy): Bacteria > Bacillati > Bacillota > Bacilli > Caryophanales > Paenibacillaceae > Paenibacillus > Paenibacillus sp. MER 180. The sequence continues at coordinate 321,498 of NZ_JAMAVT010000001.1, read as the reverse complement.
GGCACTGGTGAGAGCCATGGACGTGCCGCCAGTTCCTGTGATCGGCAGATTCATATCTATCGCTGCTTCCACGGCATATGCGTTGGTGCGGGTAGGATCTGCACTCATCATAATGAGTGCGCCAATACGACCCTGGCGAATCTGCGCCGCAATATCTTGATCCAATTGCGTGGCAACCTGATTGATCTCATCTAGTGATCCTTCTGCAAGTCGCTTCGGAGTCTGGAGCGACTCATCCCAGCCATACAGGGCAGCCTGCGTAGAGCCTTTGGCGTTGTCCATTGATGCGTCTGCGCCAACGAACTGAATCGCCCCACAGCCAATCCCAGCACTCTCCAATTGGATGACAAGTTCCTGAAGCAGCTTAAGGGGGTCTTTGCCTCCTAAGTTGTATAGGTTGCCTCCGCTGCTTCCGATGATTGCGATAGTTTTTCCCATAAACGATCCTCCTGTCTGCGATGGAAAGAAGCTGTTTCATCTTTTTTTTCTATATTATAGTAAAGTGGTAAAAGGTTGAAGTAACAATCTATATGGTATGGAAAAAAGAGGGATAATTACCCTCATTTCAATAAAAAAATAGGCAAATTGTGCAATGAGGAATGATGGAAAGTAAGTCAGGGTCATCGGAGTGTTGCCGCGGTTTGCTAAGAGGGACGCAGGTAATAGAATAAGGCTGCTTGTCTCCAGGTAGAGATCGTAGGGACATGCAGCCTTGATGAAGGGAATAATCGAGAGATAGATAGAATGAATTAAAATTCAAGTCCCAGCACGGCAGGAATGCCTTCTTCGTAGTAATGCTTCACGGGCTGAATTTCCGATACGAGATCTGCAATTTCCATGATTTCCGGACAAGCTGAACGTCCTGTTATCACGATATTCAGATGCTCGCGACGATTTTTAATCACTTCGACGACCTCAGCCCTTGGCAGAACATCATCAATCGGGAAGCTTGTAATTGCAAGTGCGTTGTTCAATTCATCCAGTACGATGAGATCATAATCACCAGACTGGATCTCCTGCTTCGCAATCGCCCATGCCTGCTTGAATGCTTCACGATGCTCCTCCGGTGTCTTCAGCCAAGTAAATCCGATCCCCAGCTGTCTTACTTCAACACCCAGCTTCTCCAGCGAAGCCTGTTCTCCGTAAGAGCGCTTGGGACTCTTGATGAACTGGAGCATCAGTACCTTGAAGCCATGTCCAACCGCTCTGACGCATAGCCCGACTGCTGCTGTCGTCTTCCCTTTGCCATCACCTGTATATACGAGCGTCATTCCTCTGGTTCGTGTCGCCATGTTGGCTGTCCCTCCTGTATGAGCCGGCATGCATCTTTCCAGCGTGCTGGCATAATCTTGGTAGCATATATTACTCCCATAGTATCACTGAGGGGAAGGCCTGTCGACTAAGGGGGCGGGTATGAATCGACTGGCGGTTTAACTGGCTGAATGCACGGCAATACTGGAAAGCAGAATCTATGGCTGTCGGCGGAAGGCCAGCAGCACAAAAAGCAGGCATGCGATCAACTGCAGAAGCGAGGAAGGACGTCTATGGATCAGCTGCAAGCAAGCTTACAACGCAATCTGGATTATATTCGGACGAAGCTCGGCAATAGCTCTGATATTGTGATTCGTGAATTGCGAGTTGGGGGCAAGGGCGAGCAAAGAATCGCATTAGTATATACGGATGGACTAGCCGACCAGGCGATTATAACTGATTTTATGATGGAGTCGCTCTTGAACGATAGTCAAATATTGCAAGGTGATAATTCCACACAGCAAGCAGATTCAGCTGCATCACAAGGTGCCATGGCCACGAACAGTAGGCCGGATCAGCTGGGAGGCTCGGGCGGATCTGCATGGTCTGTATCTGCACCTTCTACCGCCTCCTCGAACGGAGATCAATTAAGTTCCCAATTTAACTTACAACAAAGCTCGCAACAAGGCCCGCAACAAGGCACGCAACAGAGCCCGCAACAAGGCTCGCTACAAGGCCCGCAACAGAGCTCGCACCAGAGTTCGCAACAAAGCTGGCAACAAGGCCCGCAACAAGGCCCGCAACAGAGCCCGCAACAAGGCTCGCAGCAAGGCATGCAGCAAGGCCCGCAACAAAGCTGGCAACAGGGCGCGCAGCAAGGCCCGCAACAAGGTTCGCACCAGAGCTCGCAACAAAGCTCGCAGCAAGGCCCGCAACAAAGCTGGCAACAAGGCTCGCTACAAAGCTCGCAGCAAGGCCCGCAACAAGGCACGCAACAGAGCTCGCACCAGAGTTCGCAACAAAGCTGGCAACAAGGCCCGCAACAAGGCACGCAACAGAGCCCGCAACAAGGCTCGCAGCAAGGCATGCAGCAAGGCCCGCAACAAAGCTGGCAACAGGGCGCGCAGCAAGGCCCGCAACAAGGCTCGCACCAGAGCTCGCAACAAAGCTCGCAGCAAGGCCCGCAACAAAGCTGGCAACAAGGCTCGCTACAAGGCTCGCAGCAAGGCATGCAGCAAGGCCCGCAACAAAGCTGGCAACAGGGCCCGCAACAAGGCCCGCAACAAGGTTCGCACCAGAGCTCGCAACAAAGCTCGCAGCAAGGCGGCACGCAACAAAGCTGGCAACAGGGCGCGCAGCAAGGCCCGCAACAAGGTTCGCACCAGAGCTCGCAACAAAGCTCGCAGCAAGGCTCGCACCAGAGCCCGCAACAAGGCTCGCAGCAAGGCCCGCAACAAGGCCCGCAACAAGGCCCGCAACAGAGCCCGCAACAAGGCTCGCTACAAGGCCCGCACCAGAGCCCGCAACAAGGCTCGCAACAGGGCGCGCAGCAAGGCGCGCAACAAGGCATGCAGCAAGGCCCGCAACAAAGCTGGCAACAGGGCTCACACCAAGGTGCGCAACAAAGCTCGCAATCAGGCTCACAGCCTGGGACGGGTGGGTCTACAGATATGATTAAGCTATTGCAAGAGCGAGTGCTTGCAGTAGGGGATATTCAGTCTGTAGCCTGCTTCGAGGATGTATTCCAAGAGGTGTTGTCCGGTAATACGGTACTGCTCTTAGATGGCTATACGACGGGGTTGTCAGCCAGCACACAGGGATGGAAGGATCGCGGTGTAGTAGAGGCAACAACAGAACCATCTGTTCGAGGTTCTCGTGAGGCGTTCTCTGAGACACTACGAACGAATACATCACTGGTTCGGAGAAGGATCAAGCATCAGGATTTACGCGTGGAGACGAAGTCGTTCGGTCGTCTCACACAAACGAATGTCGCAATTATGTTCATTCAAGGGATCGCCAATGACAAGGTCGTACAAGAGGTACGAGACCGTATGGCTCGAATCGATATTGACGGCATTCTGGAGAGTGGATACATCGAAGAATTGATTCAGGATAAGACGTTTACTCCCTTCCCGACGGTATACAATACAGAACGTCCAGATGTCATTGCAGCAGAGCTGCTGGAAGGGAAGATTGCGATTCTCGTAGATGGCACACCGTCCGTACTTGTAGTTCCTGCGCTATTCGTATCTTTCCTCCATGCGGCTGAGGATTACTTCTTTCGTTCAGATATTAGCAGTCTAGTTCGTATCCTTCGCTATATCGGTATCTTCATCGCACTGTTAGGGCCATCACTATATGTTGCAATTACGACATTCCACCAGGAGATGCTTCCAACGCAGCTGCTGATCAGCTTGGCGGCACAGCGGGAAGGGATCCCTTTCCCTGCTGTCATCGAGGCGATTATGATGGAGATTCTATTCGAGCTGCTTCGGGAAGCAGGAATCCGAATGCCAAGAATGATTGGGCCAGCAGTGTCAGTTGTGGGAACGCTCGTCATTGGACAAGCTGCGGTCGATGCGGGTATCGTCTCTGCTGCGATGGTCATCGTTGTGTCGACGACGGCGATTTGCAGCTTCGTATTTCCAGCATACAGCATGTCGAATGCGTTCCGGATGCTGCGTTTTCCACTCATGCTGCTCGCTGCATCTTTTGGGTTGTTCGGGGTCTGCATCGGACTGATCGCCATTGTGCTCCACTTGTGCAGCCTGCGCTCTTTTGGCGTCCCTTATATGAGTCCGCTGGCACCTATCATTATCAAAGATCAGAAAGATACGATCTTTCGGTTGCCGCAGTGGGCAATGCGGACAAGACCAAGCTATATGAGTCCGAACAATAAGAATCGGCAGCAGCCTCCGGCACAAGCTAAGCCCAAGCCGCCAACAAAATAACAACATCATCAAGTAAAAAAGGGGGCGACAGTCATGAAGCGGAGATCCGCTCTCATCAGCTGCCTGCTGCTTCTGCTGCTTGGTCTGCTCGTCTCCGGCTGTTGGAATCGGCGTGAGATGAATGATTTGGCCATAGCGGTAGGGATGGGAATTGATAGAGCAGACAATGGGCAGTATGAGGTATTTGTGCAGGTTGTCGATCCCAGCGAGGTATCGGCACGCAAACCGAGCGGCAACAGGGCTCCTGTAACGCTCTATAGTGCAAAAGGAAATACGGTGTTCCAAGCGATACGACGCATGACCACGATTACACCTCGCAAGGTGTATTTCTCGCATCTGCGAATTTTTGTTTTTGGAGAGGAGATGGCGCGTGAGGGCATCAGCAAGCCGCTTGATTTCCTATCACGTGATCAAGAGCTGCGTACTGATTTTTATCTCGTAGTTGCTAAGGGAACTACGGCAAGAGATATTTTGAATTTCAATACACCGCTCGATAAAATACCTGCTAATAAAATGTATAAGTCGCTAGAGGTGTCGGATAAGACCTGGGCACCGACGGTTGGTGTTCGGCTGGATGATTTGATAACGAATATAACCAGTTACGGGAAGGAAGCAGTGCTGACAGGGATATTGATTCAGGGGGATAGTGAGGCGGGAAAGAAGAAGGAGAACGTGGAGCTGATCGAGACCCAGGCGCTATTAAAGTATTCAGGCATAGCTATCTTCAAGGGAGACAAGCTCGTGGGGTGGATGAATGAGGCGGAGAGCAAGGGATACAGCAACCTGACCGATAATTTGGAGAACACCTACGTTCAAATTCCCTGCAAGTCTGGGGGGAAGGCGGGGGTGGAGGTCATTCATTCCAAGACCAAGGTGAAGGCAAAGGTTACGAATAATCGACCAGAAATCAACGTCTTCATACGAACAGAGGCTAATGTTGCGGATGTTGAATGCGAAATGGATACTAGCCAGCAGTCTACCTTACATCAATTGGAGCAGGCGGCAGAACAAGTGATGATTAGCCATTCAACCAAATCACTGCAGCGAGCGCAGGCAGTAGGTGCAGATATATTTGGATTCGGCGAAGCTGTCCACCGGGCCTATCCAGGCTACTGGAATCAGCATAAGGAGCGGTGGGAGGAATTGTTCAAGGAGCTCCCAGTCAAAATCCAAGTGGATCTGAAAATTGTACGGACAGGGACAATTGGCAACTCATTCTTACGTGACGTGAAGGAGTAGGAGAGATGTGGATCAGTATTGGCTCAATTGTAATCGCGGCGATCACCTTCCTGTCTGAATCCTCTCGTATGAAGCGGCAGCAATTATCCAAGGAACGCTGGGTGCTGCTGATCATGCTGCTCATCGCTGCCGGGTTTGGTATAATCCTCGGGATGAAATTGAGGATACCGAATCCTATGGATTGGATCATGATGATGTTTAAGCCTTTGAGGCGATTCCTGTAGTAAAGAACGACAAGCTAGCTAGTGAGATGCTGCATCAAGGGAGGTGATAGGGCGGATGAAGGATCAATCTATCATAAGTATTCGTCAGCTGACAATCTTGACGGCACTATTTATTATCGGAAGCGCGATCTTGATTATCCCATCGAGCCTAGCGGAAGAAGTCCGGCAGGATGGGTGGCTGTCCGCTCTATTATCCCTAGGGCTCGGCCTGCTCGTCATCCCCCTGTACTCCGCCCTATGCCGAAGATACCCGGGACAATCGATAGCAGGATATTGTGAGTTGATTCTTGGCAAGGTGCTCGGCAAGGCAGCTTCGCTTTGCTTCATTATCGGATTTGCACTTACTACAGCGGCGCTTACCCTGCGGGATATCGGCGATTTCATAACGATGCAGATTATGCCGGAGACACCGGCTGTGGCGACTCATATTGTTTTTATGTTCATCATCATTTTCGGTGCCTATCTTGGAATCGAAGTGTTTGCGCGAGGAGCTGAAATATTTTTCCCGTGGGTGCTGCTTCTATTTATTTGCTTTATTTTGTTTGTAATGCCGCAAGTTGAAGTGAAGCAGCTCCTGCCGGTTCTTGAACGTGGATTTGTGCCGATCATTCGCGGGGGATTGACCTTCTTCAGCTTCCCTTTCCTCGACATGGCAATCTTGCTGCTGATTCTTCCTTCAGTTAAGAACCAAGGCAAAGTGGCAAATGCTTTGCTGTGGGGATGCATAATTGGCGGGGCGTTCCTGATCATTACAACGTTATTGTCTATATTGACCCTTGGAGCCGATAGTACGGCACGGCATATGTATCCGACCTATGCGCTGGCCAAAAAAATCAGCATCGGTAATTTTTTGGAGCGGATCGAGGCGGTGATGGCGGTCATTTGGTTTTTGACGACCTACTTCCGAATGGCGCTGCTTCTGTATGCGACCGCGGTAGGCCTCGCCCAATCCTTGAAGCTAGCTGAACACCGCTTCCTCATCATTCCGCTAGGGATGATCACGGTCAGTTGGTCGATCTTATTCATCCCGAATTCGTCCTATCTTAGCAAGCTGCTCGATCATTGGGCGACCTATGCGCTTCTGCCCGGGCTTGTCCTGCCCTTGCTCCTGCTGTTAGTTGATATGTACCGATCCAACGCTCAGGCGAAGACACAGCAAGAAGAGAGTGCTCCTCAGAATGAATCATGCAAAGAGCAAGGGACTGCGATAGAAAATGGATCCACCTCCATGGATAAAGGAGGCGGAAGTGAAGTGCCCATGGATGATGATCCAGCTGCTCTTCGGCCAAGCAGTGGACGAACATCTCCTCCTGAACGCTAAGTACATGAATGACTGAGCATGCACCTCTCTCATGGTACAATGGAGTCATCTTAAGGAACAGGAGCGGCTTATCTATGTGGACACATCTATTGGAGCTGGCGGCGATATGGATACCGATTATTAATTTGCTATTTGCGGCAATCGTTATTTTTCTAGAGAGACGCAATGTAGGGGGAACGTGGGCATGGTTAATGCTTCTCTTGCTGCTCCCATTCATCGGATTCCTATTCTATATTTTGTTCGGTCAGAATCTGGCTCGACGGAGGGTCTATCGAATCAAGCCTCGGAATGAACGTCTTGTTCGAGATGAAATTGCAGCTCAAGTGCGGCGAATTCGGGAGGGAACCTTCGAATATCAGGATGATGGCGTGAAGTACTATGAGCCGCTTATTTATATGAACTTGGTAAGCAGCTACTCTCCCTTAACACAGGACAACAAGGTGAATGTCATTGCAGACGGGGACGAGATGATGGATCGGCTAGTTGACCGAATTCAGAATGCTGAAGATCATGTCCATTTGCTGTATTACAAGCTTGCTGGGGATTCGACCGGACGCAGAATCATTGACGCGTTGACGGAGCGCGCTGCGAATGGTGTCGAGGTAAGGCTGCTGTATGACGATATTGGATCGCCTGCCTTGAAGGATAGGGATCTTGCAGCTCTGCGTGAAGCAGGCGGAGAAGTATTCCGCTTCTTCCCATCGCGGATCCCGTATCTTAATTTGCGTGTCAACTATCGCAATCACCGAAAAATCGCGGTTATGGATGGCAAAGTTGGGTTTGTTGGCGGATTTAATATCGGTGATGAGTACGTCGGACTCGATCCGAAGATTGGACATTGGCGTGATACTCATCTTGAGCTGCAAGGAGGGGCTGTTCATCGCCTTCAGGGCCAGTTCTTGCTTGATTGGTCCATCGCGTCTGAACAGTATCTGGCCTTTAATGAAAGATACTTTCCAACACCAGTTCATACAGGGAATACGGCCGTTCAAATTGTATCCAGCGGTCCGGACTCCGATAAGCAGCAAATTCGTAATGCATTGCTTAAGCTCATATTCGAAGCCAAGGATCGCATCTATGTACAGACACCGTATCTTGTGCCGGATGATAGTGTGCTCATCGCGTTAAAGGTTGCCGTACAATCTGGGGTTGATGTACGCATCATGATTCCGAAGAAGGGAGACAGTCAGTTGGTGCAATGGGCATCAAATGCGTATCTTGGTGAATTGCTTCGTGCTGGTGCCAAGTGCTATTGGTATGAGAAGGGCTTCCTGCATGCCAAGACGATGGTTGTAGATGGATGGGCTGCTACGGTTGGTACGGCGAATCTGGATCATCGCAGCTTCAGCCTGAACTTCGAAGTTAATGCCTTCCTCTATGACAAAGCGGTAGCGGGAGAGCTCGACAAGTTGTTCGAGCAGGATATGAAGGAGTCTATCGCGTTAAATTGGAATACGTACCAGAAGCGGTCAATTCGTCACCGATTTGTAGAATCCATCGCACGATTGGTGTCGCCAATTTTATAAATTTCTAATGCCTAATTATGGACATACTTGACATAGGTTTGCGATCACACTACAATTTGTAGTGGGAGGAATTCCACGATGAAAATTCATAACTTCAAATTCCACGAGAGTGGATTGAACCGGTTCTTCGGGCCGCTGGAGGCCAAGGTTATGTCTGTCCTGTGGGAAGGTTCTGAAATGACGATTAAGGACGTGCAGAAGAAGCTTGAGGCAGAGAAGTGCGTCAACTTCAACACCGTCATGACGGTCATGAACCGACTCGTGGATAAGGGAGTCCTGGTCAAGCGCACGGAGGGGCGTTCTTCCTTATTCCGCCCAGTATTGTGTCGGGATGCCTTCCTCGATACGCAGTCCAAGGAATTAACGCATGAGCTGATGGATGAATTCGGTCCGCTTGTCGTGAATCACATGCTGGATGCCTTGGAGGATGTAGATGAGGGGCTGCTGGACAAATTGGAACAAAAAATCAAGCAATTGAAAAAGGATAAATAGACAATGTGGAAAAATCGATCTACGTTCATTTTCAGTTCGATGCTTCTAATTGCAGCCGTGTTGTTCTGTCAAATGGTACTATATGCGATGAAGGTGCTTGCCGGATGGGAACTGCACTTCAATCTCGTCGAGGCGTGCTCCACGCTCATGCAGAACTACGGATTGTCCAAGTTCGTGTACGTGCTTGATGCCTATGTGTTCTGTACGCTTATTAGCGTACTGATCCTGTTCATCCGGCAGATGTGGCTGTCTCGCAAAGCATACTGGAAGCTGCATGCGTATCGCAGTCAGGAGCTGACGCTTCAGATGAATAGTCGGTTCTATGAAGGCAAGCAGCGAATGATGATTGTCGAGCATGCTTCCCCGATCGCGTTCACGATGGGGCTATGGTTGCCAATCGTGGTCGTATCGACCGGCTTAATGGAACTGCTTGATGATGATGAGCTGGAAGCAGTTGTCCATCATGAGGCTTTCCATCAGATGCACCGAGATCCATTGCGGATGTTCATTCTGTCTCTTCTCGCTTCGGTCATGTGGTACATGCCAATTATGAGATGGTCGAAGCAGCAGTATAACATCATCCGTGAAGTGCTGGCTGATCATTACGCCATTGGACGTCTCGGAACATCGGCACACTTAGGAAGCGCACTGCTCAAGATGTTGAAGCAAGGCAAGGCGCCGCGCATGCCATTTGCGTATGTCTCATTCGCAGATACATCGATTAATTACCGGATTCGTCAGCTGTTGGAGCCAGATACAGATATTCCAATGAAGCTGCCGTTTACGCGGGCTATTGTGTCACTGCAAGTATTGCTTGCATTATGTTTATTGTTCTTTGCTGCTATGCCATAATTTTTTTTAGAGTTTTACACTACAATGTGTAGTTTTAATTGAAGGTTTATGAATCAACAATACTAACACATATTATGATAATAGGAGGCGTTTTATTATGTCAGTAAATCAAGGATTAGGTACATTGTTCATCAGGCTTGCGCTAGGGATTATTTTCTTCATTCACGGCCTAGAGAAGTTCCAAGGGGGTCTCGACAATACAGCAGGCTTCTTCGAAAGTCTGGGTATTCCGGGATTCATGGGATACGTTGTCGCGGCTGTTGAATTGATTGGAGGCCTTCTGCTCATCGTTGGTCTGGGTACAAGATGGATTGGGGCGGCGTTTACCGTCATTATGCTTATGGCTATCTTCACGGTGAAGCTGCAAATGGGCTTCGTAGGCGGCTATGAATTGGATATTGCGCTTGCAGCCATGTCGTTGTACTTAGTAGTAAGCGGAGGGGCGGACTACTCGCTTGACCGCGTATTGTTCCGTCGCAGCAAGGCAGCTCAATAAGACCGAAATAAGAAGCATTTTCTCATCGATGATGTCGATGAGAAAATGCTTTTTTCATATTTATTTCATTTCTTGAGAAAATCGCTATACTAAGTTATACGTGTACGAATTAGCAATCAGGGGGATGCCATGCTTAAGAATCGAAGAACACTGCGCTACTTGGGGCTATTCACCATTGCAGTGATAGTGTACAAGCTCATCGATAATATCGGTTATGTGCTCAAGGGAGTCGTAGCCCTATTGTCTATGCTTACACCGTTTTTTATTGCTTGTTTCATTGCCTACCTTCTTCGCCCACTTGTCAATCTATTGGAGAAGAGGCTGTTGGCCAGGACAAAATCGAAGCGATTTATTAGTATTATAGCCGTGTATACCTTGTTTTTCGGCATTATTGTGCTGCTGATTACGGTCATTACACCGCGGGTTATAGAAAGTGTAAGCACATTGCTGGCTGATATGCCGATTTATATGGAGAGTACGAAAATATGGCTGCAGGCCAATGTCATGAGTAAGGAATGGTTCATTCAATCCGGAATCTCGAGCAGCATTAGCGAGCATTTCAGCTCCGTCTCCAGTCAAATTAGCGACTTCTTGAAGCTGATGCTGAACAATTTGCTGTCCAGCTTGTTTACCTTTACGTCTGCGCTGTTGAATCTCGTTATCGGCTTTATCGTCTCGATCTACTTGCTGAAGGACAAGGAGAAGATCGGGACAGGCGCGAAGCGCACTTTGCACGGCCTGCTTAAGAAGGAACGGGCTGAAGGCGTCATTGATTTCGTAAGAAAAATGGACATGATTTTCTCGCAATATTTTGTAGGGGTCATTTTGGATGCAACGGTCGTAGGCAGCATCGTAATCATTGGACTCCTAATTATTCAAGCGCCATATGCGCTGTTGTCCGCTCTGCTCGTGGCCATAACGAATGTGATCCCGTACTTCGGCCCATTTATGGGGATGTTGTTCGTCGGTATCATTACGTTGTTTGTATCACCAGAACAGACGCTATGGATTACGTTGTTTATTTTCATCGTCCAACAGTTCGACGGTTATTATATCGGTCCGAAAATTGTGGGTAATAAAGTGGGCATAGGTCCCATTTGGATTATCTTTGCGATTATTATTGGAGGCGCTATGTTCGGCATTTTGGGCATGTTCATTGCCGTCCCGGTTGTCGCAGTGCTTAAGACGGCGGTGGATTCATTTATTCAACGTCGTATTGGTGAACAGTAAGAACGAACAGATAATAAGGAACAAAGGTGCCAAAGGAGGGATCGTGTGCTCTCCCTCTGGCACCTTTTTATATGCTAGCGGTAAATCTAGTAAGGGCAGGTCTGGACATGAGCAAGACACATATATGATTGAATACATATTCAAATTATTTTTTATGCAACATTATGCATACTTCCTCCGTCTATGAAGACAAACCGAATAATCGTAAGGCATCAAGAAGCAGGTACATAGGTGTGCCACAACAACATGAGATTAGAGGAGGAATTTACAATGAAAAAATGGAACAAAGGCTTGGCAATTGCATCGATTATGGCGGTACTTAGCGTCCCCTTCGCTGGAGCAGTAGCTGCTGAAGCCATTCAAGGTCATGTCGTATCATCTCACCCTGTAGAGGAGGGCTCGACATTGCCAGAAGAGCATGTGACATCACAAGGAATTATTGAGTCGGGGAACGGAAGTAAATTTGTTCTCCGTGGTCAACAATATTTGCATATTAATGTACAAGACAACACGGTTATCGTAAATGAAAAGGGTCAGCCGCTCAGCAAGGATGCCCTGAAAGAAGGCGCAGTTGTAGAGGTTCAATATGGACCAATTATGTTGATGACATTCCCGGGTACGGTTGGTGCCGAAAAAATCGTTGTTAAAGGTGAAACGGTGGTTAAGGAAGGCAAAGTGCTGACAGTAACAAAAACAGATGGCGATGTGAACGCGCGAGTTCATGTCGATGTAGATAATGATGGCAATATCAATAATGACGTCATTTTGAATATCTCGAAGGAAACATACATTATGGACAAGCAAGGTGTTGCTGTGAAGGTGGAGGATTTGAAGGAAGGACAGAAAGTGAAGGCATTCCACTCTCTGGCGATGACTTTCTCCCTTCCGGGACAGTCGCACGCTAGCCTCATTATTGTTGAATAATCGGGGAAACAGGGAATAAGTGGTGCGGAATACATCCATACTACGGGTAGCTTGAGATATGCCGCTGATGCAGGCATAAGGAGGTTATGCGTTATGGTGGCACATGTGCCAATTCCGTTGCAAGTTACAGGAGCGGCAGCCAATGATGCATTGGCTGCCGTTTTTTATTTTATGGTCTACTCGTTCGGAGGGTGGCTGCTTGAGAACATATACAGTAAGTTAATAACGGGCCGTTTCTGGAAGGAGGGATTCCTGCAAGGGCCATTCAAACCTATGTATGGAGTTGCTCCTCTTCTCTTGCTTCCTTATGTCGAAAAAGGGGGCAATTGGATCCTCATTCTGCTGCTGAGCTTCGTCATTCCGACGGCTGTTGAATATGTGAGCGGCTTAATGCTGGAGAAGGTATTTTATCGCAAATGGTGGGACTATTCTTCATATCGGATACAGCTTCAAGGTCATGTTTGTCTATCCTTTTCACTATGCTGGATGTTTTTATCGCTAGCGGTTGTGTACGGACTGCATCCCTTGCTAGAGGCTGGCTACGTGCAAATTTCAGCAATCTGGAATATGGCATGCCCGATGTTCGTCATTTATTTCTGGGTGGACATGGCGTGGTCCGTATGGTCGCGAAGACGTGAAGGAAAGTCGATGGCAGACAGTCGAAGTTGAGTAAAATTTAGGTAAAACAATAGTAAAATCAAGGTTGCGAGAGCGGAGACAAAACGTCTTCGCTCTTCTTTTTGTTGATATTACCCATTTTACAGGGAAAACATGTATTTACTAAAAGTTTTACTAACATCATGTAATGGTTAGTAAAAAATTAAATGATCAGTAAAATATTTTACTAAAACGATTGAGAATTTTACTAAGGTCAGGTAAAATTTTATTAGGAAGTGAAGATGTGATTCATCCTACATCTCAGACAGAACGAATGGTTAGACGGATGGAAATGGATGTCGTTCGTGTGAGGAATCCCCGTGGGCAGGAGGCCGTACTATGCGTGTGATGAAGCAGTGGGAAAATGTGAGCGTTACAAATTGTAACCGTATGAAAGGGAGAGCGTACTTTCGCTCCTATCCGAATCGACAACTAGCCTTGCTGGACGAGCCGAAGTATGCGCATCAATGGAAGAGCTTGAATGGTACATGGAAGTTCGCTTATTTGGAAGCGCCTGAGTATTCCCCGCCGGGATTCGAGCGGCCATCATTTGATTGCTCGAACTGGGACGACATTACGGTACCGAGCAACTGGCAGCTTGAGGGTTATGGAAATATGCATTACTCGGATCTATGGTACAACTTCCCGATTAATCCGCCTTATGTGCCGACAGACAACCCGACAGGAATATATAAGCGCAGCTTTGCGATTAGCCCGCAATGGCTGGGCAATCAGCAGGTAATTTTACGATTCCATGGCGTTGATTCCGCATTCCATGTATGGGTGAACGGGCATGAAGTCGGTTACAGCAAGGGTGCAAGACTGCTGAGTGAATTTGATATTACAAGCTATGTAGAAGCAGGGCAGAATGAAGTGTGTGTCCGCGTGTATCAATGGTCGGATGGAACGTACATTGAAGATCAGGACATGTGGTGGCTGAGCGGTATATTCCGTGATGTCGAATTGTATGCCCAGCCGCTTGTGGGGATTGAAGACTTTACAGTGGTTACAGAGCTGGATTCTGCTTATACGAATGCGATCCTGCGCCTAAGCGCAGATATTCGTGGTGCGAAGCAGGGACACACGCTGTCTTACGAGCTGCTTGATGCAGCTGGACAACAGGTAGCCTGCGGCGATATGCCTGCGGGCGAACGCGTCGCGACTGCTGTCCCAATTGCAGCTCCGAAATTATGGAGTGCGGAGACGCCGTATCTATATACCCTTCTCTTCGCTTTAACAGATGTGGATGAGGTCATTGAGGTCATTCCCCAGCAGGTGGGCTTCCGTGCCGTTGAATTGAAGGGGGACACATTCACCGTCAATGGGGTTGCCATTAAGCTGAAGGGTGTTAACCGTCATGATGCGCATCCGATTACAGGGCGTGTCGTATCGCGCGATGATATCGAGAAGGATATCCGCTTCATGAAGCAGTACAATATTAATGCGATCCGTACGGCGCATTATCCGAATTCGCCTTGCTTATATGAGCTGTGCAATGTGTATGGCATGTATGTGATCGATGAGACGGATCTGGAGTGCCACGGCTTCGAGCTGACAGGAAACTTTAATTGGATTACGGATGATCCGGCATGGGAGAAAGCATACGTCGATCGTATCGAGCGCATGATTGAGCGGGATAAGAATCATCCTTGTATTATTATGTGGTCGCTCGGCAACGAATCAGGCTATGGCCGAAACTTCAGAGCGATGGGTCTCCGTGCGAAGGAAATGGATCCGACACGCCTTGTTCACTATGAAGGGGACAGAGATACGGATATTGCGGACGTGTGCTCGACGATGTATACGTGGCTGGATCATCCGGAGCGGAAGACGATGCAGTATATTATTGAGAACTCTACAAAGCCGCATATTTTGTGCGAATACGCCCATGCGATGGGCAATGGCCCAGGCAACATGCAGGAGTATCAAGATCTATTCTACGCACATGATAAGCTGCAAGGCGGATTCGTCTGGGAATGGTGTGATCACGGCATCCAGAAGATTGATGAGCAGGGCCGTGTCTATTACCGTTATGGCGGAGACTTCGGTGACGATCCGACGAATGGAGCCTTCTGTATTGACGGACTTGTCATGCCTGATCGTACCCCTTCACCGGGATTGCTGGAATATAAGAAGGTCATTGAGCCTGTTCATACGCATGAGGTTGATTTGCAGCGCGGCTTGATCCGTGTCAGCAACAAGTACGATTTTGCATCGCTAGATCAATTGGCACTTCGATACTCGATTGTGAAGGATGACTGCATTTTGCAGACAGGCGAAGCGGACATTACTGGCATCGCTGCGCGTACAAGCAAGGAAGTGGAGCTGGGGTACTCGCTCGATTTCTCACCTGAACCGGGAACGGACTACTATGTGAATCTTTCTTATACGTTGAAGAGTGATTGTGCCTGGGCACAAGCAGGACATGAATTGGCGACGGCGCAATTCCTCCTGCCGATTGCCGCTGAGATGCTGTACATCGAGCCGAGCGGCACGCTTACGATGGAAGAGGGACACTGTGAGCTCATCGTCCGCGGGGAAGAATTCAGCATTCGATTCGATACAGTCAAGGGCCGCATGACCTCATGGACACATCATGGCACTATGGTTGTGGAAGAGGGTCCGAAGCTGCAGTTCTGGCGCGCGCCGATCGATAATGATATGTATATCGTGGACGATTACCGGAATAAGACATTTATGCATTTGATGCATGAAATTGTAGAAGGAGTCACCTATGCACAGGAAGGCGATGTTGTCCGTGTGACGGTGTCTGTCTTGAATGGGACGACGAACGCCGCTTGGCATTACCGTTCCCGCTATGATTATTGTATCTACCCGAATGGCGATGTGCTGCTCGATGTGAGCGGCGAGCCGGGTGGCGTGAAGGAACAGGCGCCGGAGATGATTCCGCGCATTGGCGTGGAGCTTCGTGTGCGTGCTGCTTGTGAGAATGGCAAATGGTATGGCAGAGGTCCTGGAGAGTCGTATGTAGATTCGAAGCAGGCAAATCAATTCGGCGTCTATGAGCGGACGGTGGATGAAATGTTCACGAATTACGTGCATCCACAGGAAAATGGCAATCATACGGACTGCCGCTGGGTTCGCTTGGCGGATCGTTATGGGGTAGGGATCATGGCAGTTGCGTATCCAAAGATGGACTTTAGTGCTTCTTATTATGAAGTTAAGGATTTGGATGCTGCCAAGCATACGGTTGATTTGAAGAAGCGGGATTACATTGTGCTGCATCTCGATGCGAAGCAGAACGGCCTAGGATCGAATTCCTGCGGACAGCGCCAGCTGAGTCAGTATCGCAGTGGATTTGAGCCGTTCGAGTTGAATCTGAAGCTGTCTGTCTATTCGAATAAGGAAATCTCAGATGTGATGAAGGCGAAGGAAACGCTGCGCCGCAACTAGCAATCGCGAGGCTTTCCTCTATGCTTTTGGGCAAGAATACAGTACAATCGTAAGGAAATGAAAGAATGACGGAATGACGGATTGCTGGCGACGCATCACGATTGGAGGGCGAAATGGCTACCCTGAAACAAATTGCGGAGCGGGCTGGTGTGTCGATATCCACGGTGTCTCGCGTGCTGAACTTCGATGAGACATTGTCGGTATCAGACGAGACGCGGCGCCGCATTATGGAAACGACTGAAGAGCTCGGCTATAACAAGTACAAGCGGAAGAAGCGGACGATGGAGATGGCTGCGCCGGAGCCTTCGATGCCCGTGCCGATAGCGGAACCGCCTGCTCCTGTGCAAATCAGGGCGAGTCAGAACACGATCGGAATTGTCATGACCTATGACAAGAGTGAGGAGCTGAATGATCCGTATTATTTAACGGTGCGGCTTGCGATAGAAGAAGCAGCTCGGGAGCGAGGCGTGCAGCTTGTAGAGGTAGGCAAGAAGGGAGAACGCTCCCTTCCTGCTTCTGCTGCATCGGGGTTCATCGTGGTTGGGCCGATTGGGTCAGGTCAGCTGCATGAACTCCAGCGCTCCTCCTCTCCAATCGTATATGTGGATGATGTCCCTTGGGATCGCAAGTCGGATATTGTGACGGTCGATCTGCATGATGCTGTAGAGCAGGCACTGGTGCATATTCGTGCATTAGGACATGAGCGAATTGCGTATGTCGGCGGAAGAGATGTGCTGGATGGAGCCTCAACAGCGGATCGGCGCGAGATCGCTTACGAGAGGTGGATGAAGGAGGCGGGAATCTTCGATTCATCCTTGGTGCGTGTCGGAACCTTCTCAGCCGAGGATGGCTACCGTTTGACGAAGGAGCTAATTGCATCTGTACGCGGCTGTACCGCCGTCCTTGCGGCAAATGACTCTATGGCGATCGGAGCGATTCGAGCCATTCAGGAGCATGGCTTGCGAGTACCGGAGGATATTAGTGTGGTTGGCTTCAATGATATTGCGGTTGCTCAATTCATGACCCCTGCGCTTACCACGGTCAGACTGCATAGTGACTGTATCGGTGATACGGCGCTGGAGCTCATGATGGAGCGGTTGGAGAAGCAGCGGATCATTGGCAAGAAGGTTATGATACCAACAGAGCTGATCGTGCGGGAGAGCTGCGGACCAGCTGCCAAGCTGCGTTGAGATGTTGAACACAATGGTATATCCGGAACGGTGAAGGAGTCTAATTCTTAGGAATTAGGCTTCTTTTTGTGTACATGGAGGGATCTAGGAAATGCATATGACGAATAATGGAATGGACGGCCATACAGTGTGGAAGGAGCCGCTATTAATGAGTGGCTGCTGCTCAAGAATCAGAGAGGCAAAAGCAGGTTGGATGTGATCACCCGACGAAAGTCCAGTTCAGAACCCGTCGCCAGCACGTGTCTGGGTATATGTTCAATATATAAAATGGAAGTAGCAGCAATACAGAGAGCGATAGGGGCGAATGTAGCATGGGTGAATGGATGGACAGCATAATCAATGCGGGGAAGGGCACAGGACAGGGTGATGCGAAGAGGTATCCGATTTATATCGTACTGACTGATACAGGAACACTGTTTTCTAAGCTCATTCGAATGTACACTAAGGCACCGCTTAATCACGTATCCGTAGCATTCGATCCGGCATTGCGGGAAGTATATAGCTTCGGACAGAAGCCTTCCCGAAATCCGTTAACAGCAGGCTTCATGCGTGAAGAGGTAGAGCGTGATCTACTGCGTGCTGACGGTAAGCCGACGATATGCGCCATGTACCGTTGTATGGTGAATGCTGCGCAATACCATATGATTCGTGCCCGCATCATCACCATGATGTTCAATGAAGCTAAATATTCGTATAACTTGCTTGGTGTGCTAGGCATTCCATTCAAGCTGCAGGTTGAGCGGGAGAAGGCATTTTTCTGTTCTCAATTCGTCGCTTCGCTATTCGAGGAATGCGGTCTGAACGTCGTCGGTAAGCCTGCGGCAGCTGTAGAGCCTGATGATTTCCGCAGCTCCGAGATGCTGGAGCTTGTTTTTAAAGGTGATCTGCGCAATCTGGTACAGCCTTTCTACCAAGAGGAATTGGAATGGAGCAGTATGTCCGTGGCATTGTAAACGTGAGCTTACGTACGAATTCGCTTTGTACCTTGTAGCAGGAGGAAACTTGAATCCTCTTTTCCTATTATCACTTCAGCTTAACTAAAAATGGGTCAAGAAATTCTAACTTATCAAGCCTGAATTCATTTTCAATTTTGTATGAGTAGTTCTCCTTTTTTTCGTAATCATGCATTAAGATATCCCTACTGGAAATAATAAAGGCCAAAAATAGCTTTTCGTTTTTTCCTTTAATAAGAATTTCGTATGTTGGATATTCAGGAAAACCATGAGAAGAAGAGTCACTCCTTATTTGGATTTCAGGAAGTGATTGCATGAAGAATTCTATATCTTTTTTATCAGTAAAGAGAGTATCGCTATAGTCCGCTGCTGATACAAACTTTTGTATAAAAATAGACTCAATTTCTTTTTCCTTAAAATGCTCTCGAAGCAATTCATTAAATGGAAAAGTTCTCTCGTTGTTTATGTGATAAAGAAAAACACCTATTAGACCTATGATCAGTATGCCTGCGATTATCATAATATATTTCCCTGATTTCGGCATTCATTACCTCCTTGAATTCATAAAATTGTACATTACATACTACATACATTTTACCAAAAATGATAAGTAATAGAACCACTCAAGTCCTATTGTCTGTCAAAGGACATCTTCTCCATGTTCCGGGAATGATTCGTCAGTGTTAAAATAAGAAAATTATCAAAAAAAGGAGCTGTCCTAAACTTGGGATAGCTCCTTTCACGTGTACAGCAGTAAAATTCGTGCCTGAATCTGCTTATTTTTTGTCTGTAATTTCTTCCTTTGGGTGCACCGAACTGATCACTTCAAACGTCTTGTAGTTGATAAGAATGTAAATGTTGTCCTCAGGCTTGTTCTTGACATGCCCGTATAACGCAATGTGACTGGAGGCATGCTCAGGCTGGAATTGATGCTCTGTCCATTCCGTCTCCAAACCGTATTTGTCCTTAAAATATTCAGTTCCTGTTGCCATTGCTTGTTGAACAGCTGCTTGCTTTTGTTCAGGGTTCATAGCGGCTTCACATCCTATTAAGATTGCAAAAATGAGAATCAAAAAACCTGTATAGCGGACATTTTTTTGCATAACGTCTTCACTCCTACAGGAACTATTTTTATAATATTGTATGATAGATACCAAAAAATGAAAAGACAGGAGAATCCTATGGCCCAAAAAACACGCATATCAGATGAAGATTATTGGAAAATGTCCAGTTCAGCTTATGATAAGGTTCCACCTGGCGCATATGATGGCGCAAGTGGCTCGTGGGAGGTTGTTGAGCCGAAGGGCACGATGCTGCATGATTCTGAATCTGGATTCGATGCAGTCGTGTTCCGCAATAAGGATACGAAGCAAGTAGTTGTTGGAT
The DNA here is from genome assembly GCF_023713665.1 of Paenibacillus sp. MER 180. Taxonomy (NCBI): domain Bacteria; kingdom Bacillati; phylum Bacillota; class Bacilli; order Caryophanales; family Paenibacillaceae; genus Paenibacillus; species Paenibacillus sp. MER 180. The sequence continues at coordinate 301,392 of NZ_JAMAVT010000001.1, read as the reverse complement.
TTCGAGGTACAGAAGGGTCATCAAGCATTGATCGTTCACTACCTGATTTCAAGACGGATTTAAATGATGTTGTTCTCGGCAAGGCGAAGGATTTGGAGGAACGATTCAGTTCCAGGGAAAATATAATTCTCTCGTACCTAGACCCGAGGAAAAATATGGAGCAAGATATACATGACTACAAGCATAATCAGTTCCGGCAAGCTGATGTGCTCGTGAGGCAGGTGAAGGAGGAGTACCCCGAATATGAGGTTACGTTGACCGGACACTCCCTTGGCGGCGGCTTGGCGCAGTATGCTGGCGCTAAAAATAGTGTTGGTGCGGTAACGTACAGTGCACCAAGCGTAACGAATCTGCTGCCTGACAAATTAGCGGAAAAGGCCAAAAATGGAGAGTTTGACGACAAAATTATCAATTATGTGCACCCGAGCGATTCGATAGGAGCGGGACCGCTCAAAGAGTATGATAGCCATGTTGGCTCGACGTATTATCTTGGCGAAGATTTTAAGACCGCGAATAGCGAATACAAGGGTATTAAGGGACGAATCAAACGGTTTATTGATACCATATCCGGCGATAAAAATTTTCATTCCTTGGATCAATACAAGTTCGATAAGGATGGCGATATCAAGAATGAGCTGATCAATCGGGCGACAGGGGAAAAATTGACGATTTCGCCGCGTGCGCTGCTTGAAGGCGATTCCGTTCTTCTTGCGGGGATGTCATTAGGCGGGGGGCTTCTTCAAGCTGCGTTAAGCGCGGCCATGGGGGGACTAGGTGGAGGCAAGCTGATTGCGCTTCGCCCCGAAGAGCTCAGCAGCGTGGCGCGAACGCTAGAGCAGCATGTTGGACAATTCCATGATCAGGCGGGCTCGGCAGTTGGCAGTATTACGAAGTTGACTCATACGAGTCAGAGCAAGCGCATCGTATCGATAGCAGAGAACACCACGCAAGAACTTACGCAGATGACGGAATGGTATGCGACTGCAGTGCAGGAGCTTGCAGGCTATATTGATCGCAAGGCCAATGAGTTCAAGGCGGCTGATTTGGCTTAATGAAATGAATGGAAGGTCGAGAAGCAAAGGAGGGAATATGATGAACGACCGTATCCTGGTCGAATTGAATGATTTGCGCCAAGCGCACAAGCAGATTGGTCAGTTAGCAGAACTGCTAGAGCGCAATGAGCAGTATGTTCAGCAGCAGCTTGCGAGGCTTCAGGATTGGGTTGGCATCTCTGCTGATGAGATGAAGCAGCGGTTAAGCAAGTTCCAATCAGAGCTTGTCATGCGAAGGCGCCTCCTGACGGAGCGCCAGCAAGAGCTGCTTCGGTATATTCGGGATATGGAACGTGCGGATCAGTCTGCGGCTTCAGTACGCTGGATGTGAAGGGTTGAAGGAAGCAGCATGATAGATATCGTATGTATGACTACATAAGAAGCAGGTGCATAACAGAATGGAAGTCGATTACGAGAAGTTCGCAGCTCTCATCGAACGTCTGGAGAAGTCCGCGAAGCGCTCTCCGCAAGGATACAAGCTGCGCGTACTTGGATTAACAGTGCTTGGATTCAGCTATATTTATCTCATTTTAGCAATTCTGCTTGGTTTAGTAGGCGGTCTCATCTGGTATTCCATCTCCACTGGACGAGTCAATGCGGGTGAAGTGAAGCTATTCATTATTCTTATTCCGCTTGCTCTTATTATTCTACGTTCATTGTGGGTTCGCTTCGAGCAGCCGGAAGGGCGCGTATTGTTGCGTTCGGAAGTGCCGGAACTGTATGCAGAGGTCGATCGAATGGCGCGTGAATTGAAGGCTCCCCGTGTGGACAGCATCATCGTGGATGAACAATTCAATGCTGCGATGCTGCAGCATCCTCGCTTAGGTATGTTCGGTTGGCACAAAAACATATTGATTGTTGGATTGCCTTACATGATGGCCTCTACGCCAGAAGAGTTCCGTTCGACGATCGCGCATGAGCTTGGGCATTTGTCTGGCGGTGACAGCCGGTTCTCAGGCTGGGTATACCGGGTCGTGAAGACATGGGGAACGATTGTAGGGAAGCTGGAGGAGAAAAATCAGTTCGGTACAGGGTTGTTCAAGAAATTCTTTAACAAGTTCTATCCGTACTACTCCGCATATACATTCGTACTGCGGCGGGCAAACGAATATAGTGCAGACCGCGCCTCAGTGCAGCTGGCTGGCGCGGAGGTAACGGCCTCCTCCTTGTATAAGGTTCATGTGCTGGGCGCTTATTTGTCGGAAGTATTTTGGCCGAAGCAGTATCGGGCTGCGCAGCGCGTATCGGAACCTCCTCGTATTTACGTATCGTTGGAACATTTCTTGAAAAAGGACCTTCCAGAACGTACGGTGCGGCAATGGGGACAGGCGGCGCTAGCAGAACGAACGGGGCTCACGGATACGCATCCGTCCTTGTCGGATCGGTTGCACGCAATTCAGCAGTCTCCTGATGCACCTCATGTTCCTTCTTGGGAACCATTAAGCGGCTCTACGGCGGCAGAATATTTTCTAGGCAGCTTGTACAAATTGTTGCTGGAAGAAGTGGACAATCGTTGGATGATGCAAATTGCAGCAAGCTGGCAGGAGCGATACCATGAGTATGCGCCGGTACGGGCGGAGCATGAAGAGCTGAAGCAAGAGCTTCAGCAGCAAGGCAAGCTGAGCTTCGACCAGGGGTGCCGCTATGCGCATACAACGGAATTGCTGTATGGCGGCGAAGAGGCTCTTCCTCTTCTAGAACGAATTAATGAGGAGTATGTGGATCAGATTGAGCCGCTGCAAGAAGAAGGACGCATCCGCTTGCAGTATTTAGATGAAGGCGGAATCCATCTGCTTGAACGAGTGATGAAGCTGGATATGTTCCGCACGAATCAGATGTGCCGGTGGATCTATAATTATCTGGTTCACATGGGGCGATATGAGGAAGCTGATTCTTATGCGGAACGCGCGATGGAATGGATGGAAGACAACAAGGATGCGATTGAGGAACGTACGCATCTAACCTTTCAAGACAACACCTATATCCATCACGGGCTGAGTGAGCAAGAGCTGGAGGATGCCAGAGAGAAGCTTGCTTCTATCCCCATCATCCAAGAAGCGTATCTGGTTCAGAAGAAATTGGAGCATTTCCCTGATCAATATGGGGTGTACCTGTATGGGGTAGTTGTTGATGTACCGCAGGAGGCTGCTGGCCAAGAGGCAGAGTGGCTCTCCGAATTTACAGACAAATGTGCGGAAGAACTGGATTTACCAGGGGCCTATGTGTACATGATCGATTACGCTACCTATCATGGTGTGATCGAACAGATGAAATCAATTCCTGGGTCGTATATTTATCATGTAAGTCATATAGGCGAGCAAGAAGTCGGTTGATGCTGATTATATCCCTGATATCCTAACAAAGAAAGCAGCTTGCTGAGCAGTCACTCGGCAGGCTGCTTTCCATTATGGAGACTGTGGTACTAACGAGGCTCATCTCTTACACTGGGTTAGCTTCTGCGCTCCCCGCTTGTTGCAAAAATTGCTTGCCATATTCACCATGATCATGCATCGCAGGATGCTCAATTTGAATCGTGGTGTGCTCAATGCCGTACTTCGCCTTAAGCATATGATTGATAGCCAGAATGACGCAGAATGGCTGAATATCCTCACGGATGAAGACATGGGCTGTCAATGAATAGTGATCGGTGGATACCGCCCACAGATGAAGCTCATGGACATCTTCTACTCCTTCCACCTGGTTCATTTCCGCACGTATTTCCTCCAGATCGTATTTGTCAGGGACAGCTTCCATTAATATGAGGATGGATTCGCGAATGATTTTCGCGCCGCCAATGCAAATGATGGCCCCAATCACCATACTGATCAATGGATCCAAGACGTACAGTCCTGTGAAATAGATGAGAATCGCCGATACAATAACGCCTACAGAGCTGAGCAAGTCGCCGATAAAGTGCCACAAGGCACTCTTTACATTCAGGTTGTCCTCTTCCTTCGTGCTATGACTCAATACAAGCGTCAGGACAATGTTTACGATCAAGCCGATCGTAGCGATAATCAGCATTAGCCGCAGATCAACATCTTGCGGATGAACCATCCGCTTAACACCCTCGACAACGATTCCAATTGCAATCACAATCAGAGCCAGTCCATTCAGGAAGGATGCAATAATTTCGAAACGGAGGTAGCCAAACGTATATCGCTGGTTGGGTTCCCGAGTTGCCATGTAAATGGCGGTCATACTGAGACCTAACGCGATAACATCCGATATCATATGAGCAGAGTCGGATAAGAGAGCAAGTGAGTTGGACAGAAGCCCGCCCACAATTTCAACAATGGTAAAGAATAAGGTCAAGGCTAATGTAATCCACAATGTACGCTTAGAAGTGACTTGTTCCTTCACATGGTTGAGATGGTGGTAGTCGTGGTGAGTCATAAGGAACCATCCTTTTTGTTTAAGTAAAATTCTCATACAGGAATGAGTATGATGTATTGTATCCATACCTCGCTTATTTCTCAAATGAACGTTTTATGATAATACAATTGATTTTCATTCTTATAACTTGTACTTGTTCGCATACGTATCGGGCATGTTGGGGCGATTGAGGGAATAGGCTGCTCTCCTTGTCCTAGTTTATTTCCGCCTATTGCAAATCCAGCATTGTTCACGAGAAGACGAATGCTCCCATACATATCAAGGATATATTGTGCAGTGGCGGCAATGCTATTCGAATCAGTCACATCGAGCGCTTGAATGTTGATCCGCTCCTTGACGCCCAGTCTTCTGCCTCATGCATTAGGCGGGAGGATTGATGGGGATTGCGCATGGTGGCTACTCTATATGTATGAGTAAATTGCTTGCTTGATAGCGTCGTTCCCCCTGTCTGTTTGACATAGAGGTGAAGCGTGGAGTGGGTATGGTAGTGATATCCATGGTTGGATATGCATGAAGTGCAAGGAGGCATATAGTATGCTGAATATGCAAGAAATCATAAAGTTAGGGGAAAGATGCTGCCTGAGTCTGTACGGCACTTCTTCCCCCCCCCTTCGCTGGCTGCTATGAATTTGCTGGTGAGAAGCCTTCCTCTTGCAAGTACTCCTCTGCTTCCTCACGCGTCTCGAATGTCATTTCCAGGCTCTCGCCCGCATAGATGTTCCACAACTCAAAGTCATACTCGAGCCATAGTGTCTCGTTGTTGTCATTGATATAGGGCTCTCTGCTGCTCTCTTCAGCAGTGTCTTCCATCTCGACGTCAGCCTCTTGTGAAGCAGGCGACATGGAATCAATGGAGGCGCGAATGAGCTTGCGAAGCTCCTCTTCCGAGTATTCACGGATGTTGACCATGCCTTTGGCATCTGTATCATAACCCGATACATAGCCGGCATAGACGAATCCGTTGCCGTTCGGATGCAGGTGATAGACGACAATCTTCTTCTCCACAATGCTGTCTTCATAGTGGAAGTTCACCCGTCCCAGTGATACATTATTACGCTCAAGCTCTGGGAACGATTCGATAACCGCTAGTTTCTGTTCAAACGTCAGCATGTTACCTCCTGAATTTATACGATGGAATCGATATTGATGGTCCATTATACCATAGGGACGTTTCCGTGTATAATATGTGGATACCACTGTCGTTCACATACATGAAAATGTTGGCGTAGTCGGTTTTGCTGCAAGTCAGCAGTTAAGGATAGAATGAGCAAGGAGCAGTGTCTTCATGGAACAGAATGGACAGCAGCGAAAGCATATATTTGCTGGTCTTGAGGTGGATATTGTGCTGAAGCAGAATCAGCGTACGGGCAAGACGACAAGAGGTATCGTGAAGGATATTCTGACGAATTCTCCATCTCATCCGCATGGCATCAAGGTACGTCTGCAGGATGGACAAGTAGGCAGAGTGAAGTCGATTTTCCATACATCATCACAAGATAAGGACTAGATTGAATTATACAGAAATGGGGTGGCCTGTCTGACGGGCTTAAATCAACGAGGATTTGCACAATTGGGAGTAACGAAGCAATTGGTGCACACATTGAATCAACATGGGATTGCGGTGCCAACACCGGTTCAGGCTGAGACGATTCCGGTCGTACTGTCGGGAGAAGATGTTGTATCCCAGGCACAGACGGGAACAGGCAAGACACTGGCTTTCCTGCTGCCAATTATTCAGCGCATTGATGCAGGTTCAACACATGTTCAGGCGTTGATTGTTGCGCCTACGCGAGAGCTGGCTCTGCAAATTACGGCAGAAGCGAAGAAGCTTATTGGGGCTTATGAAGGAGTGAACGTGCTTGCCGTATACGGTGGTCAAGATGTAGAACGCCAAATGCGCAAGCTTCAGGGCGGGCGTCAGCTTGTCATCGGAACGCCAGGTCGATTGCTTGATCATCTGAGACGCGGGACAATCTCGCTGTCGAAAGTGAAGACATTGGTATTGGATGAGGCGGATCAAATGCTTCATATGGGCTTCTTAGGGGAAGTGGAGGAAATTATTCGCCAGATTCCAACGAATCGCCAGACGCTGCTGTTCTCTGCTACTATGCCAGTAAATGTAAGGCGCTTGGCGGAGCGATTTATGCGCAGTCCGATTGATATCCATGTGCAGAGCGAGCGTATTACCGTGAAGAACGTGAAGCAGATTGTCGTGCAAACGACAGATCGTGCCAAGCAGGCGACTCTGTGCAAACTTATTGATGAGCATCGCCCTTATCAAGCCATTATTTTCTGCCGGACGAAGCGCAGAGCAAGCAAGCTGAATGAAGAATTGCTTGAAATGGGCTATGATTCGGACGAGCTTCATGGCGACTTGTCGCAGTCGAAGCGGGAACAGGTTATGGAACGCTTCCGTAAGGTGAAGATGCAACTGCTTGTCGCGACGGATGTTGCGGCACGAGGGCTGGATGTAGAGGGTATTACACATGTGTTCAACTATGATGTCCCTCAGGATGCAGAGAGCTATATCCACCGCATTGGCCGTACAGGCCGCGCAGGTGCGCAAGGGATTGCCATCACATTCGCGTCGCCTAGAGATCGCATGGCTGTTGAGTTGATTGAGCGCGGCATCGGACAGAAGCTGGAACGTCGCAATCAAGATGGGGAGCAGACTGAGAATGCTGGCGACGTTCGGACTGGTCGTGGCAAGAAGGCAGACAATGAACGCAGTTCCGAACGTGGCGGACGCGGCAATAGTCGTGGAACACGAAGCGGCGCGAAGGATGCACGCGTTCAAGGTGCAGCTCGAGGTGGACGCGGTGCTGCTCGCGGCAATCAAGGCAGTGATGCGGGTGGCCGTGGCGGACGGCGTGAAGCGAGAAATGAAGGCCATGGCGGACGCAGCAGTGCGCGCGATGGACGAGGCCAGGGCCGTAGTTCCCGGTCGCAGTCAAGCCAAGGCGCTGGTCGCCAAGAGAGCCGCGGCAAGTCTGGCAGCCAATCCGGCGGCCGTTCGAGCCAAGGTGGAGGTCGTTCATCCGGTCGTGGCGGCGGACGTCGTTCTCGATAGAGCATGTTACATTTAAATACAATAATCGTGTAAGGCGGTTATAATAGGAGGGCTGTCTCGAATTGGGCAGCCCTTTTGCCCATGGTGATATAGTTGCTTTTGTTTCAACAGCAGGCTGATTTCGTTATATAGTAAAAAGGACACAAATGTGGCAGTTACTTGGGGCTAAGGTATCTTCATGTCTTGTAATTGTTAGAATTTGAGCCTGTCTTCCTGTAGATATATGATACTATGTTACTAATCACACCATGATTCGGATTGAAACAAGTGATAGGCGGAAAGGTTGAGAGCATCAATGCATCGCATACGAGATCCACTGGCAAGCTTATTTAGTATACCGACTGTGCCTAAACAGAAATGGATAGCCTTGACTATTGGCTTCGTCACGCTGGTTAGCACTCTTGTGGTTATACCGTATGCATCAACGCCGCTATGGGGGGTAACTCCCTTTTTCCCGATCTTTATTGCATGGAACATGTTTGGTGATTTCATGACTTCGCATTTGCTTTATATTCAATATCGTGCAACTGGTTATAAGCCAATCTTGATTTTATCGGGGACGTTTTTTTTTACAGGGCTAATTATGATTCCGCATCTTCTGACTTTCCCAGGCATATTCAGTGATAAGGGGGTTCTGTACGCAGGGACTCGGGCTTCGGTATGGTTCTGGGGATGTTGGCATGCGGGATTTCCAGCAGGGATACTGCTGTATACGTTCAGTATCCAGAAGGAGTCCTATTCGCGATCAGAGCACAAGAATAAGACGGCTGCTTCAACTGTGATGTTTATTGTTGTAGTGCTGGTTGTCGGGATGATTACGTATATATTGGCAGGTCAGCATGAATGGCTGCCTACGCTTATCTCGGATAGCAGCCATGGTCTTCTCCTTTCAACAGGGATAGGCCCTATTGTATGGGTAATTAGTCTTGTGGCTTGTATGTATTTGTATGTGGTAACTCGAGGAAGGAGCCTGCTGCACTTATGGCTTCTTTTGTCTGTTTTCACATTCTTTTTGGATGTGTCGATCACTTTGCTGGCCAACGATAGATACACGCTTGGCTGGTACGCGGCATGCGTGAACTCGTTGCTGTCGGCAACAGTTGTTCTATTTGTCTTCTTTTATCAGATGAATCAGCTCAATGTGAAGCTCCATCATTCTCAACGGGCGCTCCACAATTCGCAGGAACAAATTGCAATTATTCTTGATAGCATTACCGATGCTTTTCTTGCAGTAGACAAGCAGTGGTGCTATACGTATATGAATAAGGAAGCGGAGAAGTATCTGGAGTTCTCCTTCGAAGTTGTAAAAGGACGGTCCATTTGGGATATTAATCCCCACTTGAAGCAGACCAAGCTGTACGAGGTGTGCCACCAAGTCATGGAGCGGGGAGAACCGGCGGAGATTACGGAGTTTGATCAGCTGCATGGCAGATGGCTGGAGAATCGCGTATTTCCGTCTCGCAACGGGGTGTCGGTGTACTTCCATGATGTAACTGAACGGATTGTAGCGGAAGAGCAGATGAAGGAAGCAAATAAAAAGCTGCAGATGGCGAATCGGCTCCTAACTGATTTCTCCTATACCGATGGGTTGACCGGGGTTTACAATCGCAGATACTTCGATCGGATGATGAATCAGGAATGGGAGCGGGTTAAGAAGCAGAAGAGTCCACTATCACTAATTATGCTCGATGTCGATTATTTCAAAAAATATAACGATACGTATGGTCATCTAGCTGGGGATGAATGCTTGCGACGAGTAGCGCAGGCAGTTCAGAATACGGTTACAACGCCGCTTGCCGTTGTTGCCAGATACGGTGGGGAAGAGTTCGGCGTGATATTGCCAATGACGGATCTTCGTCAGGCTGTGGCCATCGGTGAGCAAATTCGTCTTCATGTAGAGTCGCTTAAAGTACCGCACGCTGGCTCAGAGGTGAGTCTAGTTGTGACCTGCTCGCTTGGTGTTGCATCCTGCAGCATTGAGGATATTCAGGACTCAGAACCGAATACGCTGGTTGCCAAGGCGGATCAGAAGCTGTACCGGGCGAAGCAGTCTGGCCGCAATCGATTAGTAGCAGTGGATTAATGAAGGATAGGGGATTCAGAAGCAGTTGAATCCCTCTATCCTAATTTTTTTATGCATTTACAATGCTGCATAAGCTGGGACGTGATTGCTTATCAGCGTACCTAGCTGCAAGCTTCTTAATGATGAAGTTTCGGAGCTTGATAACTACTTATTTCTCCAAATATGTTGGAGGTGTGACGTCGTTGATGAACAAGATGCCATCATATTGCTCGCTCGGAATGCTGCTTATTGGCGAGATGCCTGTTACGTATGACGTCATTGGCTGCGACATCCATGTAGTGCCTGGAACGGCTGGAGCATGGCTCATATCGATGAACGAGTAAGGCTTGCCGATGCTTGTCATAAGTTCCTCTATAGAATGCGGCATAGGCGGAAGTACGTCATAGATTTCACGTGTGACATGCGCGTTCTGTCCTTTGCCTAGGAATAAGCCCATCACGTATCCTTGGTCTTTATACTTGGTTGTCTGCATAATCTCGCCCATATTGCGAAGCGGCAATGCTATGCCGAACTCTTTGGAATGTGCCTTGCTAATATGTCCGTTGTGTGCCCATACGATGATTTTTTCATTTTTATAGACGTTGTCAGCAAGCCATACTAAGTTATCAGCCATCATCTGGTCGCGATACTCCCACGATTGGATCATGGACATATAATCGAGGTTTTTGCCCTCCATATATAGAGTAGACTTAATTGTCAGTTCCATGTATTCACGAACAATTTGAATTCGGTTGTCGATTGCGCGTTGTACAAGCTGTACGATATGCGGGTTGTCCGGGAACTGCTTGCGCAGCGCCTGTTCACGCTTTGGAATGGTCGCTTTTATTTGCTCATACAGCTTCAAGTAGCTTGGTTTTACCTTCTGATACCCCTCCAGATCCGAGCTCATTTCCCATTCGTCCAGTGCTAGTTCAATCTCCTGGAACTGCTTGGCAAGCTTCGCATCGCCCATCCAATCGGCAGCGAACATGACGCCCTGCGGCTGCATATCGTAGCCGGCCAGCATGAGCGGCTTATCGGTACGCTTCGTATCTTGAATGTATTGATACAGTGGCACGGTCTCTTGTGCTTGCCAGATGCGGAATATGGAATCCTTCATTGTCGCAATCGGCTTTTGCGAGCTTACATTGCCATAAGCGCCGGCTGCATTGCCTAAGTTCGTCTCGAAGGCGATGACATTGAACCCAAGCTCCTGATGTAAATATTGAATGAGACGTGTTTTGGCGGAGTTGTATTGAGCTGCCCCATGTGAACTCTCGCCTAAATAGACGATTCGCTTGTCTTGCAGTAATGGCTTTAAGGCCTCTAAATCGGCAAATTTCTTGGGTGCGATTCGTGCGTCTGATTCAGTCTGTTCAGGATTGATCGAATTCAGCGAGACTGCGTTGTCGCTCAGCCAGTTCTTCCAATCTTCACGTGTTTGTGGGCTGGTACGTGCTTGCTCCAGCTGATCTCCCTGCTTATCAGATGAAGCCTGAGCATGTATAGGGGCTCCGAAGGAGAGCATTGTGCCAAGTGCGATAACGGAAGCGAGAGCTAGAGATAAGCTTTGGCGTTTCCATGTGCCTTTTTTTGATTTCATCGGATTGTCCTCCAAGTGTTAGGTATCGCAGCTGCGATTCATTGTGTTGCCATCGTTCGCTTGCCGGCTGCGGTTTCATTCAATCTTTTGAAACATCTATCGGTGCAAGCAGTTGTTACTTAATCGGTGTTGGCGGCTGTACCTTGTCGATGTAGAGAATCCCGTCGTATTGCTCGCGAGGTACGAATACCTCTGGCAGCAATCCGAAGTACAGTGCGGTACGCGGCTCGTCCATCCATGATGTTCCAGAGCCCTTCATTGCATATCGCATATCGACAAAGGAATAGGGCTGATTGGCTGCCTTCATAATGGATTCGATGGAGCTAGGCGGTAGCGGCTGAACCTCAAGAGGGTCTCCCATATTGTCATGTGTTGTTCCGCTTCCTGCATATAGACCGATTGTGTAGCTATAAGGACCGAACATCGATTCCTGCATAAGTTCACCCATGAATCGCCCTGCGACAGGCATGAATGATTGCTCCATTTTAGATTCAGCTTTGCTGATATGGGCATTGTGTCCCCAGACGATAATCTTTTCCATTGGATAGATTTCAGTTGCCAGCCAGAGCAGATTGTCGGCCATCGCCTTATCCCGCCATTCCATCATCTTCGTCGCTACTGCATAGTCGCCAGTCTGCGCAGCAATATTCGACTTGATCGACAGCTCGATGTACTCATCTACGACGCGAAGGCGGTCATCCAGGGTTCGGTTCACCATTGCAACGATATGCGGATTGTCCGGGTACAGGGCCTTCAACTGAGCTTCGTTGGCTGCAACCTTTGTCTTAACGTCTTTGTACAGCTTTTGCAATTCCGGCTTCACTGCGGAGTAAGCAGCAAGGTCTTCGGAATTGGTCCAGCGGAACAGCTTCTTCTCGGTTTCAGCAAATTGCGTTGCCAGCTTTTCATCCTTCAGGATCTCTCCGTTGAGAAATGGTCCCAAGGATTGCATGTCAAATCCAGCAAGCTTAATCGGCGTTTCCGTTGACTGTGAATCTTGGATGTATTGGAACAATGGAGTCGTTTCTTTAGCCCACCATTGTGGAAATACGGATTTCTTCATCAATTGCTCCGCCTCGCTTGTCTTTACATTGCCGAACGCGGTTGCTGCATTGCCGAGCGGTGATTCGAAGGCGACGACATTGAACCCAAGCTCCTGATGGAGAAATTGAATTAATCGTGTCTTGGCGGAATTGAATTCGCCTACACCATGAGAACTTTCGCCCAAGTATACGATGCGTTTATCCGACAAAAGCGGTTTCAGCATGTCCAAGTCTTTGAAACGCTCGCCTGTGACGGCCCCGTCTTTCGTGCTCTCTGGGGTAATGGTATCTAATGTATAAGCATTATTTTTAATCCATTTGTGCCAATCCTCTGTAAATTTTGTTGAAGATGTTCCGGCAATTGTTGTGCTTTGCATGCTAGTTGCTGCTGTTGCGGCTTGACCATGTACAGTTGACTGCCAACTAAGCATTGAGCCTAACGCAATGACGGATGCAAACAATACAGGAATGCTTTTTCGTTTCCAAGTCGTCGAAAATGATTTCATAAAATGATGTCTCCTTACGATTTATAGTGATGAGTATGTAAACTGATATTATTTTCCGGGAAATACCGGTGAATATGATTGTAGCAGGAATAGATTGATTTAAGCCATATGTTTGATGACGTATACGACAAGTATTGATACTCCGCAAGCAAGCAAGAATTGCAGACCCATCTTCGTTATAGTCTTGTTCATAAACTCCCGGGCTCCTCTCGTGTCGTTGATGATCCAAGCATATCCTAAATGGAAGGCAATTGCCGTATATTCTGCTTGAATAGAGCAGCTTCTGGGGTGAATGGAGCGGTTCGGTGGATGAATAGTACTGATGACTCTAAGCGGACATTGTCGGAATGCCCCGGAAAAACGGTGTTTGAAGAATGTGAGGACTCCAATTGTAGACATACTATCCATAAGGGGAGCAGGCAAGCATTGAAGAATCTCTCTCGCAAGGAAGGGAACACTTATATAGATCGTTGTTTCATTTAGTCACAATTGGTAAAGATGGGCTTACTCGGCTTGTGATGAAATTGGTTGATAAGCATAATGTTCGTATTTAGCTGGGTTATCTGGCTAATTTTCTGTGTTATATTGGAATATATGTGACCTAAAAACGAATAAATGTACAAATTTATTGACAAAGAATCGCCTTTCTAATAAGATGCCTAAGTGTTAGTTTTGTTGCTTATGAAAGGAGCAGCTTGATCCAATGGAAAAATGGTTTAAATTGAAAGAAAACGGAACGAACGCGCGCACAGAAGTGACGGCGGGCATTACAACGTTCTTAACGATGGTATATATCGTTGTCGTGAATCCAGCGATATTGTCGAGTGCTGGAGTTCCATTCCAGCAAGTGTTTACCGCAACGGTAATCTCGGCAATTATCGGTACGTTATATATGGCTTTGTTCGCGAATCACCCAATTGCTGTAGCACCAGGAATGGGGATGAATGCATACTTTGCTTCTGTAGTAGCTTCACAGGGTGTGAGCTATCAGGCTGTATTTGGAGCAGTGTTCCTGGCAGGTATTATCTTCTTGTTGCTGACGTTTACGAAGCTGCGTGAAACGCTTATTGAGTCAATTCCCAGTTCGTTGAAGTTTGGGATTACGGCAGGCATTGGCCTCTTTATCGCTTTTATCGGCTTGAAATCCTCCGGTATTGTCGTGCCGAATGAGGCAACCATGGTTGCTTTCGGGGATTTGCATAAACCGGTAACGGTGCTAACCTTGGCGGGATTGTTCATCACGCTTATCCTGATGGCCCGTAAGATACAGGGTGCCTTGTTCATCGGTATGGCAGCTACGGCGATTATCGGTTACTTCATGGGCTTGATGAAGTTTGACGGCTTTATTGCGCTTCCAACAGCACCAGTGCTGTTCGATGTGGATATAGCGGGTGTATTCTCTCATGGCCTATACACAGTTGTATTTGCCTTCTTGCTCGTTACGATCTTCGATACAACGGGTACGATGATTGGGGTAGCGGAGCAGGCAGGTCTAATGAAGAACAATCAATTTCCGCGTGCGAAACAGGCATTGATGGCGGATGCGCTTGCGACAACAGCAGGTTCTTTGATGGGAACGACACCATCCAGTGCGTACATTGAATCTTCGGCAGGTGTTGCTGCTGGTGGACGTACAGGATTGACCTCCGTTGTTGTAGCGGGGTTGTTCTTCCTGTCCCTATTCTTCTCGCCGGTTCTCGCAGGGATTTCATCCTTGCCAGCGATTACAGCTCCAGTGCTTATTATTGTTGGCTGCTTCATGATGGATGGATTGGCGCGTATTGAATGGAAGCATTTCGATGAAGCTTTCCCGGCATTTGCAATCCTGATCAGTATGCCGCTTACATCCAGCATTGCTACAGGGATTGCGATCGGCTTCATTACGTATCCGCTTATGAAGCTATTTAGCGGCAAAGGGAAAGAAGTACATCCGATTCTATATGTATTTGGCGTAATCTTCGCTATTCAAATGGCTTTCTTCCCGGCCCACTAAGGTTGTTGGCAGGAATCCAATATCGTAAGGAAAAGCCTCGGAACTCAGCTCCGGGGCTTTTTTATATTTTTGAATTCGGATCAAACCCCTATTTGTTGTAAGTCGTCTGATAGGCTAGGAGTGGTCGTAGTGGCATAAAGTGTACACGAACTGGGCAATTTATAGGTAATGTGGATGCCCCAATATGATCCAACAAATGAAGAAGTTTCTTTATGAATCCATATCTTGATAATTGTATACTAATAAAGTGTCTTCACACATAATTGTAATACATTTCCACAAGTAGTGAGAGGAGCTTTTGCAACATGAACCGCAACGACGATAACAAAAAGCTTCGATGGTATAACATTGCCTTGATAGCTTTCGTCTCCGTGTGGGGGTTTGGCAACGTTGTTAATAACTATGCAAACCAAGGGTTAACGGTTGTAACATCTTGGATACTTATTATCGCGCTGTATTTCGTGCCTTACGCACTCATGGTTGGACAAATGGGTTCAACATTTAAAAATGATCAAGGCGGCGTTAGTTCCTGGGTAAAAGAAACGATGGGACCTACAGTCGCTTATTTGGCTGCTTGGACGTACTGGGTTGTTCACATCCCATATCTGGCTCAGAAGCCGCAAGGGATCCTGATCGCACTCGGCTGGACAGTAACAGGCAGTGGGAACTTTATTAATCAGTTCTCCACATTGACGCTGCAGCTTATCTGCTTAGCCGTATTTCTCGTATTTCTGTGGGTAGCTTCCCGCGGGCTCAATTCCTTGAAGAAAATCGGTACGATTGCAGGGATGTCCATCTTCATTATGTCGCTTCTGTACATTGTGCTTGCGGTGACAGCACCTGCACTGACGGGCGCGACGATTGCGACGGCAGATATGTCGGTCAGCTCGTTTATTCCGGACTTCAACTTCGCATACTTCACAACATTGTCCATGCTCGTATTTGCCGTAGGTGGAGCGGAGAAAATCTCACCATACGTCAACAATACGAACAATCCTTCGAAGGAATTCCCTCGTGGGATGCTGATTCTGGCGGGGATGGTTGCTGTATGTGCCTTGCTCGGTTCGTTCGCGATGGGCATGATGTTCGATTCGAACAACATTCCAGCAGATTTGAAGATGAACGGACAGTATTATGCGTTCAAGATGCTTGGTGAATATTATGGAATCGGCAATACATTCCTCGTGCTGTATGCGATTGCGAACACACTTGCGCAAATTTCGGCGTTGGCCTTCTCTATCGATGCACCGCTGAAAGTATTGCTGCTTGATGCGGACAAGAAGTTCGTGCCTCAGAAACTGATGAAGACGAACGAGCGCAACACGCCAGTCAATGGATACATTATGACAGCTGTACTTGTAGGGATTCTGATTGTTATTCCTGCGATCGGAATTGGTAACATGAACTCGCTCTTCAACTGGCTGCTTGATCTGAACTCGATCGTAATGCCGCTTCGTTACCTATGGGTATTTGCAGCCTTCATGGCGCTCATGAAGCTAGGGGACAAGTTCCAATCCGATTATAAATTTGTGAAAAATCGCAAGATTGGCTTCATGATCGGCTTGTGGTGTTTCGTCTTTACGGCATTCGCTTGTATTATGGGGATGTTCCCTAAAGTTGAAGCATTTACGTCAGAATGGTACTTCCAGCTATTGTTGAACGTCATTACGCCATTCATATTGCTTGGTTTAGGCTTGATCTTGCCGATGATCGCAAGACTGGGCAAGAACAAACGATAATGATCGTTTTATGAATAGGACAGGAGCTCAAGCTAAGCTTGGGCTCCTTTTTTGTGTGCTTGCCTAGCAAGCGTGCAACATTACATCTTTCGCAGCAAGTAGGTCTCGATTAGCGCGGCAATGCCAGCGACAGCTAATAATACGATAAATGGATAGGTGACGGGGGCGTAGAACTGCAGTGCTGTCAGCAAGGTGGCACACCAAATGCCTGTACACCAATGGCAGCTTATTAGTGAGCCCAGCCAATAGCGAAGCCCCTTGCCTCTTGGTTCCGTAATTCGCGACACATTGCCATTCTCATCGGTTACATACGTAACAGACAAAAAAGGCTTGCGCAGCCATTCCATAATGTCGTCATAGACGAGCAGATGGGTCAGGCGAAAGGAAGCCAGCGCTAATATGAACAGCTCAATCCAGGTGATCATCATACATTCTCCTTTCCGCTTGGCAGATGTCGACATGTCCAATCCATCTAGTGAGAGACTGCATATGCTAGAAACGGATATAGGGAATGGAGGTGACAGATGATGTGCTTCTGCAACCAGATGAATAAGGTCAGCAGCCCAATCAAGGTCATTCAGAGTGATGCGAAGCCGCAATCTCCGCAGGGCATCCAGATGACAGCACGGAAAGTTGAAGCGGTATCTGCAATTAAGCCGATTCGATAAGTCATGTAGCTGGTAAGATGTACTCCAACATATGCATTGGTCCACAGCAAGGTGATTTCAGTTCATGGGAAGGCTCCTGCTCCTACCTTAAGGCCTGTTCCGTCATAAGACGGGCAGGCTCTTTTTGTGTTACCTATCAAATTGGGCTTGAGCAGACACACTTCTTATCGTGCGGAGTGTGTTTTCTTTGCTTTTCTGTGTAAAAAAGAGGGGTGCGAGGCCTTGCTTGTTGTCAAAAAGGTAAGGTATAATGATGACATCAACTAAGAAAACTACTTTTGTTTTTATAGTTTTATGTCGGCGTGAATGGAGGGAATTTCATGCGCGAACGGATTATGAAGGCATTTATAGAGGAATTGCAAGACAAAGGGATCAAATTCACGATGGATGATTTGGCGCGTCGTCTTGGGATGAGCAAGCGCACTTTGTATGAGCATTTCTCTTCAAAAGCGGAACTGCTAGATACGATCATAGAACAGACGATGCACGAAAGTGATGCGAAGACTGAAGAAATCATGAAGAATGACACCTTGTCGCTTCTGGATAAATTGAAAGCGGTAATGACCGTGCTTCCGAATCACTTTGAGCTGTATGACAACCGAATCTTGGAGCAAATGAAGCGCGTATACCCTGAGCAGTGGTCAAAGATTGATAAGGCTCTCCGGGATGATTGGGAGATGCTGCGAATCTTGCTGGAGCAGGGGATGGAGGAAGGCATCATATTAAGGCATAATGCGGCCTTTATCGTGAAGGTAATTACGGATGCGTTCAATTCAACCTTGGATCAGCGATTTTTTGCTAAGCAGAACATTTCGCTGCCGGATGCATTAAAGTCGATTGCAGATATTATGCTGTATGGGCTTGTTGCTAGAGATCAATCTGAGGAACAGAGATAATCCATGCAAGGGGATTTATCTTATCGCTAATTCAAGGCTCATGCTTCACACTGGGGACATGAGGTCGTTCATGTTGGAATCATCAGGTTATATCGACTGAACCATTAGCCTCAGTCTTTTGCCTAAGAAAACTTATAAAAACAAATTAGTTTTAGGAGTGGGATTATGTCTTTCATGAGGCAGATTAGTCGCGCACAGTGGATTGGCCTCGTGCTCGTTATCGGTATTTTATTTATTGACATGTTATTGTACAGTTTGTTCATTCCAGTCGTGCCGTATTTTACAACCGAGTATGCGATGTCTTCGACCACACTTGGTATTCTGTTCGGCAGTTATGCAGCAGCTCTGTTCATTACCACGCCTTTTTTCGGGCGGGTTGCAGATAAATTTGGCAGACGCAAGACGATCTTAACGGGTCTTGTGTTCATGATGATATCTACCATGCTGTTCGTATTCTCGCAAACGACGGCAATGCTCATTACGGCTCGCTTCCTGCAAGGCTTAGCTGCGGCTGCGTCATGGACAGCAGCAATGGCGCTGCTGGCTGATCTGTTCTCTGGGCCGGTACGTGGAGCGGCAATGGGCTTCGCCATGACAGGGATATCATCGGGCTCCCTGCTCGGTGCTCCAATTGGAGGCTGGTTGTTTGAGATTGGCGATCACCATACGCCATTCTGGTTCGCAGCAGCATTGACGGCAGTTATTTCGATCATTGTCGTGTTTGCACTGCGCGAACCTGTCAGAGAGGAGCGTCAGGCCGAAGGAGGAGGCACGTTCTCCCTGCTGCGGCAGCGGACGATTCTGTTCGTTGCTTCGATTATCCTGCTTGCTGAGACGACATTGACAATGCTGGAGCCGCTCCTTCCGGTCTATGTTACTGAGCAATTCCAGATGTCTCCGCTTGCGCTTGGCATGCTGTTCGGTGTCATGACACTGAGCTATGGAATGATCGCTCCAATAGCGGGAACACTTACAGCCAAGCATAATCCTTTCCGACTCATGCTAATTGGGCTTGTTGGTTTGGCGCTTACGTTGCCATTAATCGCATTTGCAGGCAATGTGACTCTATTGATGATGGCAGGCTGCTTGGTAGGGGCAGCAGTAGGGTTTACGCTGTCGCCGACATTGCCAACACTAGGTGCCATCGTGGATGGCGATTCATCGGGCGGTGATTATGGGGTGGCATACGCCCTATTCAATATGATTCATGCGGCGGGGATGATGCTTGGACCAATCGCTGGAGGAGTGTTGACGGATGCGCTGCCAGTGTCGTCCTCGCTCATTGTCATCAGCGTGATCATTGTATCAGCCGTGTTCGGCTTGAGCTTGCTGAAGCGCCGCCATAAGCAGACCTTCTCCATAAGCATGAGCGGAGTAGAACCAGTGCAGACGATGAAGGCTAACGGCAAGAGCGTATATAATAATTGATGATCGGAATCAATGAAGTGTAATTTCGATAATCTTGATGTAGGGAAGCTGTCTCGTCTATGATGGATGAGACAGCTTTTTTATCGTATGGAGGATGGAAATGAGTGGGAATCATTTACCGATAGATGATGTATTGCCAGAATTGAAATCGGCGCTGAGCAGCCATACAGGGGCGGTATTGGTAGCTGAGCCAGGTGCGGGGAAGACGACCCGTGTACCGCTGTCGCTGCTGGATGAGTCATGGCTCCAAGGACTGCGGATTCTCATGCTGGAGCCGCGGCGTATTGCAGCGCGTTCTGCTGCACGCTACATGGCTCGTGCACTGGGTGAGCAGGCCGGTGAGACAGTAGGATATCGTGTGCGTTTGGATACGTGCATAAGTGAAAAGACGCGCATTGAGGTCATTACGGAGGGAATTCTGACTCGCATGCTCCAAGAGGATCCTTCCTTGGAAGGGGTAGGACTCGTTATATTCGATGAGTTCCATGAGCGGCATTTGCATGCAGATGTCGGCTTGGCCCTCACCGCCGAATCACAATCTGTCTTGCGCGAGGATCTCCGTATCCTCGTGATGTCGGCGACGCTTGAGGCAGAACCAGTCGCGGCCATGCTGGGAGGAGCGCCAATAGTGGTCAGCAAGGGTCGCAGTTATCCGGTCGAGACGATATATGCTGAACGGCGTGAAGATACTCTACTTGAGCCGCGTATCGTAAGGACGATTATGCTGGCGCTTCATCGTCATGAAGGAGACATCATGGTATTCCTTCCTGGAGCGGGGGAGATTCGGCGCGTGCAGACTGCTCTGGAGCAGGAGTTGACGAAGAACGGGTGGATTGAACGTGCATATATTGCCCCGTTATATGGACAGCTGTCGGCGGCTGCACAGGATGCTGCGATTAGCCCCTCAACGAATGGGATGCGCAAGATCGTGCTGGCTACTGCCATAGCAGAGACGAGCTTAACCGTGGAAGGAGTAAGGATCGTGATCGACAGCGGTCAGATGCGTGTGCCGCGCTTCTCTCCACGTACAGGCCTTACGCGGCTGGAGACGGTTCCGGTGTCACGTGCTTCAGCCGATCAGCGCCGTGGTCGCGCGGGGCGTCTTGGACCTGGGGTCTGTTACCGATTGTGGACGAGAAAAGAAGAGAGACAGCTCCCTGCACATCATGTGCCGGAGATACTTGCGGCTGATCTCGCCTCGTTAGCATTGGAGCTGGCTGCATGGGGGACGGAGGCATCTGATCTGAAGTGGCTGACTCCACCGCCTCCTGCAGCACTTCAACAAGCGGAAGAACTGCTCGTTCAGCTCGGAGCGCTGTCCGAGTCTGGCACACTGACTTCGCATGGTCGTACGCTGGCCAAGTTGGGGCTTCATCCTCGCTTCGCACATATGATCGTGAAGGGGATGGAGCTTGGACTGGGAGAAGCAGCATGTACGCTTGCTGCGCTGCTGGAGGAGCGGGATGTCATTCGCCATAGTGGTAGCAGTGCTAACTCAAGGGGGGGATTCGGGCAAGCGGGACAGACACCTGCAGCGTTGAACCCCGATTTAGGACTGCGCATGGAACTGTTGACGCTAGGAACACATTCACCATCACGTCATTCTTGTCAAGGGGATGTCGATGAGAGTGTGCTGCGACGGATTCATGAGCAGGCGAAGCAGTACAGACTGGCCTTCCGTATGGGACAGGATGATAAGCAACAAGTACAGCGCAATGCGGATTTGGCCGACGAGGATGCATGGAGCTTGCTTGCTGCCTTCGCTTATCCGGATCGGATTGCCGAGCGTCGTTCAGATGGGCGCTACTTGCTGCGCAATGGACGCGGCGCGGCCTTTACGCAAGCTGCTGCAAGCGGAACCCTGCTGGCACAGTCGCCTTATATTGTGGCGGTACAGCTTGACGATGCTGGCACCGATGGTCGGATTGTGCTTGCAGTGTCACTTGGCAGGGCGGTGCTGGAGCGTTACTTCGCGAGCGAGTTTACACGGGAAGACCTGATTGCTTGGGATCGGACGACCCAGTCGGTTCGAGCTCGGGAACGCGTTCGTCTAGGGGCGCTCACGCTTAAGGATATGCCGCACAGCGCACCTGATGCAGATGCGGTGCAGCATGCCTTGCTGGAAGGCATCGTCCAAGAGGGGCTTGCCCTCCTGCCATGGACGAAGCCGGCGCGCCAGTGGCAGGCGAGGCTCCAATTCATGCACCGGCACCTGCCTGAGGAATGGCCGGATGCCAGTGAAGAAGCCCTCTTAGCCACCTTGGAGGAGTGGCTTGGCCCGCATATATATGGTATGCGCAGCCGTGATGATCTTGGCAAGCTAAGCCTTACGACGGTCTTCGAGTCGATGCTGACGTGGGAACAGCGCCAGCAGCTTGATAAGGAGGCGCCGACACATATTGCAGTGCCCAGCGGTTCGCGCATTGCGGTCGATTATCAGGATCCTGATCGTCCGCTGCTGGCTGTACGGCTGCAGGAAGTATTCGGCCTGCATGATACGCCGCGCATTGCGGGCGGACGAGTAGCACTGACGATGCATTTGCTCTCGCCAGCACAGAGGCCTGTACAGGTAACGCAGGATTTGGCCAGCTTCTGGGCGACGACTTATTTTGACGTGAAGAAGGATTTGAAGGGGCGCTATCCCAAACATTATTGGCCGGATAATCCCCTGGAGGCGATTGCAACCCGGCGCACCAGACCGGCTCCGGATAAGATATAGCATGCAATGTTAAGATCCCTCGCTGGCTATTGGTATGTGAATGTAAAATTCGATATAATAGATCTTACAGGAAATGACCAGCGGGTCTAATGAATAGTGAGCAGTAATAACGATAACTATAGGCTTGTACTTAGTGGAGGTGATGTTGCATGTCACATGCACTCGTGTCATCACAGTTGATGTCACTGATTGTGTCCTTGTGTGCGGGGACGGGGGTAATCATACTGCGTCTGCGTGCGGCGAACAAGCCGACCTCAATGAAGAAGATAATTATGCCACCCATCGGTATGGCAACTGGATTCGGTATGTTCATCGTCCCTGCGATGCGTATTCCGTGGCTATGGGCGATCGGAGCTTTTCTCGCAGGGGCATTGATCTTCGCCTATCCGCTTATTCGCACATCCCGGTTCGAACGAATAGGCGAGGAAGTATATTTGAAGCGATCGAATATGTTCATTGTCGTCATTGTTGGATTGCTCGTACTGCGGCTCATTCTGCACGATGTTGTGGAGCAGTATGTGTCGATCTCACAGAGTGCGTCCATGTTCTTCATCCTGGCATTCGGCATGCTGCTGCCATGGCGCTTGGCTATGATGATGCAGTATAAGAAGCTGATGGCAGAGAGAGTGGAGCAGTAACAATTGTTGAGGTTAAGGTAAATTAGAGGCTGTACCCGCCTTCATGGAGTAAGGTTGGGTGCAGCTTTTTTGCATTGTGTTAAACGGACGGATGATAGCTGGATTTGAATATCTATCCACGAGAACGTGACGGGCGTCATTGTCCTGCTGCGTGGTGTGCGTCATCATGGAAGGACTAGAAGCACGTGTGCTAACAGGAAAAAGGATGGGATTACGACATGGCACAACAAGACTCACAGCATACTTCTCGGCAAGCTTCCTCATCTAACATGCAGCAGCCTTATCAGGGTGCGGCTTGCGCGAAGCAAGAGCCGAATTCAGGAAACAATGAGGGCGCCTATACCTGTTCACAAGGAGCTTCAACTTCAACCACTCATTGTAATGGCCAATATGCAGCTGACAAGGCTTCTTCTAGTCAGCCTATGGTGACATGGCGTCCTTCAAGGTTCAATGCGCAGACGAAGGTTGATGATGGAGGGCTCGTACTATATAACAGCTATTCTGGAGCAATTGCTTCGTTCTCTGCGGAAGAACAGACACGAGTGCTGTCTTGGCTGCGGCCGGGACAGGCTGAGGTGGAACCGAAAAATGCCGTCTATCGCGATTTATTGGAGCATGGCTTCCTTGTTCCGGCTGACACGGACGAGATGCGGCGCGCACAGTTCCTTCATCAGGCGATGCACCAGCTTGATGCGATGCATTTGGTGCTGCTTGTAACAGAAGCGTGCAACTTCCGCTGCAACTACTGTTACGAATACTTCCCACGGGGCAATATGCGGAACGAAGTCGTAGAGGGATTAATTGCCTATATGGAGCAGCGGGCCAAGACGCTCAACTTCTTGACCATCAGCTGGCATGGAGGAGAGCCGCTGCTTGCTCCGCATGTAATCGAGCAGCTGTCGAGCGCGTTCATCGATGTTTGCGACAAATACGATGTCGCTTATCAAGCGGAAATATCCACGAATGGATATTACTTAACACGGGAGCTATTCGAACAACTGCTAGATTTACATATTGATCGGTATATGGTTACGATTGATGGCCCTGCTGAAGTGCACAATGCGCGAAGAGGATTATTTGGGGGCGGAGATACTTATGAGCGAATCATCGCGAATTTGCTCTCGCTTAAGCAGGTGAAGCGCCCATTCGAGATTAACATTCGCGTGAACTTTGACAACAGCAATCTGGATGCGGTTCATGCATTCATTCCTATGCTGCATGACTTGTTCGGCGATGACAAGCGGTTCTCCGTCTACTTCCGTCCAGTCGGCTGCATGGGGGGAGAGAATGATCTGACGCTCCCGGTATGTGATGTCCGCACTAAGGATAAGGAGATATGGGCATTGAATGAAGAAGCCATCCAGGCAGGACTGCAAGTAAGCTCCTTCATTAAGGACATTTTGCTGCCGACAGGGGCGGTCTGCTATGCGGCGAAGCCGAACTCGATGATTGTCGGATCAGATGGCAATCTGTACAAGTGCTCGGTTGCGCTTGAACAAGCAAACAATCAACTGGGGCGTATTCATGAGGATGGGACACTAGAGCTCGATATGGACAAAATGGCCGTCTGGACCACTTCCGGTGAAGAAACAGATGAGAACTGTCAATCCTGCTTCTTCCGCCCAGCCTGTCAGGGCAACCACTGCCCCTTATATCGGATGCGGTCGGGCGAGCGGCCATGCTCCTATGAGAAGCGGCAGATTAAGCAGGTGCTGCGTACGATTTGGCTTCAATCTGTGGAGCACTTGTCAGCTATTCAGTAACTATAACGATCTAGGCCTTGTCATTCTGACAGCGGGTCTTCCATATGCTGAACATCCATTGATCGCAAGGAGGTGAGTAAGAAAGTGAAAGTGATTCGTCCAGCAGCGAAGCCGACATCCATCAAGACAGGACGCTTGTCCAAGTCTGTACCTGGGAGCTTGAGCTAATCCATATCCATAAATCTAAGCTAATGTTTGTCACAGCAGAAATGCTGCGATTGTATGTAACGCTAAAAGCCTGGGAACCCCACTCCCAGGCTTTTCTCTATTTCCCTGCAACAAGAGTTAACCGTAACAAGGAATGATAGGATAGACATCTCAACATTCCGGTTACGTTACGCCGTTCCCCACACAACACCAAGCTCTTTCAGATATTGGCGGTAGGCGATGCTGACACGGTCGCATTTCAGTGACAGCTCGACTTGCAAATCAAGCGGCAGATCCTCTGGTTTCTGATTTTCTACGATTGGCTTGTCCTGCGCGAAAATCATGTCTTGGAACTTTACGATATCTTCGTCCGATAGGCCTGGATCATAATTGAAGGACAGAACCCCGTAAGCCACAGAGGTCGTTGCATCCTTCGGCTGCACCGTAAGCAGAATGGACATGAGATGACGCGTCTCCTTATCCCGCTTCGTGAACTTCACTGTAAGCGGACGGGCAATCTCGTACGTATAATAGACATTCTTCGCTTGACCGGAACCGTCTGGATCGGGCTGAAATACTTCAATTTCCTCGGAACGGATGCCCTCCGGTACACGATGAACCCGGTAATCCCCAATCTCTGTGTGCGTTTCTACGCCTAAGTAGCCCTCATGGACGACAGCGAGATGACCCACATCTAGGAAGTTCTCTACAATGCGCGGCGGCTTGGCTTCTACGGATTGCGGCCCCCATATTACATTGCGCCAGCCCTCGGCACCGAACTCTTCAAATGGGAACCATGGTGTATCCGTGTTCCCGAGATTGACCCATATAAGACCATAACGCTCCTCACAACCGTACGTAATCGCATGCGCCTTCTTCGGAATGGCTTGATCCGTTGGCAGCTGTGGAATGCGTGAACAAGCGCCGGAGCCCTCGAACTCCCATGCATGATACGGACAGACAAGCTTCCCATCCTTCACGCAGCCTAGCGACAGTGCAGCCCCGCGATGCACACACAAATCCTTGAACGCATGCACGCCTTCTTCTGTCCGAAAAATGACGACACGTTCTCCCATTATCAGCACCTGCAGCGGCTTCTCCTGCACATCCTGTGCACGGCAAGCAACAATCCATTCATTACGCAATACGGCATCATTTACGATCATGATGTAGACA
The DNA here is from genome assembly GCF_023713665.1 of Paenibacillus sp. MER 180. NCBI lineage: Bacteria > Bacillati > Bacillota > Bacilli > Caryophanales > Paenibacillaceae > Paenibacillus > Paenibacillus sp. MER 180. Next base: position 275,493 of record NZ_JAMAVT010000001.1, on the reverse strand, counting down.
GTCTCCTTTTTAATGATCCGGGTATCCATAGCTGAATCCGAATGTAATGTTCTTAATCTATTGGGTGTAATACATGAAATCTTCGTATTATTGCTTCTTATACTATTATTTTAGGAAATATATCGGAGGGAGTCAACATAAAACACGAACAATAAATAAAAATAAATAATAAACATTCGTAATTTGTCTATACAAAACGAAATGTTCCCTCTATAATCAGGGTGTGATCAAAATCATAACGAACGTTACAGCATACGTGGGGGGAAACGAGCACACATGGAACAATCAGCGAAGTCGAACACGCTTGTCGTTGGGGTAGATGATAAGATTGGCGCCGGGAAGGCCTTTCTATTAGGACTCCAGCACGTGTTGGCTATGGATTTGTACATCGCACCGATCATTATTGCAGGCTTGCTGTCACTGAATGCAACAGACACATCATTCTTTATTCAAATGTGCTTTATCGGAACAGGAATTGCGACCTTAATCCAAACGGGCTTCGGCTTGCGACTGCCAGTCGTGCAGGGGCCGTCCTATGTGCCTATTGGCGCAATGGGGGCGATTGGAAGCAAGCTTGGATTAGGGGCCATGACAGGGAGCTTAATACCGGGGGCATTGCTCATGATGCTGCTCGGCATGCCGATGAAATGGTTCGCGAAGGCTGTACGCCGTATGATTCCGCCGCTGGTAGGGGGAACCGTAATACTAATTGTCGGTATTTCCTTGATGCCAACGGGAATGAACAATATTTATCGTGCAGAAGGAGACTTGTGGACGAATATTCTCATCGCTGCTGTATCGGCGGGGATTCTTATTGTTTGTATGCTTCTTGGACGCCAGTCGAAGAAGCTGGGTACGGTATCGCGTCTTATTTCGGTCATTGTGGCTATTGTCGCGGGTACGCTGTTTGCATCCATGTTTGGCAAGGTTGATTTCTCACGGGTAGCAGAGGCTGACGCATTTTCGATTCCTAGCTTTTTCCCATTCGGTGCGCCTGAATTCAATCTCAGTGCGATTATGACGATGATGTTCGTCTACTTCATCATTCTGATTGAAACAACAGGAACGTGGTTCGTTATTTCTTCCATTACAGGCAAGGAGCTCACGGATGAGCGCTTGAACCGTGCAGCGGCTGGGGAAGGGCTAGGCTGCTTCGTTGGGGCATTGTTCGGTGGAACGCCAATGACAGGCTATTCTTCCAATGCAGGACTGATCGCGGTTACAGGCGTAGGAAGCCGGATGGCAATTATGGCAGGCGGCGGTATCTTGATAGCGCTGGGTCTGATGCCGAAGCTGTCTGCAGCGATTACGTGCATTCCAGAGCCGGTTATTAACGGCATATTCGGTGTTGTCTGTGTAGCCATTGTCGTGAATGGATTGAAGGTCATTCAATTCGTTGACTTGGATGAGCGTGCAATGATGATTATCGGCGTGCCAATCCTGCTTACGATGGCTGTAACTGTACTTCCTGAGGGCGCCTTGACGGGGCTGCCTGATTTCGCGGTATACGTATTGTCCTCCGGTATTACTGTCGGGGCGCTGGCGGCATTGATTCTGAATTTGGTCATCCCAAGCGGCAAGAAGAAGGGTGTGGCGGAATCCACTGTGGTGGGTTCTGGCGGGGAACAGACGGCCTAGTAGAACCTTGTGTGCTTATGGTTCAATCTGAAGTACGTCTGGCGTAATTCGATAGTAGTCATATATACAGAGAAATAAAGAAGGCAGCAAGCGATGCTTGCTGCCTTTTGCTGTGTTATTCTATCCGATCATGATTTTGCCCTCTGGGTAACGATACAGAGACTGTTCCTTGCGGTTGCCGAGCGCATAGGCGAGTGTCATTGGACCAATCCGGCCGATGAACATGGTGGCACAGATGACGAACTTGCCGAATGCCGACATTTCAGGTGTAAGCCCCATAGACAACCCTACGGTTGCTACAGCGGACACTGTCTCGAAGAGCAAGGTAATAAACGGCTGATCTTCCGTTATCGCCAGCAGCATGGATACACCGAGTACCATGAAGATGGCAAGGAAGATAATCGTCAACGCCTTGATGATCTGATCCTTAGCAAGCCGATGACGGAACAGCACCGCATCCTCGCGTCCGCGCAGCATCGCATATACGGCGGCCAAGAGGATAGCGAACGTCGTCGTCTTAATTCCGCCGCCTGCAGAGCCTGGAGAGGCGCCGATGAACATAAGAATAATAAGACCGAACTGTGTGACCTGCTTCATATGAGACACATCTACCGTTGTCGTTCCCGATGAACGAGCGGAGATGGACTGGAAGAAGGAAGCGTATATTTTGCCGTCCCAATTGAGCGATCCTAGCGTGTATGCATTTTGGAACTCGAAGATGAAGATGAAGATAGCTCCTGCGACGACCAGAATACCGGTCATGGACAATACCACCTTCGAGTGCAGCGTCAAACGTCGCGATTTTGGAAATTCATACAATTCTGCAAGTACGATGAAGCCAAGTCCGCCAGATAGCACGAGGAAGGTGGCAACTACATTCGTTACGAAATCATCAACATGCAATTGGAAGCTGGAACCGAACAGATCGAATCCCCCGTTGTTGAACAGGGAGATCGAATGGAAAAGTCCGTAATAGAAGGATTGCAGCAGCGGCATGTCGAATGCCCAGCGCAATGTCAGTATAATGGTTCCCGTTCCCTGGATGATAAAAACAAATATAATTACGCGGCGAATGGTCCGTACAATGCCTTCCATGCTATTTGCGTTGATCGACTCCTGCAAAATAAGTCGTTCCCGCAAGGAAATGCGCTTGCCGAGCATGAGATAGAAGAGCAGGGCCACGGACATGAAGCCGATGCCGCCGATTTGTACGAGTGAAATAATTACGCCTTGTCCAAATGCAGAGTAGGTTGTCCCAATATCAACAACAACCAGACCGGTTACGCATACCGCCGAAGTAGCGGTGAACAAGGCATCAATGAAGGAAAGGGAGTGTCCAGCTGCCAATGATATCGGCAGCATCAAGATGCATGTCCCGATTGTTATAATGGACAAAAAACCAAGAACCAGCACACGGGCAGGCGTCCAATGCATCGTCCGTTTTCTCCATGAAGTCATGTGAACGTCTCCTTTAGCCATAAATAAGTAGTGAGGAAGGATCGAATCCTGTAACAATATCTTGCGTACGTTGGATCATCATTCGAGTCGATCATTTTCCAAAACGTTCACTAGTATATCGTTCCCCAGAGTGGATGTAAATGGTCGATTTTCATTTACGAACATTTTCCTATTTTATAAAGAGCATTGCAAGGGCAGTTGAGCAGTCGGCTAAGTGAGTTCAAAAGGGCTTGAGATGTGATAGAGCTGAATGGGAGAGTGAAGAGAAGGTGACGCTGTGGAGAAGCGCTGGGAGAGTGCTTACCGAGTCAAAGGGATATGAGGAAACGGGTTGCATTCGGACTGACGCTTCAAATCGAGCTGCTTGAGTTATGAGCTTGTACTGAAGTGTGGAGCGTTGTTCGGATGTTATCTTATGTGCTTAGATGATGGGATGGCATGCTGTCGAGATTTTGAGGAGAGTGGGGTGTCGTTCACGACACCCATAACTTGCCATATACTTTCCAATTTACGAATCCGCGGCTAATCCAATATGTCGATACATGAAGCACGATAAATGCGATAAGCAATGTTGGTTGAATAATTGCAAATGCAGCCCATAATATGACTAGAATCCATGGAGACAGCTTCTGCAGCATCTGCGCAGGCCACCATACGAAGCGGAACCAAGGGTGAGATTTCTGCAGGGCATCCATATATTCTACTCTTACCTGATTATCTTCAGGATTGAGACGTATGGCATCTTGCATGAATTGCATGGCGCGTTCGGGCTCACCGCGCTGATCCGCTGCCCAAGCAAGCTGCATAAGCGTGTAGGAATGTCTCTCCTGCCATGCTAATGCTTGGCGTTCTGCTTCTCGGGATTCTGGATAACGCTTCAATTGCGCCAGCACATAGCTATAGGTAGCGTAAGCAATGCCGGCAGGCTCGATATCAATGCTGCGTTCCAGCGACAGGAGCGCTTGATCCAGCGCGCCTTTGCGCAGCTGGTACTGTGCAAGCAGCAGATGAGGCGTAGGATCTTCCTCGGTTACCGCAGCAAGCTGCCTCGCAGCAGTCTCGAAGGCTGGCCATTCTTGACGCTCGTAATAGATGGACATGCGCACGCGCCAGGCGTCAGGCAGTCTTGTATCGCGTTTCAACGCTTCAGAGGCCCAATAGAGCGCTTGATCGGGTGCGACAGGCTTATGGACGACTGCTGTCAGCGCCATGACGGTCGGGTGCTCTGGATACTGCTGCTGCAGACGCATCGCTTCCTCCAATGCTTCTTTGTATCTCTGCTTCTGATATAATTCATTCACGTGATGAATCGCCTCTTGGAGACGGACTCTAGCCTCTACTTCCTCAGCTGTGGCTTGCTCTTCAGCGGTCTCACTCGGCTGTTCATTCACCGTGGCTTGTTCTCGTTCCTCATTGTCTACTTGTGGCATCCTCCATCACCTCCATGATGTACTCCATTGTTGTCTGTATTGTATTGCAAATCCATGATTGTTGAAATGATGGATTGACGTGTATACCTTATCAGTCCTCATCGTTATGTGTCCGGTTTCGGGTTCATTCCTTCACTTATCTATGGGAGGACATCGTCTCTTAGACTGCAATGAATGGCAATAATCCCTCAAGTGAAGTTGACAATATTGTAGACCTACATCGCGTCTGGGGCAAGGGGAAGCGGGCTTCCATTTTCTAATAATTATTTAATTCGATATGCTGTAGGGGAAGGTTCAAGGGTGAATTTGCACGAATAGCCGATGCTACCCAGCACCTGTTCGATCAAGTGCCGGATAGCATCGGGACATAAGAGGTGTGTTGTTGTTCATTGGAGCTGACAACGACATGCTACGATATTTCTTTTGCCCATTGATGGAGCGTGTTGTCGCTTGGCAGCATCCAAGTCAGGAGGCCGATTAAGGGGAGGAATCCACACACGATCATTACAGCTTCAATCCCCCATGTATCAATGAAATAACCAAGTGCCAATGCGCCAATCCCGCCCATTCCGAAGGCAAATCCCGTAATTAGCCCCGATACGGTTCCGATGTTGCCGGGATGCAGCAGCTGCGCGTATATGACGGTAACGGAGAAGCTGGATAGGAGGATGAATCCTGTAATCGCGAGCACAACACCGGCCCAGAACAGCGGCAGATAAGGCAGTACAAGGGCAAGGGGAGCTGTGCCGAGCATCGATGCTAGAATGAGATTGCGTCTTCCAAAACGATCAGCAAGCGGGCCACCGAAGAATGTTCCCACTGCCCCTGCTCCGAGGAATAAGAAAATATAAATTTGCGCATCATCGAGCGTCAAATGATAGGCTTCCATCAAGTAAAACGAATAATAGCTGCCAATGGCGGCAGTGTACCAAGAACGCGCGAAGACGAGTACAACTAAAATAATCGTAGCGGATTGAATACGGCTGCGCTTCGATGGATCCATCGTGCGTGCCTGGTGCCGCTTCTTGAATGCATAGCCGCTATCGAGCATCGCTCGATACCAGCGTGCAATATAGGTTTGTACCGCGATACCTGCCCCTGCAACGAATGTAAATACGAGCGCGCCTGATTGCCCGAAGGGGATGAATATCCACTTGGTCAGCATCGGTGCAAGGGATTGCCCTGCATTGCCGCCAACTTGGAAGATGGATTGGGCCAGCCCTTTGCGGGCGCCGGCAGCCATATGGGCTACTCTCATCCCTTCTGGATGGAAGGCGGCTGATCCGAAGCCGACGAGCACAACGGCAAGCAGCACCAGAATATAATTCGGTGCATAGGCAAGCAGCAATACACCAGCGAAGGTGAAGCACATGCCAATTGGGAGCAGTGCAGGTGTTGGTCTGCGATCCGCAGCATACCCAACCACAGGCTGAAGCAGGGAGGCAGTCACGTTAATCGCAAAGGAGATCCAACCGATCTGGGCGTATGTAAGATTCATCGATGACTTGAGGATAGGGAAGATTGCTGGAATAACAGCCTGAATCGAGTCGTTGAATAAGTGTACGAAGCTGATCGCAAGCAGAATACGGAATATGGTGTCCGCTTGAAGATGTGCTTTTGGCTCCAAGCTTGGGGACTCCGTTCGTGACGGCGAATGTCCCTGCGAGGATGCTGCAATAGATGATGAAGATGATTTGTTGTCCATGGAAGAACTCCTTTCCTAAGGCGAATCCATAGCAGAGCAGTGATCGACATTGGAAATCAGGCGAAAGAGCTGCCTTGTCGGCTCAGCCGGTGGTTCATAATTCTAATGAGATGAAGTTTCAAGGGTGAGAGGAAATCTATTTCTAAGGTGAACGATTGTCATAAGGATGGAATGATGTAACGATAATCGTTTTTGATCATTGTTGCAATATAGAAAATGGCCCTGATCTTGGAGAAAATTAGAAAATATCTCGCAAGACAGGGCCATATCTTAGATTTTCACAATCAGAACAGTAGATGTGCAGCGATTGCGATAATCGGCAGTGTAATTAAGGTGCGGAGCAGGAAAATAATAAATAGATCCTTCATATTAACAGGCAGCTTGGAGCCTAACAGCAATCCACCTACCTCAGACATATAGATGAGCTGCGTGACGGATAGAGCGGCAATGACGAACCTGGTCATCTCACTTTCGATGCCGGAACCCAGCACCGTAGGCAGAAACATGTCCGCGAATCCAACCAATATCGTCTGCGAAGCCGCTGCTGCTTCGGGGAGTCCCAGCAGCTGCAAAATCGGGATGAACGGTGCGCCGAGCCATTGGAAGATTGGGGTATACTCTGCAATGGCTACGGCGATGGTGCCGATGGCCATAACAACGGGAATTACGCCAATCCATAGGTCAATCGTATTTTTACAGCCTTCCCGCATGAAGGAACCGGCTCCTTCATGTTGTCGTGCCTTGCTTACCGCTTGACGAAGTCCCCATTGCCAAGGGCTCCATGCAGATGGGATCGATTCATCCTCTGCTGGGGTTGCGCCTGGCGCATACGTGTCTGGCTTGCGCGACAACGGCGGTATGCGCGGCATAATGATGGCTGCGATCATGCCAGCTAATGTGACCGTCACATAGAACGGAAGAAACATATGCGCCAGGTTCACGTTGCTTAAAACGATGAAGCTGAAAGTTATAGATACAGCTGTGAATGTTGTGCCGATTACGGCAGCTTCACGCTTCGTATAGTACCCAGCCTCGTACTGTTTGCTTGTCATCATGACTCCGATTGTACCGTCGCCAAGCCATGATGCCATGCAGTTGATGGAGGAGCGGCCCGGCAAGGTGAAGATAGGCCGCATAATCTTGGTCATAAGCGTACCGAAAAATTCAAGCAGTCCGAAATCAACCAATAGCGGCAGGAGCAGGCCAGCGAGCATAAATACGACGAACAAGCCTGGAATCAAGCTCGTAAGCAGCATGCCTCCAGTATGCTCCGACCATATCCATTCAGGTCCAATCTGGAAATAGGTGATGATGGCAAATATCATGCCCACCGTCCGTGCGGCGAACCAGAAGGGAGAGATGGCGAACAGTGCCTTCCATAACGGCAGTTGCAGCAGATTAGCCGGCTTCCGCAAGTAAGTATAAGCCGTCCCCAGCCACGCCAATACAATGATGACTGTGGCGGCAAGCGGGAGCCACGGCGCAAGCCATTGTCCGATGAGCTTGGCCAGAAATGCAATAGGTACGGTCACTTCACCATTCCATGGAATCGGAATGACGAAGAGAAGCAATCCGAGCAAGGATGGAATTGCGAAATGCAGCAGTCCACCCATATTCAATTGCTGGGAATGCAAGGGATCTTGCTGATTGTTGTCTTTCTTAGCTATCATGTATAAATAAGTCTCCTTGGAGTGCGGTATATTTATGCAACATCGTTTACTTTAATACAAATAGAGTTGAATTCCAAGAGTTGAATGGTTAGCAAAAAGTGACAATAAAATAAGGTGCAGCACACCTGTATTTTCTATGTTTTGATAATCTCTTCTAAGTCATTCATTGCGAGGTGTATCTAGGAGTCAACAGAGCAGTTCTTGACTTCATTCGGTTCGTGCGAAATACTTGATGCATCGGCTGCTTCTGTGTATGAAGCAGATCAGGGAGGAGTACAAGCATGTATGTTGTAGAGCTAAGCTATACGAAGCCGATGAGCGATGTGGATGTACATTTGGATGCCCATCGTGCTTTTTTGGACGAGCATTATTCGAGAGGTGTATTTCTGCTATCCGGGCCGAAGGAGCCTCGTACAGGCGGAATTATCGTCGTTGATGCGCAGACAGAGGAGGAAGCTCGCTCTTATATCGAGCAGGATCCTTTCTTTGTACATCACGTGGCGGAATATCATTATATTGCCTTCCGTCCTACGAAGGCAGATCCGAGCCTGCAAGCGCGCTTATTTCAGAAATAAGGCGGTTAAGCAGGGCTGATAACACTAAAAAAGCGAGACCGTTCGCCGTGTTCGGCAGTCTCGCTTCATTTATGTACAGCTTATCCTTCTGCATGCTGTGTGCTAACTTGTCTCTGATACGTCTTCCACATGGCCTCACCGGTACATAAGCCAACAGCCACGAATGTACCCAGATTATTAGTAAGATGACCCAAAACCGCACCTAATGCGATTCCGGAATATAACCAAAATGCTCTCTTCGATTTCAATGCGCTCCAAGTCCAAGTGTTCTTTTCATTTTGCTTCTTCATCATTTGTTTCAACGTCCCCTCGATTGATTTGATACCCTTATTCTATAGGCATCTATACGTCCATTCCTTATATTCCGGTTGAAAAGTACCTTTTGTCGGTTAAAAGGCGCAATAGGAGGGGGGAATGGAAACATATTTGAAATAACGAACAGCGGAGCAGTAGAGCAGAAGCGCTGAGCTGCATAGGCTATAGTAAAAGCACGAGCTGCAGGTATTCCGTATAATTATCGCCAGGAAGGCGACGAGTTCATTACACGAGTTAATCCGGATAGATCCACGGCCAAGATCATGCTCGATGAAAACTGCCGTGAATATCAAGTAGATTAAGCCAAGTTGATTTCTTGCTACGACTACGCTATGCTATCGATAAAGACGGGAATTACGGCTGCAGGACGAATCGGAGCCGTAATTGCAAGAAGCCCAAGGATTAAAATACCTGGGCTTCTTTGCGCCGTAGCACACCGGTTGAAAAACTTTTTTTCAAAACACATTTGTAATACATTATTGCAAACAAATTTAACGGCGTGTATTACATTTGTATTACTCCGTCTCGAAAGAATCTAGCTAAGCTTGACTTGGCATATCCTTTGTGTCAGTTTTTTCCCAAGTAGTCTCAACTTTAACTCCAATAGGGACACCAAAAATGTCTGCTCCTACTAAATACGTACCATCAACAATAAGGTGAGCAGTATCACCACTTACCCACGATCTATCTTTTAATTGAGTATAGGAAAGTCCAATTTGGATGCCAGTTAAATAAGAGCTAACATCATAAATTCTGCTCATGTACCCATTACCTTTTCTATCAAAACTGACATCATACTTATACTCGATGTTTTTCCAAGAAAACGTTCCTCCCAATAAAGCTGCATACCATTTGACATGTCCAGTATATAATGGAGATGACCCCAAAGTATTAAAGTCTTCATTTGTTTGTTCAGATTTTAAAATATCAATAAATGCTTCGAGTTCTTCCACGGAATTGAATTTCATTCTTTCCGAAGAATCAGTAGAGTTTAAGGATTCTGAATCAGGAAAGAAAATTTCAACATCGCCGTCATACTTTTCTTCAATAGCCTTCAATTGCTCTTTCTGGTCGAACGTTAAAACGTTTTTCCCTTCTTCCGCAAACGCAGAACTTGCCAGTGAAAAAATCAGAACTAGTGAAAAAAACAATGAAGTAAGTTTTTTAGACATGTAATACCCTCCTAATTTTTTTGTTTTATATGTAAATTTCAATGGTGTGTGAGATAAATTTCTAATTAAGGAGATTGTAGAATGCGGAATAGTAAATTTATTTTAGTTGTTAGCTTGATCTTGCCTTTTCTTTTATTACTAATTGAAAATAATGGAAAACAATTGGGGTTTCCGGTTCCCTTTGTTTTTTATGGTCCAAAGGAGCCGTTAAGTCATGCAAGTGAAGTTTTTTTATGGAGAAATGCAGTAGAATGTTCATGGAGGCTTGATTTATATGCGGTAAATGTCTTTATCGTGTATTGCATTCTACTTTTAGTACGATATACAGTTAAACAGGTGTTAGGTCGCCTACGCTAAAATGCGCAAATTTATCCACTCGATACTTACCATCCCATCACTATTTGTTCCTTATATTTACAAACAAGTATACAATGGGTTGTTGGTTTTTGAATAAATCCAATAAAAGGCAACTAAAAAAGAAAAAAGAGCACTTTCGAGTGCTCTTACCATGGATGTGTCCCTCCAACATTCCCCGACAACTGGATCATCTCAATGAGGACAGAGCAAAAGAGACTGCTGTATAGCATTGCCTTTAAACGTTTCATATGAACCCCTCCAATTTATGTTCTTTAGCTGCGCTGCGTTTGTAATACGTCTTCATTTTTTCTAAGGTGCGAATAGACAGGGTAACGTTTTGTTGCAGGTGACTACACACGATTTGATTGATGCATTCTTTTTCTTGATCCGTATCATTCACTCTCGAGAAATGGAACGCACCTTCCAGGCATTCGGATATTCCTTGATCAAGGTCGCCAATGGTAATAAAGTATTCAGCTCGGTGATAATAATATTCGGCTAGCTGCGAGATGATGTTGGGGTTATTTGTGCTGATGGATTGTAGACATATTGGGTATGCAAGCAATTGTTCCGCTTTATCTAATTGGTTGTCCTGCAAATATAATAACATTAATTGATTAATAGCATGAAGAGCATCATCCTGATTGCACGTTTCCAGAAAGGAAGTAAGCTGTTCGATGGAAACAGCAGAGTTTCCTTTTTTGGCGTTTAGCAATGCTCCCATAAGGACTGAATTTACCTTGATGTGGGGGTAATTATATTGCGTGTAAAGATGTGAGTAGTATTCAGACTTATCATAGTCCTCAATATAGAAATATGAATCCTGCAATACGCCAAGTGCATTGATGTAATACCAATTGTCTGCATCTGCTTCTTGAAGAACATGAAGACTGAGATCAATGCTTTGCCGGTATAAAAATAAATTGAACGCATGAACAGCCAATTTGTAGTACAAAGTGATTCTATCTTCGATGCCTAAGAAGTTCGCATATTGCACAATATGCTTACCGCTTTCATAAACGTTCCGAAGTCGGGTAAAATCGTCTCGTTCAATCAGGTAGACCTGATATAACCCTCTCGCTAAGAATGGCATAATGCCATGGTCGCGAGAATAGTCTACGATTCAGTTGATACAGAGTCAATCGCATCGTCTTCAGTTCCACAGTGGTGCTGAAGTCATGTAACTGTTCGACTAGAGTGTAGCTATCGTCGCTTGTCGATGCCAGAAATGCGGCTCCAACGGTACGCACAAGCGCGGCGTTCTCCCCCTGTTGGAGCACATCTTTCAGCACACGTAGGAGGGGTTCTGCCCGCCTCTCAACAGTGACGTATAGTTCGATGAACTCTTTTAACGGAACGTTCAACGCACGGGCCAGCGGCTGGATAGTCGCATATTCGGGTCGCCTGACCTCGCCGTTTTCGATTTTGGATATGGTAGCTTTATGTATACCTGTCAATGTTGTTAATTGGGACAACGCCATGCCTTGCTTGTGTCTGTACGTGTGGATGAGTTCACCTATGGACAATATTTGTACCATCCAATAAGACACCTTCTCTCATTTTTCGATAATTTATGATCAATATTATTCTAACATGGGAGAAACAGGAATTTAATAGACGAGAAAATACGCAACAATAGGACTGCGAATGTATGAACCGCTTCATAGCTTCAAGTGTCATGTTATCGAATGAAGAATAATAAACGATTCGTTCTACTTTGGAGACAAGCGCATATAATCCAGATTATATACTCGATTTTTCCGCCTTACTTATATGGAGCAGGAACTCTAAGGTTTATTCGAAGAGACGATGATGTTCAACATGGATATTGCTTGAGAAGCTGCATCCAGATGTAGTGCGGGGGTGAGAGGAGTTAACAGATCCCTTATAGGAAGCGCTTACAAAAAATAATATTAATGTGCCCATACTCATACTCCACTATTTGATCTGCGGTTGGAACAGGGCATCTACGAATGAGGCTGATACGAATTATGGAATTAGGCGTTCATCCAGAAGTATGGCAAATCGGCATGCTGGAGCTTACCCTGCGTGTCATTATTGCCGTTGTGTTGGGCGGTGCAATCGGATTGGAGCGCGAATTTGGGGAGCATGCGGCTGGATTCCGTACGCATATTCTCGTTTGTCTTGGTTCTGCGCTCATTATGATGTTGTCGAGCTATGGCTTTTCAAGCTTTATTTATGAAACGAATGTACGCATGGATCCTGCCCGGCTAGCAGCTCAAGTGATTAGTGGGATCGGATTTCTTGGTGCGGGAACGATACTTAGGACGGGCATGACCGTATCAGGACTGACGACTGCAGCCTCTTTATGGGTAGTTGCCGCGATAGGCTTGGCGGTTGGAGCAGGCTTCTACTACGGAGCGCTACTGACCGCATTTACAGCATTCTTCAGCTTATTCATGTTGAATAAGCTGGAGAAGAAGTTCTCGCGCTTCTCGAAATCTGCTTCCGTAAGACAGCTTGCACTTGTTATTGCGGACGGACCGCGCCATATCGGGAAGGTTCTATTTATTCTGAAGGAACAGAACATTGCCATATCGGACATTTCCATTGAACCTGTGGAACGAGGATTAGAGGCTAGAGCAACGGTCTATCCACTAGTAGAGGACTCAAGTGAACTAGATAGCCATTGCTGTGTGCTGCTGCAGGTAACATTGAAATGCCGTACATGGCATATCGATAAGCTGCTGGAGAAGCTGCTTTCTGAGCCGTGCGTGAGGGCTGTGAAGCATTTTGGCATCGATGAATCGACCGCGGAGAAGAGCAGATGGGGTCTTAGTGACTTGTTCGAACGCAAACAGGAGGGTCAATCTGTAGAAGAGCAATCCAAGTAATACCTGCATTACACAAAGACAGCACAGCCGAGAGCGTGTACTCTTCCAGGGCTGTGCTGTTCGTGTTGCAGCTTGAGTAGAAAGCCGCCGTATATTTCTCGGGAAATAATGGTGTTCCTGTCGGACAAGCTCATTATGCGTCGTAACGCTTGCTGCGATATACAATCAATGTAATGATAATCGCTGCAGCCATCCAGATGGAGATGATGCCAGTATGGATTAAAATGGATGATACTCCTTGTCCATCCCATAGTTTCTCGGCTGCTGCTGACAATTGAGATGTTGGCAAGTAATCCACAATCGTATTTACCAGGGTGCTATTAAAGATAGACTTGAACATTGGCCCCATCAAGAAGACGATCATCAGCGGCATACCTACAAAAGAAGTTTCCATCATCGTACGGGAAAGCAAACCGGTAAGAGTTCCGAATGCTACATACATGATCAGACTTGGTACAATCAGCATAACAAGACCGACAAGCGGAAGAGCTGGTGTATTTGCAATCAGAAATGTTGCGACAAGCGCACATACGGTTAAGAATACGGAGATTGCGCTCTTGCCCAGCAATACTTCGATCGGCTTGGCAGGGGACAGCATCAGTACGCGCAGCGTATGCTTCTCCTTCTCTTCCGCAACGATCATAGATTGAACAAATAAACAGGTCATGAGCAGCGCCATATTAACTGGCATCATGAGAAGAGTGGCGCCATCACTGGCTTCTCCTTTGCTGAACATAAAAGCGAAAATAAGCGGCAAAGCGGCAGTGATTAAAAGCATTTGATTCTTCAGAGCGTCTTTCCATTCCTTCTGAATCATTGCAGATACACGATTTATCGAAAATGTCATTGTAATACGCCTCCAGTCACTTTAATGAAAATATCGCTTAATGTCGGTTCGTTCGAATGGATCGATACTAGCTTGCCGGAAGTCATCCAGTCATGAATGCGCTTGGCTCCACTCTCGTCGCGCTCAACGGTGTGGGTTCCATCTGTTGTAACAACCGTAATGCCATGATCCATATGGGCTAGCCGCAGCTGCTGAGGTGTATCCATGGCAGCAATGCATCCATTATGGAGGAATGCAATGCGATCGCACAGCGATTCTGCTTCTTCCATGTCATGTGTCGTCAGGAAAATGGTTGTGCCCATGCGGTTAAGTTCGCGTAAAGCCTCATGAATTCGTTTCGTATTTGTTGGATCAAGAGCAGATGTCGGTTCATCTAAGAACAAAATATCGGGCTTATGGAGCAAGGCGCGTGCGAGTGTTACCCGCTGCTTCATCCCTTTGGACAACTGTTTAACAGCCGTTTTGCGTTCATTCGTTAAGTTAACCTGCTCCAGCGCTTCCTGTACTCGGCTCGTTGGCACATTATACAGCTTGCAGAACAATACAAGGTTGTCTTCAATGGTGAGCCGATCGTACAAGGTACTGTTATCCGTTAATATGCCGATGCGAGACAGATGCTGCTGGCGTTCCGAATCCTTCATCTTTGCGATGTCTACGCCAAATATGCGGGCTGTGCCTGACGTAGGAAGCAGTTGACCAGTCAGTATCTTAACGGTTGTCGTCTTGCCGGAGCCGCTAGGTCCCAGAAATCCGAAGATTTCACCGCGTTCAATTGTGAAGTCAATTGGCTTGATGGCTTGCTTATTGCCGAATGTCTTGGTCATTGCTCTCACTTCGATAATTGGTTCCATGTGAGTCACCCTCGCTTTATATAAATGATATTGTGTACGATGTGAATGCCGGTGCCGCTATTATTCGCTTGCGGCTGAGTCGGCTCATTGCCGCGTTGCCGTCCCTGTCGACATCCTTATCGTATCGCAAAAGGGTGATCATCACCTCAAAAACCCCGCGAATAGAGTGCTCCAGAGGTTGAATGGAGCATTTCGCGGGGGGAATGGAACCAATGAGAGAGTGGATAATACAGCTTTTTCTGATGAATGGCGCAGATGATGAATTATCCGATCCCCATAATGGCCTTCATTTCTTCATATTTATTCTTGGAGAGTGGTACCTTGCTCTTATTCTCATCATCGAGCACAAGGCTGTAGCTGTTGCGCGACCAAATAATGACCTCGCGTACACGCTGCAGGTTGACCAAGTAAGAACGGTGGCAGCGGAAAAATCCGAATGCCTTAAGCTTACGCTCCAGTTCCGTCAGCGTCATTGTACAGGGGAGGGAACCCGAATGCATATGAAGCTGGGAAGCCCCGTCTTGGCTTTCAATATAATTCAGTTCCAGTGGATCGATAAGCACGATTTTGTCTTCGATGCGCGCTGGAATCTTATCGAAGCTGATTTGAGGGACGAAGCGTTGTCCAGCTCCAGCTGAAGCGGATTCAGGCTCATCCTCTTCGTTCTCAGCTGCTTGTATTGTGGACTTCTTGTCCTTGGTTGATGGCTGGCTGCTAACATCTTCATTCAGAGACTCCGTCGTTCCGGTGCCTTCTTGTCCACCATCTTCGGCTTCCGCCACGAACACCTGCTCTTCAGCATCGCTTGTATGCCCATGCGCTTCTAATATCTCGACTTCCTGAAGTGTTCCTGTTACAGGCACCTCATCCTCAATGACAACGGACTTGAAGCCCGATGGTGTTAAGCGAACGACATGATTGGTCATCGTAAGCGCGCTTTCTAAGGAAGGCACGGTCATGAAGATTGAAGCGCCTTCTTCGCACATGGTGTTGATCCATTGCCGAAGCAGGTAGCTGCTCTCCAAGTCCATATGGAATTCGGGATCCTCGATGACGATTAGTTCCGGGCGATGAGCGGCGGCTCTCGCCAAGTGGAATCGGCGCTGCTCAGATAACGTACATTTGCCAAGCGGCGTATTCACGCACTCATGCAGACCGGTTAGCTTCAATAGCTGCTCAAGTCGATCTTTATGGTAGGCTCCATACATCTTCATATAGAAGATAAGGGCATCCTTCGGTGTTAATCGCTCGTAGAGGGGATCGCCCTGCCGAATCCAGCCGATCTTGGTGGCGAGTGAGGCAGAGGAGAGTGGCACTCCACGCCAGGTTACACTGCCGGCAGAGGGCTTAGCGCGATTCATAAGCAAATCGATAATTAACTGTCCCGTAATATGGTTGCTTTGCACTGCAATGCATTGTCCGGGATGTATTTGTACGCTCAGCGCATCTAAAAGTGTGGAATTGCCCTTCGTCACATATAACTTATCAATAATAAGTCCTTCCCCGTAGGGGGGTTCCTGCGTGTTCATACGCGAACCTCCAATCCGTATGCCCATTCATTGGTGTGAGTTAGATCATATAGGTAAATGATATATCGAGAACCTAGATTTGGGTAGATGCTAACCTGACTAACGATGTATTTACTCTTCTATGGTAAGAAACTCCTCAAAGAGGATACGTATTAATGTTCGGATTTTACCTTTTTAACTATCTACTATAATGGATTGAAATAATAATTAAAAATAATTCACGAACATTGGGCGCAAACGGCGTTGACTTGTTCGCCAAATTCCGATACAATAAGGTTGCTCCCACAGAAGTGGGTGGCAAGGATTGATTGGCCATTTTTTTTGTTTATCCTGTTCGTATATCCCAGAGATAAGGTCTAGGGGTCTCTACCAGGAGCCGTAAATTCCTGACTACGAGTAGGTATGCTTTGGCATACCTGAACGTAACGGGATATTTTTTTGCCCAAAATAGGTGCAGGCTCATCGGATAGAAGAGAAATAGACCGAGACATCGTGAGCATCGAGGAGGAAACAATGAGTAAATATGATGTAATTGTTGTAGGAGCAGGTCCGGCCGGTATTTTCACTTGTTATGAATTATCTTTGAAGGCACCGCAATTGAAGGTTTTGCTTGTAGATAAGGGACATGATATTTATCGCCGCAACTGTCCGATTTTGGAGGAGAAGATTCAGAAGTGTCCTCCAGCGGCAGGGAAGAAGGACTTTGCTGGCTGTCTTCCAGCTTGTTCGATTACGAACGGCTTCGGTGGAGCAGGGGCATATAGTGATGGGAAATTTAACGTAACTACAGAGTTCGGGGGTTGGCTGACAGATTTCTTGCCAGCTTCGCAAGTACTGGACTTGATTAAATATGTAGATGCAATCAACTTGGAGCACGGAGCGACGACGGACATTACCGATCCAACGACAGAAACGGTTCGCCGTATTGAGCAGCTTGGATATTCTGCTGGCTTGAAGCTGCTGCGCGCACAAGTTCGACATCTGGGCACTGAGCAGAACTTGGAGATTTTGAAATCCATTTATGAATATTTGAAGACTCGTATCGATATGGCCTATAAGACCGAAGTAGCGGATCTGATTACTGAGAAGCAGGATGGACGCCATATTGTGAAGGGGATTGAACTGAAGAGCGGCGAGAAGCATGAAGCGGATCAAGTGGTCATCGTACCAGGACGTGACGGTTCTGCGTGGCTGACGGAGATATTGAAGAAGCGCCGCTTGAAAATGTACAACAACCAAGTGGACGTTGGAGTGCGGGTAGAGACATCGGATATCGTCATGCGCGAAATCAACGAGCACCTGTATGAAGGGAAATTCGTGTTCAACACGTCTGTCGGCACACAAGTGCGTACCTTCTGCAGCAATCCATCCGGCCATGTCGTGGTTGAGAACCACAGTGGGATCATGTGTGCCAACGGGCACTCCTACAAGGATCCGAAGCTTGGCTCTGCGAATACGAACTTTGCATTGCTTGTCTCGCACAAGTTCACGGAACCGTTCGACAAGCCAAATGAGTACGCTCGTGAAATCTGCAAGCGTGCGAATGATTTGTCCGGAGGCGGGATTATCGTTCAGAAGTACGGGGATATCATTCGCGGCCGCCGCTCCACAGAGAAGCGCATTCAAGAGGGCTTCTTGGAGCCTACCTTGAAAGAAGCTGTTGCTGGAGATTTGGGTCTTGTGCTTCCGTATAATACGATGAAAAGTCTTATCGAAATGGTTGAAGCGCTTGATCGCGTAACACCAGGTATCGCTTCTGAGCACACGTTATTCTATGGGGTTGAGGCGAAATTCTACTCCGCTCGTCCGAAGCTGGATACGACATTGGAATCCGAAATTGATGGCTTGTACTGCGGTGGGGATGGCGCGGGCATTACACGTGGGCTCGCACAAGCGGGTGCTGCAGGTGTGCACATTGCACGGAGCATTGTTGCAAAGCGCGAGGCATAATTTCACATTGCAGGTCAACAACATATACAGCTTATGGCCAGTGAGTCGATCGTGAGACTTACTGGCTTTTTTGCGTAGATCGGTCATGCAGGGGGTTATACGCAAAATGGACAATATTTGAAAGATACTTTGTGATAAAATGCACAACATCGGAATTAGGGCTCCGTTACAATGAATTTGCAACCTGTTCAGCTGACATTCCAACTGGAATTATTCGTATCTGAGTAGGTGCGGATGGGGTGTGGCCTTGGAAATGATGGGGCTTGCATCCGAATAAGCATAAGCAGGAGGTCATGTCGATGTCAGGTTATTTGAAGCCGCAGCAAATTGCGGAAGCGACAGTAGATACCGGAACAAGTAAGGCGAAGAACCCATTGTCCGCCATGATGATTCTAGGATTCCTTGCCGGCGCATTTATTGCGCTTGGTTATCTCTTATATATACGTGTAACAGCTGGAGCACCTGCGGAATGGGGAAGCATCAATGGCTTAATCGGAGCGTCGCTGTTCCCGGTTGGTCTTATTCTAGTCTTGTTAGCAGGCGGTGAGCTGTTGACAGGGAATATGATGGCTGTGCCACTTGCTCGGATGAAGGGACGCATAACCACATCAGAGGCCATTCGCAATATTGTCGTCATTACGATTGCCAACTTCTTAGGTGCGGTGTTCGTGGCATACTTCTTCGGTCATGTGGTCGGTTTGACTGGCTCCGGCGTTTATTTGCAGAAGACAGTAGATGTGGCTGCGCATAAGCTGGACGATAGTTTCATTCAAGCCTTTGTAAGTGGGATTGGCTGCAACTGGTTAGTTGCACTTGCGGTATGGCTCTCCTATGGAGCGAAGAGCTTCAGCGGGAAAATCATGGGGATATGGTTCCCGACGATGGCGTTCGTTGCGATTGGCTTCCAGCACGTTGTAGCGAATATGTTCGTAATTCCGGCTGCGATCTTTGAGGGGCATTTTAGCTGGGGACAATATATGACGAACTTCGTACCGGTATGGCTAGGCAACTTGGTTGGAGGAGTCGTGTTCGTTGCAGGGGCTTACTATATGGTATATTTGCGTTCGCAGCAAGAGCAGAAGCAGGCAGCTGCGGCAGGTGTATCAAACGCATCAACGAATGTGCAAGAAGTGGGCAATGCAAGCAAGGTGGCATCGTCAGGAAGTGCAAGTGCGCCTGTCCATTAGAGGGTATTGGGATTGGCAAATGCCAAGTGATGTTGAAAAAGAAGATAGGTAAGGTCTAGTCCATCGAGGCTGGGCCTTTTTTGCGTCATCGATATGACGTTTTTTTCATAGGAATTCACGGGCTTGTCACTTTCGCAGGGGATAGATGTGGTAAACTACGGGTGACAAATTTATTTCCGCATTTCGCATTCTATAAAAAGATACCGATACCTCGCTGTATCTGTAAGCGTATCCAACTAACTCGTGGGGAGGGATCTGGCTGTGAAGTTGCATTTTACGGGCAGTATCGAACATGTATTACCAGGGATTCTCGAATTGAAGTCATTATTGAAGGTGGAAGTGGGGACAGAAGGCACTACAGTTCGCGTAGAGCAGGGAGAGGGGCCGCTTCGTGCTGCATGGGATGGTATAGAAGGCTTGATCCGCTATGAGTCGGATATTCATTTCTTCCGTGCACTGGGCTTGTTCGTTGAGCAGCTGCGCAAGGGGCAGCCATTCGATATTATAGAGCATCCGCAATTCACGTATAACGGAACGATGATTGATGCATCTCGGAACGCAGTTCCGAATGTACATATGATGAAGCAGACGCTGCGCTCAATGGCGTTAATGGGCTTGAACGGCGCAATGATATATACCGAAGATACGTATGAGGTGCCAGGCCGTCCGTATTTCGGCTACATGCGCGGACGCTATACCGCGGAGGAACTCTATGAGATTGACCAGTATGCCGCGTTGTTCGGAATTGAGGTAGTGGCATGCATTCAGACGCTTGGTCACTTGGCGCAGGCGCTGAAGTGGGACTATGCGAATGAGATGAAGGATACGGAGGACGTTCTTCTTGTAGGAGAAGAGGAGACCTATCGATTCATTGAGGATATGATTGTAGCGTCAACGAAGCCGCTGCGTTCCAAGCGCATTCACATCGGGATGGATGAGGCGTTCGGGCTTGGTCTGGGCAAATATATGCACAAGCATGGCTTCCGCGAACGGTTCGATATTATGAACGAGCATTTGGCGCGCGTATTGGAAATTACGAGCAAACATGGCCTTACGCCGATGATGTGGAGTGATATGTACTTCCACCTGCTTATGAAAAACGGCGGCCACTACTATGATCTCGACATTAACTTCTCGAATGAAGTTGTTGATCAAATTCCGAAGGGCGTACAATTCGTCTACTGGGATTACTACCATGATGATCAAGGCTTCTATGAGGAATTTATCGAGAAGCATCGCCAACTGGGCTCTGATCCGGTATTCGCTGGCGGCGTATGGGTATGGGGCGCGATGAGTCCGAACTACGGGAAGACGTGGCAGAATACGAATCCAGCGCTGCTTGCCTGCAAGTCGAAGGGCATTAAGGAAGTGTTCGCGACAGCATGGGGCGACAACGGGCAGGAGACGAATCATATGACAATTCTGCCAGGCTTGCAATTGTTCGCTGAGCATGGCTACACCGAAGGGGAAGTCGATGAAGCAAAGATGAAGGAACGCTTCCAGCTGTGCACCGGACAGAGCTTCGATGATTACTGGCAGCTTACTTACTTGGATGAGACACCGGGTGTAGCGAAGAACAACATGCACGGTTCGAACGGTTCGAAGTTCCTGTTGTTCCAAGATACGCTAATTGGGTTGTTTGATATCTATTTGACAGAGGAGCTGGAGTCGCAGCTGCCGAAGCATTACAGTGAGCTTGCTGAACGCCTTGTGGCTGCACGTGACAATACCGCAGGCGATCATGCGCTCGTGTTTGATATGTATGCGAAGTTGTCCAAGGCTGTTGGCGCAAAGTCGATGCTTGGCGTGCAGGTCACGCGCGCGTACCAGAATGGTGATAAGGATGAGCTTCGCCGCATTGCCGCTGATGTCATTCCGTCCGTTCGTCCGCTGGTCGATGAAGCGCGCAAGGCGCATCGTGCATTATGGATGGCGACAAGCAAGCCATTCGGCTGGGAAGTGCTCGACAGCCGCTATGGTACCGTGCTTGCACGGCTGCAGTCGGCGGAAGATCGGATTCTCGACTTCGTGGAAGGCCGCGTAGATCGCTTGGAGGAGCTTGATGCAGAACGTCTGCCATTCTACAGTGAAGATCCAGTGGCGGGGGATCGCATAGCGCATCAGCCGTTCTTCCATCGCATGGTGACGGGTACCGTGTTCTCGGCAATCTAATATCGTCAGGCAGCGAAGTCAATGGGATGTAAATACCTTATCGTGCTTGCAGGAGACATGTGCACGGTTCGATGGCAAGCACGATGCTGCTACAGCGAACTATGGTAATAGGCTGCTGTATACAACAGCGAGGGGGCCCGGTCGGTTACGACCCGGGTTTTCTTGTTGTTGTGGTGCTAGGCATGATGGAGCTTCACCTTTTATACTGTGTGAAATCGGATGATGGAAGATATCTGCTGCAAAGGAGATGCTAGATTGGCTATATACGCCCTCCTGCTAGTTATTGCTTCAGCCTTCGCGCATGCAGCTTGGAATATGTTCGCGAAGCGGAGCATTCATAAGGAATCCTTTTTATTTTGCTTACATGGGTTGGCAACCGTCGTGTTCATGCCGTTCTTCATCCATGATCTTGTGATCATGCACTGGACTTGGACGAATGGCTTGCTGCTTGTTGTGTCCTTACTGCTGCAAGGGATATACCTCTGGCTCGTTTCCAAAGCCTATCAGATTGGGGAACTGTCCAAGGTATACCCGATGATGCGCGGAACGGCCGCACTCATTGTGCCAATTGTTAGTGTGGTGATATACCAAGAGAGCCTGTCTCTTGTTGGCTGGCTCGGCTGGCTGCTCATTGTTGGAGGCTTATTCGCACTAAGCGGCATGTTCTCCTCGAAGGAGCCGCGTGACAGGACATGGTGGCTTACCTTGGCAATTACGACGACGGTAGGATTGTGTACGGCCAGCTATACGCTGACGGATAAGATGGTGGTGCAGTTCTTCAGCCCCTTGGGTCTGATTCAAATTTCGAACTTAGGTGCACTCCTATTCTTAGCGCCTTCTGTCCTAAGAACGAAGCGGCTGCGCGAGGAATGGCGCATCAATTGGCGCACGATTGTGCTTGGCTCCGTCGTCTCGCCAGGCTCCTATTTGCTGTTCTTGTTCGCGATGACGCTTGGTCCGCTTGCGCACTTGGCGCCCATTCGTGAATTCAGCATTGTGATCGGGACATTGCTAGGCATCGTTGTGTTGAAGGAACAGCAGGGCTGGACGAGAATTGCGACATCGGCGGTAGTAGCAGCCGGCATGGCCTTGATCAGCATGTGGTGAGTCTTCATCGGATTTCATCCCCTTGTCCACGCCAAGAGCGAACAAGGAAGTGGAGAGTGCATCGGCATCAGTAGAGCTATTCGTCACAGTCGTAACGCTGCTAAGTCCATTGTCTGCTTTTCCTCAGGTTTTTTCAGGGCATTGGCAGGGAGGGTACTGACCAAAACCAAGGATCTAGTATTGAGACCCGGGCCGTATACGGCTCGGATCTCCTATGGTGAGGAAGCATTGAGATGGAAATATTGGGTGAGGGATCGGGGTTTTTAACATACTCTATCGCTTAAAGGATTGGATTCGCCGGTACATAGCGCTATCCCCCAACTTTATGAAGTGTGACATGGACGGCCGCCGATTCGCTTCAATAATCCATAATTGCCCTGAACGATCGACCCCCATATCAATACCGAAAATTCGCTGATGCCGATATAATTTATTTAAGCGGGTGGCGGCAGCAATCGCCAGTTGATTGATTGCGGGAATTAGGGAACGTTTCACCGAATCCGGTAGTGAACTATTGCTAAGAGCTTTATCCACATGCTGGAGATATCCTCCACTTCTCGTTATGTTGGTTACGATATAACCTCTACCTGCTATTTTTGCTGCTTTGCCGGTTACTTGCCATGTATTCGAATATCTCTTTCGCTGAACAATGACCCTTAAATCAAAAGGTCTTCCCTTTATTTGCGCTAATTTGATTCGGGGCTGCACCAGGTAAAGCCGCGATTTTTGCTGAATACGGAGACGGCGAAATACCTCCTTGCGTGAGTGAACATTGGTTCGCGATGATTCATGATGGATTCGGTATCGATTGTTTCCGAGGTCAGTAACACGATATACACTTTTACCGCCGCTGCCGTTATTGGGTTTCATAATAATGTCTTTATGCTGATCTAACAGTTCATTGATGCGCTGTGTAGTTGCCCTTGATGTTATAGGGATGTGCCCTCGCAGAAGAGGCTCCTTTTTCATGAAGCTGTTTTTCCTCATTTTATCCGCACCGCTCATTGCCCATCACAATCCTTTCACAAGAAGTCAATTATTTGCAGATAATTTTCCAAAGCATGCAGGAATGCAGTGATGTCTTGGTGTGAAATATCGCCTATATTTGCAATACGGAATGTACCTCGGTTATCCAGCTTGCCTGGATATATCGTGAAGCCGGCCGCGTATAGATAGTCGTGCATCTGTTGAAAATCGTATCGCACACATTCCGGCTCAAGAATGGAGGTGACGAGCCTTGAGTGATGCTCCCTATCCACGATATAAGTTAATCCTAGCCTTTCAAGGCCTACAACTAATGTTTCCCATGACTGCCGATATCGGTTGTATCGTGTATGCACACCTTCCTGCTTCAATTCCTCAATCGCCTGATGAAGCGCGTATAGGGTTTGGACGGGCGGCGTAAATCTCATTTGACGGGTCTTTGCAAAATATTGATGCTGCTGAAATAGATTCAAATAATAATTTCGTGGTTTTCTGTCTTGGAGCGAAGCGATTTTATTTGTATTTCCGATAACAAAGCCTACACCAGGCATCCCCTGGAGACATTTGTTAGAGCTTGCTGCCAAATAGCTGATGTTCATCTCATCCATCTGGATCGGAATCGCGCCAAAGGAGCTCATGGCATCAACGATAAAATCAATGCCATGGGACTTGCAAAGCTGCCCGATTGCATATACATCATTGAGAAGACCTGTTGTCGTTTCCATATGAACTGCAGCAAGATGCGACACCGTTCCAGAACAGCTTAGGATAAGCTGCTCTAGCTTACCGATATCAATCGCCTGATCGGGCGGAGATGAGTATTCCAAGTTAGAAATGCCGTAGGTGTGCGCAATTTCGCACATTCGGCGCCCATAAGCTCCGTTATTGATAATTATGATGGTATCGTCTCCGACGACAGAGCTGATGATGGATTCTACTGCAGCGGTTCCAGATCCCCCAAATAAGACAGACGTATATGCGGGGCTTGTTGCTACAAGCTGGGTTAGTTCGTCGGTAATGCTCTCCATCAACAGGCCGAATTCTTCCTCGCGTGGGCAAATGTCGGGCACCACTTGTGCATATTTCACAGTGTCCGTCGTGGTAGCCGGCCCAGGGTTAAGCAGTATGTTGCGCATGACGGGTCGCATCATTACTCTCCCTTCATTAAAAGGCGCGGATAACATCCAAGGTATTTCTTCAAACGTGCTGTTACTTCATGGGGCTTAATGTGAGGTCGTCCGAGGGTCTCTTTTGAACCTTGGGCTATCTTTATATAAAGAAAGGTTAATCCTTTTGTACGTTTCCAATCTAAGATGTGATGATCCAACTCATTCAAGCCATGAAGGTAGAGCGAGTTGCCGTATCCGCATGCAGCAGCTATATCTACGAAGTCCACATGGTTCGATACAGTACGCTGTCCCCCTGTAGAATCATGTGCGTTATTATCCAGTAAGATATGGAGCATATTAGGCGTTCCGTAAAATCCATTGGTAGCCAGACTTCCCATCCGCATAAGAAGTGAGCCATCCCCATCAATGACGATAATGTCATGCTTCTGCTGAGTGAGCGCCATGCCTAAACCCAAGGAGCTGACACATCCCATCGAGCCTACAAGGTATAAGTTACTGTTGCTATCGCCGATCTCATATAACTCGCGTCCTGTTTTTCCCGTTGTTGCAATCTGGACAGTCGTCTTATCTTTGCTGGCGTTGATGACGGATAAGGCTTCCAGTCGGGATGGCAGCTGGTCGCCCTTTTCTTTCTTTGTCTTGAACAGGTTCCGATTGGTTGTAAATTCATGCTTATGAAGCTGCACTTTACTGAACGTATTTTTTTTAACGACAAAAAAGAAGGATCTATTCTGATCCAGTACCTGGACGGCTTGCTGCAATTGCTCCTTGGCTTGATCGATATCAGGGGATAAGTATTGCCATTCGATATCCATGAGTTCCAGAAGCTGAGTCGTGATGCATCCCATCAATTCATGCTGCGGTTCATCCGGCACGCCTGGTTCACCGCGCAGACTTACGAGGCCAAGCAAGGGGATGTGAAATGGATAATTCAAGGACACCAGTGGTGATACGGCATTGGCTAGCCCTGAATTCTGCATGAGGACAACGGATCTCCTTCCGCCTAGACAGGCGCCGGAGGCAATCGCGATGGCATCTCCCTCATTCGCTGCTGCGATATAATTGCAGTCATTGATTGCGTAATTGATCAGATTTTTCAAATAGGAACAAGGCACCCCGCTATAAAAGGAGAAATTCAATTTCTTCAGTTCTGCTCCAAATTGCTCGGTTATGATCATTTGAGATCACCTATTGTCCGTGATGGGGGAGGGAGGTACTTCTCCTCAGCTTGATTCAGCTCGTTGGTGTTCTGCAGGCGAAAAACTTCATCCAACGAGGCGACGCTGCTCTCGGCTTCAGCGATACTGCTGTCTTGATAGATTTTCTGCGATACTCTCTGCATGGCATCAATGGATGCCCGTAAATTATGGTTCGCCCAGATAACGGCATGAACTCCCATTTCCCGAAACCGCTGCGTTGGGGTCGAATAATACTTCGTAGGCACGATAATGACGGGATGCCGGTCTGCCCATTCGTTCATAAAGGCTTCAATTTCGCTAATATCTGAACGTTTGCTATGCATGAGAATCGCGTCTGCTCCAGCCCGACGATAGGCCTCTGCTCGTGTTAACGCTTCTTTAAGTCCCAGCCCCGCAATAAAGGCCTCTACTCTAGCTACGACTGTAAAATCATCGTCCTGCTGTGTATCTTTCATGGCCTTAATTTTGCCGCTGAATTCCTCGATGTGTGCCAATGATTGGGCGTTATCGTCAAGGAAGGAATTCGTCTTTGGAAACAACTTATCTTCAATGCATACCCCAGCAATTTGGCGCTGCTCCAGTTTCTGCACAAAACGTCTGGCATTATTGAAGTTCCCGTACCCCGTATCTCCGTCTACCAGTATAGGGATGGTTGTAGCATCGCTCATAAATTCCAAGACGTCTAGGACTTGAGTCCATGATGCTTCATTATTATCCCGTACGCCTAAAGAAGCAGATATGGATAACCCACTGGCCCATATTCCCTTAAAGCCGCTTTCTTCCACAATTTTAGCCGATAATCCATTATGAGCTTCCATGATGAAATCCAGTTCCGGTGATTGGATGATACGTCTGAATTGAGAAGTTTTCTTCATGCATGATTTCCTCTCTGCACCATGCGATTATGAAAATAGGGTAAACCTGTTGCTACCTAACATATGCTGTTTTGATAAAGTGGTGAGGAGTACAAGTGAATGATGGGCAACAGCGTAAAAAGGGGCAGGTAATCAAGAAAGCCCACTATCGCTGGCAGTCTGCGTGAAGCATGGACTTCCATGGAAGTGGGCGCTCATTTGTTAGAACTTATTTACTAGATTCGATTTAGTTGACGATCTTGTACTTATCGTTCGTCAGCTCGAAAATTTTCTTAATGCCTGATGTAACGTACACCTTATGATCCGCAGTAATGAAGATGGCCTCAATATTCGGATCTGCCTCGACGAACTTCAACCCCTTCTCTACACCGAGTGCGAATAAAGAAGTAGACAGCGCATCGGCATCTGTCGAGTTGTTCGTCACAATCGTTACACTGCTAAGACCATTGTCAACCGGATACCCGTTAGCAGGGTCAAGAATGTGGTGGTAATGTTTTCCGTTCTCCACAAAGTAACGCTCATAGACGCCAGATGTAACAATCGTCTTATCAGTTACCCTCATCTTGCCGATTTGGTTGCCGCGAGATTCATCTGGGTCTTGGACGCCAATGGTCCAGTCGGAACCGCCAGGCTTCGGTCCAACGGCAAAAATATTGCCGCCAAGGTCAATAATGGCGCTAGGGAAGCCGTTCGTGCGCAAGTAGTCAGCAATACGGTCTGCAGCGTAGCCTTTGCCGATACTGCCCATATCCAGCTCCATTCCTTCACGGTTCAGCTTAATTTCATGCTTGTCCGGGTTGAGCGTAACATCCTTATAATCAACCAGCTTTAAGGTTTCTGCGAGTTTCTTCGCATTCGGCACTTTCGCATTCTCATGGCCAATATTCCATAAGTCCACGATTGGGCCGACGGTTGGATCGAATCGCCCTTCGGTACGCTTCGCGTAATCGAGCGACTTGGCAATCAGATCATAGGATTCTGGCGTAACCGCGACAGCTTGCTTGCCGGATGCAGCATGGATCTTCGCTAGCTCGCTCGTGTCCTTCGTACGGTTCAGGCGGGAGTCGATTTCTTTTAACAGGTTCTCGATATCTTTGAATTGTTTTTGATCCGCTCGCTCATCATAAATCTTAACGGTAACGATCGTATCAAAGATAAAGTAGGATTGCTGCTTAATGGCGGATTTCTGGCTTGCAGTATCGCTAGTTCCAGATGCATCTTTACTGCTGCCGCAACCACTCAAAATAAGGGCGCAAGCAGAGAACAGAACGATGGCACTGCGAAGCAGGCTGCGTGAACGTATCATAAGGCGATTCCTCCATATATATGTGTAATGAAATAGACAGGATTTGAACATCCTTGTATTAAGGAAATAGGCTCGTAACCAAGCATTTTATTATAGCAGTTCCCCAAAAAGTTGCAAATCAAGCATATCACAGAAATGCGGTCTATCACGTGTATATTCCGCTGAAGTTCACGGTTATGACATGGACGAACATTGAACCTTCTTTCACGAAGAGGTATAATAAAAATAGCTTCAAAATTAAAATGTAACCCGAGGAGTCAACAAGATGAAACGTGGAGATCTGATTCTCATCGGAGTCATTATTGTCGCGGCGCTCGCATTTCTTGTGCCGAAGTGGTTCTTTCAAAACGAAAGTGAAAATTTGCACAATTCCAAGGTGGTCGCTCATATTTCCGTAGATGGGAAACCTTATAAACAAGTGGAATTAACAGAGGAAGAACAAACTATTCGCGTCGAAACCGATCATGGCTTCAACCTATTGAAGGTGCATGATAAGGGGATCGAAATGATTGATGCCGATTGCTCCGACAAGGTATGCCTGTCGTTCGGCTTCGTATCGAGACCGAATGATACAATCGTATGCTTGCCTCATCGCGTGCTTGTCGAGCTGTTCAGCGAGGGCGATGCTGGCCAGGAGAGTGACATCGATGCCGTCGTACAATAATGAGAATCGTATTGCCGTGTCCAAACAGTCCGAAGCGTTGAAGAAGGCGGTCATTATCGCCATATTCAGCGCTGTTGCTGTTGTTCTCGGCTTCGTAGAGGCCATGCTCCCGGTGCAGACGATTCTGCCTATCCCGGGGGCGAAGCTCGGATTAGCCAATGTTATGATCTTGGCATGCTTATACTTCTTGAACGGAAGGGACGCATTGACGCTCGTCATCTTGAAGACGCTGCTCATGACGCTCATGCTGGGAACCTTCTCTGCCTTCCTATTTAGCTTCTTAGGATCTTTGTTCAGCTTCATGGTGATGTACGCCATCTTGAAAATTGGCCGCGATAACGTCAGCCTGATAGGTATTAGCGTCGTAGGCGGCGCCGCGCACAACGCCGGTCAGCTGACTGCGGCGTATATTGTGTTTGGTACGGCAAATATTTTCTACTACTTGCCGGTCTTGCTTATTACGGGTGTTGTAACAGGCATCTTTATCGGCATCGCGGTGAAATACATTGTCGCAGCACTGGCGAAGCTGCCGCTGTTCGACTCGCTTGCTCCGCAAATTGGGGTGGCGCATGGCAAGGAGACAAGTGCTGATAGTGCCGCTAATGTTACTGCTACTGTTGCGGGCACTGCCAATGATGTTGGTACTGCCCATGCCAGTTCTGCATATGAAAATGCAGTGTTTATGGAGAACATCCATTTCCAATATCCGCACCGCTCTCCGCTATTCCATGGGATATCGCTTCAAGTTCCGCGGGGGCAATGGATATCTGTAATCGGGCCTAACGGCTCGGGCAAGTCGACACTGTTAAAGCTTATCAATGGATTGTTTACTCCGCATGCTGGGCAAATTTATGTCAACGGGGAGCACCTCAATGAAGAGAGCGTTGCAGATATTCGCCGCCAAGTCGGCTTTCTGTTCCAGAACCCAGACAATCAGTTCTTCGCCACAACGGTCCGGGATGATATTGCGTTCGGCATGGAGAACCGCCAATTGCCGCTTGCTGACATGGAACCCCGACTTGAGCAGGTAGCAGATGAGTACCGTGTGCGGGAATGGCTCGATCGGCATCCCGCAGAACTGTCGGGGGGACAGAAGCAGCGTGTGGCGATCGCAGGTATGATGGTACTGAATCCGGACATTTTGATATTTGATGAAGCGACCTCGATGCTGGATGAGCGTTCGAAGCGGGAGCTGACCGCTCAGCTTCAGAGCTTGCATGCATCTGGGCGCTACACGATTCTATCGGTTACGCATGATGCGGAGGAAATACTCGCTTCGGATCGGGTTATTGTCGTTAAGGACGGAACGATAGCGGCGGATCTAACGCCCTCTGAGCTGTTCGCAGACGAAGCACTCATGAAGGAGTGCCGCTTGCAGGCGCCATTTACCCTCCAGTTGGCGAAGGCGCTGCAAGCAAGAGGCATAGATGTGCCGGATACGAATGACGAGAGAGAGCTGGTGAATGCACTATGGCGATCATAACTGCGGAACGGGTCACGTATCGCTATCAAGGGCAAGGGGCGCACGGTGTCTCCGCACTAGATGAATTGAATGTCACGTTCGAGCAAGGACAATTCATCGCGCTTCTCGGTTCAACCGGCTCGGGCAAGTCAACCTTGCTTCAGCATTTGAACGGGATCTTACAGCCGACTTCCGGAAGCTTGAAGGTATTAGAGTTCACCTTCCAAGGAGGCACGCCAGAGCGCGGCTTGAAGGAGCTTAGGCGCCGTGTTGGGCTTGTCTTTCAATTTCCGGAGCAGCAGCTGTTCGAGGAAACAGTGGAGCGGGATGTCTTGTTCGGCCCCTTGCAGTTCGGACAGAGTGAGGAGGAGGCGAAGGCATCCGCTCGCAGGGCAATGATGCAGGTAGGTATGCCTGAATCGCTGCTGCAGGTTAGTCCATTTGAGCTAAGCGGCGGACAGATTCGCAAGGTAGCGATTGCGACCGTTCTCGCCTCGAATCCCGAGATTGTCGTACTTGATGAGCCGACGGCTACCCTTGATCCGGTGAGCAGAGCAGAGCTCATTGAGCTGCTGCATAAGCTCTGTAAGGAAGAGGGAAAGACGATCATTATGGTAACGCATCGTCTGGATGAGCTGTTTGCCTATGCAGATTCGTTCGCCTTAATGAAGGATGGGCAAGTAACCTTTCAAGGCACGCGTTCGCAGCTCATGGCGCAGCCGGAACGACTAGAGGAGGCAGGAATTCTTCTGCCTGCAACGATGCGTCTAGCAGCACTTGTTATGGAGCGATCAGGTGTGCCAATGGATCAGCTTCCTTGCTCGGTAGAGGGATGGACGGAATGGCTCGCTGCCACGATTGCAGGCGTAGGGCTCGAAGGAAGATCACATTTTGCAGGCAAGCAGTTGGAGCAGCAGGCCGATTCATTGGAGGAGAAGGAGGAGTAGCCTTATGCAGGCGAAAATGATGCTCGGCCGCTACGTGGCAGCCGATTCATGGATTCATCGTCTTGATCCGCGCGCCAAGCTGACTGCGATGGTCATCTATCTAATCGCGGTCATTCTTGCAGAGCAGTTCGCTGAGCTTGCGGCGCTTACGGTGTTCGCGCTGCTCATGATGATAAGCTCGCGTATCTCGCTGTACCGCTACTTCCGCGCCTCCCGGCCGCTGTGGCTCATTATGGCCTTCATGTTTATTTTCTATCTTCTATTTGATTCAAGCGGCAGTGCACTTGTCCAAGTAGGCGGCTTGAAGATTACGACAGGCGGCGTAACTTATGGGGCATATGCCGTATGGAGAATGGCACTGCTCGTGACACTGACTGCGATATTAACGTTCACGACAGCTCCGGTTGAGCTGAATTTAGGACTTGAGCGCGTGCTCAAGCCAATTCGATTCGTAGGAGGCTCTCCGCAGCGCTGGTCGATGATGATAGGGATATCGCTGCGCTTCATTCCAACCATATTCGAGGAAGCGGAGAAGGTAATGAAGGCGCAGGCTTCGCGTGGAGCGGATTACGCGGATTTGTCCTTCACGCAGAAGGGCAAGCTGGTTATGACACTAATGGTGCCAGTCATCGTGAGTGCCTTCCGCCGTGCGGAGGAACTGGTACAGGCGATGGAGGCGCGTGGCTATGTACTGAATGCACCGCGTACGTCGCTGCGTCAATTGAAATGGAAGCAGGCTGATACCTGGTTCATGGCGTTATTTATTGGAATGTTAGTGCTTATTCTACTATGGTAGATCGGTGCGCAATCCGTTGCTTTCCTCTAAGAAAGAGAGGAGCGGCAGCGGATTGCGCGTATTTATTGTATATATTGTGAAAATTGTCACAATAACAGTTTAAATATGTTATATTTAGAATATAAATATTTGGTTATTCGAAAGAACGCAAGGCGATACCTTAGAAGTGACTACTACTTGAAACGAATGGACTTGGGGGAGAGCGACTGTGGCTAGATATTTTAATGGGAAAGAAATTGAATTGTTGGCACCTGCCGGAACGTTTGACATCTTCAAAGCTGTCATTGATATGAACTGCGACGCTGTATACTTCGGGGGACCGTCTCTGAACATGCGGATGATGCGCAAGGGCTACAATCTTAGCTATGAAGAAGTACGTGAAGCCGTGAACATGGCGCATGAACGCGGCAAGCGCGCCTATATTACTGTGAACAACTTGCTCAATGAAGGCGATTTGGACGAAGCGAAGCGTTACCTGACGTTCTTGAACGAAGTAGGTCCAGACGCGATTATTGCACAAGATTTGGCCGTATTCCCACTCATCCAAGAAATGAATTTATCGAATGTACCCGTTCATTCCTCTGTCATGATGAATGTGCACAACTTAGAAATGATCGAGGCATTGAAGGAAATGGGCGTTACACGTGTTGTCGCGTCCCGTGAAATGGATCTGCATACTGCGGAGCTGCTGCAAGCGAAGACAGGCATGGAATTTGAATATTTCGTCCATGGGGATATGTGTACGGTACACGGAGCCAACTGCTTCTACAGCTCGATGTTGTATGGCAATAGTGCGAATCGTGGACGCTGCATGAAGCCATGCCGCTGGGATTACCGGGTGAAGAAGGACGGCAATGTATATCCAACGGAATATCCGCTTGCGGCGAAGGATATGTACATGTATGAGCATATTCCAGAGCTGATCAAGTCGGGCATTACTTCATTCAAGCTAGAGGGACGGATGCGGGATTTGGAGTTCCTGAAGATGATTGTCAACAGCTATGGCGATGCAATCGATCGCTACATTGCGGATCCGCTTGGCTACGATCGGAAGGAGAACAGCGACACGCTGTATGAGAACCGCAAGCGCGACTTCTCGACAGCCTACGCGTTCGGCAAGCCAGGACTTGACTATATCAACACGCGCTATGAAGGAACGGGGAAATTTTATAGCACAGGTAAAGTATTCAGTACACCAACAGCTGAGCGTGAAGTGAAGCCAGAGCGACTGGAACAGGTTCGTGATGCCTTGGCGGGAGTTCGACAGCCGGAGAAGATGAAGCAGCCGCAATTGTCTGTACATGTCAACAATGTGGAGCAGGCGAAGACGGTGCTCGAAGCGGGTGCAGACATTGTCTATTTGACAGGAGACGTATTCCAGCCAGATATGCCATTCACACGCCATGATATTGAGATGCTGGTTGAGATGAAGGGCTCTTCGCAAATCATTCTTGGTATGCCGCGCATGATGAATGAACTGCACATGGAGCAATACAATCACTTCCTGCGGGGCGGGCAATATGGGCTTGATGGTTTGCTCGTCACCAATATCGGAGCTATGCATAAGTTCCGTGACATCGCTCTACCGATGGTTGGCGATTTCAATCTAAACGTATATAATCATATGTCGGCGAAGCTGTACCATGAACACTTCGGTTTGGAGCGCGTACATGCGTCTCTAGAGCTTCCGCTGAACGACCTAGCGAATCTGCTGCAAGAGACGGAGAAGGTGCCGGTCGAGATGATCGTTCACGGCTCGCCAATCGCCATGTATCTGGAATTGGATCTGTATGAAAATACAGTCGCGATAGAGCCGATCATGCAGGAGGACAACAAGTACGTCGACAATCAGCACCTGGTGCTGATGACAGACAAGGGCGAGAATCCGGTGTACCGCGATTGGAGCGGACGCAACCACTTGGCATTGGCCAAAGAACTGTGTTACTTGCCGTTCTTGAAGGAACTGCATGAAGCGGGCGTGAACCACTTCCGTATCGAGGGCAAGTCGTACACAACTGAGCAGCTGCGCAGCATCGTAGGCACGTACCGTACAGCGCTGCAGGACTTGTCGCTCTGTGGTGAATTGTATGCCGGCATGAAGCCGGAATATGCAGGCTACACACTAGGGTCTCTGCAATTCGGCGAAGCGCTGTCGATTGATTTGCAGCCAGTTCATGCTTAGTTTGCATTCTTAATAGATCTATAGCGGCGGGCTTAGGCTTCTTATTTTGCTATTACGGTGTCCTAAATAGTTTTTCTATATCGGTTCTGTACCTGTGGTAGAAAATGCGCTTCTTCTCTTTCCTAATCTCGGATGAACGGATGAGTTGGAAGTACGCATGATATCATGAATAGAGATAAAGTAATGATGGATAAATAAGAGAATAAAGGCAGTAATGGAGTAGAGAGAACAAGAAGCGGCAGGGCTTGACTTGAATGGCCAAGTTACAGTCTGCCGTTTCTCCAGTTCAAGAAGAGAAAGGGTGGCAATGACGTGAGCAAGGAGCAAACGACCTATATCGGACCAGAAGGTATCATAGAGAAGCGGAAGCAATATTTCTTCCCGTGCACGCATCACTTCTATCGCAATCCACCGCAAATTGTACGCGGCTCGATGCAGTATTTGTACGACGAGAAGGGCACACAATATACTGATTTCTTCGCAGGGGTATCAGTCGTGGCGAGCGGTCACTGCAATCCAGCGATTACGGGAGCGACGATCAAGCAGCTGGAGACGCTGCAGCATACGACAACGATTTACTTGACGCAGCCGATGGTCGATTTGGCGGAGCGGCTCGCGAACGGCATCCTGCCGGGTGATCTGAAGCGTACCTTCTTCTGCAACAGCGGCTCGGAAGCGAATGAGGGTGCGATGCTGCTTGCCAGACTTCATACGAAGCGCCGCAATTTCATTGCGCTGGAGTATGGCCTGCACGGGCGCACATTCCTGACGATGGGCGTAACGGGCATCCCGATGTGGCGTGCTGATGATTATTTGGACAGCGGAGTGACCTTCATCCCGCGTCCATACGATCCAGAGACAGACGATGAGACGGCGGCACGCCGCTCGATTGAGGCGCTGAAGCAGGTGCTGGAGGAGAAGGGAGATACATTTGCAGCGATGCTCGTGGAACCGATTCAAGGCAATGGAGGCATGATTGCACCGCCAGATTGGTATTTCCGCGAGGTGAAGGCGCTTCTTGAGGAGCATGGCGTATTGATGATAGCCGACGAGATCCAAACCGGCTTCGGTCGTACAGGCCGTATATTTGCCATGGAGCATTACGGCGTTGTGCCAGATATTATTTCGATGGCAAAAGCACTAGGCAACGGTGTGCCAATCGGTGCATTTGCGACAACAGATGAGATCGCGGCAAGCTTCAACCGTGCGTCGGCATCGACATTTGGCGGTAATCCGGTATCTTCTGTTACTGCGCTGGCTGTACTCGATTATATTGAGCAGGAAGACTTGGTAGGCCGTGCAGAACGGCTCGGGAATCAGTTGAAGTCAGGCTTGCAGGCACTGCAGGCGAAGCATGCGGTACTCGTTGATGTACGCGGCAAGGGCATGATGCTTGGTGCGGAGCTGCACGGTACAGACGAACAAGATAGCGCGGCACTTACGGATCACGTATTGGAAGCGATGAAGGATCGCGGCTATATTATTGGGAAAAACGGCATTGGCCGCAACGTGCTAGCCTTCCAGCCGCCGCTCGTGATGAACGAGCAAGATATTGAGGGGATGCTGAAGGAACTGGATGCAGTATTGGCGGAGGCGGTTCAATAGGCTGCTTCGCCTCGATTCGGAAACGTCCATTTGACTCTGTTGAATAGAGAGCTCATAGCAGGGCAACATGATCGCATCTAGCAGGTTGGAATTGTGCCTGTTAAGGACAATAGATATAGATATTTGAACACTCATGGGGTGTATGTAAGCTATGGTTATTATTCAAAAGGTTATTCGCAAAACGCGCATGTTCGGAGAACTGGTTATGTTCTCCCATACGCTGTTCTCACTGCCGTTCGCCATCATCTCGATGGTATGGGCAGCAGGAGGGGTTCCCTCCTTCCATGTCATGCTCTGGTCGCTCATTGCGCTCGTAGCAGCCCGCAACGGAGCGAATGCGTTCAATCGCTTGGCCGATCTGCCATTCGATGCAGCGAATCCGCGCACGGCGCATAGGCATATGCCGCAGAAGCTGCTGCATGGGCGTGAAGTGACGCTGTTCGTCATCATCAACTTTGCGATCTTTATCGCAGCGGCTGGGATGCTGAACTCACTCTGCCTATGGCTGTCGCCTGTGGCGATTGTACTTATCTGCTCGTACTCGTTTACGAAGCGGTTCACCTGGCTGTGCCACCTGTACTTGGGCTTTACGATTGCATCAGCTCCTATTGGTGCTTGGTTCGCCGTGACTGGGAAGTTCGCCGTGACGCCGTTTATTTTGGGCACAATCGTCATGTTGTGGATTGCGGGATTCGATATCATTTATGCGACGCAGGATATTGAGTTCGACCGCAAGACCGGATTATGGTCGGTGCCGAGCATCTTTGGCTATGAAGATTCGCTCTTCATCGCGCGTTCATTGCATACGATCATGGTCGTGCTGCTGCTCGTACTGTATGTCATTCGCGGATTAGGCACCGTTTACTTAATCGGCATCGGTATCGCGGTCATATTGCTGATGCTGGAACACAACATCATCAAGCCATCCAGCCGCAAACGGATGAATGTCGCGTCGTACAACTTGAATCAAGTCATCAGCATGACCATTCTGTTCTGTACGATGGCTGATTTTTTCTTGCACTAAATAGGATAAATAGAGGAGGGCCTTGAAACGGGTCCTTTTTTATTTATTGATAGTCCCGACTTTATGGTTTTTGAAGCGTTTATCACTTATATTAAGAAGTTGTTTCATTGAAATTGACATATGAGTTAAAATATGTCATGTTATTAATAGGCTCAATATATTAACATAATTTATATTTTTGCATCTCATTACTAGTGTCATAGAAAGGGGGATACTGGATGAACTTATGATTGAATTCAAAAACTCAAATTCTGTGCCAGTAATAACTCTCCAGAAATAATCCATAATTTTTTTCCCCATGAATTTTTACTTGAAAACAAACACTTTCCAAATTATCACTATTAACACAAAAATCTAGATTTTATAAATTCATGTATGACATTCAAGCTATTAGCTTTTAGACTTGATAATGATTCGGAAAAATAACGAGAGAATTTTTTTTCAGTTTCCTATTCTTAAATTTATGACAACAAGGTATATAAATAGATTGAACGATCATAAAATAATGGAGGAGACTTTATTTGAAAAACATAACTAAAACAACGATCGTAATGTTACTAACTGTGTTTGTGCTAAGCAGTTTCTTTATCAGTGCAGATTCATTTGCGATTGCGAGTGATGAATTACTAAGTAAAGAAGATTTTTTGCAAATGGTAACGAATGATAACAATTATGTAAAATACAAAAATGACTTAATTAAAAGTGAACCGAAATTAGTGAACTATCTTAGAAATGAGAATAATAAGCCTTACGGATATATTGCTCAATTTGAATTTGAGTATGGTTATGATGTGCAAGAAACGATTCAATTGGCTTCTCTATTGACTTTCACTTATGATGTAAAGAAAAAGCAAGTTGATACTCTGATCATCGATTATAGCAAATCGTATTCAGACGGAAAAATATATGTAAGGGATCATGCAGGTGATATTCAAGCTTCTTACCAAGTTAACGAAAATGAAAATTTGAGAAGTTACCTTACGTCATTAACAGATAAAGCTGAAAAACTAAAAAAATCATATGATAGTGATGTAACTTTGGTAGATCGTTATTGTTGGACTTGTACAAGATACGAGGAATACGGAGATACTTATGAAGGTACATGTGCAGCAATTGTTGGCGGAGCTTGTGTGTTTGCTGATAAAATTCCTTTTGGAAGAATTATTTGTGCTGGAGCTACTGTGATAGGGTGTTATGTTCCACCATACAAAATTTGTGCAGAGGGACGATGGAATACCAGATGTCCTGTTGAGGAGTAGTAACCCTTCATGCATCAATTTTGTAAGTAGTATTGGAGCAAGTAAAAGCAGATGTAGATCATCTGCTTTTACTTGTTCTAGGTAAACAAATTGATATAGTCAAAAAGGAGAGGTGTGTATGAATATCAAAGAAGGAATGCTTTCGATCGTTATCCATGCTTTTCTTGGTTACCTGTGGGTTCTGTTTATCAATCATACACTTAGCATTGCGAATTCAATGAATCATATGATACTAAGCAGCTTATTTTTGTTTGTAGGCACTCTTTTGTTTGGGTTCATTGCCAATCGAATTGCTCCTTTCCATAATTACAAGCTTACACATCCTGCTAAAATTGTTGGTGCTGTCTCTTTTATGACAATCGTATTGATACAAGTTCTTGTTTATAATGCTGTATAGAAATGGGCAGACTTCTCCCTAAAAAGTGAAAGCTTAACAAGCCAAATCTCAGGCAGTTGGTCATGTAGTAAAATTCGCGAAAACTTCGCAAAAGCAAGGGTGGCATGACGTGGCACCACTGAACTGCCTGTATCATAGAGAAATTTCAATAACACATAGACAATCAATGCCGAATAAAGCTGTCCATATACCGCATTTTCCGTCGTACCAAATAAAGTTGGAACGTTCAGATGCTGCTTTATCCAACGAAAGAAAAGCTCGATCTGCCAGCGATTTGTTCTGCAGAGATCGTTCTTAGATCCTTAACTACCCGAATTTCATGTCCATGCCCATCTTGAAACATAACGACTCTATGCCGCTCTTGGGATCGACATTGAGTTGTTCCGAGTAAACAAGTGATGTCTTTGGTAACAGAGGAATCGTTTGTTTTCTGACGACGCAAGGAATGTGGAAATACGATCTGTACATTCTCTTTCAGTCGAATGACAAAGGATTGACCTTCCGTTTTATAGCGATCAAATCGTTCGATTTTTCCGTACGCACGATCTTGCACGATAATATATGCCGAATCCGCAAGTTCCTCGCCAACAGGCCCATCATGACGGGAGCCAACTGTCTCTATCACATTCTGTGGCTGACCACTGGCAGTGTGGAAGGCAATGTGCAGCTTAATCCCAGCTCGTTCTCCATGAAATGGAGCCCAAGGCAGACGAGTCTTACCAACGGTGACCGTAGTTGAATCGATAAGCAATAATTCCTTTGGGAGCTTCAATTGACGTTTAGCCCGCCGATTGCATTTTTGAAGCACAAGATGAAATAATCTTTTGAACATCGCGAAAGGAACAGCCTTAGCTTTCTTTGAAAAAGTCGAATAATCGACTTGGGTAAGTCCACAGGTAATGGCACGGTTAGCACCGTCTCGAAAGCCATTCCATTGTTCAAAAGCAGCTTGTGTCCAGTATTGTAGTAGGGTGTAGACCGAAAATTTACGAGCTGTCTCATGGTATCCTACCAATTAAGCTACCTTCATGACTTCTTCTTCGGACAGTACGGATTGAAGTAATGACTGCAACATGGTAGAACTTTTTCATGAGGTCGCCTCGTTTCGGAAGTTTGTAGGGGTACAAACATTTTACCGAATGAGCGGCCTTTTTGCTATTTTAAAATTGTATTTTATTGGATAATCAACAGGCGTGTGTCCAAAGATATGTTATTTAACTTTAACGCCGCCTTCTTTGAGGAGTTGATTTTTTAATGAATCAGGCAAATCAATAATATCTTCATCAGTGAAATTTAAAAGTTTGAGAATTGCGTCTTTTTGATCTACAGATAGCTCTTGAGGCGCAGTAATTCCTTTGATATACCCATCCTCAAATTGTTGAACACTAACATTGTTGAGCGTAAATGTTTTAAGTGCTTCTACTTGTGATTGTGCTTTTACATTCGACGAAAAAAATGAACTGAACAAAAGGACTGTTGCAACAACTGATAAAACATATTGACGCGATAAGAATTTCAATAAAACCCCTCCTAATTTGTAAAATTGTGTATGCCGATTTTTTAGTATAATGTATATTGTAAATATTTAGGAGGTTATTTTATCAGAAGGAATTTTTTTGTATTATTTGTTCTGTGCTTTTTCCTTTTTGTTATAATGCCATTTTTACTGAGCACAGACACAACAGGCGCTGTTGCAACTCTTATCGAAATAGATCAAAATAAGAAATCACTAGTATTTATAAATAGGGAAGAAGAGCGAATTGTAATAGACAGTACTGATGAAATTGTTCACACGTTGAAGGTGAATAAAAACTATTTTATTATGTATGAAAGTCGATGGTGGTTTACAAAACCAAAACTTATCTCGGCTAAATTAATGCCCGATGATGTATGAGCTTACATATTCCTACTCTTAATATAAGCTGAGCAACCCTACTAAATTGATCGAGAGATCAGCATCTTCTCTGAATATAGTCTTTCGTAAGGATGGTTTTGTAATGTCCTACTGAAGAAGGATACACTGGTTCGATCCTACATTTACTACAAAAAACCCGCCTCATGAATGAAGGCGGGTTCAACTTTTTTATCGGTATATAACTAAATACTTCTTCGTACTAGCTAGCAGCGCTTACTTATTTGGCATTCGTAATGACTAGTTACACGATAGTGACAGTGGAGCTGCTCTGCTTACTTTACACCTTTCATGTAGCCCTGAATCTTAGGAGACAGCAAATAAAGCACCAGACTCAGCACGAGGGCCACCCCACCAATAACTCCGAAGTATAGCATCTCAGTTTCGGGCGTATAGAACTTCACAATCTGTGCGTTAATGGCTTGAGCAGCGGCGTTGGACAGGAACCATAAGCTCATGGTCTGAGCCGAGAAGGCCGCAGGTGCAAGCTTCGTGGTAGCCGAGAGGCCAACTGGCGACAAGCA
Source organism: Paenibacillus sp. MER 180 (assembly GCF_023713665.1). Lineage (NCBI taxonomy): Bacteria > Bacillati > Bacillota > Bacilli > Caryophanales > Paenibacillaceae > Paenibacillus > Paenibacillus sp. MER 180. Next base: position 234,409 of record NZ_JAMAVT010000001.1, on the reverse strand, counting down.
CAACTCTCCGAGTACAACGACGAAGTAGCTGAGGACGAGCCACAATGGGTTAACGAGCGAACCAGCACCGCCAAAGTAAGCCGGCAGTAAAATAATCAAAAAGGACAAACCAGCAAACAGCAAGCCCAGAGAGAACTTCTGCGGTACAGTCGGTTGGCGATTGCCGAGCTTAACCCACAGCCACGCAAATACAGGTGCGAATAGGATGATAAATAGTGGATTCAACGATTGAAACCAAGCCGGTGAAAGATGAATACCCGCGAAGTCCAATTGGGTACGCTTGTCCGCATAGTTAGCCAGAATCGTAGATCCTTGCTCCTGAATGGCCCAGAACATAATCGCAGCAATAAACAAAGGAATGTACGCAATGATTCGGGAACGCTCAACGGGTGTTGTTTTCGGACTGCGGTACATCACGACAAAATACAAGGTTGGAATCATTATTCCCAACACGCCAACAAGTTTGATAAAGGTGTCAAACGTAAGTGCGCCTAATAGTATCGCAATCGTAATCAAGGCAGCGAGAACAATAATGCTTACACCAAGAATGGTAAATACCTTTTTCTTCTCGGCAGGTGACAGCGGGTTAACGACGACTGTACCGGCAATACCCAAATTTTTAGGACGAGTTACTACGAAAACAATTAGACCTAGCAGCATCCCGACAGCGGCAAGACCAAAGCCAAGATGGAAATTATTCATCCCAACTGTTCCTACAACCAGAGGAGCGAGAAAGCTTCCTAGGTTAATCCCCATATAAAAAATACTGAAGCCCGCATCTCGGCGGATATCCTCTTCCTTATAAATATCTCCCACTAAACTGGATACATTGGGTTTCAACAGTCCTGTACCTAATACAATCAAGATCATAGATACAAAGAAAAGCGCGGTATTTCCCGGTATGGCCAGCACGATATGCCCGCACATAATCAAGACTCCGCCATAAAAAACCGCTTTCGACGTACCGAATATTCGGTCAGCCAACCAACCTCCAATGATTCCTGACATATATACGAGTGATCCATAAATGGACATGATGGCAAGCGCGATGTCTTCCGGTAACCCAAGTCCGCCCTGCGTCACCTCATAATACATAAAAAATACAAGGATTGCCCTCATCCCATAGTAGGAAAAACGCTCCCAGAACTCAGTGAAAAAGAGGGTGAAAAGGCCCTTAGGATGTCCAAAAAACCCTTGTTGTGGGACACTTTCTATTATCTTCTTCTTATCATAATTGGGCATAACAACTCTCCTTTGATGTCGATATCCTGCTGCAGTAATTTGTATAATAATGAGTCTAAATTAATTATAATACTTGTTGCAGTTTTACAGCAACCATCCACAGATAGCAATATAAGTAAAAATAAATATGCTTCTTCCAATATTACTATTCCACATGACTGAGGTATTCATCACTCTTTTTTTGATGCTGTTAATTGGGTGTTTTGGATGGTAACTGGAATACGCTTCAAAGCAGAGAGAAGCAAGTGTATGTAAGTGGGAATGGGATGAAGATACCTGGAGTATGGGGGAATCGGATACTCAGAAGAAAATCGTTGAACAGGTGAGCAGGACGGTTAAGCACTTCATATTCTCAAATGCTGTGGCCATTTGCTCCGAATTGTAGAGCCACATAAAACAAGAAACCCGCCTCCTTAACAATAGGGGCAGGTTTCTTGTTATTTCGTACTGGAATCACCGGACACTTCTTCGTGCTCCATTGCATATTCAAAATCATCGATATCGTAAATGGGAATCGGGATTTCGTTCGTAATCAGGCGATCTACATATTCGAACTGATCAGTAAGTAAGGGAGCCTGTTCACGTATAGCGGTAAGGATAAGTTCCGTTTCGACGGGGTCAAATGTCTCGCCATAGCGGGCGTTATCCATCGCATTGACGACAATGCAGGATACGTTGCCCTGCAAAATAAGCGGTGGACTGTGGCGCCAAGGGGCTGTCAGTGCACGTTCGATCTTCTTCTTGTTCAGCTCGCTCTCGAAGTAGGAGATGAGCTCCTCAATTTGCTGCTTGGCATATACGTCTTCCTCGGGATCAGGCATGACCTGGTCACCTTCCAGACGCATTTCGTACAGCTCGAGTATCGTCGTGTATGGAATTATATATTCGACTGGACGCGTCGGCACAGACAGTTGACCATAGACCGCCAGCATGACTGCTTCTATTACGAATTGGCGAGGCTTCATCGTCGTACCTCAACCTCCTTCATCTATGGTGTAAGTGACAGACAAGCAGCCTGTACATATTTATAATACCACCTTGCCCTAACGCACAAAAGAGTAAACGGTACAATTTGTAAACAATTGATACTAAAAAAATAGCCAAACCCTTATTTGAACAAGGATTCGGCCATTTAACGTGAGGCAAACTTTTCAGCACCGAGAAGGTTGCAGGAACCCGAAGCGTACGCTTTCGAAGCGAGTTTTGCTCTGCAAAACTTTTAGGGAGGAGCGCAGTGTAGTCGAAACTACATGAGCACCTGAAATGTTTCCACAGGAAACATACTTCGAAAGCATAAGCTCTTCGAGGGTGAGTGCAAGATTCGACGCCGAATTACTCCTCTGATATTGCTTCGTGATCAAAAGTTTACTAGTAGGTGCGGGCTTCGAAATAATGCCACAATGCCTTCAAATCCCGGTGGGCAGGATAAGAAGACAGCTGCTCCGTTATATTCCAAGCCTGCTTCATGAACTCATGACTCATTTGAAGTGCTTCATCCAATGTACCACTGCGATGAATAAGCGCAAGGGCTTCATCGAATGCATCATCTGGTGAATCTGCCTTCAACTCATGTATTTTCGCTGCGATCGATGCGTCACGCATGGCCAAAATGACCGGCAGCGTTGCATGTCCGTTCCGCAGATCGACCCCGGCAGGCTTGCCGAGTGATTCCGAAGATTGGGTGAAGTCGAGAATGTCATCTCTGACTTGGAATGCCATCCCGAGCTGATCGCCGAATGCATACAACTGATCGATTACGTGTTCATCAGCGCCTGCTGCCTTCGCACCTAGCTGCAGGCAAGTTGCCATCAAGAGTGCCGTCTTGTTGCGCGTCTTCTCCCAATACGCATCAAGCGACAGGTCGAAATTGTATTTTAACTCCAGCTGCTGATATTCACCTAGACACAGCTGCGTCGTTGTAATCGACGCCAGATCATGTGCGTAAGGCTCATGATCCTTGCCGCTAGCTGTTAGCAATTCGATGACACGGCACATAATGTAGTTGCCAATGTGAACCGCGTCATAAATGCCTGTCTTGCAGTGCAGCGCTGGCTGGCCTCGGCGCGTATCAGACTGATCCAGGATGTCGTCGTGAATAAGTGACGCTACATGAATAAGCTCGGCAGCAGAGGCAAGTCGGTAGACATCTTCGGATTCCACGTCTGTGCCGAAGCGGCTGCCTACGATTGTCATCATAGGTCTAAGACGCTTGCCTCCTGCACGGATGAGATCCAACACGCTCTTCGCGACAATGGATCGGGAGGGGACATCCGGATCGTGCAGAATAACGCGTTCCAAATCCCGATTAATTCGCCTTAGGGAGATGTTCAGCTGATCGCTCAGCGTACCGTTAAATGATGCCATAGGAAGCCACCTGCTTATAATGAGTGGACACGAAACGGCCCATTCGTTGATGAAGCATCATATCCGAGGCAGTGCCCTCGACACGGCGAATCTGGATGCGCTTGTTCGTCGTTGCCAAGTCTATAATGAGCTGCGTCATTCCGTGGCGAACGGCGAATTGATAGTACAGGCTGAGCAGGAAATCACCGTCCAACACAGCCTTGCCCGCGAGCTGTTCATCCTGCGGGACATGTTGATGTGTACGCAGTGCCTGACGAAGCAGCCAGTAGCAGCCGAGCAGCACTTGACGTTCCTGCTGCTGCATATCGTACGCATTCAGCATGCGAGCCATGTCGAGCAGCAGATGTTCATCCGTTCCAGCCGCCAATTGAATGCCGGTGATCGGCGGGAGATGCTGTGCCAGAAGGTCACTTGTTTGATTCAATAGTTGCCGATTCATGGGAACCCCCCGCTTCCCTCAGAAATAAGGAAAGTAATGTGACACGAAGTACACATTACTTTTCCAGTACACCATACCATCTATTCTTGTTGAGCAATTAATCCGTATACAGGTACCAGCGCTTCACGAACGGAATCTTCTTCCAAATGCGCTTCAGGCGTGGATACAGGTAGTAGTCCAGACCGAACGTGCTGCCGGAACCGCCGATAAGCGCGATGCCGCCGAAGAAGTACCAGAACATTTCATAAGGAGCCATACCGGACGTGTAGATCATGACGCCCATCGCAACAGTTCCGATCGATGCGATCGCTGTGAACAAGCCCAAGATCAACATAATACCGAAGATAACCTCAGCTGCAACCATGCAGCCTTGGAAGATGTAAGCCATTGCTGTATAGCCGCCATCGTTTGTATAGAACATCAAATCCATCGACCAATCGACAATGCCCTTGACGAAATCAGGCACTGGAATCGCCTTGATAGCCGTACTTGCACCTTCAACAGCGGATGCTGCTGTTTGTGCGTCAACCGTTGTATGAACTGCATCAACCGCTTGAGAAGCTGCAGTCACACCATCCATCGCCTTAGGCGGGATGAGGAACATCTGCGAAGGATCCTTCAGCAATTTCGATGCCTTCTCCCAACCTTGGGATAACCACATGAAACCGATATAGATCCGAAGCGGAACAAGCCAGAAATTCGGGGAACGCTTAGCAAAATGTCCACCGACGAAGCTGCGGCGATTCTTCACATGGAAGAATTCGTGCATCATGTAAGACCAGATCTTATGGAAGCCAAGTACTTGCAAGAAGTACACAATATTAATCATATGCTTGAAGAACATGGCCATGAAGCCAGTGAAGTGGAACATTTTCTTCGGCGTGCCGATAGCGGCTACCCCGTAGCGTCCACCGATACATACCATCGTACCGTGGAAGGTTGGCTTATACGACTTATGTGTGCCATTCTTCAAGTCAGCCACGATATTATGTGCGATAAGACCAGCAGAGTGCTCGGCGTTCTCAACCATTTGCGGTACAGGACGCTCTTCGCCTTCGGGAATATAGAAGATGTTGTCGCCGACAACATACACATTTTTGTGATCAACGGACTGCAATTTGTCATTTGTCAAAATGCGCTTGCGTCCTTGCTGCTGAACATCGAGGTTGCCTACAAGGTCAGAACCTTCGACACCAGCAGTCCAGATAACCGTGCTCGATTTGATTTCATTATCGCCAAGGACAACGGAATTCGGCGTAACGCCGGAAATCTTCGCACCTGTGATAATTTCAACTTTCATTTTGCGGAGATACTTGTCCGCTTTGTCAATGAGCTTTTGCGGCAGGATTGGCAGGATTTTCGGAGCCATATCTGCTACGACGAGGCGAACCTCAGATTCGTCCACATGGAACTCATGGCACAGCTCTTCGCGATATTCCGCCAATTCGCCGACCATTTCGACACCAGTGAAGCCGGCGCCAACAACGACGAATGTAAGCATTTGCTTGCGCAGCTCTGGATCTGAAATCTTCGTCCCGTCCATGAACATTTGACGAATTTGTTGTTTCAGTTTAACTGCATCCTCGAACGACCAGAGGGAGAAGGAATTCTCTTCTGCACCCTCGATACCGAAGAAGGATGGCTTACAACCTGTACCGATAACAAGATGGTCGTAATTGTAGGATTTCTTTCTGCCATGCAGCTTCTGTCCGTTGAAATCAATGTTCTCGATCTCATCCAGCACAACGTCTACTTTCAGACCTGCAAAGATTTGCTTCAGGTCCATTTTGATTGCTTCTTCTTCGACGCGGCATGCTGCAACCTCGTGCAGCTCCGTCATCATCGTATGGAAAGGTTTACGGTCGATGAGCGTAATGCGAATGTCTTTGTCTTTCTTCAGACGCTTCGCCAGCTTTTTCGCTGTCAGTACGCCACCATAACCGCCGCCCAATACAACGATCTCTTTCATGGTTTCACCCCGTTGTAATGCTTATTTGTCGATATTTAAAAATTGAACTATCTAATGCGAACAAGGGAGCTCCGCGAATAAAAAAGCGATATATGGCTCTCAAGCATTCATACGCTGCTTGTGCCCATTTTGCTTTCCTACTGCGGAGCTTCCGTGTTATCTCTATGTGATCAAGGAAGGAGTAGACTTATCTTACTTCGCGTTAGCCAGTGCTTCTTGAGCAAGTTTCACGAAGCTGCCAACGTGGATGGATACGCCGGATACAGCGTCTGTTTTACCTTCGTTGTTTACAGCGATCGCAGCTGGATCTTGCTTAGCGATAAGTTCTTGCTCCATTTTTTCAGCTTGCTCGTGCCATTCGGAAGAAGCACCGCCAGCTTTCATACCGTATTTGCCGTCTTGAGATTGCTTTTTCTTGGAATCTCCGCCATCTTTATGAACGCCATCCCAGTTTACAGCTGTGATTTTGCCGTCTTTAACTGTGATGTCCATTGTTTCTTTCCAACCGGATTTCTCATCGAAATCAGGAGATTCTGCATGGAAGTCGCCGTCTTTCAATGTTACTTGAGCAGCGTCTTTATTCGCTTCTGTTGATGTGTTTGTTTCAGGTTGTTTTGCAGCTTCTTCTTTCTTATCTCCACAACCAGCCAACATACCTACTACCAATACTGCGGATAGTAACAGTACAAGTTTCTTTTTCATAAAGAGTCCCCACCTTTTCTTTAGTTCAAAATTACTTTGTGAAAATTATAACTAACCGATTTACAATGTCATTTTAACATTAACTCCCTCTATTTAATGTGATATATATCACACATAAAGGGTAAATCTTTAACTAAACCAAACTTTTTCCACGACTGTTTATTAGCTGGCATTGACGATGCGGCTATGTATGACAATATATTCCCTCCATATCGCTCACAATATACGAGAGGGGCATCGGTAACGTTCATCCATCCATGTAAAATAATTGCTTCCACTTAATATAAGGGATAATTGCATCGCTGTTCAGTGATATTTTTCTATTGGCATGAACGATATGCATATGGTAAAGTTATGGCTTGCGCCTAAGCGCCGCGGTTCGTAACCATCCCGCGTAATCAAAACTAGGGAGGAATTTTATTATATGTTCAACTTTACTTGGGGCATTCTGTTCGTCCTTGCGAACTTTGCCTTCTTCTTGATTTGCTACCGGGCATTTGGCAAGTCGGGACTATATGCTTGGATTGGTGTAATGACGGTCATCGCTAATATCCAAGTTGGCAAGACGATTGAGATGTTCGGCATTGTCATGACACTTGGCAACACGGCGAATGCAACGCTGTTCTTGACAACGGATCTGTTGAATGAAAAGTTCGGCCGTAAGGAAGCGAAGCGCGCAGTGTGGTTCGGATTCTTCACGTTGATTATGACGACGATTATTATGCAGATGGCTCTTCGCTTTACGCCTGAGGCTTCTGATATGGCGCGTACGGCACAAGCATCGCTGTCGAATATTTTTGATTTGATGCCGCGCCTTGTCGTAGCAAGCTTGACCGCGTATTTCGTCAGTCAGTTCTTAGATGTGAAGCTCTTTAGTTGGGTGAAGGAACGATACCCGAAGGCAGGCCAATTGTGGATTCGAAGCAATGGTAGTACAGGAATTAGCCAAATGGCGGATTCGCTCGTATTTTGTACGATTGCGTTTGCTGGCATGGTGCCTTGGGATGTATGGTTCCAAATCTTTATTACTACTTATGTCATTAAGCTCATCATCTCGGTGTTGTCGACACCAGTTCTATATTGGGCTAGAAGCTTCCCTGTTCGTGGAGATGTGGAAGGGCAGCAAGCGAAGTAGGGAGCGCACATTGGTTGACTTAGTAAAGCGGCTCTAACTTCATTATATAAAGAAGACCCCGATACCGATATGGTGTTGGGGTCTTTTGTATATGTACTCTAGTATGGTCACCATTGTCTAGAAGCATTTTGTCTAGAAGCATTATGCCTAGAACCAGTCCGTCAATCAAGGGTGATGGCCGCAATGATAAGGAATGATTTCTGTTCGATATTGATGCGAATTCGTTGATTCGGATTCTCCAAATCCATATGAGGCAGGGAATGCTCCAGCCACAGCAGCACGAAGCAGCCAAGCAGCAGGCCGAATGCAATCACGATTTTGGCGATCGTATCATACAGACATCCTCTACGCCAAGAAATCAATGAGGTAATTATTTTGAGTTAAAATGGAAGATTGTCCCTTGTTTCACATGGAACTTTTTTCGACAGGAATCTAGTGAATATGAGCAATCTGCTGTCATAAAGCATACGAATAACGAAGTTGATGGGAGATATAAGCATTGCCCCAATGATCAGCGGACACTTTGCAATTTCTGTTTGTCACTGGACTTTCTGATGGATGAGGACTATAATTACCCGTGTAATATGGTAGCTTCGATAACTGCATATGCACGCTAGGGGTGCTGGAATTTGGCCGGCTGAGATTGTATCCCATTAAGATACCGACCCTTACACCTGATCTGGGTAATGCCAGCGTAGGAAAGACGTTGAACCGCGTCATTATTGTTATAATTAGGTTGCTTGCTTATTCGTCATGCTCTGCATGAATGTGCGCTGCTTTGGGCAGAATGGACATAATTGCTGTACGGATGAACGAATGCCGGATGACCTTATTGACGTGATTCATCGTATGATGCACATTCGCATATACGCGTAGAACGGCACACAAAGCGTCCCAGAGGGGGCGCTTTTTTTTGTGGATCTGAATCGTGTTGCAGGACGGCGGGACGGGAACTTGCTCATCCATACATATACGATCGAGCGGATCGTCCAACTGGTGAATGCGGCAGGCGTTATCGAAGCACTTTCTAAATTCATGATCGGCTCTCCACTAGTGAGGGAAGGAAGAGAAGGGGGATTCATCATATGCAACGGACACGCTTTACACGAGGGTTGATGCTGGCGCTCGTTATCATGATGACATTTGCGCTCGCTGCTTGCGGCGGCAAGGGTCAGGAAGCAGGACAAGGGAGCCAGACAGAGGGGAACACGGCACAGGAGCAAGGAACGGATAAAGCGAAGGAGAAGCGCGATGTTAAGATTGTGCTTGATTGGACGCCAAATACGAATCATACCGGCTTGTATGTAGCCAAGGAGAAGGGCTACTATGAGGAAGAAGGTCTGAATGTCGAGATATTGCAGCCGAGTACTGGCGCATCAGATGCGATGATCGCATCGGGAGAAGCGCAATTCGGTGTTAGTGTTCAGGAAAGTATTACGATGGCTCGACAACAAAATGTTCCGATCGTGTCGATTGGTGCGATCATTCAGCATAATACATCAGGCTTTGCCGCGCCGAAGGACAAGAACATCAAGTCACCTAAGGACTTTGAAGGCAAAACGTATGGCGGCTGGGGTTCTCCGGTTGAGGAGATGATTATCCGCACGATTATGGAAAAGGACGGCGGCGACTATAGCAAGCTGAAGAGCGTCAACATGGGCAATGCCGATTACTTTACAGCCGTGAAGAAGGATATTGATTTCGCGTGGATCTTTTACGCTTGGACAGGTATTGAAGCAGAGCTTCGCGGTGAGCCGATTGATATGCTGTACGTCAATCAATATGCGAAGGAACTCGACTATTATACGCCGGTTCTTTCGACAAGCGAGAAGCTGATCAAGGAAGATCCTGAATTGATTAAGGCATTCATGCGTGCTACGTCCAAGGGCTATCAATATGCGATTGACAATCCGGAAGATGCAGCCAACCTGCTGCTTAAAGCTGTGCCGGATTTGAACAAAGACCTGGTTATCGCAAGCCAGAAATGGCTCAGTCCGAAGTATAAAGACGATGCACCTCGCTGGGGCGAGCAAAAGCGTGACGTATGGGCAAATTACATGAATTGGCTCGTGGAGAACAAATTAATGGATAAGAGCATCGATGTAGACAAGGCGTTTACGAATGACTTCTTGCCAGCTTCATAAGCCTATACGGTTATAGGAATAGGCAATGGGCGCATATGCGCCCTTTTGCTGTATATCGTTACCTGTGTATATCGTTATAGGATATCGATACGAGATAATCGTCACCAAGACCGTTACAAGTTGATCATTACATGAGGATTGAGAAAGAGGAGGAGAAGCAAGATGGCGAACAGTTTAGTAAGCATTCAGATCATTCCGAAGACGAAAAATGGGGAAGACGTAATTCCCTATGTAGATCGTGCAATCGAAGTCATTCAAGCATCGGGTGTGAAATATCAGGTAAATCCACTGGAGACAACGATGGAAGGCGAACTTAGTGAACTCTTCCGTATTATTGAGGATATGAACAAGGCCATGATTGAGATGGGAAGCATCAATGTATTGTCGCAAGTAAAGATTGTGTATAAGCCTTCCGGCATTACGATGGATGAATTGACGGTGAAGTACCGGCCATGAGTGGACGTCGAATCGCGAAGATCGGTCCTCCGATCATTGCATTTATCATATTCCTCGCCATATGGCAGGCAGGAGTAATGGTGTCAGGCATTGAGAAGTGGATGCTGCCCAGTCCGCTCGATATTGTACAAGAGGCCGTAAGCAATGGTGGCGGTCTGCTTATGCATACATGGGCTTCTGTTCAATTGACGCTCATTGGTTTCTGTGTAGGCACCGCTGTCGGCCTGCTGCTGGCTTGTTCGCTTCATCCGATGCCGTGGCTGAAGCGGGCGATCTATCCGCTTGTCATAGTCAGTCAGAATATCCCGACGATTGCGCTGCTGCCGCTGCTGATGATCTGGTTCGGCTTCGGTCTCATGCCGAAGATTGTCACCATTACGCTGGTATGCTTCTTCCCCGTATGCGTGGCTACCCTGGATGGTCTTGCCCAGACAGACCGCACGATGATGAATTATATGCGTATGGCGGGCGCGAGCCGGTCGCAGCTGTTCTGGAAGCTGGAGCTGCCCCATGCACTTCCATCTGTCTTCTCAGGCTTGAAAATAGCAGGGACGTATAGCGTGATGAGTGCGATTATTTCCGAGTGGCTCGGGACGGACAAAGGGATCGGCTACTACATGGTACTGCAAAAAGCAGCCTATCGCACGGATCGCATGTTCGTGGCAATCGCAGTTGTCATTCTATTGAGCTTGGCCATGTTCGGCCTCGTATGTGCATTGGAACGGCTGCTCATTCATTGGCGCCGTGACAATAAACAGGGGTGAAGGGGGAGCGTTAAAGATGATCACAACAAACGAACAACAGCCAGTTGCCCAGCGAGATGCTGATCATGTGCATCAGCATGAGGCAGTACAGAAGCAGGCCGCTCTTGAGCTGCGTGATGTCAGCATGTCATTTGACGGTCGAGCGGGACGGCTTCATGTGCTCGATCAAGTATCCATTACGGTGCAAGCAGGAGAGTTCGTCTCAATTATTGGCCCATCCGGATCGGGGAAGAGCACACTGTTCCATCTCATTGGCGGTCTGCTTCGTCCATCAGAAGGGGATATTCTCGTCCATGGGCAGAACGTGGTTGGTCAGACAGGCCATATCAGCTATATGCCGCAGCAGCCCGCGTTGTTCCCATGGAGAACGGTGGAGGACAATGTTATCCTCGCTCCAGAAATTGCAGGCAAGCCGAAGAAGGAGGCGCGGGAGCAAGCGCGCCGCTGGCTAAGCAATGTTGGATTGACGGGTTATGAACGCTCGTATCCGCATGAGCTGTCCGGTGGCATGCAGCAGCGTGTCGCCTTCCTACGCGCAATGATGAGCCCCCATGAGCTGATGCTGCTTGATGAGCCGTTCAGTGCACTTGACGCGCTAACACGCAGTGATATGCAGCGCTGGCTCATTGACCTGTGGGAACGCAATCGCCGCTCGGTGCTGTTCATTACACACAGCATTGAGGAAGCGCTGCTGCTGTCAGATACGATATATGTACTATCCAACCGCCCCGCGCAAGTGTTAGAGCGAGTTACTGTTCCGTTCGCGCGGCCGCGAACGGAAGCGCTGGCTTCTGAGGCCGAGTTCGTCCGCATGAAGCGCGAACTGTCCGATCTGCTGCGTAGTATACAATCTTCATCTCCTATACGTTGAAGCGTGAAGCTGTCTCTTAATAAGAGGCAGCTTTTTTTGGGGAGAATATAGAGATGAGATGCAGCCCTTTCTAATCCCTTATTATCTATCCATCTCAAATCTTATATATGTATCCTGCCCGCTGCCTGGAATGACCCGCTGTTCATTTTCTGGTGGAAAAAGTTAGAGGCAAAGATTATAATTAAATCTCGTTAGACATGGATAGCCGCAACTCTGTGCATTGCTGTATAGAGATGACGGTGTGTCCTGAGGAGGAATGAATTCAAATGATTACGAAAGAAAGCAATCTGCGGATGGTCGTTGCCGGCCTGCTGCTTGGTATCCTGATGGCAGCCATGGACAATACGATTGTTGCAACGGCGATGCCAACGATTGTAGGCGAGATGGGCGGCTTTAATTTGTACGTGTGGGTGACGTCAGCCTACATGGTAGCGACAATGGCAGGGATGCCGATTTTCGGAAAGCTGTCCGACATGTATGGCCGCAAACGGTTCTATGTGTTTGGTTTGCTCGTCTTCTTGGTCGGCAGTGCGCTGTGCGGAACAGCGGACAGCATGATTCAGCTTGCAATTTACCGTGCGATTCAAGGGATTGGCGGCGGTGCCGTCATGCCGATCGCGTTTACGATTATTTTCGATGTGTTCCCGCCTGAGAAGCGGGGTAAGATGACGGGGCTATTTGGTGCGGTGTTCGGAGTATCGAGTGTGGCGGGCCCTCTGCTTGGCGCATACATTACCCAATATATCGGTTGGGAGTGGGTATTCTACATCAACTTGCCGCTTGGCCTTATCTCCCTATGGTTCATTATGCAGTTCTATAAGGAGAAGACTACGACCAAGAAGCAGCGCATTGACTGGGGCGGAGCCATTACACTCGTCGTTGCAATCGTCAGCTTTATGTTCGCGCTTGAGCTTGGAGGCAAAGAGTACGCTTGGGATTCAACAGTTATTATAAGTCTATTTGCGATATTCCTTGTGTTCTTGATCGCCTTCTTGATCATTGAGACACGGGTGCAGGAACCGATTATTTCGTTCAATCTGTTCAAGCGCCGCTTGTTTGCGGCAAGCCAGGGTGTCGGCTTCTTCTACGGGGTGTCGTTCGTGATTGCTACCGTATATATCCCGCTGTTTGTCCAGTGGGTATATGGAGGCTCGGCAACAGATAGTGGTCTCGTCTTGACACCGATGATGATCGGTTCCGTTGTGACGAGTTCGATTGCTGGTATTATGGTTGCGAAGCGCAGCTACCGCAGTTTGATGATCGTATCCGGTATTTTCTTCATCGGCGGTATGTTCGCGCTCAGTACGATTTCGACAGATACACCGCGTACGTTGTTGACGCTGTATATGGTCTTAACGGGACTTGGTGTCGGCTTCTCCTTCTCCTTGCTCAGCATGTCCTCTATGCACGGCATGGAGTTTCATCAGCGTGGCGCAGCGAACTCGACCGCTTCCTTCTCACGCTCGCTTGGGATGACGATTGGTATCACCTTGTTCGGTACGATCCAGTCGCATATGTTCCAAGGGCGTTTACAGGAGGTAATGCCTGCGGGCAGTGCAGCGATGGAGCTTAAACCCGAGACACTAATGAGCGGGCAGATGGGCGATCTTCCACCTGAAGTGGCCCGAGGTCTGACAACAGCTCTCGCGGACTCGATTGCTAGCACCTTCCAATGGGCCCTCATCCCAGTAGCATGTGCGCTTGTGTGTATTGCGCTTATGGGGAATGCTCGGATGATTCGAGGGGATCAAGGTCAGGGTCGTGGCGGAAATTCGAATGAGGCAAGTAAATTGAGAGCCGGAGAAATGTAAAGAAAGCAAGGCCGTAGCCTTTGAAGTGAATCGCCGCAGGATACTCGTCTAAGACGTGACGCCTGCGGCGTTTTTTGAGATGGGGGTTGAACACAATGAACGAATATGAAGTGCATGTTGTGGATGCACATATGCATATTGATGGATATAAGCAAGCAGCAGTCGCAGAACTGGAAGCGTCACTAAACCATCCATACTTGGATTATGTGATTGCGGTGTCTATGAATCTTGCCTCTTGCCACCACACCGAGCAATGGGCGAATCGTTATCCCGGCAAGGTACTCCCTGCATACGGATTCCATCCTGAGCAAGCACTTCCAAGTGCTGACGAGCAGGAAGGGCTGCTGGCTTGGCTTGAGCTGCATAAGAAGAGCATGATTGCCATTGGTGAGGTTGGTTTGCCGTATTATATGCGGGAGGAGTCGCAGAAGCGCGGCGACTCATTTGACCGCTTGCCCTATATAGAGCTGCTTGAATTGTTTGTAGAGCGGGCTGCTGCATGGGATTTGCCAATTGTGCTTCACGCCGTATACGATGACGCACCGATTGTCGTTGATTTACTTGAGCGATATAGTGTGCGTCGCGCGCATTTTCACTGGTTCAAAGGAGATGGGAAGACGATATCCCGCATGGCTGACAACGGTTATTTCATCTCATTTACGCCAGATATCCATTATGAAGATGAGATCCGCGCGTTGGCCAGACAGTATCCAGTGGAGCAGGTGATGACGGAAACGGATGGGCCGTGGCCATTCGAAGGGACATATACAGGCCGACATACGATGCCCATTATGGCGCGCGATGTTGCCATCGAGTGGGCTGCGCTGCAAGGTATGGACATATTGGAAGCTTCGAGGCTGCTGCGTGCGAATGCGCAGCGCTGTTACGGGGTATAAAGGTAGAAAGGACACATGTTGATGCAGCAAGCATGCTGCTTAGCTTAGTCAATAAGGATAGATGATTGTAGATAGGAATTCGCTGATTTATGTAGATGGCGTATTTATGGGTACTTAACAGGGGATTGTCCATACGAGTCAATGCTCCGACGAAGCACAGACAATCCCTTGCTTTTATGAGGTGGTGGTACCATGCAGCAGCCTGCCGCATGATGTTTTACAATCAATTACAACACCATTGCAGCAATGAAGCCTGCGACAAGCAGCGGCACATTGTAATGGAGGAAAGTTGGCACGCAGGTATCCCAAATATGATCGTGCTGCCCATCTGCGTTCAAGCCGGCCGTAGGACCAAGTGTACTGTCCGAGGCAGGTGAACCAGCATCACCCAGTGCACCTGCTGTTCCGATAAGGGCAACAGTGGCTAGCGGGCTGAATCCTAGTCCGATGCACAGCGGCACGAATACAGTGGCGATAATCGGAATGGTGGAGAATGAGGAACCGATGCCAAGTGTAACAAGCAGACCGATCGCAAGCATTAACAGCGCAGCTATTGCTCGGTTGTCGCCAACTGCCTCCACTGAAGCCCGCACAAGTGTCTCAATATGTCCCGTATCTCGCAGTACAGCGCCGAAGCCAGAGGCTGACATCATGACGAAGCCAATATAGGCCATCGACCGCATGCCGTCTGTTAGGACACGATCTGCTCTGCTCCATGGAATGACACGTGATAGGATGAGGATTGCCAATCCGGCTGCCGCCCCATAGATCATAGATCCCGTGCTGAGCTGTACCGTCAGCATTGCCGCGATAGCAGCGAGTCCTGACCAAGCTGCCCACTTGTTTGTCACTCCGTCTTGACCTGGAATGGGAGAAGATCCAGACTGCGTTGTTCCTTCTATTGTTGTGTATTGACGTGGCTTGCGATAAGAGATTGCAAGTGAGACAATAAGTCCGATCACCATACCAACAGCCGGAATCAGCATGGCTCGTGGGAGCAGTGATGCATCGACTGCAAGGCCATTCTTGGTTATATTGCCTGCTACGGTGTCGTGGAAGATTGCCCCGAATCCAACAGGCAGAAGCATGTATGGTGTAATAAGACCGAATGTAAGCGCGCATGCAACGGCTCTCCGATCGATGTGCAGTGAATTGAACAGCACGAGCAGCGGTGGAATGAGCACGGGAATGAAGGCGATATGCACGGGAACAGCATTTTGCGACATGCAAGCAATGAGTGCAATGGCGGCCAACACGAGATACCGTGCAGCGGCACGAGGAGCCTTCGTGCTATCCTTTCCCTGTACTAAGCTTACCGCGCCGCGCACCAGCTTGTCCGGCAATCCTGTTTCCGTCAAGCCAGCGGCGAATGCCCCCAGCAGTGCGTAGCTTAGAGCAATTCCGGCATTGTCTTTCAGTCCTTCTCCGAAGACATCGAGTACGCGAGATATGCTAAGGCCTCCTGCTAGCCCGCCTACAACAGTAGCTGTCAGCATCGCAAGTACAACATGTACGCGAAGCATACTTAATCCGAATAATATTGCCAATGATAGTAGTACTGCATTCATCGTCTGATGCCACCTTTATTTCAACTTTACGTTTGCGTCACTATGATACCTAATTAAAACATTACCACTTTACCATGGCAACGTACAATCATTTCCTGTAGCGCTCAACCTCTTTGTATTTTTAACGTACGATGTGTTCTTTACAAAAATTACTAATAATATCCGTCTTCGAACTGATGTGATCTTTGCCTGATTACTATACACTAATAAAGTTCATGTCAAATTAGAGATAAATGAACTGCTATTTGTTATATGTGGAGGGAGAGTTGTCTATGACTCATGCACAATCTGGGAATGTACAGTCGGGCGAGAACAAGTCCGTCTTTAGTTTGTTCCGCAATCGCTTTGTCCAAGCGATTATGGTTGCGGGTCTATTTATGCAAATTGGGGTATGGGTACGGAACTTTGCTGTCCTTTTGTTTGTCATGGAAATGACGAATGGAGATCCGTTCGCCGTCTCAATGGTATCCGTAGCTGAGTTTGCGCCTATCTTTATTTTTTCCTTTATCGGAGGAACATTCGCAGACCGGTGGCGTCCAAAGCGGACCATGATATGGTGTGACTTCCTAAGTGCTTTGTCTGTGTTCGCCGTGATGTGGACGATCGTCTTAGGAGATTGGCATGCCGTTTTCTTCACGACCTTTATTTCAGCTATTTTGTCTCAATTCTCGCAGCCTTCATCCATGAAGCTGTTCAAGCAGCACGTACCAGAGGAGATGCTGCAGGCCGGCATGTCGATATTCCAGACGATGGTCGCCTTGTTCATGGTTCTAGGTCCGGCAATCGGCACGACCATCTTCCAACATTATGGGATACAAGTGTCGCTTGTGATTACAGGGATTGCGTTCATTCTGTCAGCAGTAGCACTGCTGTTCCTTCCTGCTGATCATGCAGAGGACAAAGAGAAGCATAAGCAAACGAATGTGGCGCAGGAACTGGCGGCAGGCTTCCGCTATGTCATGAAGAGTCGCCTATTGAAGCCGCTTGGCGGTTGTTTTGCTTTTGCTGGATTGGCAATTGGATTGATTCAACCGATGGGTGCCTTCCTTGTAACTGAACGGCTTGGGTTGCCGAAGGAGAATCTTAGTTACTTGGTGATGGTTAACGGCGGTGCAATGCTTATTGGCGGTGCGCTAGCCATGGGCATTTCGAAGAAGCTGCTTCCGCAGCACATGCTGGCTGTCGGGATGCTGATGAGCAGCGGAGGCATGCTGATGGCAGGCCTCTCTACGCAGTTGTGGCTGACGCTGGTTGCTCAGTTCATCAGTGGATTGTTCTTGCCTTGCATTCAAATCGGGATTAACACGATGATTTTGCAAAATACTGAAGGTGATTTCATCGGTCGCGTTAATGGTATTCTTAGCCCGATGTTCACGGGTGCCATGGTACTGACGATGTCATTATCAGGAGGTATTAAGCAGCTTACTTCTATTGTATTTATATATGAGGTAGCAACCGTGCTCTTCATATTGGGTATTCTCGTGATGCTTCCAATCTTGCTTACGCGCAAGCCATCACCGAATGATTCGCTTCAGCGGACGACAGGTACGGAAGGCTAATGCTTTTCAATACGAGAGATGCTGATTCTATTTGTCCGTAACAGACATACACGAATCTTGCTCGAATAGAATATCGGAACAACTGCGGCGGCCCATTGACATTGGGTACGCCGCGTGTTCATAATATAGGGATAATAGTTGTAAGACAGGTCAACAATTGATGACGAGAACGAGTACGCTATGAAGCAGTCTGAAGAGAGTCGACGGGTGGTGCGAGTCGATGGCTGACATGGCCGAATATCCTCTCCGAGATTCCCTGCTGAATGCGAACTGTGCGCCTCCTATTCTTTGGGGTTGCGGGGCACAGATGTGTGAGTAAGCAAGGACGGCAGTTCCACCGTTACCCGGATTCGCGATGAATACGCGGCCAAGCGCTGCAGCAGAACAGGTCGATTTCCGAAGAGGGAGCGATGTACAGCTGCAGAACAAGGGTGGTACCACGAGCTCAAACTCGTCCCTTCTTAGGGATGAGTTTTTTCTATTTGTAGAGGTTGTACTTTCATTATCACTGTGTACAAAATACGTATATTCGATCGAAAGCGAGGAACCGACAATGGAAACGACCCAAGCAGCACCTGCAGTTACTATGGAACATATCGTTCGTGCACATCACGTGCTCAAAGAAGTCATCGTTCGGACACCGCTTCAGCGTGACCCCATATTGTCCGCTAAGTATGACTGCAACGTGTACTTGAAGCGTGAGGATTTGCAGATTGTCCGCTCATTCAAGATTCGCGGCGCCTATAACATGATTCGCCACCTGACGGAGGAGGAGCTTGAGCGCGGTATTGTCTGTGCAAGCGCAGGCAACCATGCGCAGGGAGTCGCCTATTCCTGCCAAGCACTGCAAATTCAAGGCACGATCGTAATGCCGAGCACGACGCCAAGCCAGAAAGTAACGCAGGTGAAGCGTTTCGGTGGATCATATGTCAATGTCGTGCTGACTGGGGATACGTATGACGATGCGTACGAGGCAGCTATGAACATCTGTGACGAGAAGGGCAGTACGTTCATCCATCCGTTCGATGATCCTTATATCGTGGCGGGCAACGGAACGGTAGGCATGGAGATTATGGAGTCGCTGGAAGGCGCGGCAGACTATGTGTTCGTAACGATTGGCGGTGGCGGCTTGGCGGCGGGGGTAAGCACCTATGTGAAGACCGTTAGTCCAACAACTCGCATCATCGGTGTGGAGCCAGAGGGAGCAGCGTCGATGACTGCTGCATTGGAACGCAAGGAAGTACTTACGCTGGATACGATCGATAAGTTCGTCGATGGCGCTGCGGTCAAGCGGGTTGGACAATTGCCTTATGAAATTTGCTCGAATCTGCTGGATGATGTGATTCAGGTACCGGAAGGCAAGGCCTGTACGACAATTCTTCAGTTGTATAACGAGAATGCGATTGTAGTTGAACCCGCGGGCTCCCTGCCGATTGCAGCCTTGGATCTGTATCGAGAACAGATTCGCGGTAAAAATATCGTATGTGTTATTAGCGGAGGCAACAACGATATTGATCGCATGCAGGAAATTAAAGAGCGTTCTCTCATTTATGAAGGCCTGAAATACTACTTCACGGTGAACTTCCCGCAGCGGGCAGGAGCTCTCCGTGAGTTCTTGCAGGATGTGCTCGGTCCGAACGATGATATTACGCGCTTCGAGTATAATAAGAAGCATAACAAGGACAATGGGTCTGCGCTTGTCGGCATTGAGCTGAAGTATAAGGAAGATTATGAGCCGCTCATTGAGCGGATGAACAAGAGGGGCATCCAATACATTGAGGTGAACAAAGACAAGACGCTGTTCGATCTTCTGGTGTAATCGGATAGTACTTGGATGATAGAAGTGTTCGAGGGTTCAAGTTTGCACTCGCAGTACGCGAGGAGTGGACAATCGGTGTTGAACTCGCTGGACGATACGGGTATATTTATTAACAAAGTGTGTTAGGGCAAAGAAAGGTTGATGACTGGTGGACAATCCGAATCCAAATCATAGCTCCAACTTTATACGCAACATCATTGTTGATGACTTGAAGGAAGGCCGCGTAAACGATATCGTTACACGGTTTCCGCCTGAGCCGAACGGCTACTTGCATATCGGACACGCGAAGTCGATATGCTTGAACTTCGAGCTGGCACGTGAGTTTAAAGGCCGTGCGCATCTGCGCTTCGATGATACGAATCCGCTGAAGGAAGATACTGAATACGTCGAGTCCATTAAGAAAGATGTGGAGTGGCTCGGCTTTAAGTGGGACGGACTCTTTTTCGCGTCTGACTACTTCGAAGAGATGTACAATCGTGCAGTATTGCTGATTAAGAAGGGGCTTGCGTACGTAGACGATCTGTCTGCGGATCAAATTCGCGAGACACGCGGTACGCTCACAGAGCCTGGACAGAACAGCCCGTACCGGGGGCGTTCAGTAGAAGAGAATCTTGATCTGTTCGCTCGTATGCGGGCTGGCGAATTTGGCAACGGCGAGAAGGTGCTTCGTGCCAAAATCAACATGTCGTCACCGAACATTAACTTGCGTGACCCGGTTATTTACCGTATCGCACACGCTACCCATCATAATACAGGCGATGCTTGGTGCATCTATCCGATGTATGCATTCGCACATCCGCTTGAGGATGCAATTGAAGGCGTAACGCACTCGATCTGTACGGTTGAGTTCGAGGATCAACGTCCGTTGTATGACTGGGTCGTCGAGCAAAGCGAGATGGAGAAGACACCGCATCAGTATGAATTCGGGCGCTTGAACTTGACGAATACCGTGATGAGTAAGCGCAAGCTGAAGCTGCTCGTAGACGAGAATGTTGTAGACGGTTGGGACGATCCGCGCATGCCGACTGTATCCGGTCTTCGCCGCCGTGGATTTACACCAGAGTCGATCCGTACGTTCTGTCGCGAGATCGGGGTAACGAAGTCGAGCGGTGTTATTGATTTTAAATATTTGGAGCACTTCCTGCGTGAAGACTTGAAGCTGAAGGCGCCACGGACAATGGGCGTATTGAAGCCGCTTAAGGTCGTCATTACGAACTATCCGGAGGGACAAGTAGAATGGCTGGATGCGGAAGTAAATCCGGAGAACCCGGAAATGGGCGTTCGTCAGATCCCATTTTCTCGCGAGATTTACATTGAGCAAGATGACTTCATGGAGAATCCGCCGAACAAGTACTTCCGCCTGTTCCCAGGCAATGAAGTGCGCTTGAAGCATGCTTACTTCATCAAATGCAACGACTTCGTGAAGGATGAGAACGGCAATGTAGTAGAGATCCATTGTACGTACGACCCTGAGACGAAGAGCGGAAGCGGGTTTACTGGCCGTAAGGTGAAAGGGACCCTTCACTGGGTGGATGCTACACATGCAGTTCCGGCTGAGTTCCGATTGTACGAGCCGCTCATTCTTGATGAGCAAGAGGAAGAGGACGAGTCCGCATCCTTCTTGGAGCGCATTAACCCGAACTCTCTCGTGGTGGAGCAAGGCTTCATCGAGCCGAATATGAAGGATGTGGAGCCGCATGACAAGTTCCAATTCTTCCGTCACGGGTACTTCAATGTGGATCCGAGAAGCTCAGAACCAGGCAAGCCTGTGTTCAACTTGACGGTATCCTTGAAGAGCTCGTTCGCATTACCGAAGCAGTAAGAAATAACGGGGGTGACCTTGTGTCCCCTATAGCGCCGCATCTTGACGCGATAGACACCTGCTGCTGTGCTGTATGATCGATAGTGAACAGTGCATCTAGCAGGCGTGAAGATGAAGGAGGTCTTTCGATGAAAGGCAAAGTCGTATTATTAACATCAGATACAATTGGTGCTGCTGAGAATGGCCTTGGAGCAACGATTCTGGAGACATTCCTGACACTTGTGAAGCAGCAGGAACAGCTTCCAGCCGCAGTGTTCTGCATGAATCGCGGGGTGCTCGCGCTGACTTCTCAATCGCTCGCATCCTTGCAGCTTGCTGAGTTGGAGAAGCTCGGTGTGCCAGTGCTTGCTTGCAAGACATGTGCTGATCATTATGGAATTGCAGACAAGCTGGCAGCAGGACAAATCTCTGGCATGGGTACGTTCGTCGAACTTGCAGCCAGTCATGAAGTGCTGACTATTGGCTAGCCGCTAGGCTTAAGTTGCATTGCAACAGCTCATTGATGGAGCTGCCCACAAGACCGGATTCTCTGCGGAGAGTCCGGTCTTTTTCTTTTATGTAAGGGGTAAGGATTCTATCTAGTAATGGAATCAGATGTAAAGACAGGCAGAATGAACTTATCAAGAGGTGTGGAATAATAGATTTTCTTCATTCATACGTATAATCACGAGATTACGTAAAGGATGGGGATGAGGATGGCTGTAGGAGCGCGATTTATTAAGGTGGCTGCTTTTTATTTCGTTATCGGCGTACTTGCAGGACTGATTGCAGGCGCAACGAAGCAATTTCAATATGCGTCACTTCATGCGCATATCGGCTTGCTGGGATGGGTATCGCTCGCCATCAGCGGACTTGTATACGTGAAGTTCCCAAAGGCGGGGGATAGTTCGCTTGGCAACGTGCATTTCTGGCTGCACAACATCGGACTTCCAATTTTCCTCGTTGGATTAGCATTAGCGGTTAATGAGGTAGCAGCGGCGACGGTCTTGTTGACCGGGGGCGGAGTGATTTCAGTGCTGGCGGCTTTGGTATTTGCCCTTAATGTATGGAGTAATGTGAAATCATAAGCTGCTTGTACGTGAAAGATGATGCGTGAGATGATGTCGGAGTCCTGAGAGGGAATGGAGTAGCATCTTCATCATGTATACGGAATGAACAGGAAAGGCAGGAACAGCGCTATGAACTGCACCTCCAATCGCTAGATGGTGTCTAACAATTGGGGTGCAGTTCACTACCGATCCTGCCTTTCTGCCATTTATGCAACCTATTATCCGATCCCTATTCCTATAGACGAACTGCGGTAGATACCGATTCAGCGATAATCTCATCGGTAGTAACTTCGCGTCCTAGCGCACTGGACATATAGATACCCTGGCTGATCAGCATCGTATTCAGTGCCAGCTCTGCGGTAGGAAGCAGCGGTACAATCCCGTTCAGCGCTGCAATCCAATGACCTTGGGAAGAATCATAAGCCCATTCATTCGGATTAAGAAGGTGTCTGCGACGATTCATCGCTTGGACGTCCACTGTTGCATTGATATCCATATCTGACACAGTATGATGGAAGCTGAACGGGTGCTGTCCTTGGCTCGTTTGGTATGGCATGCGAAGTCCGCCCTTGGAGCCCACTATGCTGCTTCCTTCGAAACCATCCAAGTAGATCGCCCACGCTTCGATGATATCGAGCGTTAAGCCTCCCTCGAATTTTACGAGGCCGAGGCCGAGCTCTTCAACGTCGAATTTGCTAGTTTCCCGGCGTTCCTGGAGCATCTCCATCTCTTGATAGGTCTGTCCGCTAATCCGTGTTACCCGAGGCATACCAAGCAAGTAAAGCAGCTGAGAGATATGGTATACGCCCATATCGTATAGGGCGCCTCCAGAAGCGATGGATTTCTGCGTGAAGGACGGAGTGCCATAGCCGTCAACATAAGGGCGTCCACGACGGCGGAAGCCCGTTGAACGAGCGTGGTACAGCTTGCCTAGCTGCCCATCCTCAATTAGCGTCTTTGCGGCCTTCGTCTCCGCGTTATATAAGGTAGCCAGCTGGATATGCAGCATGCGTCCGGTTGCCTTAGCAGCTTCAAGCATGGCTGCACCGTCATAATAAGAACCGGCAATCGGCTTCTCGCAATATACATGCTTGCCTGCTTCCAATGCTGCTATGGTGATTGGCGCATGGAAGTTGTTGTGCAGGCATACATCAACAGCCTCGATATCAGCACGCTTCAGCAGCTCGCGGAAGTCCGTATACACATGCGGGACTTGATACTGCTCGGCTACTTTCCGAGCTTCTGCTTCATTCACATCGCACACAGCAACGATTTCTGCACCGCTGACGCGGGCGTATTCATCCAGATGATGCTTGCCGATTTGTCCGACGCCAATGATGGCAATACGTTTTGATTCCATCGTTCTCCCCCTTGGTACTCTGTTCTAAGCAGCTAGGCTGCATCTGCATGCGGGAGCGCTGTTGCGGGGGCGCAGCGTAACAGGAATTACACGGAGCTCTCCCTGTTAGGCGGGCAATGAAGCCAGATGACCCTTCAGCTTCCCGATAGCCTCTTCCATAGCAGTTAGCTGTTCATGTGGCGCATTGTACTCAATTGCCCAATACCCGTCATAACCAGCGTTCTTCAATGATGCCAATCGTTCCTTGGCCTGCGGTGATTCAATCAAGCGATAATCAACATGGGTATGTCGTACCCATGGCGCAGCCTGCAGGTCGCCTTCCGCGGCATAAGCGTCTAATGTGTCCGATGACGTCATGCGAAGTGAGAAGGAATCTCCCGTAGGCTTCCATCGCCCAAGATGAAGCAGAATTCCGTAGTTCGGGTGATTTACTGCTTCAGATATGCGAACCAGCGTGTCAGGTTGCAGCGCACAGCCGGTATGATTCTCAGGCCCAACCCAGTACCCTCCCTCAGCAGCGCGCTGTGCGTACTCACGGTATCGCATCGTGATGTATTCAAATGCCTCATCGCTGAGCACATCATCTCCATGGTGAACAGCATCAATACGTACAGACTGTGCCCCCATGATTTCGGCTGCGCGCAGATGGGCAAGTGCATTCTGATGCAGTGCCTCGCGTATTTCTGGATCGGGATCCCAGATGTGGGCTCGATCAACCGCAATATTCACGAGAGCCATCTCTCGTTCCGTAAGTGCGTCACGAATTCGCTGCAGCATATCATCATCCACAACCTGCCATAGCGGGCGTGTCGTATCTGCAAAAAAGGCGTTCCAGAAATCAATGGACTGCAATTGGTACCGTTTATGGACAGTTGCAATATACGCGAAAATATCCATCTTGCCCTCAACTCGCAAATTATTGAACGAAAATCCGCCAATAGATAGTTTCATGCTGTTCCTCCTTATGCGAAAGGTGATGAGCTTGCTTTCGTATCTTGGGAATAATGAACTTGAAACTCGGTATTTCATCTGTGAGATGGTATGGGAAGTGAGTTTGATTCGAGAGTAGCAGATTGTGTAAGCGTGGACAATGTGCTAAATTCGCCATAATGACACCGTTTTCATATTAAATGAATACTTGAACGCACTGTATCTTCAGAATACGGACGATTGCACATATTGAGATTGGCAGCGGGAAAATAAAAAGCCCGCAAAAGCTGCGGGCTGAAGAATGTCTCGTAGGATGACTATAGAACGCGCTTGGCACCGACATACGTGCGCTTGGACCATGAAGATGACATGCTGGTCACTACGACTTGGTATGCACTGCCTGAGGAAGCATTCAAGTATTGGTTATTGCCGATATAGACACCAACGTGAGAGATTGTGCTGCCATTGTTCGCGAAGAATACGAGATCGCCAGGTATTGGATTGCTTACGCGATATCCGACATTATACATCTCTCGGGATGTCCTTGGCAGCGATACGCCGTTCTTACGGAATATATATTGAATATATCCAGAACAGTCGAAGCCGCTAGGCGTTGATCCACCCCATACATACGGTACGCCGAGGTAACTGCGTCCGGTGTTGATGATGCGAGAAGCTGCGCTTTGTACAGAAGCGGTCGTGACAGACTTCTTTTGCGGAACGCGATCGACGCGAGGAATACTCCTCAAATAATCGGGTGTCCACTCAAAATCCAAATCAAAAGCGTTCATCAAAAAACGAAACGGAATATATGTATTATCTCTGTATGTCCAAGGCTTGCCACCCATGTCGATCGTCTCGCCATTCACATCGGCAGAAGCGCTGTCTGTACGGAAACGGACAGTCGTCGTACCATTCGAGAATTCAATGTTGTTCACGCTGGAGTTGACAGCGGACCAAGACAGGGAGTAACCCATTTGCTCCGCGAAGGCGCGGACTGGGACATACATATTTTGATTTTCATCAATAATGGGAATAATATCGGTAAATTGTAAGGCATTACCGTTGACGTGGATCGTGGCTTGCTTAGGCGCGTCGGCAGCAAAAGCCTTCGTACCTAGTGTGCTATCTGCAAACAGCAAGCATCCGATGACTGCGCTTGCTGCAAGAGCAGTCCGTATGGCGGTTTTCACTACATCTCCTCCTCAGCTGTTAAAATGTAAATTGATTACTAAAAAATCGACAAAACCAGACTAACATAATTTTAAAAAAGCTGGCAATAGTCTGGAAGTATTAAAAATGACAAAACTGTAACTAAACTGTAACCGAAGTGTTAACCCTTATACAGCAAGGGATTTGAGGAATTTGAACTGAATACAAATTGTGAAAGAAATAATAATGGAAATGTAAGTAGATGTTATTTCTGTTGCAATTTATTCGAAATTCGACTGAAAACAGGTGCAGCAAACTCAGTCCTGGCGCGGAGAACGCTGTAATAGTGAAATAGAGCAGAGGAGAGGTGACAGTCTTGCAAGTCCATGTAAAGGAAATGAAACCACATGAATGGATCGGTAGTTGCGGCAATAATCAAATCATGATCAGGCAACAGGCAGATTCGTCTGGATCTGCTACATTAAATAGGCCCTTCGACCTATGGATGATGAGCTTAGCATTCGCGGTTGCGGAATCGATTCGCAGTTATGCAACGGAGAAAGCATGGGATTTACAGTCCCTTCAAGTCGATGCGGTGGATGAAGTGAGTGATCAGGGCAAGCTCCTGTACGTTACATTTCACATAACAGCAGCTGGACTTCAGAAGGAAGAACGCGACGAAGTATTCAGTGCAGTGCGGACTACTTGTACACTGCTAAGACTGGTGAACAAAGAGATTGAAATGTATTTTGCTGATCGGCTTGCGAACGAATGAATGAAGCCGCAATAAAACCCAGCACCCTCTATAGGATGCTGGGTTTCTTCATACATACTCAATTGGAATATATTAATAATTCTAAAAGATATCGTTTGTGCCGTATATATGTAATCATAGAGGTAGGACGAAGATCCATCTCATGCAACAATAGATTCACACTTTGAGTTATGTTCAATATATTGATTATGATATTATAAAGCTTGAAGACATGCAGCTGAATAGGGTGATCATCCTTAGCTGTGAATGTGAAGTACAGGAAAAAGAAAGCGGTACCGAACCGCTACCGTGCTCGTGTGCCGACAAGGGATGGGGGGTATAGGCCTTGTTGAAACCGTTTCACCAGATGTATCAGAAGCACTTTAAGAAGAAATTATTCAATAAATTAATTGCGATATATTCACTCATTGCAGTTGCTTCCTTAGTGACGGTATCTGTGTTTGCCTATGAGTTCTTTGCGCGCAAGGATGTCAGCAACGCACTCATGGAGCAGCAGCGCACGGTAGATACCATTAACCGATACATTGATCAGAAGAATGATCTAGCCCAGGCGATCGTCCAGCAGGTGTATCAGGATAATCTGCTCATCCAGGATACCGTCTACTTGCTGAATGAGGGATATGAACAATATATCCGCTATCGCTTGGATGCCTACAGCTCGAGCAACATGTTCTATGTGCGCAAGATGCAGGAATTCTTCATGCTCCAGTTCTGGAAGGATCCCGATTTGCAAAATATTAATCTCATCAGCCCTACGAAGCAGTTCGCTTATATGTATACAAGTGATGGAGTGAAGGGCGGGCTCTATGACTGGAGCCAAGATCCGCAGATGAATACGCAGTGGAAGATGAATCGCTATGGTGAACGCGTCTCTTCTTATACGAATCAGAGTAAAAAGGAAGAAACTTCAGCCGATATACAAGATATACCGTTACTGCGCCACTCGGATCGCTTGGTCGATATGCTTGACCAAGATGGATCCAAGCGATTAGAGAAGCAGGCTCAGGCTTCTATTCCTATTCCTACAAAGACCAATGTGATTAAGTCAGAGTCGGAGAAGCTGCCGCTTATCAGCTTCACGAATCGAGTGAGCAGTCCAGAATCTTTGCTGACAGCAGGACACATTACGATTGATTTCAATGCGAACGGAATTGGGCGTCAGATTGGGTATTCCCTTCGAGGTGAGCAATGGATTGTACTGGATCAAAAAGGCGAGATCATCTATCCGGCTTCCCAATCACAGGGGACGTCGACATGGGCCGATGTTGAGGAACTGTCCAAGCTCGAGCGCAATAAGCCGCAGTCGATTCAGGTAGATGGGAAGTCCTCCTATATAACGGTCTCTCAGACGAATAAGCTGGGACTGTATGTCGTAGGCGCATTGCCGGAGGCAGCCATTACCGATCATTTGTCTGGACTGAAGAATACGATTGGCATTGTGACGATACTCTGTATATTTGCCGTTCTGATGGTGACCTATTTATCGGTACTCCATTTATCCCGCCGTACGCAGACGATTGTGATGGCGATGAAGAAAGTGCAGGAAGGCAATTTGAACGCAAGGTTGCCCGTTACGCGTGAAGATGAGCTCGGTCTCATCGCGGGTAGTTTCAATCAGATGTGTGAGGATTTGAAGCAGTACATTAATAAGGTGTATAAGTCCGAATTGAAGCAGAAACACGCGGAACTGATAGCGCTGCAGGCGCAAATTAAGCCGCACTTCCTATATAACACGTTAGAGGTTATCCGGATGCGGGCAGTATCCAAGGGCGCTCATGATGTCGGGGAAATGATCTACAGCCTGGCAGCGATGTTCCGTCATATGGTCAAGGACAAGACGATCATTACCGTGAACGAAGAGATTGAGAACTGCCGCCGATACTTGGAGCTGACCCGGATACGATATCGAGACAAGCTGCAATTCACCATTCATATGGATGAGCGGCTTGGCGGCTATAATACGATGAAGCTGTCGGTTCAGCCACTCATCGAGAATTATCTCGTACATGGCATTGTCTTGGATCGGAAGGATAATCATATCCGCATTGAGGTTACGCAGCACCAGGGAGATCTGATCATTCGGGTGAGCGATAATGGCAAGGGGATTGAACCAGAACGGCTGCAGGAGATTCAGAATGATCTGGAGCAGCCGCAAATCCAGGATCACGGTTCGCTTGGTCTGAAGAATGTGCAGGAGCGCCTCCGCATTCTGTATGGGAATGAATATGGATTGACGATAGACAGTACCTTGCATGTAGGTACGACGGCAACCGTTCGGGTGCCGCTGCAATAATAGCGTGGTGAACACTTCTAGTACCACTTCATAATGGAAAGCAGACAAACTTTCGTGTGACTAGGGTTGGGGGGATATAGATGTACGATGTATTCTTAGTCGATGATGAGCCGTTTATTATTGAAGGATTGCAATCTATATTAGAGTGGAATGATTACGGTCTCCGTATTGTTGGGCAAGCGGAGAATGGAGAGGCCGCCTGGGACATTCTGAAAGATCACCCTGTCGATTTGGTTGTGACTGATATTATGATGCCGAAGATGACAGGCTTGCAGTTGATTGAGAAGGTGAAGCAGGCGCATCCGCATACACGTTTTATTATTTTGAGCGGGTACAATGAATTCGTCTACGTGAAGGAAGGCATTAAGCACGGGGTTGAGAACTACTTGTTGAAGCCAATCAACATTGATGAATTCCGCTCTACGCTGGAGAATACAGTTCAGAAGCTGGATCAATCCCGCATGCATCATATGGTGGAGCTGCACAATCGGGACATCCTGCGCGACAACGTGCTGTTCCGCTGGCTGCGTGACCGCATTCATATGGAGGAGCTGCAGCAGCGTGCGGATCTGTTGGATATTCATTTCGTGCATCCTTATTATATGGTCGTTCTTGTTCGTCCTGAGGTTCGGAAGGACAATGAAATGGACTATATGAAGCAGGATGAGGTTGCTTCTCAGGCGAAGCATCTGTTGGATGAGAAGTTCGGTGGATTTTGCGTGCGCGAGTGGGACGGAGAAACGGCGATTGTTCTTGGCTTATATAATCGCGAGGACAAGCAGGAAGCGATAGAGAAGCTGGTGCAATGGAAGGCAGAGACGGAGCAGAATCTGCAATCGGTGCTGGAAGTCACTGTCGGCAGCGTGCAGGAGGGGTATGCCAAAGCCTCTGTTAGCTTCGATCATGCGAAGCAGGTGCAGCCATACCATCTCGTTCGAGTAGATGACAGTATTATAGATTGTGATGAAATTGAGAGTTATCGATCCTCGCGTCCTTCTTCGGTACAGCCGGAGACGGAACCTTACGTGAAGCTGCTCTATGCACGAAATAAGGAAGGGCTGCGCGAACAGCTTGAAGCAGATTTCGAGCGTTTGTCGGATACGGACGGTGTCACGCCGCGCGATATGCGGAACTTCGCTGTAGAGCTGCTCATCGCATGGAAACAGTCTGTGAAGGGGTCAGCGGTGCTGCAATTGAATGATGAACGCGATTGGTTCGATGACGTGTATCATATTCAGACGCTTGATGCCTTGAAGGATCATGTTCTACAAGTGGCGGCACATGTGATTGAATTGATGAGTGAACCGGAGGACATGAGTCCTGTCGTCAGACAGGTGCTGCATGATATCCAAGAACGCTACGCGGAAGAACTTTCACTTAAGACACTCAGCCAAGTGTATAATATTAACCCTGTATATCTGGGGCAGTTATTCCAGAAGGAAGTCCAGTCGACGTTCTCTGATTTTTTGAATAAGACACGGATTAACAAGGCGAAGGAAATGCTGACAGGAACAAATTATCGGATGACGGATATTGCAGCCAAGGTTGGTTACTGGGATAAAAGCTACTTCTACAAGCAGTTCAAAAAGTATGTTGGCATTTCTCCAAAAGAGTATCGAGAGATCCATAGTGCAGCGAATGAATTGGCATAATAACCAGCATTGGAAAGGGCATCCATGGCGAAGTGACGCTGTGTAAGCCCTTTCTTTATTTTGTACACCAAATCTAAAGTTTATTGACTATTGGAAGCGCATCAGTTGAGTTACCCTATAAGTACAACATAGCAACGGGGGATGATGGGATGCAATTCATCAAAAATGCCTTTCGGAGCTTAAACCGCAATCGAATCTTTCTGCTAATGGTTCTTCCGGGAGCCTTGTGGTTTTTGTTCTTCTCCTACCTGCCGATGTTCGGAACTGTGATCGCTTTCAAGGACTATCGTTTCAGCCGAGACGGCTTCCTTGCCAGCTTGCAGCAAAGCGAATGGGTAGGTTTTAAAAATTTTGAATACCTTTTCAAAACGAATGATGCTTATGTCATCACAAGAAACACGATACTATACAACGTAGTTTTCATCGTTATCGGTCTTGTATGTGCCGTAGCAATGGCAATCATCTTGAGCGAAATTGTGAATAAACGGTTGGCAAAATTGTATCAAACCGGGATGTTCCTGCCTCACTTCTTGTCTTGGGTTATCGTCGGTTACTTTACATTCAGCTTCTTGAGTGTAGATAAAGGGGTAATGAACCAATTCCTTACTTGGATGGGCAAAGACCCTGTATCCTGGTACTCCGATACGACGTATTGGCCTTACATTCTCGTCTTCCTGAATATTTGGAAGGGTGTCGGTTACTCCAGTGTTGTATACTTGGCAGCCATTGTTGGTATCGACAAGACGTATTATGAAGCAGCGATGATTGACGGCGCGAACAAGTGGCAGCAAATTCGCCACATTACGCTTCCAGCGATTACACCGCTCATTACGATTTTGACGCTGCTCGCCGTGGGACGTATCTTCTATGCAGACTTCGGTTTGTTCTATCAAATTCCGCGTGACTCCGGTCCATTGTATGCGGTAACGAACGTAATCGATACCTACGTATATCGCGGTTTGAAGGCGACAGGGGAAATTTCAATGAGTACGGCAGCTGGCTTGTATCAATCATTAGTCGGATTCATTCTTGTCATGACCTCGAACTGGATCGTTCGAAAATTCAACAAAGACAATGCGTTGTTCTAGGCTAGGGGGGAATGACTTTGCGTAAGACTAAACATCGCGACGTTCATGAGTTGTCCAGAGGTACTAACATTTTATTCAATATTATCGCCGGTGGATTCGCTCTACTCTGTGTCTATCCGTTCCTTTTCGTTATCGTCATCTCGTTAACGGATGAAGAATCATTGGCACGTAAGGGATACACACTGTTTCCTGAAAAATGGAGCTTCTCGGCTTATGAGTACATTTTCAAGGCTGGGGATCAGTTGCTCAATTCCTACGGTATTACGATATTTATTACGTTAATTGGTACGTTGATTAGCTTGGTTGTTATCAGCTTGTATGCTTATGCGATATCTCGCAAAAACTTCGAGTACCGGGGATTCTTCTCCTTCATCGCATTCTTTACAATGCTGTTCAACGGTGGTCTCGTACCAACGTACATGGTCATTACGCAAGTGTTGGGGTTGAAGGATTCGATCTGGGCGCTTATCTTGCCGCTCATCATGAACGCGTTCTACGTACTCATCATGCGTACTTTCTATAATACGACGGTACCAGACGCGATTATAGAATCTGCTAAAATTGATGGTGCTGGTGAATTGCGGGCATTCATTACGATTGTACTTCCAATCTCATTACCGGGGATTGCCACAATCGGTTTGTTCGCGACACTCGGCTTCTGGAACGACTGGTTCAACGCTTTGCTCTATATCGACAATCCGTCGCTCGTACCATTGCAGTCCATGTTGATGCGCATTGAGAACAGTATGCAGTTCTTGCTGTCGAACGCACAATTGAATTCTTCCGGTCAATCGCTCGAAATGCTGCGGACATTGCCGCAGGAAGCAACTCGGATGGCGCTTGTCGTACTGGCAACATTGCCAATCGCATGTGCTTATCCATTCTTCCAACGCTACTTCGTTCAAGGCTTGACGATTGGTGCGGTAAAAGAATAACTCTTTACCCTATGGTTATTCCCGGATGGCGGCGATGATCATTGCCGCCTCTGGAAATAATATAAACATTCAGCGTGGTACAAAAAGGGGAGGTAACAAAATGGCTAAGGCAAAAAAAATGCTGATGATGACATTCTGCCTCATCATGGTCGCATCTTTGGTTCTCGCAGGTTGCGGAAATAAAAAAGATGAAGCGGCTGGCACAGCAGGAGACAAAAAAGACGAAAAGCCAGTAGAACTGATCTGGTACACGATCGGTACTCCGCAAAAAGACGTTGACAAGGTAATGGAGAAAGTCAGCGAGTACACGAAAGAAAAAATCGGCGCTACAATCAAAATGAAAATGTTCGACTGGGGCGATTACAACCAAAAGATGCAGGTAATCGCCGCTTCTGGGGAACCTTTTGACATCGCTTTCACGTCCTCTTGGGCATTTGATTATGTACAGAACGCGAAAAAAGGCGCGTTCTATGAACTGGATGAGCTGCTAGACAAATACGGTCAAGATATTAAAAAGAACGTTCATCCATCCTTCTTGGAAGGTGCTAAAATCGAAGGTAAAACATACGCGATTCCTGTAAATAAAGAGCTACCAGCTCAAAAAGTATTCCGCTTCAACAAGAAATATGTTGATAAGTACAACATCGACATCAACTCCATCAAGACTTTGGACGATTTGGAGCCAGTTCTTGCAAAAGTAAAAGCTGGCGAGCCTGGATTGTATCCAGTGTCTGCTGACAAGCAATTCAAGTTCGGTGTTCCTTACGACTTGGTTAACGAAAACTTGCCAATCGGTGTAGCATTGACGGATACGAACGACTTGAAACTCGTTAACATTCTGGAACAACCAGACATGATGAAGAACTTCGAGACGATGCATGAATACTACAAAAAAGGTTACGTAAAGAAAGACGCAGCTACAGCACAAAACGGCGATGAAATGAAAACGGGCAAATGGTTCGTTGACATGCCGGACACTCAACCGTTCGCAGACAACCAATGGTCTCAAACGCTTGGATATCCAGTTGTATCAACGCCTTATACAGAGCCTTATGTGTATAACTGGTCTGTAATGGGTTCCATGCACGGTATTTCCGCGAACTCCAAGTACCCAGAGAAAGCAATGGAATTCTTGAATTTGCTCAACTCTGACAAATACTTGCGCAACCTGGTGAATAACGGTATCGAAGATGTCCACTACAAACGTATCGATGATAGCACAGTAGAATACTTGCCTGCTAAGACAGAAGGCTACGATATGCCAGCATTTACACTTGGTAACTTCTTCATCCTGGATAAGTTGCCTTCTGACCCTAAAGACAAATGGGAACAATTCGCGAAATTCAACGATTCCGCGAAAAATGCGCCGCTTCTCGGCTTCCACTTCAACGCTGACAGCGTGAAAACTGAGATTACGGCTTTGACAAACGTAAAAGAAGAGTTCTATGCATCTCTGTATACAGGTTCTGTAGACCCTAAAGTTTACGTTCCTAAAGCAGTAGAGAAGTTCAAGCAAGCTGGCTTGGACAAAGTAATGGCTGAAATGCAAAAACAATTGGATGAGTGGAAAGCATCCAAGAAGTAATCAATATCGGGGCATGATTGAATTTCGCCCAGCAGCAGATTTGACAACTAGAGCATGGCGACAACAACGTGCAGAGCGAAATGAATAGCCCTTTGTATCCAATCAGGTGGAGCGCTTCGCTTCACCTGATTGTGTACTATTTTGGACAAATAATTGGTTGTTTTTTCACATCCTAATCATTACAATATAATTGATATATTAATTATCTTATTTGCTATAATACAAATAATTCACTTGCGTTGTGATCATAAGTGAAAAGGAGAGAGCCGACATGGAACGTCTACCACAAGCCGTGCTTCGCGTGATGGAAGAAGCAAAGACGAAATTGGCCTATAACCCGAAATTGATGGAGCAGTTCCTGAACTGCTTCCCGAATACGCTGCAAACAACAACTAAGCTGCATGAAGACGGTACATCCTACGTCTTTACTGGAGATATTCCAGCCATGTGGCTGCGCGATTCCAGCGCTCAGGTACGCCAATACATGCCGCTTGCGAAGGACGATGCGGATGTGCGACGCGTCATTGCCGGATTAGTGCGCAAGCAGCTGAAATATATTCAAATCGACCCTTATGCAAATGCATTTAATGAACAAGAAGTAGCACTGGATGAAATTCATCACCGTGACCAAACGAAGCTGAACGGCTGGGTATGGGAACGCAAGTATGAGATTGACTCCCTCTGCTATCCGCTTCAATTGTCCTATTTGTATTGGAAAGAGACAGGGGACACTTCCCTATTTGACGGTGAATATAAGACGGTTGCCCATATCATCATGGATCTGTGGACGACGGAACAGCGTCACTTTGCGCAATCGCCTTACCGCTTCGAGCGGATGGATTGCCGCAAGACAGATACGCTCAAGAACAATGGCATGGGTATGCCGGTCAACTATACAGGCATGACATGGTCTGCATTCCGTCCAAGTGACGATGCGTGCACCTTTGGCTATTTGGTTCCTTCCAACATGTTCGCGGTTGTTGTGCTGCGGTACTTGGAAGAAATCGCAACAACGGTCTATGAAGATGCGCCGTTTGCCGCGAAGGCTCGCGCACTGATGGAAGAAATCGACGAAGGCATTCAAGCGTACGGCATCTTCCACCACCCGAAATACGGCAAAATCTATGCTTATGAAACAGATGGCTTCGGCAACTATAACCTGATGGACGATGCGAACGTGCCTAGCTTGCTCGCGATTCCGTACCTTGGTTATACAACGGCAGACGATCCAATCTATCAAAATACACGCCGCTTCATTCTGAGTGAAGAGAATCCTTACTTCTACTCCGGTAAAGCAGCGAAGGGTATCGGCAGTCCGCATACGCCGGATCAATACATTTGGCATATTGCCTTGTCGATGCAAGGCTTGACAGCAAACTCGCAGGAAGAGATTGCTTCCCTGATCGAGCTACTCACAACGACAGATGCAGGCACAGGTTACATGCATGAAGGCTTCCATGTGGATGATCCTGCACAGTTCACACGTGAATGGTTCGCTTGGTCGAACAGCTTGTTCTCAGAACTGATTTTCCGCGAACATTGGCTTAAAGGGGAATAAGCAATAAGCAAGCCAATTGCTCATGCAGCAATGTCAGATCATTAGGAATACTGGCACCTCTATCACACACATCATGGAAGAGAGGGAAACAACATGACAAAAAAGACAGCCCATATCATTTCTCATACACACTGGGATCGCGAATGGTATATGCCTTACGAGTATCATCACACTTTATTGATTGAATTGATGGATACGCTCCTTGATACACTCGATAACGATCCAGGCTTCAAGAGCTTCCATCTGGACGGACAAACGATCATGTTGGAAGACTACTTGCAGGTTCGCCCTGAAATGAAGGAGAAGCTGACGAAGTACATTCAAGAAGGCCGCATTCATATCGGCCCTTGGTACATCCTGCAGGATGAGTTCTTGACAAGCAGCGAGGCGAATGTGCGCAATATGCAAATCGGTCATCGCGATGCGAAGCAGTATGGCGGCAACATTTCCAAGGTTGGCTACTTCCCGGATTCATTCGGTAATATGGGCCAAGCGCCGCAGATTTTGAAGCAATCCGGCATTGATGTGGCTGTATTCGGCCGCGGTGTTAAGCCAACTGGATTCAACAACCAAGTATCGGAAGATGCAGCATATGAATCGCCGTTCTCCGAGATGATCTGGGAATCCCCAGACGGCTCGCGCGTCATCGGCATTTTGTTCGCGAACTGGTACTGTAACGGAATGGAAGTACCTGTTGATGAGCCGCAGGCAGTCGCTTATTGGGACAAGCAAATTCCGAATGCGGAGAAATTCGCATCTACACGCCACTTGTTGTTCATGAACGGGTGTGACCACCAGCCGATTCAAACGGATCTGTCCAAAGCGATTGAAGTGGCGAAGAAGCTGTTCCCGGATGTGGACTTCGTTCATTCCAACTTCAACGATTATGTAGATGAGCTTCGCAAGGAGCTGCCTGAGAACCTTCAGACAGTACACGGCGAATTGCGCAGCCAACGTACAGACGGCTGGTATACGCTCGTTAATACAGCGTCCTCCCGTGTGTACTTGAAGCAAATGAACGCAGAGAACCAGACGCTGCTTGAGA
The DNA here is from genome assembly GCF_023713665.1 of Paenibacillus sp. MER 180. Lineage (NCBI taxonomy): Bacteria > Bacillati > Bacillota > Bacilli > Caryophanales > Paenibacillaceae > Paenibacillus > Paenibacillus sp. MER 180. Next base: position 197,426 of record NZ_JAMAVT010000001.1, on the reverse strand, counting down.
AGGTAGCAGAGCCGCTTGCGGCAATTGCGCACCAAGCAGGCAAGCCATACCCACACCACCTGTTCGTGTATGCGTGGAAGACATTGATGCAGAACCATCCGCATGATAGCATTTGCGGCTGCAGCGTGGACGAAGTGCACCGTGAAATGGTGACACGCTTCGAGAAGTCGAAGCATACAACAGAGACAATTATTAATGAAACGGTAGACAGCCTGCTGAAGCAGATTGATACATCCGTATATAGCGGCAAGCAAGCTGTGCCATTTACCGTATTCAACTCGACAGGATACAATCGCGACGGCGTAGTGGAAGTGACAATCGAATTGTCTCGCCGCTACTTCCGCGAAGCTCATCCGATGAAGCTGGCAGCGGAAATGAAGAAGGATCCAATCGTACCAGGCGCAGTTGTCGACGCAGACGGCAACGTGCTGGATTGCGAATGGGAAGATGCGGGCGTAGTCTTCGGCTATGACTTGCCGAAGGATAAGTTCCGTCAGCCATATATGGCGCGTGCAGTGAAGGTGCGCTTGCAAGTACAAGACATCCCTGCATTCGGTTATAAGACGCTTGCTTGGGTGACAGGTGCATCGAAGGAGCAAGAGGCTAGCCTTGTGACAGGCGAGTTCACACTTGAAAATGATCGCTTGAAGGCAGTCGTTGCGGAAGATGGCTCGCTTACATTGACAGACAAGTCGACTGGCCATACGCATGCTGGCCTGAACGTATATGAAGATGCAGGCGACATCGGGAACGAGTACATGTTCCGCATGCCTGCAGGCTCCAAGCCGCTTACGACGGCAGGGCTGAAGGCAGAGCGCAAGGTTGTAGAAAATACGCCATACCGTGCGGTAATCGAAGTGGCGCATAACTGGAGCATTCCGGTATCCGCTGACGATAAATTGGAAGAAGAGCGCCGCGACATTGTGGACTTCAACCTTCGCAAGGCACAGCGCTCGACTGAATTGGTTACATTCCGCATCATTACTCGCTATACGCTCGATCGTGGTGCGAAGCGCGTCGATGTTCATGTAACGATGGACAACAAGTCCAAGGATCACCGCGTAAGAGCGTTGTTCCCAAGCGGCTTTGAGTCCGAAACACACTTGGCGGAATCGATCTTCGAAGCGGCACGCCGCAACAACATTCCAGCGAAGGAATGGGAGAACCCAAGCAACGATCAGCATCAGCACACATTTGTCAGCGTAAGCGACGGCAAGCTGGGCTTGACGGTTGCGAACAAAGGCTTGTTCGAATACGAAGTATCGCAAGACAACAAGAACACGATTGCAGTTACGCTGCTTCGCTCTTCCGGCGAGCTTGGCGACTGGGGCTACTTCCCGACACCAGAAGCGCAGTGCATCGGCGTTCATACGGCTGAATATGCAATCATCCCGCATGCTGGCGACGTAGTTGCTTCTGGCGCTTACGCGGAAGCACATTCGTTCCAAGTGCCTTGGGTTGTACGCCAAGTAGAAGTGCAGGAAGGCAAGTTCCCAGTGAACCATGCATTCCTGGCATGGAACGGCGAAGGCGTAGCGTTCTCCTCCTTGAAGATGGCAGAAGAGACAGGCGACATGGTCGGCCGCTGGTTCAACTTCAAGCATGAAGAAGCTGCTCTGAACGTATCGCTTCCAGAAGCTGCGAAAGGCTTCTACCGCAGCAATATCATGGAAGAAGTTCAAGAGAACATTGCTTCCACGAATAACCGTGAAGTAAGTGTTGCCTTGAGTAGTGCTGAGATCTTCTCGCTCGGTATCCAAAAATAATACGTATGATCATAGGGAAGACGCTTGCGAAGACTCGCAAGCGTCTTTTTTGTTGTCAGATGAGCTTGCACAGCAATTCATATTTATTTTGCGAACAGGAAAATAACCCCTTTACAAAAACATTTTTATCGCTAAAATAAATTTTAACGATAAAAATAACCTTAGTGGAGGGTTCCTTATGAAGCTGCTCATAAACAATCGCGCATTCCGATTTCTATGGCTTGCCCAAATCATTTCTGAGCTTGGTGACGGTATTACACGGCTCGTTGTTATCTTTCTTGTCGCTCATTTATCAAGCGATCCGCTGGCTATTAGTCTTGTCGTACTCGCTAATGTACTGCCAAGCATGCTCCTTGGAACATTCGTAGGCCCGATCGCTGATCGCTTCCAGCGCAGCCACATCATGATGGCCGCTGATATCTACCGTGCGATCATTGTTGTCCTTCTTATCGCATCCCAGCACAATTTATACGGAATTTATGCTTTAGTATTGCTGCAAAACATCGGCACCGTGTTTTTTGAGCCTGCGCGTTCCGCTATTGTGCCCAGTCTTATTGGGAAAGAGAATATCCCGCAGGCCGTTTCCTTCTCGCAGGCTACTTATATGGCTATGAGGCTGGTGGGGCCATCGATTGCGGGGCTGTTAATTCCACTAGGTCATTTTGACCGGCTATTCCTTTTTAATGGACTTACGTTTATGCTGTCTGCTTTGTTTATTTATGCGATGTCCAAAGCAATACCTACTCCTGATCGAACCCATGAAGATATCCAAGATGAACGCGGGGTGCGCAAGCAGTCAGCTGCTGAGAAGGAACCGTACTGGAAATCCTTGAAGGCGGGGCTGCGCACGATTTACCGCCACGATGGATTATTTGCACTCCTTCTGCTGCTTGTGCCGATCATGCTTGTCATGGGTGTTATTAATACAAACTTGAATGCGGCTTTGCTGCAAACCTTCCGCATCCCGGCCGAGCACTTTGGTTTCATCTCCAGTATGGTAGCCGTGGGAAGCATATTAGGGGCGCTCGCTGCACCTCATCTCATGAAGCGAATGGCTTCCAATGTTCTGCTGCTCGGGGCAGTAGGGGTTATCGGCCTGTTCTGCTTGCTCATTGTTCCATTGCACTCGCTGTACCAAGCGAGCGGGGTTCTCAGCGTATATGTATGGTCGATTGGTCTTGGTGTATCAATGGCCTGCACGAATGTGCCGCTCAGCAGTTTGTTTATTACCATTATGCCAGATGAAATGAGAGGCCGCGGATCGGGAGTATTCGATTCTGTGTCGCAAGCTGGCACGGTTCTTGGCATAGGCATAGGTGGGTTATTCGCTTCTATGTTCGGCGTATTGCTGGCCACCGCGCTTGCCGGATTGCTGCTTATTATTGTCGTTGTCATTTTCCCTCTGTTAAAATATAACCAAGCACTTCGGACTACGAACGAAGCGAAAATGACGGGAGGAGACCTGGCGATGTCTTCTTCAGACTAAGGGAGGGGACAGCTTGCAAGAGCAGCGAGTAATTAACGATGTCGAGCTGTTGAAGATCATGCTGGATCCACGCCGGATGCAAATATTGCGGTTTGCGCAAGACGAGCCGATTACGGTGAAGCAGATGGCAGAGATAATGGATGAGAAGCCATCCAGACTGTATTACCATGTGAAAAAGCTGGAGGAGGCTGGGCTGCTGGAGCTCGTTGAGACGAAGCAGCAGGGGAATCTAATCGAGAAGTATTATCTTGCAAATCAAGAGAAGCGTAGCTATACGTTGGGGAAGGAATTATCACAGGAGCATTCCAGTCTGATTGTACAAGAGCTTCTGCGCATTACCCATCAAGGTATAGATGTAATCGAGGACGGAATGCGAAAAGGTCAGTACGGAGAGGACTTGCTTGCGGAAGCAAAGATTGCCTATTCGTCCATGACGCCGATGGAATGGGCGGAGAAAGCGTATTATGTACAGCAAGCAACCTCAGCTAATTACACGCCGCCACCTTTCAATCCAGACGAGTCCTCGATTGCTAATGATGAACAATTGCGAGAGCAGACGACCAAGGATGAATACGTGTTCGTCATGCTCAGCTACCGCCTAAAGGATGTCCCGAACCGGGAATCTGTCGATGGTAACGAGAATATGAATCATGAGTGATGAATGATTGATGGATAATCGATGGTAGTCTTTGTTCAAATTTGGGACAATGTTGAGGTTAATCGAATATGCAGAAGAACACCCACCCTCCATGCCTGAGATGAGCAGGAGGGTGGGTGTTTGTTTTTGGAGGTTTGTAAGGTACATACAATGCTTCTCCAAGTTGTGTATGGAATCGGTTAGAACAGAAATGCGTTACCCGCCGATGATCGTTAGTTTCTTCGGATAAGAAGTCAATACCTCAACACCGTCTGCGGTTACGATGACATCATCTTCGATGCGCACGCCAGCCACCTTCGGCACATAGATGCCCGGTTCAATCGTGAACAGCATGCCCGGCTCAAGCACATCCTCGTTGCGCTCATGTACAGATGGGTACTCATGGACATCGATGCCGAGGCCATGACCGAGACGATGGGTGAAATAATCGCCGTAGCCTTTGTCCGCAATGACCTTGCGTGCTGTGCGATCAAGGCTGCCGAACGTAACACCTGGCTTCACAGCTTCAATGGCTGCCATGTTCGCCGCGAGCACCGTATTGTAAATTTCCTTGCAAGTATCATTCACTTCACCTACGGCGAATGTGCGCGTAATGTCAGAGGCATACCCGTTCGCGTATACGCCCATATCGAACAAGAGAAGCTCGCCTTCCTTTATTTTGCGGGAACCTGGTACTCCGTGGGGGAGTGCTGCATTCTCTCCAGCCAGCACCATCGTGCTGAAGGATGGGCCGTCTGAACCAAGCTTCTTCATCAAATATTCAAGCTCTGCCACCATTTCGATTTCACTCATGCCCACTTTAACTCGGCTTACGCCTTCCAGCAGAACAGCTTCGACAAGTCGAACTGCTTCTTTCATACGAACGACTTCTTCTTCCGACTTGATGACACGCATCGCCTGCAGGATTGGGCCCGCATCTACGAAGCTTTTCGCTGCTGTGGCACTCGTTAATGCTTCATAGCGCTGTACGGACATATGTCCCTTCTCGATCGCGAAGCGAGCTGCCTGCTGTGGCAGATGCTGCTTCAGGATGTCATAAGGGTTGTCTGTATCTGTATGGGTAGCAATCTGTTGCACCACAGATACAGCGGCTGCTTTGTCCCCGTCCAGTACAGGTACAATCAGTGTTGGTTCGCCCTGTTGAGGGACTACGATTCCAAGGAAGCGCTCATGTGGATCACAAGCAAAGCCAGTCAAATAATAGACATGCTTCGGATCGGTAATCAGCATCACGTCAATGCCGCTTTGCTCCATGGCGGAATGGAGCTTGTTCCATTTATCATTCATCGAAAATCTATCCTTTCGTTCGGTAGTATAAGGTAGTCTAGGATCATTAGCCAGGCTTCTATTCTCGAATGTACCATGGCCGATTGAAAAATGCGAATAGACAAAATCTAAAAAAGGAGTATTATATATAATACAGACTGATTATTTTCATGTGTTTTCACAACATGTGTTTTATACTGTACTAGTATTATGCCAATTATCGCCATGAGGAAAGGAATGACCGTCATGAACAATACGAAGACTCGCACGAACCATCAAGCAAGCGAACGCGTTGAAAACCATCGAGTTGATTCCGTTACCCATTCACAATCATTCACTATGCGTGGAGCAGACATTGTCGTAGACTGCCTGAATCGTCAAGGCGTCACTCATATATTTGGAATTCCAGGGGCTAAGGTTGACAGCGTTTTTGACGCACTTGTTGATCGTGGCCCCTCTTTAATTGTGTGTCGGCATGAACAGAACGCAGCGTTCATGGCTGCCGCGGTAGGGCGATTAACAGGCAAACCTGGGGTGTGCCTGGTGACATCTGGACCAGGGGCATCCAACTTGGCAACAGGTCTTGTTACCGCAACGGCGGAAGGTGATCCGGTGGTTGCCTTAGGTGGCGCTGTATCTCGTGCAGATCGCTTGAAGCGGACACACCAATCCATGGATAATGCAGCACTGTTCCAGCCGGTAACGAAGTACAGCGCAGAAGTGCAGCATCCGGACAACCTGCCGGAGGTGCTGACGAATGCCTTCCGTGCAGCGACCTCGCCGCGTCAGGGTGCAGCCTTCGTCAGCCTGCCGCAGGATGTAATTACTAGCCCGGTAGAGGTATCGGCGATTGGCCCGCTGCCTTCGCCACGGCTCGGAGCGGCTCCTTCCGAAGGAATAGCCGAGGCGGCTGAAGCATTGCGCAGTGCGCGCATCCCGGTCATTCTCCTTGGGATGCGGGCAAGCTCGCCGGAAGCAGTCTATGCGATTCGGCAGTTGGTCGCACATACCAACATTCCGGTTGTAGAGACCTTCCAAGCAGCAGGTGCTATCTCTCGCGAATTGGAGGCTCACTTCTTCGGCCGTATCGGATTGTTCCGCAATCAGCCGGGGGATGAGCTGATTGAACAATCGGATGTTGTGCTGACCATCGGGTACGATCCTGTGGAATACGATCCGAAGTTCTGGAATCATGATGGCAAGCGCCACATCATTCATCTCGATGATGTCCAAGCCGACATTGATCATGATTACCAGCCTGAGATGGAGCTGCTCGGAAGCATCGATCGTACCGTGCAGGAATTGACGAAGCACTTGGCCGGCTTGCAGCGGACGCCAGAAGCGAAGGTGCTGTGCGATTCCTTGCTTGCGAAGCTGGTAGAGGCGTGCGAGCCGCCGCAGAAGGTGAAGCCGGGAACGGTTCATCCCTTGCAAATTATTCATGGTCTGCGCAGCGTCATCGATGACAACGTTACGGTAACGTGTGACGTGGGCTCTCATTATATATGGATGGCGCGTTACTTCCGCTCTTATGAGCCGCGCCGCCTGCTGTTCAGCAATGGCATGCAGACACTTGGCGTCGCCTTGCCTTGGGCCATTGCTGCTGCCTTGGTTCGTCCGAATGAGAAGGTGGTATCCGTATCAGGGGATGGGGGCTTCTTGTTCTCTGCGATGGAGCTTGAAACAGCCGTACGCTTGAAGCTGCCAATTGTCCATCTCGTCTGGAATGACGGCACGTACGATATGGTTGCGTTCCAGCAGCAAATGAAATATGGCCGGACTGCAGGTGTCGAATTCGGCCAGCCGGACATGGTGCAGTATGCAGAGAGCTACGGAGCTACTGGCTACCGTGTCACGGATCCTGCCGAACTGGTACCGACACTGAGGAAGGCGCTTGAAGCAGAAGGGCCTGTCGTTATCGACATTCCGGTCGATTACAGTGATAATATCGCGCTTGGAGATACGCTGCTCCCAGACCAATTCCACTAAGAATGCATCTGGCAGCGCAAGAAAAGTACAGCTTGCAACAAGGAGGAACAGATAAGATGAATGCCGTATTGGAACATCCAGTCAACGAAACATTACGTCCATCGGACTCATATACAACAACGGAACGAGAAGCGGAACACCGCTCAGAGAAGCCGAGCGCCATTTTCCAGACATCTACCATGAGCGCCCTGCTCGACGGTGTATTCGAGGGAAGCATGACAATGGCTGAGCTGAAGCAGCATGGCGACTTCGGTATAGGCACATTCAATGAATTGGATGGGGAATTAATCGCCTTCGATGGAGACTATTATCGCCTGCGCTCCGACAGCAGTGTAACGCCCGTGAAGCCGGAAGACGGAACTCCATTTGCTTCCGTAACGTTCTTCCAGCCAGTCAAGACATTCCGTGTGAACCAGCCAATGAGCCGCAGCCAGCTAGAGCAGCTGATAGACAGCCTGCTCCCGAGCCTGAACCTGTTCTATGCGATTCGTATTGACGGGGAGTTCGAATGTGTAGTAACACGTACCGTTGCGAAGCAGAAGCCGCCATTCCGCCCGTTCTTGGAGGCAATCGAATCTCAGCCAACATTCACATTGGAGAAGAAAAAGGGGACTGTAGCAGCGTTCCGCATGCCGGCATTTGCTCAAGGAATAGCTGTAGCGGGCTATCACCATCACTTCGTTGATGATGCGCGCACAGGCGGCGGGCATGTGCTGGACTTGCAGCTTAAATCAGGCATCGTGCAGATAGGCAAGCCGTCAGAGGTGCATATGCATTTCCCTGAGACCGAAGCGTTCATGAACGCTGACCTGACGAGCCGCGATCTCGATGCAGAAATTGCGAAGGCAGAAGGTTGATCCGATAGTCAAGCCTGCTGGTAAGCAAACGTAGAACCCGCACGTTGAACGAACGAATCGTACCCCCGTACAACGTACTCGTACTTTCATAGTACCCGTACAACGTACTCGTACATTCATAGTACCCGTACAACGTACTCGTACATTCATAGTACCCGTACAGTGTGCATTTGAATTGCAGCATCAGCGTGTACATGAGTAAGTTTACAATATGCCAAGAAGGCCTGAATGGGAGAGAATGGAGCCCGTTTGGGTCTTTTTTTATTAAGGAGACAAGGTTGTGTGTGATGGCTAATGAAGGGTAAATCCCCTGATGCCTTGATGGGAGTGGATATCAGGGGGCGGATGATACTGCACTTTGAAAGATACGGCAGCCTTAACTCATGCGAGCGACAGTAAACGATGTGGCAAGCGTGGAAATTTCATTGGACAATTGCGCTGCGCTTATATCATGACGCAATTCCACAGCATAACAGAATTCGTAGAAACCTCCAAGTGTGGCTTTGAAATTCGTTTCCCAATAGTTCGTCATTAACCAAGCATAGGTAGACGGCTTAGCGTCCAGCGACTGCTGGGTATGAACAAGTCTGCGGCCATGCTCAAGCGATCCCAGTTGCAGCAGCGGTGTATCGGGCATAGCGAGAAGCAGTGTAAGCTCTTCGGACTGTGAACCTGTATAGTCTGTCACTGGAGGTTTATCGCTAGGATCAGCTGAATTAGGATGCGATGCATGCGTATGATTGCACCATGCCAGACCTTCTTGAATGCACGTATAATCCAGGCACGTGCCTGGCAGCTGATCGATCCATGGACGTACGATGGCTCCTGCTTTCTCTACATACAAGGTATCTTTGTGATGTTCGCCAGTCGTGAACGGCAGTGCGACATATACGTTCTCGGGAAGCCATACGCTGTCTTTGTGAAGCCGAACAGATATCTCGACCCGATTCGATGCAGCATGTACCTTCAGGAATAGTGCGTAATAGCTCATTCCTTCGATCACGTAAGTCAGCTCTATTGTCGCATATAACGGACCATTCTCGATTGGACGTGCACGGACGAGGCGACCGGTGCTTCGCTCTACGTTTATACCCTTGCGATTGCGTCCCATCCGGCTGCGAACAGCCCAGACTTGGCTCTGATCGCTTGAATCAGCAGCCGGAGTGACCTCGTAAATGGGTGTGAATGCACCGTGCTCGCGATTGGCTGCCAGCATTTCGCATCCCGTTTGTTTATCGATCCAAGAGATAATGCCCTCGTTTTCTTTCCATTCAATCCGTACATAGGGTGATTCAATCGAATGCTGAGCAATACGAATAGGACCATGTGCAGACTCTTCTGCATGCAAGTCCTCCATATCATAGACTCGATCACTTCCCATCAGGCGGGTATTGGATGTTGTCAGATTTGTAGGGCGAGCTGGTGCCTTACGAAGGTTCAGGAAGCACTCTTCACCTGGAGCGAGCGTGACTTGAACGACAACGGACTGTGGGTGAGGGGACTGGTGCGGAAGCACATTCCCGGTTCCCTCATGTACGACTTCCAATCCACCTTCGAATAGAGCAGGCTCCCATCCGTCTAAGGATAGGGTGACAAGCTTGGCAGCGGGTGCATGCTCCGTGTTCACAATGCGATAGCGGAATGGACGCTCAGGATATAGAGGTGCAGCACCTTGCGCGAACAGCACCTGATCCAGCGCTTGGTGCGCAAGGCGGCTGGCCTCGGCTGCATAGGCCTGCTTGCGTACTTCGAGCAGCTGTACGTTCGGGTGCCATGGCTCATAGATGGAGGAGTGGTAGCCCCATGTATGTTCCGCATACATGACAAGTGCTTGCTCGACTTGATTCAGCTTCGAGATGTCCACGATGCTAGCCTTAGGATCGAGGCGCTTCACCTTGCGCAGTGTGCGCTGTGCGTCACGGAACAGCTGTGTATGCATGGCAGTTGAGCTGACGCCGTCAGACCACCAATCCGGCCAATCTCCTGTATAGACCGGCAATTGGTCAACATCTTCCTGCTTCAATCTAGCAAAGAAATCATGAAGCGTCGTCATCTCGATGCGTATCGAATCGCCGTATTGATCGTTCCAATTACGAATGAACTCCATAATTCGGCCGTTGGGTGCGGCATTGTCTGTACCTAGACCAGACAGCATGACCGGTACAAAGTCATAGGGATACCCTTCTTCCTCAAGCCGGCATACATAACGGTGCATACGGATGCGGGCAATCTCGTCATGATGCGCATCGATTAACTGGTTATCGAATTCGTCTTGGATCATATATTTGCCGAGTGCATCGGGACATAAGCCAAGTTCGTTGCCGAACATGTAGTGCTCTCCGTTCCAGACGAGCAATCTCTCGCCATTCGGCGCCTGCCACCAGAAGGGAGTCTGCTTGCGGCCAAGTGCGAACATGCCGTGGTGGGTGTGGATGCAGCTGAATAAATGCTTGATGCCATTGTAGAGGAGGCTCTGGGCATACCCCCATCCATAGCCGTTAATGTCAGCAGTCATCGCTGAGTCCACATGTTGCCCGATCGACTCTGCGTATGTCTGTGCTTTACGATGAATGCTATGCAATAAGGAATAGTCCGGCAGCTCCGTCATATTCAAATACGTACCGGACAGCTCGATGCTGCCGCTGCGCACAGCCTCCGCGAATTGCTCGCGTTCACCCTCCGAAGCGTGCTCCAAGAATCGTTCCACTGCCCAGAATGTCTCGCAGGTCCAACGAAATCCCCTCCATTCCGGCTTCGTTCCGTTCGATGCTTGCTGCACGATGTTCAGCGCCTGCCGAATAAATTCGACGTGATAACGCTCGATCTTCTCCTGGCGTTCCGTATATCCGATGTCCGTATGGGAGTGGTGTATCGCATAAATGGTCCAAGTCCGCTTCGGGGATGGGGTTACCGCGCGTGCGATATGCTGTTCGATGTTCATCATGTAAGGCCTCCAATTCCATTTCAGCTAGTAACAAGTAATGAAAGAAACCTTCCGCTCCATTCCGGCTTCAGAAGGTCAGTGACATGGCAGCGAAGAGCAGAGATTGTGTCCCCCTGTCTTCTCTCCTGTATGCCCTCATTGTAAGAAATGGTGGGAAGGTTGTATTTGGACTGGTTGGCTTTGTTTTTGTAAAATACGGACATCATTATACGTTGGGACGTTGACTCGGATCTGTATCGGGACGAGCGCGGTGGAGATCACGGCGACGGTAACGTGCAGGAGATACTCCAAGCAACTGAGTGAATACTCTTGTAAAATAATGCACCGACTCGAAGCCACACTGCGCAGCGATATGCTTAATGGCTGCATCAGTATCGAGTAGAAGCTCCTTCGCCAATTGGATGCGCCGTTCTTGTACATAATGGACGAACGTCTGACCGCCATGCTGCATGAACAGTCGGGATAGATGACGGGGAGAAATGTGCAAATGCTGTGCTACGATCTCAAGCGACAGCGGTTCACTAAGGTTATCCGCTAAGTACAGACAGGCTCTGCGGAACAGATCATTCGTGCCGATAGACATGTTCGCGGCGCCTATGGACACTTCCGGGAGCTGGTAGGTATGCGGCGCAAATAGCGGCAGCATCGAATACAGCAGTGCCCCAGCTGTCGATTGCAGTACCGCAATCGGGTAAGCGGCTTGTCCCTGCCCATTCGCGTTATCGAACATGTACAGCAAGGCGCCCCACAGCGCTGCTGTTGCTGACTTCTCAGCTGAAGGAATAACAGGGACGGCATCTTGCGCCAGTACTTGATAGGCACGAGCGTAAGCATCTGCCGAATCTGATTCGATGATGTCGAAGGCGACGTAACATAGCGCAAGACCCTCGTCACTGCGAATCTGATGCCAGATGCCAGGTCGGGAACAGAAGGAGGTTCCTGAGGATAGCGGATAATGCTTGCCATCGTCGATATATTCTCCGCTCCCTTCCATGACGTAGCACATTTCAAAAAAAGAATGTCGATGCAGCGTGTTATGGTAATGTTGGGGCATGAAGCCCCAGTAATGGACACGATAGCGCACAGGCCCGCAGTCGATCTGGGTGGCGTATATATTGAGCGCATGATTTGCTTTTTTGTATGCTATAGGACTCGCATTCATCATATGTACTCCTTTGTGTACCATACGTATGTCTAACATGATGCTTGGTTGAAATGCAGCTGCGTAGCGAAGTTCTGATTCTTCGCAGTATGGCCCTGATCTCTCTTAATCCTCCTTATTCGGCGAAAGGATATGCTTGCCAATGGCGTAGAGGAAAATTATTGCGAAAACACCTGCCCCCACATACCACGATCGAGTTTGATCAGCATCCTCTTCTAACTGTGCTAGCAGAGTAGCTTGATCGGTAGAGACGAGAAGGGTTTTGTTCTCCTTGAGCGGGACGAGCTGTCCCTCCTGCACGTGGACGGCAATAATTGAGCTTCTGCCAGGCCGAATGCCTCGATAGGCACATCTATTTTCTTTTGAAAAAATTCCGTCATTGCATATCAGGTATATTTCTTCCTGAATCTCCGCTCCATGCACCATCGCTGGTCTTAATATAAGATGTCCAGTCAGCAGCAGCCATTCATTAGAACGAATCGGGTAACCAGCTACGGCTGCATCTTTTGCGAGCCAGTAGTTAATCTCATCGGGAGTACTAGGATAGTTTCTGTTTCTCCTTTTGTTGGGGACGTAAGTTTCTCTTTGCAGCAGCGCAAATGCAGGCTGAACGTAATCGGAATCTCCTGTTGGAGCCGCAGCTGTCATTTTTCCTTCAATAATTTGATAACCGTTCTGTGACAAATCGATCGTCGTTTTTGGCTTTATATTTTCCAGCTTCGAAATCAGGCTGCGAGTCTCCCTTTCTTTACCTGTTCCAAGTAGGAAAATAATGATGATAATCAATGCTAGGGAGGCTACGACAATAAGATCAAATAGAAAGCCTTTATTAAGTGTTTTTTTCATGGTTTCTCCTCTGATTTCTTCCCTGGAAAATGTGAAGATCAACTGTAAAGTGAGGCAACAATTGGAACTGTCTCTTTGCTATGACGTTTGTTACAATAAAATTTACCAGTATTTTAGTATCTAAATAAATCGGTTTTACGAACAAAGTATGTATGCAGTTGAATCGTATCAATTTACCGGGCAATTGAGTTCGAATTCACATAAGTGTCACATATAACGCTTTCAGCAGCCATGTTGTTCACAATTCGTCACAGCAATTGATCGTCCGGTTATGGGACAATATGGATGGAAGCTGGAAATCATCATATGGAGGGGACGGACGATGTTGTTAACGGCAGAACAGCTGGAACAGTGGAGTGGTGATACCGTGGAGCGAATGGAGACGCGCAAGGCAGCTTATCAATTGCTGGCTGATTTCCTGGGAGAAGTTCCAACACTAGATGTCATCATGGCATGGCGGAACGGGCAGGAGCTTAAGTTGTTGTCATCCAGTTCCGAAGGAGCCCAGAAGCTGTGCAGTATGCTCACGAACATGTCGATTAACGAAATGTACGCCGTATACTCCTCGCTGCGAGACGAGTATTTGCGCTTGTTCGGCTCTTCAGGCCAGCTGCCTGTAGCGCCTTGCGAGACCATGTATCGTGCGAGCGAGCAAATGTTGCCTAAGTCATACGCTCATGATGTGCGGCAAATGTATGCTGAATTCAGTTTATATTTCAAGAAGATGAACGGAGAGCCTGACGACCATATTTCCATAGAATTGGAATTCATGGCTGTTCTCATCGAGAAGATGATGAACAATGTGGCCTCGAAGGAGCGTTATGAGCGTTATATGAATGGCCAGCGCGAATTCGTGCTGGATCATCTGAAGAGCTGGGCGCCACGCTTCGCAGAGGACTTGGCACAGCATGCTGAACATCCAATTTATAAGGCAATTGGAATGCTGCTAAGAGAGTTCATCGCTAAAGAAGCCGCATGGGCAGAACAGATGAAGATCGCATAGTTGCACATTCTGTATCGATATTGATGCAGTAAGATAGAACGAAATCGAGATCTATGCATATGACAAGGGACCTTTCCACACAAAGGTCCCTTCTTCTCTATACGGACTTGCACGTAATGCCGCGCCAATAGATCGTCCAAGCGGCTTCAAGATTGCTCTCGAATCGGCTTACGCCTCCGTACAGAAGCTGTACGAACAGCCCGTCCAATATCGAGATGAATGCCTTGGCTGCCTGCTCGGGATGAACACCGTGAATTTCTTGTGAGCGCAGCGCCTGTGCCATGCGGGGGATGAGCCCCTTCTCCAGCCGCTCGATGAAGGAGTGCATGCGTTCAAGGACAGGCTCTTGAAGCGATGGAGGCGGGAAAAAGGCGACCCGCAGCATAAATTTGAGCACATCATACTGGCTGTACCGGTGACGGTAGGAGTCAAGCAGCAGCTTCAACTGATCGTAGAGCGGCAAATGCTCATGCTTGTGGAAAAAGTCCGTGATCCAGTTTAACTCATCGACAAATACAGATTGCAGCACGTGCAAAAACAGATCTTCCTTGCTCTTATAATGCGCATAAATAGATGGCTTCTTAATGCCGACTTCCTCGGCAACTTTGGACAAGGAAGTCCCGGCATAGCCATATTTGGCAAAATGGGATAGAGCGATAAGTTGAATGCGGTTGGCAGTCAAAGGGAAACCCTCCATTCTTCGCTGTTCCATAACTACCTATCGTTCGTTCGACGAAATTATGTCACACGGTTGAAATCGTTGTCAATGACATATTTGAAAGCGGAGAATTCGGGTATAGTAATTCAATATGGATTGTTCTTCCTTCACCTCTTGATTAAGACATATTGCAGGATTATATAGTAGGATGCTGTATAAGGATAGAAGCATGTTAGATACAGATATTTAGAGATGGGGGAGCATGCGGATGAGGAGAGCATTGCAGGTAGGTTTGTTTCTGATCTTATTGATGACGCTAGGTCTATACATAAACGATACGTTCGGGCATACCATCGCTACATCCTTAAGTATTATGACGACACTCGCGGTCATTACGCTTGCCGTTATTATTTTTATGGAAAATCGGCATCCTTCCAGCACGGTTGCATGGATTCTGGTGCTGGCACTCGTTCCTGTAGTCGGATTTATTTTCTATATGCTATTTGGTCAAAATTATCGCAAGCGGCGCCGTTATGCCCGCAAGGCTGTCCAGGATCGGCAGGGGTATGCCTTCATTGATAATGAATCGCTGACACGAAGGGAGCAGGTATTCGCTACCTTCAATCCTGATGAGCGCCAGCTTCTGCGACTGACGAGCCGACTTAGTAAGAGCCCGATATCCTTCGGCTCCGATACGCGGATTTTGAACAATGGGGAAGAGACGTTCTCTGCGCTCATTACGGAATTGAACCAGGCGCAGCATCATATTCATATGGAGTATTATATCTATCGAGATGACGACATCGGACGATCGCTTAAGCGAATACTGATTGATAAGGCAACTGCTGGGGTTAAGGTTCGCTTTATGGTGGATGCGGTAGGAAGCATGCATCTGCCGAAGACATTCTTGGCGGATTTGCGCAATGCCGGGGTCGAGGTGGCGGTGTTTGGTGCTGTGAAATTCCCGCTGTTCTCGAATCGGGTGAATTACCGGAACCATCGCAAAATTGTTGTCGTGGACGGCAACGTCGCTTTTATCGGCGGATTGAATGTAGGAGATGAGTATTTAAGCCGCAGCAAGACGTATGGCTTCTGGCGCGATACTCATATGATCGTCCGAGGCGAAGCGGTGAAGACGATGCAGATCATTTTCCTACAAGATTGGTGCCATACGACAGGATGCAAGTTGTACGATCCAGAATACTTGACTCCACAGCCTACGGAGTCGGCCTCAGGCGCGGTCCAGATGATCGCAAGCGGCCCCGATCAAGAATTCAAAACGATGAAAAATGTATTCTTCTCGATGCTGACTTCGGCCAAGAAATCAATCTGGATCGCAACGCCTTACTTTATTCCGGATGAGGATATCTTTACAGCCTTGCGTGTAGCAGCGTTGTCTGGTGTGGATGTGAAGCTGTTGTTCCCGGCTAAGCCGGATAAGTGGCTGCCGTTCCTGGCATCGCACTCCTATTTCCCGGGACTCATGGAGGCGGGGGTTCGCATCTATGAATATGAGAAGGGCTTCCTGCACTCGAAGCTCATTATTGTGGACGGAAAGATGGCGACGATCGGAACGGCCAATATGGATATGCGCAGCTTCCACTTGAACTTCGAAGTGAATGCACTGCTGATGCGTACAGAGAGTGTTCAGCAGCTCGTAGAGGAGTTCGAGCTTGATCTACAGTCGGCCGCACCGATCGTAGAAGAACAGTTCGCACGCAAAAAAGTGTTCACGCGCTTTCTTGAATCGGCCGCACGTCTATTCTCACCACTGCTGTAGGCCTAAGTGGACTACAGTGGTAGTTGGAATAGATTGACTCTATGTGTGGTTTGTGGCATGATTAGGTAGAACTCCTTTTGAGAACGATTTTCATTATCTATGGAATGCGGGAGGAACGATCATGTCTGTATTGAACACACGCTCTCTTACGTTATCGTACGGGGAAACCTCTATTATAGAAGATTTAACGGTTAGTATACCTGAAGGCAAGATTACGGTGCTGATTGGCAGCAACGGATGCGGCAAGTCGACGCTGCTTCGCTCCCTTGCCCGCTTGCTGAAGCCTACGCTTGGTACGGTTCTGCTGGATGGTAAAGATATTCATCGTTCCAGAACGAGGGAAGTTGCGCGTAAGATGGCGATCTTGCCTCAGGGTCCAACAGCGCCAGAAGGGTTGACGGTTCATCAGCTTGTGAAGCAAGGACGTTATCCATACCAGACCTGGCTGAAGCAGTGGTCGGAAGAGGATGAGCGGCTTGTACGCCATGCGCTCAAGGTGACAGGCCTTGAGGAATTGGCTGATCGGCCAGTAGATGCCTTGTCCGGCGGTCAACGACAACGGGCGTGGATCGCCATGACGCTTGCGCAGAATACGGATATCGTTCTGCTCGATGAGCCGACAACGTATTTGGACTTGAGCCATCAGATCGAGATACTGGATTTATTGTATGATTTGAACCGGAATGAGGGCCGTACCATCGTGATGGTTCTTCATGATTTGAACTTGGCTTGCCGGTATGCGGATCATATTATAGCTGTGCGCAATAAGGGCATTCATTCACAGGGAGCTCCAGAAGATGTGCTGACGGTCGACATGGTGAGGGACGTATTCTGCATGGAATGCATCGTATGCGATGATCCGCTGTTTGGTACACCGATGTGCGTGCCGCGCGGCAAAGGGCGCATCTGCGGTGAACGTTGTGAACGCAAGGATGAGTGCGCAGCGAACACAATGCTGCAATCAAGTGCTGTATAAAGGAAATACGGAACTTTAGAAAGATGTGGACGGGGAAATCTAAGAAGCTGTTTGGCGTTGCCAGACGGCTTTTTTTGCACCCTTATTGCCCCTTCTTTTTCCAACTGATATGCTTGGACTATTAATTATGACATATGATCATCGGAGGGACATTCATTTGTGGAGCAATCGTAACGTATGGATTGTGCTCTGTGGCGAATTTATTGCCGGCCTGGGGCTTTGGACGTCCATTATCGCGAATTTGGAATTTATGCAGCATTATGTGCCATCAGACTTTATGAAGTCATTGATATTATTCACTGGCCTTCTCGCAGGTGTGCTCATTGGGCCATATGCAGGGAAAGTGATCGATTCGCATCGCAAGAAGAGTGTCCTTATCTGGGCGGGTATCGGACGGATGATAAGTGTTTGCTTCATGTTTCTCGCCATTGCACAAGGCTCGGTCTGGTGGATGATTCTATTTGCAGTGTGTCTGCAAATATCCGCGGCATTTTATTTTCCGGCGCTTCAATCGGTCATTCCACTTATCGTTCAAGATAAAGATCTTATCGCATTGAACGGAGTCCATATGAACGCATCTACGATTGCCCGTATTATCGGAACGGTGGCAGCCGGTATGATGCTGTCTGTCATGAGCTTGTCTGCCTTGTACACGGCATCGCTCGTCGCCTATGGACTTCTGCTTGTCTCCACGTACTTCCTTGATATTGATGAGGGGGCTAAGGAAGACCGCAGCCAGAAGCGTAAAGACAAGCAAGGCGGCGGATTTAAGGAAATTGTCCCGATGCTCAAAGGGATGCCAGTTGCTCTTATGGCGCTCTGTCTATCGATTATTCCAGGATTCTTTATTGGGAGCTTCAACTTGATGGTCATTAATATTAGCGAAATGCATCAGGATACGCAAATTAAGGGCTGGCTCTACGCAGCTGAAGGCGTTGCCTTCATACTGGCTGCATTCTTCGTGAAACGCTTATCCGGTCAGCGCGATCTATTAAAGCAATTGTTCGCACTGTCCTTCATTATTGCAGCTGCGCAAGGGCTGCTGTTCTTCGCTCATGTGAAATGGATGACGCTTGTGGCTTTCGGACTCTTTGGCTTTGCAGCTGGATTCTTCTTCCCCTTGTTGTCTACGTATTTTCAGAAGTCGATTCCGAAAGAACTGCATGGCCGCTTCTTCTCATTCAGGACGATGCTGGATCGGGTCATGTTTCAAGTGGTGCTTCTTGCGGCAGGGTTCAGTCTGGATACGATAGGCTTGCCTTACATGGTACTGATTTTCAGCGCGCTATCGCTAGCTATCCTTTTGTATGGAATGGCTCATACCGTTGGCTCGACGTCCAAGCGCAAGCAGGACACCGAGAAATCGGCGATTTGAAAGTAAGATATTCGTAAATGGGCTGTGTACAGGAGGGTTCCCAAATGTTCCGTAGAAGGAATATGATGGGAACTTTTTCTGTATGAGAAAAGGAGAGTGTACACCCCTTGTGGAATAGGATGTAGGGAAGTATCGATTTTGAGGACAGAGGAGGACGGAACATGAAACGGTCAGAGGAAATTATACAGACAGCGGAACGATTCGGAGCGAGGAATTATCATCCGCTTCCTGTCGTAATCGAGAAGGCAGAAGGAGTGTGGGTTGAAGATCCAGAAGGGCGCCAATACATGGATATGTTAAGCGCTTACTCTGCCTTGAACCATGGTCATCGCCATCCGAAGCTGATCGAAGCTCTTGTGAATCAGGCGAACCAATTGACGCTGTGCTCACGCGCCTTCCATAGCGAACCGTTATCTCGTCTGAGCGAACAGTTGGCAGCATATACAGGCAAGTCCAAGATACTGCCTATGAATACGGGCGCTGAAGCAGTTGAGACTGCTCTCAAGGCGGCACGACGCTGGGCATATCGCCATAAGAGCATTCCACGCGACCAAGCGGATATTATCGTATGCAGTGGCAACTTTCATGGTCGTACCATTACCGTTACCTCATTCTCTTCCAGTGAAGAATACAAAGAAGACTTCGGCCCCTTTACACCAGGCTTCACGATCATTCCATACGGCGATGCCGAGGCACTGGAAGGTGCAATTACGCCGAACACGGCTGCATTCCTCGTAGAACCTATTCAAGGAGAGAACGGAATTGTAATGCCGCCAGATGGGTATTTGCGCAAGGTGCGAGAGATTTGCACCCGTCATCATGTGCTGTTCATTGCAGATGAAATTCAGACGGGATTCGGACGAACCGGCAAGCGCTTCGCCTGCGATTGGGAGCAGGTGATACCGGACATGTACATTATGGGCAAGGCACTTGGTGGAGGTGTGCTTCCGATTTCTGCTGTAGCAGCAAACGAAGCGATCTTATCCGTCTTTGAGCCAGGTTCGCATGGCTCAACCTTCGGCGGCAATCCGCTAGCTTGTGCGGTGGCCTCAGCGGCGCTTACCGTACTTGACGAAGAAGAGTTGGCAGAGCGCGCCGAACGGCTCGGGGCATATTTCCAGAAGCAGCTTGCCAGCATATCCAGCCCGATTGTGAAGGAAATTCGTGGTCGTGGCCTGCTGATTGGCATGGAGCTAACGGAGGGGGCCAGGCTCTACTGTGAGGCTCTTATGCGTCTTGGTCTGCTCTGTAAGGAGACGCATGGCACGGTCATTCGCTTTGCGCCGCCGCTGGTCATCACGGAAGAACAGCTGGATTGGGCAGTAGAGCGTATTCGCAGTGTGCTGGTCTCAGGGGCGATTATTGCTTGAACAACAAGAGGGTGACAACATCGCAATCTGCTTACTCAATAGAAGGTTTAAGTCATGCCTATTTAGTTAGAGAAGGTAATAGATGTGATCATAGACGCAGTGAATAAGTAGAAGTTCGAACGGATATTCCAGGATTGTCATATCGAAGGGAGCGATCAGTATGACAGCACAGGACAGACAGATGAACATGCCATTATCTATTATTCAAGTACCATTCGGTCTAGGGGCAGGACGGCGTGGTGCGGAGTTGGGACCGGAATGCCTGATGCAGATTGGACTGGTGCGGCATCTCAATCAATTAGGGATTACTGTGGGCGAGGAACGCCGTGTGGGCTGTACGGCTGCCGCTGTACATTCGGAGGCAGCAGCAACCGCAGCCCCGGTACGCAAGGCCAAGTATGTTGATGAAGTCATTGCGATGAGCGACGCCTTGTCCGAGCAGGTACAGGCATCTATAGAGTCGGGACGCTTCCCTCTGGTGCTGGGCGGAGATCATAGTATCGCCATTGGAACCTTGGCAGGCCTGACACAGCAATATCAGCAATTAGGTGTGATCTGGTTCGATGCACATGCAGACTTGAATACAGAAGAGACTAGTCCGTCAGGCAATGTGCATGGAATGTCGCTGGCTGTGGCGCTGGGACGAGCAAGTTTGACCGAAGGTCAATGGAATTGGCCTGGCAAGTCGCTAAATCCGAAGAACATTGTGCTTGTTGGCTCCCGAGATTTAGATCCTGGCGAGCGCTCCTATATTCGTGAGCAAGGAATTGCATGTTTTACGATGCATGATATTGATCGCTATGGCATGCTGCATGTGATGAAGGAGGCCATCCGAATTGCCAGTGATGGCACAGACGGGGTTCATTTGAGTTTCGATGTAGATAGTGTGGATCCTGTTGAGGCTCCGGGAACGGGTACACCGGTACGGGGTGGGGTAAGCTATCGGGAAGCCCATCTTGCGCTCGAACTTCTGCATGAGTCTGGTATTGTGACTTCCGCTGAATTCGTCGAGGTGAATCCTTCGCTGGATACAGACAATCGCACGGCACGGCTCGCGCTGGAGTTGATTGGTACCCTGCTTGGAGATCGAATCCTGTAGGCTTCGACCCTATTGTTTTCGCATGACATGAACAGTTACACGATGGCATCCAAGTGAGGGCAGCATGTAGAGAAATTATCATAAACAAATTCGTGTCCACATTCTGATCCTTTGTTGTTCCGAAGCAGGGTTGTCATCCGGCGATAGCCCTGCTAGGATGAGTTTTGAATAAGCTGGTATTGGATGGTTTTAGCCGTAGAGAAAGCTGCCGTGATTGCGTACAATATAGAAGGTAGTGGAACCTAATCCTAGCACGGAATGATAACGACAGCATTGCAGCGCATTAGCAGATAGGTGAGAAGCAGGAGCGGATCTTATTGCATCTCAATCCTACGCTGTTCGTGCGCTAATAGCTATGTAATGATAGATCGTGACCAAGTGTGTGCATGATGAGAAGGGGATGTCGACGAAGGGGGAAGCGCGATGAAATATCGCAGTGTATTTGACATTATCGGACCAATCATGGTGGGGCCATCCAGCTCGCATACAGCGGGAGCAGCGAA
The DNA here is from genome assembly GCF_023713665.1 of Paenibacillus sp. MER 180. NCBI lineage: Bacteria > Bacillati > Bacillota > Bacilli > Caryophanales > Paenibacillaceae > Paenibacillus > Paenibacillus sp. MER 180. Next base: position 175,688 of record NZ_JAMAVT010000001.1, on the reverse strand, counting down.
GATTGGTAGATTGGCACGAAGTATTTTCGGCAGACAGCCGAAGCGGGTTCATATCTCCCTATACGGCTCATTCGCTGAGACTTACCGGGGGCATGCGACAGATGTTGCCATTGTTGCGGGTGTGCTCGATTACGATACGAACGATGCAAGATTGCCGGACTCATTGAAATATGCAGAAGAGGCAGGGATGGAGGTTATCATCACACCTGAGGAAGCTGTACCGGAGCATCCCAACACTGCCCGCATCCGGATGACGGACGAGCACGATGAGATGGAGGTTGCAGGAATTTCAATCGGTGGCGGGAAGGTTGAAATTACAGAACTTGACGGGTTCCGTCTGAAGCTCTCTGGACAGTGTCCTGCGATACTCGTTATGAACCATGACCGATATGGAGTCATTGCAGGTGTGACCAATATATTGAGCGGAGAACAGGTGAATATCGGTCATATGGAAGTAAGCCGCAAGGAGAAGGGGAAGATGGCGCTCATGGTCATTGAGACGGATGAGGCAATTGCCGAACCAATCCTTCAGCAAATTCGAGAGCTCCCTGGAGTAAATCGTGTGCTTCGAATGGAAGACTAAATACGATAGAAGGAAGGAGGAGCAGTTATGTTTCGCAATGTGGCAGAATTAATCGCAATTACTGAAGAACGACAGTGTAAAATCTCCGATGTGATGATTGAGCAGGAAATGGAAGTGCGTCAATGCTCGCGTGAGAAGGTGATCGAGCAGATGACGCGGAACTTGGATGTGATGGAGCAGGCAGTTGAGCGCGGCTTAGCAGGCGTTCGTTCCCATTCTGGGCTGACCGGCGGCGATGCGGTAAAGCTTCAACAATATATTCAATCTGGACAGTCCCTCTGTGGGGACACGCTGCTGGATGCCGTGAGCAAGGCGGTCGCAACGAATGAAGTCAATGCTGCGATGGGGCTTATCTGTGCCACGCCGACCGCGGGTTCGGCTGGAGTTGTTCCAGGAACCTTGTTCGCATTGAAGGACAAATTAAATCCTACCCGCGAGCAGATGGTAGAATTCTTGTTCACATCTGGTGCGTTCGGACTTGTCGTTGCGAACAATGCATCGATCAGCGGAGCAGCTGGCGGCTGTCAAGCAGAGGTCGGATCAGCAGCTGGGATGGCTGCGGCAGCAATTGCTGAATTGGCAGGGGGAAGCCCTAAGCAATCCGCGCATGCGATGGCAATTGCGCTGAAGAACATGCTGGGGCTTGTATGCGATCCTGTTGCAGGTCTCGTGGAAGTGCCGTGTGTGAAACGAAATGCCATGGGCGCAGCGATTGCCATGGTCGCAGCAGATATGGCACTGGCGGGTGTAGAGAGTGTCATCCCGTGCGATGAGGTGATTGAGGCGATGTTCCGCATTGGGCAGACGATGCCATCGACGATGCGGGAGACGGCGCGCGGAGGGCTTGCGGTTACGCCAACGGGAGAGCGATTGAAGCGGCAAATTTTCGGTGAGGAAGAATCGAAGGAAGAGGCTTAATCGGGGAGCTTAATCAAACAGCTTAATCGAATAGGCGCAAGACTTAGGGAAATCAGGAAGTAGTACAACAGCTGTGATTGAACAGGTGATGAAGTAAGTATGCAAACTGTAACTGACAAGCCATATACTGCACATACGATCAGGTAAGGAGGTGCGCCGATGCGGGAACGTCAGTCAGATTCGGCATCGTTGACCGAGCAGCGCAAGACAGAGCATATTCGAATATGTCTCGAACAACCAGTGAACGGAGTAGGGATAACAACAGGGCTGGAGCAATATCGCTTCGTCCATCAGGCACTGCCCGAAGTTGATTTTCGGGAGATCGAATTGAAGACAGAATGGCTTGGCAAGGAAGTTCGCACACCGCTGCTGATTAGCTCTATGACTGGAGGAAGCAGTCATGCGGCGCCAATCAATCGCAGGCTGGCTGTCGTGGCGGAAGCCCGGGGCTGGGCGATGGGTGTAGGCTCCGTACGCGCTGCGGTGGAGAATCCCGAGGTCGCGGGTACGTTCCGCATCCGCGACCTAGCCCCTACCATTCCGTTATACTCCAATATTGGTGCCGTTCAGCTTAATGTTGGGATGGGAATTGAGCAGTGCCGCCGTGCGGTAGAGCTCGTCGAGGCGGACGGGCTTATTTTGCATTTGAATGCGATGCAGGAAGTGTTCCAGCCGGAGGGGGATGTCAATTTCTCCGGTCTGCTTCGCCGTATCGAGCAGCTATGCCGCGAGTTGGACGTGCCGGTCGGCGTGAAAGAGGTTGGCTGGGGCATTGCGCCGGATACAGCGAAGCAGCTTGTGGAAGCAGGCGTAGCCTTCATCGATGTTGCAGGGGCGGGTGGAACCTCATGGAGCCAGGTTGAGAAACTGCGTGCTCGCGATGCTGTCATGCAGCGTGCCGCGGAGGCCTTTGCCGATTGGGGCATTCCGACCGCAGTCAGTGTGCAGCAGGTACGCAAAGCACTGCCGAATCAGCCTGTTATCGCGAGCGGCGGATTACATACAGGAGTCGATGCGGCCAAGTCGATTGCTCTTGGTGCCGACGTGGCTGGTTTCGGGCGCTCACTGCTTGCTGCAGCAGCAGATTCCGAAGAAGCGGTTGATCAGGTTCTGGCTCAGGTGGAAGCTGAGCTGCGGATTGCCATGTTCGGCATTGGGGTGCGTACGATACAAGAACTGCGTCATACCGAACGTTTGGTTCGGCTGCTGTAATCGTCACCGTGGATTGAATATCTGATCGGCATAATTCGGGATAAACGGAATAATATCGTTATATCTATTGCTTTTATAGATAAAATATATGGTTTCCTCCCAATAATCCCTAGTTTTCGGTGCAAAAGGCTAGAAAAACTCGGTTTTGGAAATAAAAACCTGTATCCATACTATGGAAAATCCTTTATATTATGATTGGAATCACAATCTAACGTTCGGATTTAATAAATCGTGATGAGGCCACCTCTCGAACGGGCGAGCGTCGATACCTATTTTGAGTGAGAAGGAAGGGTTGCATAAGGATGAAGCAATCAATTTTCGACTTTAACACCAAAACGGTAGTCGCCATCGGCATCGGGGCAGCATTGTACGGCTTGCTAAGCACAGTCACTATTCCGTTAGTGCCGCAGACCGGATTGCGTCCGGCAATTGCCATTCTGACCATCTTCGGTGCCATGTTTGGGCCGATCGTTGGATTTTTGAGTGGAGCCATCGGGCATATCATTACTGATTTGACTTGGGGCGGCGGAACAATCTGGTGGACATGGGTGCTCGGGTCGGCTATTTCCGGCTTTGGGATGGGACTTGTGTATTTGAATTCGTCATTCAACATTAAGGAAGGACGCTCCTCGAAGGGCAGCATTGTAGCATTGGCGATAACCGGATCGCTTGCGCTTGCTGTTGGCTTTGGTGTGTCCAGTATTTTAGATGTGTATTTGTTCGGAGAGCCGGCAGATAAGATGTGGGTACAGTTCACGGCTTCCACGCTGGCGAATATTGGCGTTCACTTGGTGCTTGGATTGTTGGCTGTGCTGGCACTGCTTCAAATGAATCGCAACAACTCGAATCTGCGAGTGCAGAAATAATGCAGCGCTCAAGTTTGAAGACAGGAGCTACAGATTCAATGAAAGAACCGCTTATCTCGTTTCGAGATTTTAGCTTTCAATACCGCAGTTTGTCCGAACCGACATTGCGAAATGTGAACCTGGATATTTACCCAGGAGAAAAAATATTAATTGCCGGCCCAAGCGGCTGCGGCAAATCGACTTTGGCCCATTGTATGAATGGGCTAATTCCTTTTACGTACAGTGGAACGATAACGGGAGAGTACACGCTTAAGGGGAAGCGTCCCTCAGAGCTTAGCATTTTTGAGATTAGCCGCAGCGTTGGGACGATTCTGCAGGATCAGGATGGACAGTTCATTGGTCTGTCGGTCGGGGAAGACGTAGCGTTCGCTTTTGAAAATGATTGCATGAAAACGGCGGATATGAAGCCTAAGGTAACGAAGGCATTGGAAGTCGTGGACATGCTTCCTTATATCGATCATAGTCCGCATGAACTGTCGGGCGGTCAGAAGCAGCGTGTGTCGCTGGCTGGTGTGCTGTCGATGGATGCGGATATTTTGCTGTTCGATGAGCCGCTTGCGAACCTGGATCCGGCAAGCGGCAAGCAGGCCATCGAGTTGATGGATCATATCCATAGCGAGACAAATAAGACGATTATTATTATTGAGCATCGGATTGAGGATGTACTGGAGCAGCATGTTGATCGCATTGTCCTCATGTCAGAAGGTCGTATTGTTCAGATTGGAACGCCCGATGAGATGCTGGCTTCTTCTATCATGCAGCAGCATGGATTAAGAGAGCCTTTATATGTCTCTGCGCTGAAATATGCTGGCTATGTATGCAAGCCTGAGGACAAGCCTTCTTCTCTACTTGCGATTAGCAACAATGATGAGGCAAGGGAATGCCTTTCCAATTGGGTCGCTGGGGAAGGGGATGCCACTCGCCAGACAGAACGGACTTCGATGCTGGAGATGGATAATGTTCGCTTCTCTTATGATGGCGAACGGGAAGTGATTCGGGGAGTATCGCTGACGATTGGTGCTGGCGAGCGAATTGCACTGCTCGGGAACAATGGCGCAGGCAAGTCCACGCTATCGCATTTGTTGACGGGAATAGCTGCGCCGACGGCGGGCACGATCAAGCTAAATGGGGAAGATATCCGCTCGTGGTCGATTCGAAAAAGGGGCGGACATATCGGCTATGTGATGCAGAACCCGAACCACATGATTACACAACCTATGATTCGTGAAGAAGTGGCCTTCGGACTGCGTATGCGAGGCATGAAGGAAGAAGAGGTCATGGCGCGCGTTGAGGAGACACTGCGTATATGCGGTCTATACGGATATCGGGAATGGCCGGTATCTGCGCTCAGTTATGGTCAGAAGAAGCGGGTGACCATTGCTTCGATTTTAGCCATGAAGCCGAGTCTTATGATTCTGGACGAGCCGACAGCAGGTCAAGATCATAAGCACTATACGGAGTTTATGAGTTTTATTTCTGAGCTGGCGAACAGCGGCATGTCCTTCCTGTTCATTACCCATGATATGCACTTAGCTTTGGAATATACGGAGCGTGCAGCTGTATTATGCAATGGGGAACTGATTGCAATTGGCGATACCGCTCATGTGCTGACCCATATGGAGGCGATTGAACGAGCCAATGTGAAGGAGACTTCACTTGGCACGCTTGCCCGTCTGACTGGCGTGTGCGAGCCGGAGGCGCTTGTGCGTAAATTCATCGACCACGAGAAGCGGGTGAAGCATCATGAGTAAGTCAGGTATGCTCTATATTGAACGGGATACGCTGTTCCATCGTATGGATGGAGCAGCGAAGATGCTTGTGCTGGCTGTGTGGACCGTAATCGTATTTTTATTTCAGGATTTACGAATTTTCGTGCCCCTGTTTGGGATTGGTCTTGTCCTTCTTATCAATGCGCAGTTGCCATGGAAGCGAATTCGGCTGCTCGTCTGGCTGATGATCGTATTTAATATATTCAATTCTTTATTCAGTTTATTAATTACACCGGCTTATGGCAGTACATTGACAGGTACGACTACTGTGCTTCTCGATATGGGCTACAACGTATTAACGCTGGAGACTGTTATCTATGTATTTACATTGTCCATGAAGTATATGTCTCTTATGCCGATAACCGTCTTGTTCATCTATACGACGCATCCGACACGGATGGCGAGCAGCTTGAATCGAATCGGCATTCCTTACAAAATCGCCTATGCGTTCAGTATCGCATTCCGCTATATTCCAGATTTGCAGGCGGAATTCCGGCATATCTCGAATGCCATGCAGGCGCGTGGACTTGGATTCGGCAAGGGCGAGGGCACGATTGTGCAGCGGCTTAAGCATTTTGTATCCATCACGACACCGCTCGTACTCTCCTCGCTGCATCGCATTGAGACGATATCCAATGCAATGGATTTGCGCGGCTTCGGGAAGCATTCGAAGCGTACGTGGTTCTCGTCGACGAAATGGCATCGTGAGGATTATATCGTGGTCATCGTCAGCATACTCGTGCTTGCTGCAGCGATTATATGGCGAGTGCAAGGGTTCGGGACATTTTGGTATCCATTTTAACGAATTCGTAACGAAGGAATCGTAATGTATATACACCCTCTTGGGTTCCTCTAGGATAGAGCATGCATGATGCTGTGCATGACTATTTGGGACACCCGGGAGGGTGTTTTCTTTTTTTGATACCGGATCATGGAATCAATAGAATCGTAGGAATCTACTTGAGAATCTATCATTAACAAAACATTTATATGGAATTAACACTCTCTTGCTAGAGCAAGGTTATGGTATGAAAGGGTGGTGTGAGACATACCATCTCAATAAGGACGATATTGAAAAAGGGGAGAACACGGGATATGCAAATGCGCTCTAAGTGGATGCTACTTCTGTTTATGTGCTTTACGCTGCTGGTCGGCTGTGGCCAGTCAGGGACAGCAGGAGGAACACAGACGCCAGAGAAAGGTACGACGCAGGAGGGGGCGACAACAGCTCCAGCCGATAACGCAACCACATCGAAGGATGAGAATGTGGAGTTAACATTCTATTTTCCTATCGCAGTTGGTGGTCCACTGACGAAAGTGGTTGAGGGTATGACGGCGAAGTTCACCGCGAAGCACCCGAACATCACAGTGAAGCCAGTTTATACAGGCAGCTATGCAGATACGACGACGAAGATTCAGGCTGGCATCCAAGCCAAGCAGCCGCCGGATGTAGCGGTTATGCTGTCTACGGAACTGTTCAGCATGCTGGATACGAACGCAATCCTTCCGCTTGATGACTTTATCGCGAAGGAAGGCAACGGTTTCCTTGATGATTTCTACCCGGCTTTCATGGCGAACTCGCAAGTTGAGAACAAGACATACAGTATCCCTTTCCAACGCAGTACTATCGTTCTTTATTACAACAAGGATGCTTTCAAAGAAGTTGGCCTAAACCCGGATCAACCGCCGAAGACTTGGGCTGAGCTTACAGAATATGCAACGAAGCTGAAAAAAGACGGTCGCCAAGGCATCGAGGTGCCAGGATCCGGATTTGCTTATTGGATGTTCCAACTGTTCTCCCTGCAGAACATGGCTGATCCAAAAGGCAACCTCATGTCCCAAGACGGCAAGAAAGTATTCTTCGATACACCAGAGAATGTAGAAGCATTGCAGTATTGGCAAGACCTGTCGAAGAAGCATAAGGTAATGCCGGAAGGTATTGTAGAATGGGCAACGGTTCCTACAGACTTCTTAGAGCAGAAGACTGCTATGATGATTCATACTACGGGCAACCTGACGAATGTGAAGAATAACGCTAAATTCGACTTCGGTGTTGCATTCCTGCCGATGAACAAGCAGTACGGTTCACCTACAGGCGGCGGCAACTTGTATATCTTCAAGGACATCGATTCGAAGAAACAAGCAGCAGCCTGGGAATTCATCAAGTTCATGACAGAGCCGGAGCAAGCTGCTCAATGGAGTATTGATACGGGCTATGTTGGCGTTCGCAAGTCAGCGTACGACACAGATGTGATGAAGAAATATGCAGCTGAGTTCCCGCAAGCAGTTGTTGCACGTGATCAATTGGAGCACGCCTACGCGGAATTGTCTACGCACAACAATGGTAAAGTCTCCAAAGCATTGACGGATCAAGTGCAAGCGGTGCTGACAGGCACGACGGATCCGGCATCTGCATTGAAGAAGGCGCAGGAAGAGGCTGATCGCGCACTGAAGCCGTTCAACAAGTAATACACGCTCAGATGCAATCGCATGCCTTATGTGCGTGCTGTATCGGCAGGGCTTAGGCCCTGCCGATTTATATACATCATGAACTTACTAGAATTCATTGGAGAAGGAGGTCAGGATGATGACCGCCAAATGGAAAGAACGTCTATCCCGCAATACATTGGCATGGGCGCTGCTGCTCCCGTCCCTGTTGTTCCTCATGCTCTTCACCTATTATCCAATGCTGAAGACAGCCTGGCTCAGTATGTATCAATCCGACCTGGCTACACCAGAGCCGATATTTGTAGGGCTTGATAATTTTACCGCACTGTTCCAAGACCCTGTATTCCAGAAAGTATTCAGCAATAATATATGGTTTGCGATTGGCACAGTGCCTACTTCCATGGCGCTTGCTTTCATTATGGCGCTGTTCGCTGATAAGGCACTAGCGGGACGTTCATTCTCTCGTGTGGCATTTTTCTATCCGAATATGATTCCAATGATCGCGGTAGCGAATATTTGGCTGTTTATATACACACCTCAGTATGGTTTGTTGGCTCAACTGGCGAAGTGGGTTGGACAGTCGGCGGACATGAATATGTTGGGGCATCCCGATACGGTCATGTGGGCTATGATCGTCATGATGATCTGGAAGGAAGCAGGATACTTCATGATCTTCTACTTGGCCGGACTTCAGAATATTCCGAAGGACTTATATGAATCGGCCTCGGTAGACGGCATTGGTACTTGGAAGGTAACGACACGGATTACAATCCCATTGACGATGCCTACTACGCTGTTTGTAGCAGTTGTAGCGCTGACGAATGCATTCAAGCTTGTGGATCATTTGTGGATTATGACCAAGGGCGGTCCAGACAATGCGAGCAGCCTGCTTCTGTATCACATTTATGACACAGCCTTCAGCTTCTACGATCAAGGAATGGCGGCGACCATGACTGTCATTATGATCGCACTGCTCTTGGTACTATCATCACTACAATTTTTCGGCTGGGATCGCAAGATCCATTATCAATAAAGGAGGCGCCTTATGGACAAATCAGTTGGGATCAACACAGAATTTAGTACAGGCGCCGTAGGCCGTAGGCCGCCTTTATCGGATCGAGCCTTGAAGATCGAACGGACGAAGCGACGGATGAAGCAGTGGCTCTGGCATGCGATTATGCTCGTGGTCAGCATCGTATGGTTTGTGCCGCTCATCTGGATGTTATGGACGGCGTTCCGTCCCAAGGATGCGGGCATGAATTCATTCTGGTCATGGGAGTGGACGTTAGCTAACTTTGCAAAGGTATGGGAAGGTGCTCCATTTGCCCAGTATTATTTGAACACCTTCACGATTGCAGGAGGAGTGCTGCTTGCGCAGCTTCTCAGCCTAACACTGGCTGCTTACGCATTTGCACGCCTGCGCTTCTTCGGGAAAGACGCTGTATTTATGCTGTTCTTGGTACAACTTATGGTACCAGCGGATGTTCTTATTTTCTCGAACTACCATGTATTGAAGGAGTTTGGTTTGCTAGATACGAAGCTGGGCATCATGCTGCCGTACTTCGCATCAGCGTTCGGGATATTTCTGCTCCGCCAGACATTTAAGCAGCTGCCGCTTGAATTGGAAGAAGCAGCGATGGTGGAAGGCTGCTCTCGCCTGGGCATTTTGTGGCGCATCTTCGTGCCGTTGTCTGCCCCTGTATATATCTCATTTGCGGTTGTATCTGTTAGCTATCAGTGGAATAACTTCCTGTGGCCGCTGATTGTGACGAACTCCGTAGAGAATCGTCCGCTTACCGTAGGGCTTGCTATGTTTGCTCAGTCTTTCGAGACGGGGGCGCAGTGGGCAGAAGTAAGTGCGGCAACATTGCTTGTTGTAGGGCCGCTGATTCTTGGATTTTTGCTGTTCCAGCGCAAATTTATTAGCAGCTTCATGCACTCAGGAATTAAGTAAGAGCCACTCTTGGCTGCACGGATGTGAATAGCTCGATCTAAGGCGCTCTTTGGCTGCTCACACAGCACAAGGGGTGCCTTTTTTCATATGGATGCTGCATGGAGATTGCTATGCTTGAGGTAGGCTGGAGGATTTGAGAAATATTACATTCGATTCGGAGCGCATTTTTGAATAAAATGGAGTTTATCTCAGTCCTTGGGGCACCCTAGAAAATACAGCAGGAAAGAAGGAGTGGCATACCCATTTATGTCAAATAAGCAATCACAGCAGGATCCTCAGAAGGGAAATAAGTCGGAGCAATTCAGCTCTGCAGGATTTATATTGGCCGCTATCGGGAGTTCAGTCGGGCTGGGCAACATGTGGAAGTTCCCATACGTTACGGGGCAAAATGGAGGAGGAGCATTCTTCCTATTATTCATCGCCTGTCTCTTAATTGTTGGCTTGCCAGTATTGCTTGGCGAACTGGCTGTTGGACGTGGCGGACGCGGTGACGCAGTCTCTGCTTTCACCACTTTATCACGCAAAAGAGGATGGGGCGTACTGGGCTTCATCGCCGTATTGGCTGCCTTCCTGATTATGACGTATTACAGCACGATTGCGGGATGGACGCTCCATTATGCATTTGAGTCGGTATCCGGAATCTTGTTCCAAAGCGGCGATTATGCGGAACACTTCAAGGTCTTTACCGGAGGGATGATGCCGATTGTCTGGCAGATCGTCGTGTTTGCCTTAACCGGATTCATCATTGCCAGAGGGATATCTGGTGGTATTGAGAAGTTCAATAAGATTGTTATTCCAGGCCTGCTCATCATTCTATTGGTTATGATGGTGCGTACGCTTACGCTGGACGGCGCTGCTGAAGGAATCTCTTATTTCCTGAAGCCTGACTTCTCACAATTGACCTTCCATTCCGCACTGATGGCATTGGGGCTTGCATTTTTCTCCTTGTCGCTTGGTATGGGGGCCATGCTGACGTATGGTGCATACGTAGACAAGCATCAATCGCTGCCACTAGCAACTATTGCAGTAGGAGCGGGTGATTTAATCTATGCGCTTATTGCAGGGTTGATCATCTTCCCAACGATATTTACATTTGGAATTGAACCGGATTCAGGGCCGGGACTTGTTTTCGTTGCTCTCCCTGCAGCATTCGCCTCGATGCCTTATGGGGCATTGTTCGGCGGCTTGTTCTTCTTGCTCCTGGCAATTGCTGCAGTTACGTCTTGTTTGGCTCTTGCGGAAGTGCCTGTAGCCTATATCATGCGCCGCTACAACTTGGGGCGCGGCAAGGCAACCTTTTATGTGATTGCTGCCATGTACATCATCGGTCTTCCGTGCACGCTGGCAGCAGGAGGGGTTCTTGAGGGAGCGACGCTGGGCGGCCGTAACTTCTTCCAATGGATAGATTTCCTGACCTCGAATGTAATGCTGCCACTGGGCGGTTTGTTCGTAACGCTGCTTGTCGGATACGCATGGAAGCAGTCCGGAGAAGAGACGGGTCTCCCTCCCGTATGGAGAAGTATATGGCTGTTCACGATGCGCATTATAGCTCCTGTGCTCATAATATTGATTTTCTTGTCGTCGATCGGCTTGGTTTAAATTGGAGATGCCGAACAACGCCCCAGATGGCTGGATGAGCCTTCCGGGGCGTTGTTTTGTATTGCCTATTCATCTAAAGGGGGAGAATGTCATGCTACTTATCATTCACCAATCAGTGATGATTTGAATCATCTTTGAATATGATTTCTTAACACACACTTGCACGGCTGCGGGCTGTTTCGGCTATTGTATTCTTTTTTTCGACATATTTCGATAAAACCATTCCAAAGTTGACATGAGATGATATAATGGAAATTAAAACCACAGCCCCTGTAACTCGGGCGGCTTATGGAGGCGTAGAGAAAATGGGCTTGGCTAATGGGGCAGGATCGGTATATTCGTTCGGCTCAGAAGACAATGTGCCGGAATTGCTCTGTGTCATGGAGAACGGATCGATGGAGCAATCGGCGGAGGCGGCTCAAGCATTATTCGAGCAGTTGTGCATGGAGCATGGTGTCCATGAAGCAACTAGTGCGCTAATCGAGCCGCTCTTGGATATTTTGACCGTACGATATAAGTCGGTTGCGAAGGCATCCATCTTGAATGGGATTGCGCAAGTACTGCGAACGGTGATAGACAGCCATCTCCCATTTGGGGTGACACCCTCTCGATATCGACATGCTGATGATGCGGAGACTAGAGATATTGCCTCTCAGGTGGAGCAGAGCTGGCTTCACGTACTTCGCGAGCGCTATGCAGATTGGACGTCTCTCATTCACGAAGATGATCGAACAGCAGTGCAGGTGATTTATGTGCTGCATTTGCTCCAATGGACAGATGAGGCTGTTGAGGATACGCTGCAGGAGGCTTCCTTCCATGGCCTTACAGCACGTGTGCGACTTAATGGCTTGCTTGCTTTGGCAGATTATCGGCACCGTATCGGTAAGCCATTCAACCCATCCATAGCGTTCGGACAGCATCAAGACGATGAGCTTCACGAAGCGATTCGCGCTGTATGCGTAGCTGTTACCGCTCCTGAGTCACTCGGTCTTCTGGAGATGAGCAAGCTCATATCGGGGTGTACGCTGCCTCGTATGGATCGCATTCAGTTTCCGTGGGCGGACGGCGCTATTGCGTCGGTATGTGCGCAAGCTGCATGTCGCTCCTTAAGTAAGGGGACAACCTTGGACGAACGAGCTGCTTTTTGGAAAGAAGCACTGGAGAAGACGATATCTGCTCATCAGCGCCGCTCACGGCAGGTAGTATGGGAGATAGGTGAGTCAACGGTTCAGTGGGATGAGGAGTGGCTGCAATGGAACTGGAACAGCCCGATGCTTGTCGCAGATGGGATGCTGTATTCTTTATTCCAGACGCCAGGTCAAGACGGTAGCGTTATGCAGAAGCAGGAAGATGGAACGGTATCGATCCATCCTGCAGCTGCACGTGTCATTAAGGTATGCTTGCAAAATCAAGTCGATATGCCGAATGCAGAACGCTACGGAGCGGGTATGACGATTCGTTCGCTGTATCGATTCATCACATAAGAGAACCCTTGCTAGGTTAAGCCTACCTTCGGTGAAACAGGTAGATCGATTGGACAAGTTATGATGTGAATACACAATTGGACATTGAAGCTGGCAAGACGGAACTAGTCCGTCTTTTTCTTTTTCTCGGAGAAAGGTGTTACGGATTTTGCTCCTTCAATAGTGTCATTTACGAACGCCATATCTTGATTTTTCGCTTTCATTGCCGTAGTGCCTTTATAATTGCCACGATGCGATTTATTCTCCATAGTTGTACCCCTCACTTTACTCAAAAATGATGAAAATTGAATATTGGATCCAGCTACAGCAATAGTATGTTCGGTGCACAGTCTCCTTATCCGAGGAGAGCCAAGGCAAGGTAAAGGAAACGGTTGACATAGATAAATATCAGACAACGCTACCTCCAAAAAAATTAATATCTGGCTGCAAGTGGATGGATACGTACTTGGCTTCAGACAAGCAGCTCTTGAGTAAGGATTTATTATTCCGAACAATAAAAATTGCTAAGATCGCAGAAGTCTTTAGTGCTTTTCTGCTCTCCTGAAGTGAGCAAAAGTTGACAATACGGAAAAAATCTAGTCGATGACTAGGTTTTTTTTGCGTTGTTGGTTATAATGGTTAAGGAATTTTTGCGTGTTTTTTACACGCATCTTAACGATACATGAAACATAATTGATAGACTAGGTTTATAGTAAGGTAATGTTCGAAACAATGGTTATTCAAATATACGGTCTAAGGAGTTGTACTTATAAATGGCATTAAAAGCAGGTATTGTTGGGCTGCCTAACGTCGGCAAATCGACGTTGTTCAATGCGATTACACAAGCAGGGGCTGAATCGGCGAACTATCCGTTCTGTACGATCGATCCGAATGTCGGCGTGGTTGAGGTTCCAGATGAGCGCTTGGATAAGCTGACGGAGCTGGTTGTTCCGAACCGTACAGTTCCAACAGCGTTTGAATTTGTTGATATTGCCGGCCTGGTACGTGGTGCGAGCAAGGGCGAAGGGCTTGGGAACAAGTTCTTGGCTCACATTCGTGAAGTAGATGCAATCGTACACGTTGTGCGCTGCTTCGAAGACGAAAATATTACGCATGTTGACGGAAAGGTTGACCCAGTTAGCGATATTCAAACGATCAATTTGGAGCTCGTTCTGGCGGATTTGGAATCGGTTGAGAAGCGTCTTGATCGCACAAAGAAGAACATGAAGAGCGGCGACAAGAAGTATGCGGCAGAGGCTGCTGTATTGGAGCGCTTGAAAGAGGCGTTGTACGATGATAAGCCAGCACGCAGCTTGGAACTGAGCGACGAAGAAAAGGTGCTTGTACGCGACATGCACTTGCTCACGATGAAGCCAGTATTGTATGCGGCGAACGTAAGCGAAGATGGCGTAAAGGATGCGGATAGCAATCCATATGTACAGCAGGTACGTGACTTTGCCGCAGCTGAGAATGCGGAAGTTGTGCCGATTAGCGCAAAGGTAGAAGCAGAAATTGCTGAGCTTGAGGGCGAAGATAAGGAAATGTTCCTTGAAGAGCTTGGACTGGATGAGTCCGGTCTGAACCGCTTGATTAAGGCTGCCTATCGCTTGCTTGGTCTGTATACGTACTTTACTGCTGGTGTACAAGAAGTACGCGCTTGGACGATTCGCAAAGGGATGAAGGCCCCGCAAGCGGCAGGTGTTATCCACTCCGACTTCGAGCGCGGCTTCATTCGTGCCGAAGTGGTCTCTTATAATGATCTAGTTGCTGGCGGTTCTATGAATGCGGTGAAGGAACAGGGTAAGCTAAGATTGGAAGGTAAGGAATACGTTGTTCAAGACGGCGATGTTATGCATTTCCGCTTCAACGTATAGCGCTTCTGCTTCTTCGCTTGCTTAGCTAATGCAGTGAGATCATCTTCGCATTGTAATGTAGGTTGAGCGAGGGAATGGTTGTGGAAATGGTTATGGTGGAATGCCGTAATCATTCATTATATTGAAGCACGAACCATGATTGCGCAAATCAAGGTTCATGAATATACGTGGTAGTATCGAATTGGAGAAGAGAGGTGAGCGTGTATGATGTTAGATAGACTGCAATCCCTTGCGGATCGCTATGAGAAGTTGAGTGAATTGCTATGTGACCCGGATGTGGCGAACGAGCCGAAGAAGCTTCGTGAGTATTCGAAGGAGCAATCCGATCTGCAGCCAGCTTATGAAGCATTTATGGAATTTAAAAATGTACTTAGCGAACTGGATGCGGCGAAGGTAATGATGCAAGAGAAGCTTGACGATGAGATGCGCGAAATGGTGAAGATGGAAATCGAGGAACTGAGTGCGCGTCAAACGGAACTTGAGGAACGTATTCGTATTTTGCTGCTGCCGAAGGATCCGAATGATGACAAGAACGTGATCGTGGAAATTCGCGGTGCGGCAGGCGGTGATGAAGCTGCGCTCTTCGCTGCTGATTTATACCGCATGTACACGCGCTATGCGGATTCACAAGGATGGCGTACAGAGCTGATGGAAGCGAACATGAGCGATCTGGGCGGATTCAAAGAAGTTATCTTCTCGGTATCCGGTAAGGGTGCTTACAGCAAGCTGAAGTATGAGAGCGGCGCGCACCGCGTTCAACGCATACCGGCAACTGAATCAGGCGGACGTATTCATACGTCAACTTCGACTGTAGCTGTAATGCCAGAGGTAGATGAAGTAGAAGTCGAGATCTTCGATAAAGATATTCGTGTTGATACATTCTGCTCTTCTGGCGCGGGCGGCCAGTCCGTCAACACAACGAAGTCGGCGGTACGTGTTACACATATTCCGACAGGGATCATGGCTACGTGTCAGGACGGGAAGTCTCAGAACGATAATAAGGCGAAGGCATTGCAAGTCTTGCGTGCCCGCATCTATGAAATTAAGCGGCAAGAGGAAGAAGCCAAGTACGCTGGCGAGCGCAAGAGTAAGGTCGGAACGGGTGATCGCAGTGAACGGATTCGGACGTACAACTATCCGCAGAGCCGTGTGACAGATCATCGTATCGGCTTGACTCTGCATAAGCTTGATCAAATTATGAACGGCGATGTGGAGGAACTCATCCAAACGCTTACGCTGACTGAACAAGCAGAGCTGCTGGAAAGGGAGAATCAAGCATGAGTGAGCCTTGCGGACGGAATGAGGAGCGTGGTCAGCTAAATGCGGCAGACAGAGCTCCATATCGCCTCGCATGGCCTGCAACAATAAGAGAAGCCTGGGTACAGGCTTCTTCTTTTTTAGCAGAGAATGGAGTCGATGATGCTGCACATCATGCCGAACTGCTGCTGCGGCATGTGCTGGGTATGGAGCGAGTCGCTTACTTAGTTGCATTGACAGAGCTGATGCCTGAAGATGCAATCCATGCTTTTGAATCGGCAGTGACACGGCGATCTGCGGGTGAGCCGACCCAATATATTATTGGGGATGCTTACTTCTATGGTTTGCCGTTCGAAGTGACGTCGGATGTGCTTATCCCAAGACCGGAGACAGAGCTCCTCGTGGAGGCGATACTGACTGAAGCTGACCGGATCTGGTCGCAAGATGAACCACTTCATGTTGTGGATATTGGTACCGGCAGCGGTGCAATTGCTTGTACATTGGCACATGAGCGTCCACATTGGCATATCACGGCTGGCGATATCTCGCCAGGGGCGCTTGCTGTCGCGAAGCGAAATGCGGAGCGGCTTGGCGTTGCAGAGCGGATGTCGTGGAAACAGGGGGATCTGCTGGCGCCGTTCGCTGGTAGTGAATTGGACATTCTCGTATCCAATCCACCTTATATTCCGGCTGGTGATATCGCGGATCTGATGCGTGAGGTGCGCGACTATGAGCCGCGTACGGCACTGGATGGTGGAGCGGATGGTTTGGAGCCGTATCGACGGCTTGTCACCATGCTGTCCGAGCTTGGCAAGGCTCCTCGAATGATTGGCTTTGAAGTGGGTCAAGGACAAGCGCAAGATGTGGCGGCAATGCTCGCGCAAGCTGGTTATGATGAGAAGCTGATCATTGTGCCTGACCTGGCTGGTATTGAGCGCCATGTGATTGGTGTTCGAGGCTTAGGAGAAATTTAACTCTATAAGGACTGTTCCATGACGCAGAACATATCTGCGACTAGGACAGTCCTTTTTTATGCATTAAAAAGTGGGGTATCGGTTCATAGGCCGCATGATAACCACCAGTTTCACCTAAGACTCTGACGAATCTATCTATCAAAAAAAACATTATTGATAGGTTTAAGGATCCTGCTCGCGGACATACTGATAGACAAGAGGCGCGCCCAACCTCACAAGGAGCAGGATGAACATGAACTTACGCGTGTTCGTACTCGGTCTCGCGATTGCCGTACTGGCAGCGGGAGCTTTGATGCGTTGGGAAAATGGCCATGCGGAGGCCATTGATAATCAAAATATTCAGAAGCAAAAGATAGAGAAGCAGGATCATATTCCTGAGGATGCGATTCGGCTGCGAATATTGGCCAACTCAGACGTTGATAACGATCAGCGTGTGAAGCGCATGGTTCGGGATCGGATTGTGGAGCAGATTAACGGCTGGCTTAAGACAGAAAAGAAGCCGGATACTCGTGAAAAGGCACGCGAGCTGATAGCAGGGCATTTGGACGAACTGAAGCAGACGGCAGAGCAAGTGTTAAACGAAAAAGGACTGGCGTATGGAGTCAAGGTGAAGCTTGGAGAAGTATCCTTCCCGGCCAAGTGGTATGGAGGCGAAGTATATCCTGCCGGGATGTATGAAGCATTGCTCGTTACATTAGGCGAGGGAAGCGGACAGAATTGGTGGTGTGTCCTGTTCC
Organism: Paenibacillus sp. MER 180; assembly: GCF_023713665.1. Lineage (NCBI taxonomy): Bacteria > Bacillati > Bacillota > Bacilli > Caryophanales > Paenibacillaceae > Paenibacillus > Paenibacillus sp. MER 180. The sequence continues at coordinate 158,034 of NZ_JAMAVT010000001.1, read as the reverse complement.
CGCCGCTCTGCTTCGTCGATGGGAGTACGGCTCAAGCACAAGCTGGTGATGCGAAGTCCAAGTCAGCTGCGCCATCTAAGAGTGGAGAACAAGACAAGGGCGCTCTATCAGCTGAGGGAGATGCTCAGGCTGCAGACGGGAAGGCTCAAGCCCATGCCGCGATGGAATCGGGCGAGACAGAAGTGAAGTTCTTCCTGTGGGAGGCTCTAGAGGCATTGTTTCGTTTGATTGGTTCCATTTTCAGTGCAATATTTGGGTAATCTAATCGAGTAGTTGTATGCACTAGGTGTGCCTTCCACTCGTCTGGACGTGTTGCCGCCATTATGGTACAACTAAAATAAGCAACAGTTATTTATAGATTTGAATTAAGTACGAATACGTGTGAAACTTCAATTTATGAAGATGCCGAAGCTCCTTTGGCATCTTTCTTGCGTTGCTTCCGCCTTTTCTTTTTTTTAGTGTCGATGTCGACATCGGGGCGGGAGAGCATACACTCTATATCGAAGTAAGGGATGTACTCAATGAATACTCGACATGAACGGGAACAGAAGGACAGCGCGACTGCCGTGACGGAAGGAAGCGCTCAACGTTTGCACACGAAGTGGTGGTCGGTAGACGAACATATGCCGCTCGAAAAGCAGCATGGAATAACAGAGGGGGCGGCAATTCTAGCTGCCGGCGGCACCGTTGCCTTTCCAACGGAGACGGTATATGGGCTTGGCGCGGATGCCCGTGATACGAAGGCAGTTGAACGTATATTTGCTGCCAAGGGGCGTCCATCCGACAACCCGCTAATCGTTCATATTGCTGAACGGAATCAGCTTGATGAGCTTGTCCTGCCTTATAGTGATATCGCTGCTCGTCTTATGGAACGCTTTTGGCCGGGTCCGTTGACGATCGTGCTGCCAGTGCGAATGGGGGCTGTATCCCCTCGCGTGACGGCGGGACTGGATACGGTTGGTGTACGGATGCCGGGTCACGATACAGCTTTGGCTCTTATACGTGCTTCTGGATGTCCCGTGGCAGCTCCAAGCGCCAACCGTTCAGGACGTCCTAGTCCGACGCGTGCGGAGCATGTACGGGAGGATTTGGACGGTCTTATCGACGGTATTGTCGATGGCGGTGCGACAGGCGTAGGGGTAGAGTCTACTGTTGTAGAATTAATAGGCAGTCGTGTGCATGTCCTCCGCCCGGGTGGGATAACAACAGCGATGCTGCAAGAGGTGGCCTCCGAGGTAACGATTGATCCAGCGGTCGATCCCAATGGGGGAATGATCCATGCGCAGGTTCCACAAACTCCAGAATCTGCGCTGGGGGATCGAGATTCCTTGTCTACGCCGCTGGTGAACAAGGAAGCAGATCCTTCGGCAGCAGCGAGCGGCATGATTAGCGATGAGTCGGTATCTCCTCAAGCTGCTTCGGGGCATATGGGGCAAGCGAAAGACATCCAGATGAACGCGCCTCGCTCACCTGGAATGAAATATACCCATTATGCTCCCCAAGGTCAGCTGCATATCGTGCAAGGGAAGTCTGCGGAACAAGTGACCGAATGCATGAAGCGTATGTTGCATGAAGCGCAGCAGCGTGGGGAGACAACGGGTGTACTTGCCTTCACAGAGCATGCAGAACAATACCGAGCTGATATTGTAGCAACGATTGGCAGTGTGCATGCATTAGAAGAGGCAGCTGCACTGTTATATGACGCACTGCGGCATTTCGATGAAGCGGGCGCAACTTATATACTGGCAGAAGCTTGCACTACAGAAGGCATCGGTCTTGCAGTGATGAACCGTATGATGAAGGCTGCAGGTCATCGTATCATTTGGTGTGAATGAACCTTGTTTGGGTAATGTAGCTTATAAGAGACAAGCCTTGTTATCTCCTTGCTGCCTGTCATGAAACTATCCTTGTCCGCATACGTTGGATACAGACGCTATGGGACGAGGAGTGGGGGCAATGTGGGAAACGGCAGCACCAATCGGCCAATGGATCACGATTTTTTTGATGGCGGCAGCATTGGGCTCAGATGCCTTTTCACTGTGTCTAGGTATCGGTATGAGAGGGGTACGGCGAAGAGATGCAGTTCGCATTAGCGGAGTTATCGCATTGTTCCATGTACTGATGCCGCTGGCGGGTGTTGCAACAGGCATGTATATGAGCTTGCTGCTCGGTGAAGTAACCACATGGGCAGCGGGAGGCCTTCTTATTATGCTAGGGGGGCATATGATATACAGCTCATTGAAGGGTGAATCCTCGCAAATGATTAATACTTCAACGGTATGGGGGATGCTGCTGTTCGCACTCAGTGTGAGTGTAGACTCCTTTTCCGTTGGAATATCGCTCGGCATGTTCGGCTCTGATTGGTTGATGACGATCATTGCCTTTGGATTGTTCGGCGGTGCGATGTCGATCTTTGGCTTACTGCTTGGCCACCACGCAGGCAAGCATTTCGGTGAGTACGGGGAGGCTGCAGGTGGGGCGATCCTGCTTACCTTTGGGGTATTGTTTTTACTGCCTTTCTAAGCTTTCTAAGCTTTGGAGCGAATTCAAAGCAAGCAGGAATGAGATTGATGAAGATGCGCGACCCTATAGATAGGTTTCATGGTATGAAGGGAGGGGGTCATATGATACGCATTTTATTTGTATGTACAGGCAATACATGCCGAAGTCCAATCGCAGAGGCTATGCTGAAGCATATGGCAGAGGAACGCGGCTTGGACATTCATGTTCAGTCAGCAGGTGTAGCAGCATGGGACGGCACACCGATGTCACAGCACGCTTCCACTGTACTGGAGGAGCAGAATATTGCCAATCATCGAGATTTTCGATCGGCTGCACTGGATGAAGAGCGTGTGCATTGGGCAGATCTTATATTGACATTGACGACTAGCCACAAGCGTCATGTGCTTCAACAGTTCCCGGGTGCAACGAGCAAGACATTTGCGCTTAAGGAATATGTGAGCAATCCGGATTCAGAGCAGGAGCAATATCAACAGCTGCAATCATTGGCTGCGGATCTTCAATTGAAGCTTGCTATGGGACAAGCTCCAACGGAAGACGAGCTGGTACAGCTTGCTGAATTGCAGCGGCTTATGCCGAATCAGGATGTGGCAGACCCGTATGGCGGTTCTTTGGAGCAGTATCGGATGACAGCGGCGGAGATTCAGGCTGCGCTGACTAGGTTGCTTGATAAGCTTCGGCCATAGACGGTTTAAGTGTTGGGTTTATGGCACTGCCAAATGCAGCAGTAGGATGCTGTGTATGAATGGGCAGGAAAATAACGGTTGCAATTGGTTGCGACATCCATTATGATCGTTCTATATGGAGAGGATCCGATGTAACTGGCGACGGAAGTGGGGAACCACGGTGGAGCATCGGAGCATACGGCCGGTCGCCTGGGCAGAAGAGCAGTGTACGGATAGAGAGCCGTGCTATGCTCTTTTTTTCAATCAATGAGACATGTTACACTGGGAGTAACGTGCAATTGGCTCGTCTAATTTGCGGGAAATTCGTTATAATAGACCCGTAGCATACCGAGCATGGTAACATGGACGGAGAGCACAATTGAAGACAACGGATGGAGGGTACGACAATGAAAATTGCCATTGGTGCAGACCATGCTGGCGTACGACTTAAGGAAGGGATTGTACAAGTCATCAAGGAGCTCGGTCATGACGTCGTTGATGTAGGCTGTGATTGTACAACATCAGTAGATTATCCGGATTATGCGGTACCTGTTGCAGAGATGGTTGCCTCAGGCGAAGCAGATCGAGGCGTGCTCATATGTGGTACCGGGATTGGGATGTCCATCGCAGCGAATAAGGTGCCAGGCGTCCGCTGTGGGCTTGTTCATGATTTATTCTCTGCTAAGGCAACGAGAGAGCATAATGATACGAATGTACTTGCTATGGGCGAGCGTGTCATTGGACCTGGGCTTGCTGAAGAGATTGTACGCGTATGGCTGGGTACAGAATTCAGCCAAGGAGAGCGCCATATCGGACGTCTTCGCAAAGTCGCAGACGTAGAACATAAATATCACTCGCAAGCGTAGCGAGTGGAGGTGAATGGGCAGTATGAATGAGATCGAGAAGAACGAACATCAAGGTCCAGCATCGTCATTCTTGAAAATGGGGCAGGTTCGCGAGCAGGCAGAGGCAGCTGCACATGCCCTCGTTCGCGAGGCAGGGCTCAAGCCTGGGCAGCTAGTCGTCATTGGCTGCAGTACAAGCGAGGTAGCAGGTGCGCGCATTGGAACTTCGGGCGCAACGGATACCGCACAGGCGATATTTGCCGGTCTCGACGTGCTCCGCTCAAGCTATGGCCTCGAGATTGCATTCCAATGCTGTGAGCATTTGAACCGCGCACTTGTCGTTGAACGCCACACATTGGAGCGGCTCCGGCTGGTGGAAGTATCGGCAGTTCCGGTACGGAAGGCGGGAGGCTCGATGGCCGCTTATGCGTATCGCCAGCTGACTGATGCTTGTCTCGCAGAAGAGATATGTGCCCATGCTGGCATCGATATCGGCGAGACGCTTATTGGCATGCATTTGCGCCGGGTAGCTGTTCCTCTGCGTACAGAAGTACGATATATTGGCAAGGCGCGTGTCAATATGGCGAAGACGCGGCCGAAGCTTATAGGTGGGGAGCGGGCAGTCTATCAGCTTCCAACTGAGGATGGATTGTCTTCATGTGAATAGGAGCAGCGCTTGAATGTCGGCTGTTCACAATTATTTGCAGTGGAGCGGGTGAACCGCTGCTGCACTTATATTACCGCTACGATAGAACCTTAACGCAGATGCGTTGTCATACATTGCAATAAGGGAATGAAAATGTGGGAGGGCTATGCCAATGGTAGATCATTTACGACAAGCAGATCCTGAAGTGTTGAAAGCAATGGACTTGGAGTTGCAGCGTCAGCGCAACAATATCGAGCTGATTGCTTCTGAAAACATCGTCAGTGAGGCGGTTATGGAAGCGATGGGGACGGTTCTGACGAACAAATACGCGGAAGGTTATCCAGGCAAACGCTACTATGGCGGCTGCGAGCATGTGGATATTGTTGAGGATATTGCCCGCAACCGTGCGAAGGAACTCTTCGGCGCTGAGCATGTTAATGTACAGCCGCACTCCGGTGCGCAAGCGAACATGGCTGTGTACTTGGCAGCATTGAAGCCAGGAGATACCGTGCTTGGCATGGATTTGGCGCATGGTGGACACTTGACTCACGGAAGCCCTGTGAATGCATCTGGTTTGCTGTACAACTTTGTGGCTTACGGTGTGGAAGAAGATACGTTCCGTATTGATTATGATAAAGTGCGCAAGGCAGCATTTAAGCATCGTCCGAAAATGATCGTGGCAGGCGCAAGCGCTTATCCACGTATTATCGATTTTGAAGCACTCGGCCAAATTGCGAACGATGTAGGCGCTCTGTTCATGGTAGACATGGCGCATATCGCAGGATTGGTTGCCGCAGGACTTCATCCAAGCCCAGTACCGCACGCTCATTTCGTTACGACGACAACACATAAGACACTGCGCGGTCCGCGCGGAGGTATGATTATGTGCCGTCAAGCTTGGGCACAAGCGATCGACAAGGCTGTATTCCCAGGCACACAAGGCGGCCCGCTTATGCATGTGGTGGCTTCTAAGGCTGTTGCATTGGGCGAAGCACTGCAGCCATCGTTCAAGCAGTATGCTGAGCAAGTGATCAAGAACGCGCAAGTATTGGCAAGTACGCTGGTTGAGGAAGGTTTGAGTATTGTATCTGGCGGTACAGACAACCATCTGATGCTGATTGATACGCGCAATATCAATATCACGGGTAAAGATGCGGAGAAAGTATTGGATTCCGTTGGCATTACCGTGAACAAGAACGCCATTCCATTCGATCCGACAAGCCCGTTCATAACGAGCGGTATTCGTATCGGAACACCAGCGGCGACATCCCGAGGCATGGATGAAGCAGCAATGCGCGTTATTGGCCAAGTCATTGCTATGACATTGAAGCAGCCACAGGATGAGGCTGTATTAAACAAAGCACGCGGTATGGTCAGCGATCTGACAGCTCAGTTCCCGTTGTACTCTACATTGAAATATTAATTAGGTGGAAGACACGCCCTTTTGGCGGGTAGGACTCTTTTATTGCATATTTAATTGACAGAGCAGGTAATCACTCTTGAAGATGATCACCTGCTCTTTTTTGCGTAAATAGGCAGGGAGAACTCTCGATTTCAGTACAGGATGCCTAGGTAGTGTGCGAGAGCCTCAGCAGAGTAGAATCTCGACAATTTCCGATGTTTGCTGCATGACCATGTATAAGCTGTCTTCAACATGCTTAGAAATAGTACAGTGTGATCCTTTTGCACCGAGTTGTCGGAAATGTGAAAAATACCTCAAAAGTGCCTGCAAAACGTGCAGTGATAGGCTCGGAATGTTATAATAGAGCCTGTTTAGCTTAGATGAAGCCGGATAAGCTTGGCATGTACGGCTGTTCAAAGTAGGAATATCAGTTCAAATCATCACGTATTGAGATTAAAAGCAACGAGAGTAAAAGGCGGAGGGACACGAAATATGGGTAAACTGGTCATTTGCGATCATCCACTGATTCAACACAAATTGACATTGATTCGAGACAAAAAGACAACGACGAAGGACTTCCGCGAGCTCGTGGACGAAGTAGCAACTTTGATGGCGTATGAGATTACACGTGAACTGCCATTGCAAACGGTGACAGTCGAAACGCCAGTTGCCGAAACAGAGAGCAAAATGATCGCTGGCCGCATGCTGGGACTAATCCCTATTTTGCGTGCTGGACTAGGTATGGTAGAAGGCGTTGTAAAGCTGATTCCAGGTGCGAAGATCGGACATGTGGGCTTGTTCCGCGATCCTGAGACGCTTCAACCGGTTGAGTACTATACGAAGCTTCCTACAGACGTGACTGAGCGTCAATTGATCGTTATTGATCCAATGCTTGCTACAGGCGGATCGGCGATTGCGGCTATTGATGTGCTGAAGAAGCGCAGCTGCACGCAAATTAAATTGATGTGTCTCATTGCAGCGCCGGAAGGTGTCAAGGCTGTTCAAGAAGCACATCCGGACATCGACATTTATTTGGCGGCATTGGACGAGCGTCTGGACGATCACGGCTATATTGTTCCAGGTTTGGGTGACGCCGGCGACCGCTTGTTCGGCACAAAGTAGAAGAATTCGCTTTTGATCACGAAGCAACTCAAGAGGCAATTCGGCATCGAATCTTGCATTCACTCTCGAAGAACTTATGCTTACGAAGTATGTTTCCTGCGGAAACATTTTATCTGCTCATGTAGTCTTTGTCTGCACTCTGCTGCTCCTTACAAGTTTTGCTCGGCAAAACTCGCTTCGGAAGCTCGGCTTCGAGTTCTTGCAACCTTCTCGGTGCTGAAAAGCGATCTTTTTGAGGTCAAAAAAATGATTTTAGAGCCAATAATGTATTGACTATTATGCAAGAAGAAAGACGGAGGATAAGACTATGTCCAAAGTGAAAGTAATGACGGTATTCGGTGTTCGTCCAGAAGCAATTAAGATGGCGCCGCTTATTCTGGAATTACAGAAGCATCCGGAACACATCGAATCCATCGTATGCGTCACGGCCCAACATCGTCAGATGTTGGACCAGGTGCTCGATGTGTTCAATATTAAGCCAGACTATGATCTGGACATTATGCAGGCGCGTCAGACGCTGAATGATATTTCCGTGCGTGTCCTTCAAGGATTGGAGCCTGTATTGCGTGAAGCGAAGCCAGATATTGTGCTTGTACATGGTGACACATTGACGACGTTCCTCGCCAGCTACGCAGCATTCATGCAGCAGATTAAGGTAGGGCACGTTGAAGCGGGACTTCGTACATGGAATAAGCTTTCTCCGTTCCCGGAAGAAATGAATCGCCAATTGACAGGCGTTTTGGCTGATTTGCACTTTGCGCCTACCGATTGGTCGGCAAGCAATTTGCGTAAAGAAAATAAGCAAGATGCATCGATATTTGTCACAGGCAACACGGTTACAGATGTGTTTCAATATACAGTACGATCTGACTACAAGCATGAGGTGCTCGATTGGGCGCAAGGCAAACGTCTAGTATTGATGACTGCACATCGCCGCGAATCACAAGGTGAGCCGCATCGCAACATTTTCCGTGCTGTTCGCCGTATTGCAGACGAATTTGAAGACATCGCTATCGTATATCCGGTACATCCAAGTCCGGCTGTACGTGAACCGGCTCATGAGATGCTGGGAGATCACCCGCGCATTAAGCTGATAGAACCGCTTGATGTGGTTGACCTCCACAACTTCTATCCGCACACGCACCTCATCCTTACCGATTCAGGCGGTCTTCAGGAGGAAGCACCGTCATTTGGCATTCCTGTGCTTGTCCTCCGCGAAACTACCGAACGACCGGAAGGCATTGATGCAGGAACACTGGAGTTGGTCGGCACGGATGAAGAGAAAGTGTATGCGCGTGCGAAGGCGCTGTTGTCGGACGAAGCGACATATGCACGTATGAGCAAGGCTGCAAACCCTTATGGGGATGGCAAAGCGTCCCAAAGGATCGTCAGTGCGATTCTTCACAGTTTTGGGGTTCAAGAAGAGCGTCCGGAGCCATTTCACACAAAGTTCACAAATTGATAGATGACACTCTTCTATGAGGGAAGGCACCAGCATACAGTGATACTGTACGGTTTACGCGGATTTTCAAAGCTTGAAAGCGAATGTATATCGTTTTCATCCTTGTTGTTACGCGGTTTTTATCAATTGACAAAGACTCGTAATCTTAAGTAAAATGAATGGGAATTATAGGCTGTGAAAATGTCGAATCGTAACGATCGCCCATGGCTGGTCGCCCTCTCTATTAGTGGAGCGGGTGTCTTGCTTGCCTTGTACATACTCTTAGGCTTTTACGCGGGGAAGTGGATCGCGAATGCGTCTAATGGGTCCAAGCTCTGGCTTGGAGTAGGGAGTATCGTCGGGCTATGCCTTGGCATCGTCAATATCATCTACTTAGTAAAGAAGTTCATGGGGGAACAAAATGAATGATATGGCTTCCATGGTTCGTGCCGTTACGAGAGTAACGCTTCTCTTGTTGTCTGCGTTCATCCTCGGTTGGGCTGTAGCGCCGGAATACCGGACATATACGGCTGGACTGACACTGGGAACTGCGGCAGGGCTGGCCTATGCTCACTATTTGTCTATCAAAGTTAGACAGATTGCAGAGATGGCTGCTAGTCAAGAGAAGAGGCGGTACAGCTTTGGATTTGTAACTCGGATGTGCATTGTACTCTTGGCAGTCATGTTCGCCATTAAGTTCGAACAGCACATATCCCTTGTGGCGACAATTGTCGGATTTTTCATTACTCAGTTATTGTCGATTTTCGTTAGTATAATTTGGGCAAGCAAAAAGAAAGCGTAAGCAGTCTATTGGAAAGGGGTGAACACATTTATGCACTCAGCACCGATTATCGAGGTTATGGGACTGCACCTGGATTTGTCCATCATCTTCACGCTACTTCTCAGCGGAATCATTACCTTTATTATTGCCCGGCTCGCTGTTCGCAATCTTTCGGTTGAAAAGCCTTCCAAGATGCAGAACTTCTTGGAGTGGGTTGTCGAATTCGTGCACGGCATTATCGGTAGTGCGATGCCACTGAAGAAGGGGAAGGCATTCATCTCATTAGGGATGACGCTTATCTTGTTTATTTTCGTATCTAACGTACTAGGATTGCCGTTCGCAGTGATTACCGAAGCGCACCATCCGGTGTCTATCTTCGGTCACGAGATTGTAGCAACTAGTCAGGCGGCATTCGATGAGCTTGCAGCTAAGGGTAAACCTGAACACGTCCACTTGTTGTGGTATAAGTCGCCAACGGCTGACGTATCCGTAACATTCGGTCTGGCGTTCTTGGTCTTCATTATCGTGAACTTCCTAGGCCTCAAGAACAATCGGAAGCACTACTTGAAGCACTATATCGAGCCATTCCCAATCTTCCTTCCATTGAATATCGTGGAGAACTTGGCGAAGCCAATTGCGCTTGGTATCCGGTTGTACGCGAACATCTTCGCGGGTGAGGTACTGATATCCACGCTCATTGGAGCAGGGGTATTCGGTCTACCGTTCCTCGCGGCATGGCAAGGCTTCAGTATATTTATCGGCGCGCTCCAAGCCTTCATCTTCACGATGTTGACAATGGTATACATCGCGCAGGCATCTGTACATGAAGAACATTAACAAACTCTGCCGAGACCCATACTCGTATGGGCAACTTCGGGTGAGACATATAAACAAAGCAATTCAATAATACATGAATTTTGAGGAGGACTTTTCTAATGAATTTGATCGCAGCAGCAATTGCAGTAGGTTTGGGCGCTTTGGGCGCAGGTCTTGGTAACGGTATGATCGTTAGCCGCACAGTTGAGTCGATTGCTCGTCAACCAGAAGCACGTAACATGTTGCAAACGACAATGTTTATCGGTGTTGGTATCGTCGAGGTTATTCCACTCGCCGCTACAGTTATCGCTTTCTTGGCAATGTTCTCTTAATGAATAGACAAACGGTTTGGCGGGGAAGGCCGATGCCATCCGCGCCTTCGTTTTGTTAGCACGTCATGTTAACGGAAAGGAGTGACTGTAGTGAGTTTTGTTTGGGAAAATTTCGTGTGGGCGATCCTTGCTTTCTTAATCCTATATTTCTTACTTCAAAAGTACGCGTTCGGACCATTGTTCGACGTGATGGAGAAACGCCGCGAGCTCGTGCAGCAGCAATTGGATGAAGCGGCGAATAGCCGTTCACAGGCACAAGTATACGTAGAAGAACAGAAGGAAGCTCTTGCTACAGCGCGCAAAGATGCGTATGACATCATCGAACAAGCGAAACAAACGAGCGTTCGTCAAGCAGACGAGATTATCGGCGGCGCGAAGAGCGAGGCTGTTCGTCTGAAGGAAGAAGCAGCTCGCGATATCGAGAGCGAGAAGAACAAGGCAGTTGCCGCTCTTCGCGAAGAAGTGGGCAACATGTCCGTGGCAATCGCATCGAAGATCTTGGAGAAGCAAGTTGACGAGAAAGATCAAGAGCAATTGGTCGGCCAATACCTGAAAGAGGTAGGAGGCAAACAATGAGCCAGAACATCGTAATCGCCAAGCGTTATGCCAAAGCGTTGTTCGAACTTGCTCAGGAGCGTCAACTGGTCTCAGAAACGGAACAGCAGTTGAAAGATACTGCGGAATTGGTGAAAGCCAATCATGAATTGTACCTTATTCTGACGTCGCCGAATATTGGTCATGCCGAGAAGTCAGCAGTACTTAGCAAAGTACTGGACGGTCACGTATCTGATATCGTGTTGAACATGGTTCAGCTGCTTATCGAACGTGGGCGCATTGATGCACTGCGCGAGATCGCGGACAGCTATGTTCGCATTGCTGGCGAAGCACTCGGCATCCTGGATGCAACAGTGACATCCGCTTATCCGCTTGATGAATCGGAGAAGGAAGCTGTCGCTGCTGAATTCGGTCAGAAACTAGGCAAGACGATTCGCGTTCATAACGTTGTTGACGCAGCCGTAATCGGAGGCTTGCAAGTCCGCATTCGGGATCACCTGTATGACGGCAGCTTGTCCGGCAAGTTGGAACGCCTAAATAGATCATTGAAATCGCAAGCACGTTAGTTCTTATCGAGACTGTTCAAGAAGTCCGTTTTTGAACACTCATTTACTATTTAGCACGGAAGAATGGGGTGAAGCGAGTTGAGCATCAGACCTGATGAAATCAGTACACTGATTAAAAGTCAAATCGAACAATATAAATCGGAGATCGAAGTGGCGGAAGTCGGTACAGTCATTAATGTTGGTGACGGTATTGCCCGTGTACACGGACTAGAGCAATGTATGTCCGGCGAGTTGCTCGAATTCTCTAACGGCGTTATGGGTATGGCCCTCAACTTGGAGGAGAATAACGTTGGTATCGTAATTCTTGGACCTTACAAAGACATTCGCGAAGGTGACCAAGTAAAGCGTACAGGCCGCATCATGGAAGTTCCAGTCGGTGAAGCGCTGCTTGGACGCGTTGTCAATCCGCTCGGCCAGCCAGTAGACGGCAAAGGCCCAATCGCTACGACGGAATTCCGTCCAGTCGAATCCAATGCACCAGGCGTTATCGACCGTAAATCGGTACATGAGCCGATGCAAACGGGTATTAAAGCGATTGACTCCATGGTTCCAATCGGCCGCGGTCAGCGTGAGCTGATCATCGGTGACCGTCAAACAGGTAAGACAACGATCGCAATCGATACGATCATTAACCAAAAAGGCAACGGCGTGAAATGTATTTACGTCGCAATCGGCCAAAAGCAATCTACAGTTGCACAAGTTGTAGAAACACTTCGTCGTCATGGCGCATTGGAGTACACAATCGTGGTTACAGCATCGGCATCCGAGCCAGCACCGCTTCTGTTCTTGGCTCCATATGCAGGCGTCTCCATGGGCGAGTACTTCATGTACAAAGGCGAGCACGTGCTCGTAATCTATGATGACTTGTCGAAGCAAGCTGCGGCTTACCGCGAATTGTCCTTGCTCCTTCGCCGTCCTCCAGGCCGTGAGGCATATCCTGGTGACGTATTCTACTTGCACTCCCGCTTGCTGGAGCGCGCTGCGAAGCTGAGCGACGAGAATGGCGGCGGTTCTTTGACTGCATTGCCATTTATCGAAACACAAGCATCTGACGTATCGGCTTACATTCCGACGAACGTAATCTCGATTACCGATGGACAAATTTTCTTGGAAGCTGACCTGTTCTATTCCGGTCAACGTCCAGCGATTAACGTAGGTATTTCCGTATCCCGTGTTGGTGGTTCCGCACAGATCAAGGCGATGAAGAAGGTAGCAGGTACACTTCGTCTCGACTTGGCACAATATCGTGAATTGCAAGCCTTCTCCCAATTCGGATCCGATTTGGATAAGTCAACGCTTGCCCGCTTGAACCGTGGTGAGCGCTTGATGGAAATTCTGAAGCAAGGTGTCAACCAGCCGCTTCCAGTAGAGAAGCAAGTTGTCAGCTTGTATATAGCGACGAGAGGGCACCTGGATGAAATTCCAGTTGCAGATATTCAACGCTTCGAGAATGAATTCCATGCTTACTTGGCAAGTAACCAAGATAGCATCTACCAATCGATCAGCGATACGAAAGACTTGGTAAAAGAAAACGAAGACGCACTGGTTGAAGCGGTAACGAAATTCAAAAAGAGCTTCGCCGTGTCCGTGTAATAGATAGAAGTTGACTGCAACTGGGAAGCCTCAGGGCTCCCGGTGCGCATTCGAAGAAGTCCGCTTTGCCCTGCGCAAAGCGCTAAAGGCAGGTGAGATGGAAGTGGCTAAAGGAATTCTCGAGATTAAGCGCCAGATCAAGAGCGTGCAGAGCACGAAGCAGATCACGAAGGCGATGGAGATGGTTGGTGCGGCGAAGCTGCGCCGCGCACAATCGAAGGCTGAGGCAGCTCGTCCTTATGCGGATAAGCTGAAGGAGGTCGTCTCCAGCATTGCGGCTGGTACGCAAGGGATTTCCCACCCGATGCTAGAGAAGCGTCCTGTGAAGAAGACGGGATATCTCGTTATCACATCCGACGGTGGCTTGAAGGGCGGCTACAATGCCAACGTGCTTCGTAAGGTCATGGTGACGATGCAGGAAAACAAGCTGACGAAGGATGATATCGTATTATTCGTCATCGGACGCAAGGGTCGTGATTACTTCCGCAGAAGAGGATTTAATATCGTGGAGGCTGTTACGGAGTTGCCGGACACGCCTACATTTGCAGATATTAAGTCTATCGCATACAACGCCGTGAAATATTTCGAAGAGCACAAGTATGATGAACTGATTCTGTTCTATAACGAATTCGTGAACGCAATCACACAGGTGCCGGTAGAGAAAAAACTCTTGCCGCTTGATGATGAAGCGTTTAACGGTCCAGTAACATCGTATGAATATGAGCCTTCTGCTGAAGAAGTGCTCGGGCAGTTGCTGCCGAAGTATGCGGAGACACTTATTTATAGTGCGCTCCTCGATGCGAAGGCAAGTGAGTTCGGCGCGCAGATGACCGCGATGGGCAGTGCGACGAAGAACGCAACGAAGATGATCAACTCGCTGACGCTCGTGTACAACCGTGCACGCCAAGCGGCGATTACGCAGGAAATTTCGGAAATTGTAGCAGGGGCAAACGCTCAGGCTTAATCGGAAATGCATGTTTGACAGTAGGAGGGAACGAGATGAGTAAAGGACGCGTGATTAGCGTAATGGGTCCGGTTGTCGACATTGAGTTCGAACGTGGACAACTGCCTGAAATTTTGAACGCGATCAAGATTGAGCAGAAGTCGACAACTGCCGGCGCGCCTGACATCAACTTGACGTTGGAAGCATCGGTTCACTTGGGTGACAACGTAGTTCGCTGCGTTGCGATGTCTTCTACAGACGGCTTGATTCGCGGCATGGAAGCGTCAGATCTTGGCGCTCCAATTACAGTACCGGTAGGCGAAGTGACGTTGGGTCGTGTATTCAACGTGCTTGGAGAAGCAATTGATAATGCGGGCGAGGTTGTGAAAGAAACAGTTAGCCCGATTCATAAAGAAGCTCCTAAGTTTGACGAGCTTTCCACGCAAGCTGAAATTCTCGAAACAGGGATCAAAGTAATCGACTTGTTGGCTCCTTATGTGAAGGGCGGTAAGATCGGTCTGTTCGGCGGTGCCGGCGTAGGTAAGACGGTAACGATCCAGGAGCTGATCAACAACATCGCGCAGGAGCACGGCGGTATTTCCGTATTTGCGGGTGTCGGCGAGCGTACGCGCGAAGGTAACGACTTGTACCATGAAATGAAGGATTCCGGCGTTATCAGCAAAACGGCGATGGTATTCGGTCAGATGAATGAGCCGCCAGGAGCACGTTTGCGCGTTGCCTTGACGGGTCTGACAATGGCTGAACATTTCCGTGATGAAGAAGGCAAGGACGTTCTCTTGTTCATCGATAACATCTTCCGCTTTACACAAGCGGGTTCCGAAGTATCCGCCTTGCTTGGCCGCATGCCTTCCGCGGTAGGTTACCAACCTACATTGGCTACAGAAATGGGTCAATTGCAAGAACGTATTACTTCAACGAAAAAAGGTTCTGTTACATCCATCCAGGCGATCTACGTTCCTGCGGATGACTACACAGACCCGGCTCCAGCTACGACGTTTGCTCACTTGGATGCAACGACGAACTTGGAGCGTAAAATTTCCGAGATGGGTATCTTCCCTGCGGTTGATCCGCTTGCATCTTCATCCCGGATTTTGACACCTGAAATTGTCGGCGAAGAGCACTACCAAGTTGCACAAGGCGTTAAACGTATTTTGCAGCGCTATAAAGAACTGCAAGATATTATTGCAATTCTTGGTATGGATGAGTTATCCGAAGAAGACAAGCTGACGGTTGCTCGTGCGCGCAAAATTCAGCGCTTTTTATCGCAAGCACTCCATGTGGCAGAACAGTTTACGGGCATCAAGGGCAAATACGTGCCTATTAAAGAAACGGTACGCAGCTTCAAGGAAATTTTGGACGGCAAGCATGATGACCTTCCAGAAGCAGCTTTCTATTTCGTTGGTACGATTGAAGATGCTGTGGAAAAAGCAAAGACGCTGTAAGCGGCTTGACGTGAAACGGGCTGTCCAGTGCATGGCGGTGGGCAGAACGGAAGGAGGAAACCGCAGTTGAGCACCTTTTTGTTGGAAATCGTTACACCAGAGCACAAAGTGTTCGAACAGCAGGTGGACATGATTAGCGTCAAGGGCGTCGAAGGAGATCTCGGTATTTTGGCGAACCATATTCCGATGGTTACGCCGCTTCGCATTGGTCCAATGAAGATCAAGGAAGGCGGCAAGGAGCATTGGATTGCGGTTCATGGCGGATTTGTCGAAGTACGTAAGGACAAAGTCGTAGTGCTTGCAGAAAGCGCGGAAATGCCGGAAGACATCGATGTGGAACGTGCCAAGGCAGCGAAAGCCCGGGCGGAGCAACGTCTGGCGATGGCTGCACGGAGCAAGCAGGATTCCCTGGACTTCCGTCGTGCGGAATTGTCGCTCCAACGTGCCGTGACGCGGATTAAAGTCTCGCAAAAAGAATGGTAATCATGATATAAATCGAAGAAGAGCTGTTCCAGAACCCCTCAGGTTTTGGAACAGCTCTTTTTTCATAAGGATTATTTTTTCATCATTCATATGAACTTGATTATGGCTTCAACATAACCTCAGCCTCAGAGCGCTTCGTATGCATGCTGTAGAAGGCTTCTCCGACCAATTGTGGGTCAAAGGAGGTATTTGGCTGGACGAAGCCGCAGACGGTCAATGTGCCAGCATAGAGACCGTATTGCTTGAACTCATCATGTAGGCTGAGGGCAAGGCTGCGCAGACCAGATTTCCCGACACCGAGAGATGCCAGTGATGCTGTCGGCTGCAGTGCTTGTCCACCACCCGTCAGCAGGTATGAACCTGTACCGCTCGTTTTCATGCCCGGAAGAATACATTGAGCAGTCGTCAGCGCACCTACTACGTTAACCTTGAAGTCTTCGATCATATCAGAAGGCTGTACTTCAGAGGGAAGTCCAGGTGCATGGGCAGAGGCGTTGTATACGACGGCCTCAGGCGTGCCGTACTCTGTTTTAAGTGCTGACAGTGCTTGACGAAGAGCAGCTTCGTCGCTAGTAAGTGCGACAGCCCCTGTCGCTTCAATATTCATATCATGCAAGATGTCTTTCATTTGCTCTAGCGTATTCGATTCACGCGTAATGAGAACGGGAAGGTAACCACGTTGTCCAAATGACTTGGCAATGCCAAGTCCGATGCCGCAGCCGGCGCCGACGATCCAAATCATCGGTTGTGTCATATTATCGTTCAACCCCTTGTTGTATGATCCGATGTATGGATATTGTAAACCGAATATGTAGCAGAGTTCAAAACCATTTTTCACATAACCCGTCATTCATCGGAAAATAAATTTTGGAAAATATCATTTTATTGCTTGACGCATGTACGGGGTCTGATTATAATAAAGACAGTTAATATTGATAATCATTCTCAAATGAAGGTTATCAATTAACCTCATCAAGTGAACGTTCGGGAAGGCTGCTTCTTGGACCGTCACATCAAGTGAAATATCCTTCTTCTTGGTTCTTTTGATTTTCAGTAGGTTGGTTAATTGTAGGTAGTTTCCTCATCCTCCGTGAGCTGTGGCCGGATCGCAGCTCTCTTTTTTTTGCCCTCATTTCCACGCCCAGCTAAATGGATGGTCACTGCTCAATAGAGTGAATCTAGGTTAGGGCTGAGCTGAATTGAAAATGAGCTATATGAGTTTAATATAAGTTGAATATAAGTTGAATATAAGTTGAATATAAGTTGAATGTAACTTGTACTGGAAGACGTCGAAGCTGGCCCGTGGAATGCGGGCATTTATTGGCCCCTTTTTTGATCTGAGGATCAGAAAGGGGTTTTGTTGTTTCTCTGTTTTTACTTTTGAAATGAACGAATCGAAAAGGAAAATCGTACTAATTACAGATTCGCAATAAGGAGGAATTTGTAATGAGAAAAAGATTCCCTAGGATACTTGCACTAACCCTTGCGCTGTCGATGATTGTGCCGTCAGCAGTAATGGCGTCCCCAACAGGCAATAGTAATGTCGCAGCAGTCACTCAGAGACTAGAACAGATCGCGGCGGAGAAAGCTGCTCTTCTCACTAAAATGGGGACAGTCAGTGTACAATATGCACTGATTGACAACGGCAAGATTACGGTGTCCGGCCAGGCTGGCATCAACGATAGAGAAGGGAAGGAGCCGTTGACCAAGGATACGATGTATGGCATCGGCTCAACGAGCAAAGTGTTCACGGCCGCAGCCGTCATGAAGCTGGCAGACGAGGGAAAGATTGACCTCGATGCGCCCTTGATTAACTATATCACCGACTTCACAATGAAGGATGAACGGTACAAGCAGATTACTCCGCGCATGCTGCTAAACCATTCCTCCGGCCTGCAAGGCACCAGCATGGGCAACGCCTTCCTGTTCGAGGATAATGACACTTACTCGCATGATACGCTGTTGAAACAATTATCAACACAAAGCTTAAAAGCGAACCCAGGCGCGTTTTCTGTTTACTGTAACGATGGCTTCACATTGGCTGAGATTCTGGTAGAGAGAGTTAGCGGCATGAGCTTTACAGCATTTATACATAACAATTTTACGGAACCATTGAAGTTGAGCCATACGAAGACATCGCAGGACGTACTGGAACAAGACAAGTTGGCGGGGCTCTATTTCCCTTTCTACCCAGGTCAGCTTCCTAATGAAACTGTGAATATGATTGGTACAGGGGGGATATACTCCACGGCGGAAGATTTGGTGCGATTCTCGCAACTCTTTACAGGTGAGACGAAGGGTATCCTATCTGATAAAGCGGTGCAGGCGATGGCAAATGAGGAATACAAGAAAGGTTTATGGCCAGAAGATACAGACAATAGTTTCAACTACGGACTTGGCTGGGACAGCGTGAAGCTGTTCCCATTCAATGAATATGGATTGAAGGGATTAGCTAAAGGCGGCGATACGATGCTGTATCATGCTTCCCTCGTCGTGCTTCCAGAACTGAAGATGGCAGCAGCAGTGTTGACTTCTGGCGGTTCTAGCATGACTAATGAGATGCTGGCGAACGACTTGCTGCTGCAAGCGCTGAAGGAGAAGGGGGCAATTAAAACGATAAAACCGGAGAAATCCTTCGGCAAGCCGGTAAAGGCGGGAATGCCTGCTGAGGTGGCGAATCAGGCTGGTTATTATGGTACTAGAAATCAGCAAGTGAAGGTTGAGATCAAGAAGGACGGTGAACTGACTTTGCCGTTAATGACTCTCATTGATCATTCGAAAGAAAAGTATGTGTACACATCGGATGGAAGCTTCATCAATGAGAATGGAACTTCCAAGGTCAGTTTTGTAACCGAGAAGAATGGCCGCACATACATCTGGGTGAGAGAATATATGACAATGCCAGGTCTGGGACAGTTTGTACTGTCGCACTATGCAGCAGAAAAATTGGAAGAGAACAAGCTCTCTAAGGAGACTGCTGAGACTTGGGAGAAGCGAAAAGGCATTACGTTCTATCAAGTAAACGAGAAATATACCTCCATTCTGTATTTCTTGATGAAACCGACGATACAAATAGCCCTTACTGATGAACTGCCGGGTTATCTGGGGGACAAAAAAATTACAGGTCCAAACACGGCCGCAAGCGAGCTTAATATTCCGGGCATGCTAGGCGGTCGGGATCTGGCGGAATCTATATTCTTCAGGCAAGACGGAGTCGAATACATGGAGGAAGCCGGCAAATTGTATATCAGCGGTGCGAACGTTAATCCCCTCTATGCAGGAAAAAGCTCAACTGCCACGCTGCAAGCGAACGGGCACGCTAGATGGTATACAGTTCCGGATGTAGCCGTGGGCAAGACGATGACTGTTGCGCTACCGGCGAAGGGTGGATTCGTGGTCTATAACGAGCAAGGCCTACCAGTTAACTTTACAGTTGTCAGCGGCAAAAACGAAGTGACGCTGCCTAAGAATGGCACAATCGTCTTTGCTGGTACACCGGGCTCGGAATTTGGCATTACATTGAAATAAACCAAACGATAGATAATGGAACAGCGACAGCAGCATGCACGCGATAGTTGAAGTAAGCTGAGCCGCTTCTTGGATCTGCTAATCTGAAGTGCACTCTTTATAGTAGTCATTGGGTAGACAGCTCTGTGTCATATCTAATGAATGTCTATAAGGAGTGCATTTTTGGTTTTTACAAGATATAATTCCATAGCTCAGCCAGTGGTCGCATTCAGTGAGAGGAAAGAAGCATATCAGCTGATTGGTTACTCTCCTGAGGCTCCAGAGCTGCTCGAGCTCCCAGAAGTTCATAAAACATTCACCAGCTGATCTTCTATCGTTCTCCTTATGTGAATATGTATATAACCAAAACCGAACAACTTTTCATAAAACTGTCCAAAAGGTGGTATTAATTGCATAGACGGAGTTGGTAGGTTTTGTTATAATTGTGGCGGGTTTATTACAAAATTCTCTATTTTTTTGCAAAATGGCAGTTGCTGCGGCGGAGGGGATGACTTTTGGAACAGTACATCAACAATTACGTCATTGTGGCCATTTTTATTGCACTCGGTATTTTATTGCCGGTTGTCGCACTGACGGTAGGGAGATGGCTTAGACCAAAGAAGCCGACAGATATGAAGCAAACAACTTATGAAAGCGGTAACGAACCTGTTGGTGTCGGACAAGTCCGATTCAACGTACGGTACTATTTGTTTGCGCTCATGTTTGTCATTTTTGATGTCGAAACCGTTTTCTTGTATCCATGGGCGGTTGCATACAATCAGCTTGGATTGTTTGCACTTGTCGAAATGTTGATTTTCGTCGGATTGCTGTTGGTTGGATTAATTTACGCCTGGAAAAAGAAGGTGCTTCAATGGGACTCACTTTAGAATCAATTACGCCGGAAGAACGGCAGGAGTTGGAACGCAATGTGTTCTTTGGCACGCTTGAACAGTTGAAGGCATGGGCTCGCAGTAATTCATTATGGCCGCTTACGTTCGGTCTTGCCTGCTGCGCAATCGAGATGATGGGGACGGGAGCGTCGCACTACGACTTGGATCGCTTCGGTGTTATCTTTCGAACGTCTCCAAGACAATCGGATGTTATGATCGTATCTGGTACAGTCACGAAGAAGATGGGGCCGCTCTTGAAGCGTCTGTATGATCAAATGCCGGAGCCGAAATGGGTCATCGCAATGGGATCATGCGCGACGGCTGGAGGGCCGTACGTGAAGTCGTATTCAGTCGTCAAGGGCGTGGATCAGATAGTGCCTGTTGATGTTTATATTCCAGGCTGCCCGCCTAATCCTGCGGCCCTTATCTACGGCATCAACAAGCTGCAAGAGAAAATCCGCTATGAGGCGAAAACCGGAAAGCGGGTGACGAATCGATGAGCGAGGAACAAGAGAAGGACAAGACAGCTGAAGAACAATCCTCTGAGCAACGATCGAAGCAAGAATCAAATACGGAATCTAATTCGATTCCAGAGTCGAAACCAGAATCGAATCTAGGTTCAAAACCGGATTTAGATGAAGCAACAGCAAGTGAAGGAATCAAGACCGCAGCAGGAGAAAAGTCCGAAGTGAAAGCGGATGAACCGCAAGTGCCAGTTCGGGAGGCATCAGATGTGGAGACCGTCCCTGAAGTGCCAGCGCAGAAGCTAGAGACGGTCGAAGGGACAGTAGAAGAGCAGAAGGAAGCGGAAGCACTACAAGATGATCCAGTGGCTCCTGCATCTGCTGAATCCCAGGAGCATGCGGATGCGACGAAGGAGGTTTCCGTAACAGCGGAAACGGAGAAGCCGAAGCGTGCCCCTTTGACGGAAGAGGAGAAGGCTGCGCGAATTCAAGCGGCTGCTGAGGCGCGCGCGGCGCGGGCGAAGGCAGCAGAAGGCGGTGGTGAAACATCGACTACAGCCGATGCAGCAGCTCGTCCACCAAGAGCGCGTGCGAAGGAAGACGGTGCAGGGGATGCTGCGGAGAAGCCAGAACGGCCCGCACGAGCGCCTCGGGTTAAGGCAGATGAAGAACCGCCAAAGCCGAAAGAGCCCTCACCCAAACAGCCAGTTCTTGATCAGCTCATAGTCCTGCTTAAGGCCGAAGTCGCAGAGGATGCGGTTGAAGAGGCGGCTATCAATGAAGTCAATGATCATTTGCCAACGGTAACGGTGAAAAATGAACATTGGCTGGTAGCAGCTCAGCTGCTTCGTGAACATAAAGATTGGTCGTGTGACTATTTGCGTAATTTATCCGGCATTGACCAGGAAACTCATTTAGAAGTAATCTATCATCTTATCAATTTAAGCACGAAAGCAGAGGTTGCTGTTCGTGTAAAGACAGATCGCGAGGTGCCTTCCATCGCATCGGTAACGCCTATATGGCCTACTGCGAACTGGAATGAGCGCGAAGTTTACGACTTGTTGGGCATTTCGTTTCCGGGACATCCCGACTTGCGTCGCATCATGATGCCGGATGACTGGGTTGGACATCCGCTTCGCAAAGACTACGTGCCGTTAGATTCGGAGGTGTAACCCTGTGATTCGTACAGAAGAACTATTGCTTAATGTTGGACCGCAGCACCCGAGTACTCACGGTGTATTCCGCATCGTCGTCAAGATTGATGGCGAGGTGATCAAGGAAGCGACCCCGGTAATGGGATATTTGCACCGCGGAACGGAGAAGCTTGCGGAAAACTTGAACTATACGCAAATTATTCCTTATACCGATCGTATGGATTATGTGTCCGCCATGACGAACAACTATGTACTCGTGCATGCCGTTGAGAAGCTGATGCAGCTGGAAGTTCCGGAGAGAGCAGAGTTTCTCCGACTTATCGTTATGGAATTGCAACGCGTAGCAAGCCATTTGGTATGGTGGGGGACGTATTTGCTTGATATTGGGGCGATGAGCCCGTTCTTATTTGCGTTCCGCGACCGGGAGATCATTATCGATTTGTTCAACGAACTATGCGGGGCACGACTGACATACAACTACATGCGGGTCGGCGGCGTCAAGTGGGATGCGCCTCCAGGCTGGATCGACAAAGTCCGCGAGTTTGTTCCATACATGCGCAAAAGGCTGGATGAATACAACAAGCTCGTAAGCGGCAACGAAATTTTCCTGACCCGCATTAAAGGAATCGGTACTTATGATGCGGAAACGGCAATCGCATATGGACTTAGCGGTGCCAATCTACGCTGCACGGGAGTGAATTGGGATTTGAGGAAGCAGGAGCCTTACAGCCTGTACGATCGATTCGAATTCGATGTTCCACTTGGAACCCGTGGGGACTGCTATGAACGGTATTTAATTCGTGTTGAAGAGATACGGCAAAGCTTACGCATTTTGGAGCAGGCTGTGGAGCAATTCCCGAGCGAGGGAGAGACAATGGGCAAAGTGCCGCGCGTCATACGTCCGCCTGCTGGTGAAGTATACGCTCGTATTGAATCTCCGCGCGGAGAGATTGGCTGCTATATCGTATCCAAGGGCAAGGCGGAGCCGTTCCGGTTGAAGTTCCGTCGGCCGTCCTTCGTTAATTTGCAAATACTGCCGAAGCTGCTCGTAGGCGAAACGATGACGAATATGATTACTATACTGGGCGGGATCGATATCGTCGTCGGGGAGGTGGATGCATAGTGGGGGACTTGTTGAATCAGACGCTCACGTGGCAGAATGGTCTAATTTTTATTGCATGGGGAGTTGTTCTTCTTTTCGTCGTCCTTGGCTTCGTAACCTATGCGATTTACTTCGAACGCAAGGTCATCGGCTGGATGCAGCTGCGTCATGGTCCTACACGGGTAGGTCCTCTGGGACTGCTGCAGACGGTTGCTGATATATTGAAACTACTACTCAAGGAAGACACAATACCTCGCAAGGCTGATAAAGCACTATTCATCTTGGCTCCAGTCATCACGTATGTACCGGCATTTGCGGTCATTGCGACGATTCCTTATGCCGCTAATCTAGGCTTTGCTGATCTAAATGTAGGATTGTTATATTATGCCGCATTGTCCAGCATCTCTACCATTGGTATTATTTTAGGAGGGTGGGCGTCCAACAACAAATACTCTCTGCTTGGCGGAATGCGCTCAGCGGCGCAAATGATTAGCTATGAAATTCCGCTCGTTATCTCAGTCGCGGGTATAATCATGTTGAACGGATCGCTCAGCTTGCGTACCATTGTAGAAGGGCAAGGCAACTATTTTTGGGAATGGAACTTTATCCCGCAAATTATCGGATTCATTGTCTTCATTATCGCGGGGGTATCTGAGTTGAATCGTACCCCATTTGATTTGCCAGAAGCAGAATCAGAGCTTGTTGCGGGTTATCATGTTGAATATAGCGGCTTCCGATTCGCCTTCTTCATGTTGGCGGAATACGTGTATGTATTCGCACTCTCGGCACTGACGACGGTCTTGTTCCTAGGCGGTTGGCATCCACCGCTTCCGTTCCTCGATTTCATTCCGGGGCTGCTGTGGTTCATCCTGAAATTTTCATTCTGCGTCTTCTTCCTATTCTGGCTGCGTGCAACGATGCCACGTATACGCGTAGACCAATTGATGGGCTTTGGGTGGAAGGTGCTGCTGCCGCTTGCCCTGCTTAACGTCTTCTTGACGGCGTTTTACATCGAAATTTTCAACAAATAGGCTAGGGGTGAGATCCGTGAAAGGACTGTTGAAGGGTCTAGGCGTTACATTCAAGGCGATGACGTCGAAGAAGGTCACCTACAAATACCCAGATGTTCCGCTTGAAATGCCTGACCGTTTTCGCGGCATACAGCATTTCGATCCGGATAAGTGCATCGTATGCAATCAATGTGCCCGTATCTGTCCAACGGAATGCATTACGTTGACAGGCAAACCGAATCCAGATCCAGAGAAGAAGGGCAAAGTGATCGACACGTACGATATTAACTTTGAGATTTGCATTTTGTGCGATCTTTGTACGGAAGTATGTCCGACCGAAGCGATTGTCATGACCAACAATTTTGAACTGGCGACATACAGTCGCGATGACTTGTTCAAAAATTTGAACTGGCTGAACGACAATAATGTCAATGTTCGTCAAGAGAACAACTCCGCCATGCCGAAGGGGGGCGCGAAGAAAAGTGTTTAACTTCTCTTTGGATTGGACGGGGGGGACGATAGTCTTCTTCGTGTTGGCGATCTGCATTATTTCCGGCGCGGTATTGATGCTTAACTTTACGAAGGTTGTACATATGGTCGTCTCTGTTGCCTTCTCCTTCCTAGGGTTGGCAGGGATGTACGTGCTGTTGGATGCTGAATTTGTTGCTTTTGTACAGGTACTTGTTTATACAGGCGCGATATCGATACTCATGATTTTCGGAATTATGATGACCAAGCACGATAAGCAGGATGAGGCATTGGTCAAGCCGTGGAAGGAAGCGTTAGCCGCGATAGGCTGTATTGCCCTGTTTGGAGTGCTATTCTTCTCTATTCGCAGCTCTGAGTTTCCTGTACATCAAGACGCTGCATTGGTTCAGGATAATACGCTGAATATCGGGAAGCAACTGTTCACAGAGCATGTCATTCCGTTCGAGCTGCTGTCTGTTCTGTTGACGGTGGCCTTTATCGGAGCAATTGTGCTGGCTAAGAAGGAGGCGGATGAAGGATGAGTACGATGCTTGCTTCCTTTTTAACACTTGCTGCTATATTGTTTTGTATTGGTTTATATGGTGTATTAACAAAGCGCAATGCAGTTATTGTGCTGCTGTCCATTGAGTTGATGCTCAATGCGGCGAACTTGAACTTGATTGCCTTTTCGAAATACGGGGTCGTACCGAGCCTGAAGGGGCAAATTTTCTCTCTTTTTACAATTGCGATTGCAGCTGCAGAAGCGGCAATTGGTGTCGCCATCCTTATCGCGTTGTACCGGAATCGCGGAACGGCCAACGTGGACGAATTTGACGACTTGAAGAGATAATCGGTAGGGAGGATACGACAATGGAATCCGTCTTTTCGCAATTCGCATGGGCTATCCCGGTCATTCCGCTGCTCGCGTTCCTCATACTGACGGCATTTGGCCGCCAGATGAAAGGCGCAGCCGTTCTGCTCGGTGTCATCAGCTCTCTTGCTGCGTTCATTCTATCTGCGCTCCTCTTGTGGGAGCGGGTGTCCGGAACGATGGAGGACTATACCCGGAGCTTTGATTGGATTCGCTTCGGTGACATCCGCCTGGAGTTCGGATTCGATGTGACGAACTTGAACGCGCTAATGCTCGTCATTGTCACGCTGGTCAGCTTACTAGTAAATGTATATTCCAAAGGCTACATGCATGGTGATGAGCGGCAAACGGTGTTCTACGCCTATATTGCGCTCTTTACCAGCTCGATGCTTGGACTTGTGCTGTCTCCAAACTTACTCCAGCTCTATATCTTTTGGGAGCTTGTAGGGGTATGCTCATTCCTCCTCGTTGGATTCTGGTATGAGCGTCCTGCAGCACGTGCTGCGGCTAAGAAGGCCTTCATTGTCACACGGATCGGAGACGTTGGTTTATTTATAGCACTGCTGCTTCTGTTCTGGTACATGCCGGGTCATGCGCTTGACTTCGGATCGATCAGCAATGTGTTCAGCAATGCAGATGCACTGGCACAGAGCGGTATATCTGCCGGACTGACGACATGGATTGCATCTCTCATATTCGTAGGAGCGGTTGGCAAGTCGGGTCAATTCCCGCTGCATACCTGGCTCCCAGATGCCATGGAAGGGCCGACACCGATCTCAGCACTCATCCATGCGGCTACGATGGTTGCGGCAGGGGTATATCTCGTTGCACGTACGTTTGATATTTTCCACATGTCGCCTACGGCAATGACGATTGTCGCGAGTGTTGGAGGATTTACTGCGATCTTTGCAGCGACGATTGCAATCGCACAGCGCGATTTGAAGCGCATCCTTGCATACTCAACGGTTAGTCAGCTCGGCTACATGATGATGGCGCTTGGTCTTGGGGCTGTGACCGCAGGGGTGTTCCACCTGATTACGCACGCCTTCTTTAAAGCGCTTCTGTTCCTCGGAGCGGGAAGCGTCATTCATGCTGTACATACACAAGATATATTCAAGATGGGCGGCGTTGGCCGCAATATGAAGGTTACAGCTTGGACATTCGGTATTGGCGCACTGGCACTGTCTGGTATTCCACCTCTGTCCGGCTTCTGGTCTAAGGATGCGATCTTGACAGCGGCTTGGGATCAGAATAATTGGCTCTTATTTATTATTGGTGCAGTTGCTGCATTCTTTACCGCTTTTTATATGGCGCGTTTGTTCTTTCTCGTATTTACGGGGGCTCCATCAGCAGACAGCGAGGCTTCCAGTGCGCATGAATCGCCATTGTCTATGACAGTGCCATTGATCGTGCTCAGTGTACTGGCTGTGGTTGCAGGATTCGTCAACACTCCGTTCGGGGGCAGCTTCGGCACCTGGCTCACAGGCGAAGAAGTAGGTGAGCACGCAAATATCATGGTGATGATTGTATCGGCGCTTATCGGTGTATTGGGTATTGGACTTGGATATGTCATGTACGGACCTGGTAGCAAGCGTCAAGATACGCTCGAACATACGGCAGCACCTGTCTATCGTCTGCTTGCCAACAAATATTATATTGATGAACTATATCAAATCGTATTTGTTCGTAGCCTAACGGGTATTGGGCAACTGCTGAAGGCAATCGATAAATGGGTAATAGATGGTCTGGTACGCTTGGTAGCATGGTTTACAGTCAGTGTTGGCCGAACATCGCTGCGTGTGCAGAACGGTCAACTGCAAACTTATGGCCTGGTATCCCTGTTTGGCTTTGTCGGATTGATTCTGCTCGTGCTGGCACTTGGAAGGAGGTTCTGGTAGATGCTGAATATACTTTCTTCGATGCCGCTGCTAACGCTGCTGACCTTCTCTCCGCTTCTTGGAGTCATTGTGCTTCTGTGCATTCCGCAGGGGCGTACACGTGCGATTCAGGTGACAGGCATTGTAACGACATTCGTGCCTCTTCTACTGGCGCTTATCATTTATGGCAATTACGATGCACTCGAGCAAGGCAAAACCATAGCAGAGCAATGGTCATGGATATCGATTCCGCTCAATTCAGAATTGATTGAAGGGCTAAGCTCATGGGCATTTACGATTCAATATCATTTGTCGATAGATTCCCTATCGTTGCCGCTCGTGGTAATGACCACGATCATAGCTTCGATGGCGGCGTTTGCTTCCTTGTATGTGAAGAAACGCTGGAAGTCGTATTTTATTCTTTTCCTGCTGCTTGAAGTTGGAATGCTGGGTGTCTTTATGGCACGTGATTTGTTCTTATTTTTCATGTTCTTCGAATGGACGCTGGTACCGACTTACTTCCTTATTGGTATCTGGGGCTATATGCATCGCGAGAAGGCTGCGAATCAATTTCTGCTGTACAATGGGCTCGGTTCTGCGCTTCTCTTAGTTGCCTTCATTGTACTTACGGTGACAGCAGGCTTTGCACCTAACCCGGACATGGCGGCGAATGGCCATTACGTATATACGGGCAATCTTGATGTCATTATGAAGAACATTAATGATGCGACTTCTTTTATATATCAAGAGCAGAGCGGCGTATATTTGTCTGACAGCATGCGGACGTTTGTCTTTTTCTTGCTCATTGTAGCCTTTGGTGTGAAGCTCCCGATCTTCCCATTCCACACATGGATGCTGCGTGTGCATGCTGAAGCTCCGGCACCTGTGGTGATGCTGCACTCAGGAATATTGCTGAAGATGGGTGCTTACGGTCTTATTCAGTTTGGAACAGCATTGCTTCCGAAGGAGACCGCATCTTGGGCTGTACTACTAGCAGTACTGGGTGTTATTAATGTGCTGTATGGGGCCATACTCGCCTTTGTGCAGACAGAATTTAGACTTATCTTAGCTTATTCTAGTATTAGTCATATGGGCTTCGTTCTGCTTGGTATCGCAGCGATGAATGACATTGGGCTTCAAGGTGCTGTTGTGCAGATGGTCTCGCATGGATTTATCTCTGCGTTGTTCTTCCTGCTGGTAGGCGCATTATTGGAGCGTACAGGAACAACAAGAATTGGCGAACTGGGTGGATTAGCGAAGGGCATGCCATTCTTGTGCGGCATCTTATTGCTGTCAGGCTTGGCGTCGTTAGGCTTGCCAGGCTTGTCGGGATTCGTAGCAGAGCTTCTGTCTCTGCTTGGTCTGTTCGGAACGATGAAATGGGCAGCCATTCTTGCTGCACTTGGGATTATATTAAGCAGTGTCTATGTGCTTCGTGGGGTACTGGCAATCTCTTATGGGCCAAGAGACGATCGTTATGCAAGCTTGAAGGATGCCAGACTTGTCGAAGCTGTGCCGATCATGGTGCTGACGGCATGCATTATTTTAATCGGATTGTTCCCATCATTCGTTACGGCTCCGATTGATAATGGCGTCGAGCATGTCATTGAATTATTCAAGGTGAGGGGGTAGGCCCATGGAAGCGACTACAGTTAAACTGCTGCAATTGGGCGATCTCGCACTGCTGGCACCTGAGCTGACGCTTGTTATTGCAGCGATTGTGATCTCGCTCATTGATTTGGCGCTGCCCCGTCGTGTGAACCGGGATATTATCGGGGGGCTGTCCCTGCTGGGCGTTCTAATTTCGCTTGGCTTCGTCGTATGGAAGTTGTATCAACGAACATTACTTAACGAGGAAGCGGCTCGATCTATGCAGCTGCTCAATCAAAGCTATCGCGTTGATGATTTTGCCCTGCTGCTCAAAATTGTATTTCTTACCGGTACGGCACTCATACTGCTAATGAGTATTGGCAATATAAGAGATAAGGAGATTCCGCATCGCGGCGAATATTATTACTTGCTGCTTCCAGCTGCACTTGGCGCGATGATCATGGCTTCATCAGGAGATCTAATTACGCTTTATGTTGGTCTGGAATTGTTGAGCATTACTTCCTACATTCTCGTTGGGTTGAAGAAGAATGACCGGAAGTCATCAGAAGGTGCATTCAAATACGCGGTACTGGGAAGTGTAGCGTCTGCATTTATTTTATACGGGATGTCCTTTGTATACGGCATGACAGGAAGTACGCAGCTTGGTGCGATTGCAAGAGGCTTGGCGGATCAAGTTCATTCCTTCGAACCGCTCATCTATGTCAGCTTTCTACTCATGCTGGTGGGCTTCGGTTTTAAGGTTGCAGCAGCACCATTCCATGCCTGGTCACCTGATGTATATGCGGGTGCGCCAACACCTGTCGCTGCCTTCTTGGCAGTTGTATCCAAAGGTGCGAGCTTGGCAATTTTGTTCCGCATATTCTATAGTTTGTATTTTGGTCTGGGTGCCAATAGGGATATGCTCATCTATCACGACTTCGCAACGATTCTTCTCGTGCTAGCAGCGGTGTCTATGGTGATCGGGACAACAATGGCGCTCAAGCAGTCGAATGTCAAGCGGCTCCTAGCCTTGTCTGGTATTGCGAATGCAGGTTACCTGCTTGTGCCGATTGGGCTCGATATGTTGGATGGATCGTGGCATTCATCGAACTTCTCGGAGTTCCTATTCTACTTGTTGGCCTATTTATTTACGACGATCGGTGCGTTTGCCGTCCATACGGTTATGGAGCGCGCTGCAGGCCATGATGAAATGAAGGGATATGCCGGCCTGTATTATCGTTCTCCGTGGCTAGCTGTAGCGATGACCGTACTTGTGCTGTCACTTGCAGGAATCCCAGTTACAGCCGGATTCATGGGTAAGCTGTACATCATTTTTGGAGCAGCTGCCAGCCATGCGGTATGGCTCTCTGTGCTCATGATGGTAACAGGCGTAATCTCCTTCTACTTCTACTTCGGCTTCATACGCCAGATGTATATGCGTGCTGGCAATGAGGATGAAGTTCGTATATCGATTACTCAACGAGCAGTCATCGCCTTATGCGTATTGATTGTACTGCTGCTCGGTGTGCTCCCTGGTTTCGTCGTGAAGGTCATTCAACATGTGTTCTCAATTGGAGTAGATTTGCTGATCCGCATGTAATCGGAACACAGGTTAGTTGGAGCATGGAATGGCGTATAGGCTAGTATGTGCTAGCGGAGAATCGAGGTCTCTCACGAGAGACCTCGATTCTTTTTTTTGTAAATGTAGGACTCAGGACTCAAATTGATCAATACGAACAGGAAAGCATGTCTCCATGGCGAAACTTTATAACGTTTAACGTGTAAAGGTATATTGTGATTGAATGGATGGGAGAAACGTTGATTGCTTGTCTTTACCATTCATTGACGTGAATAAAGAGCAAGGTAGAGGTCGGAAGAATTGGATTCGGCGACGAATTTGGTCATCTTCTCGTGGAATCATGTTTTAACACCCTCTAGCACAGGCCTTCGGAACAAGAATAGGAAGGGATTCATTATGAAACGATTGCCTCGCGTCGTCGTGACTGGCACCATCATTGTACTATCAAGCATGCTGCTGATAGAAGCGTCAGGCATGCGCCAAGCGATCTCGCCGATATACGAGGTAAGGTTGGAGGAGGCGACGCAGCGAAGCTGGACGAATGAGCAGCTATCGCCATCTGCGAGTCTTGTCAGGAATGAGAACCATGAGGAGGAAGCAACCTCATGGATTATTAAGTGGAAACAAGGGGCACAGGATGACGTATTATTGCGTCGAAGTATAGTAGAATCAGAACAGGAATCAGTAGGAATTATGGTTGTTCGACCTAAGGAAGAAGAGAAGTCGGAAGATTGGCTTCGCGATGCCAAGCGCTCGGACGATATCGAATACATCCAGCCGAATCATACGGTTCGAACGCTGCAATCGGTGATAAAGCCGAATGATACTTTATACGGGCAGCAGCACTATTTGCAGCAAATCGGAATTGAAGCGGCATGGACGAAGACAAGGAGCAATTTGTCTACTACAATTGCGCTGGTTGATACGGGAGTTGACTTTAACCATCCCGATTTGAAGCCGAATATCGTGAAGGGGGTTAACCTGCTAGATACAGGTATCCCACAAGATGATAACGGTCATGGTACTAGCGTTGCCGGCGTCATCGCAGCAGTAGGCAATAATAACAAGGGGACAACCGGAATTCTATGGTCAGCCAAGATCATGCCTATTAAGGCACTTGACGCTAGAGGCTATGGCGATGAGGATAAATTAGGTGCGGGCATTCTATACGCTGTCGATCACGGTGCCAAAATCGTTGTCATGTCGGTTGGACTGTACCGATATTCAAAGTACATGGAAGAGATTGTGAATTACGCCGAGCAGAAAGGTGTTCTACTCATTGCAGCTACTGGAAATGATGGCAAACGCTTTGGAGAGAAAATCGCGGTCAAATATCCAGCTGCTTATCCTACGGTGCTCGCCATCGGTGGAAACACAAGACAGCAGCGGGTAGAGCCGCGTTCGAATACGGGGCCAGAAGTGGATCTCGTTGCACCGTGGCATGTATTTACCACAGCATTAGGTGGTGGCTATGCTGCTGAGGAAGGCACCTCGATGGCGGCTCCCCAAGTAGCTGGAGTGGCGGCATTGCTGTGGAGCCAATATCCTGAACTGAAGCCATATCAAATTCGTCAGCATTTGCGGAAGACGGCGAAAGATATCGAAGCCCAAGGCTGGGACCAGCTTAGCGGATACGGGATGCTGCGTGCCGATCAAGCGCTCTTGAATCCGGTAGAGAAGGATCCATTTGGGACGAATACAACTCGTGATAAGGCAAGGATGTTCCCGATTGACACTTCCTTAGCAGCAGAATTGAACGGGAAGAAGAAGAATAACTGGTTCGTCGTAGATGCACCCTACGATGGAACACTAGAGTTGAACGTGCAGCGAATTCAAGGAACTAGCAAAATCGGAATCACACATTTCTTAGCAGATAGTCGTTCGGGTACCGCGTATAGTCACCCTATTAGCAAGCCGCTCACCGTTCCAGTTAAAAAAGGGAAGAATGTGTTTCGATTCTATGCGGAAGAAGCTGGCGCAGCCATATCTTACAAACTGTCGTCACGCTTTCTCATTTATGAGGATCCGTTCGAACCGAATGACAAGCAGTTTCAAGCATATGCCCTGCCTGCACGGACGCAGGATATTGTAGGGACATTCAGTCATGCTTCCGACTTGGATTGGTATACGATTCAACTGCCGACCAAGGCAACACTTCGGTTGAAACTAGACACAGACACCGTGCGTATTGACCCTGCGATAGAGATTCGCGGTTCACAGATGGAAACGCGATGGGTGGATGAACAGAAGGAAGGCCAAGCTGAATCGGTAGTTCTGTCTGACTTGCCTGCGGGCAAGTATTATATATTGGTGCAGAATGCAGTAACGGCTCGTCCTGAAGCAGTGGCGGGAGAGTATAAGCTGCATATTGAATACCTGACTCAGTTTACGGATCCGAATGAGCCGAATGATAAAGTATACGAAGCGATCACAATGAGTGAAGGAACGGAATATAAAGGTGTCTTTCATGAGGATAATGATGTGGATTGGTTCCAATGGAAAGTGAAGGAGCAGGCGTATGGGCACTTTCGGATAGGCAATGTGCCTTCGAATCGTGTGGTGACGATGTCCGTTCTGTCGAGAGAGCAGAAGGTGCTTGCCTCAGCACGCAACCGGTTGGGTGAATCCGCTGTAGAATTGGGCGCTGAGCTGGAGCCGGGCACGTACTACGTTCGACTCACGACAAGCGATAAGTTCGATACACAGTTCTATTCCTTATCTGTGCAGGCAGATCCACTTGTGGCTGGGTTCCGAGACATAGGGGAGCATTGGGCTAAGGATTCAATCGTCCGAGCAGTCAAGTCAGGCTGGATTAACGGTTATCCTGAAGCGGAATTTGGCCCGGATCGGCCGATCACTCGTGCAGAGGCTGCGTCCATTCTCGCCAATGCGTTTAAGTTGAATGCGAAGGGAAAGCAGACAACTTCATTCAAGGATGTCACTTCGAAGCATTGGGCGTATTCTGCGGTATCACGAGTTGCCAATGCCGGTATTGCGGGGGGTGTTGGTGGCCAGCGCTTCGCGCCCAACCAGAAGGTGAAGCGTTCGCAGATGGCGGTAATGATCGGCAATGCACTTCATCTGAAGGCTGGAGCGATAAGCACGGGGCCATTTGCGGATGTTCCTGCTGTCCATTGGGCAGCCCCTATGCTGGCTGAGATGAAGCGACAAGGGTACGTGCATGGTTATGAAGGCAATACGTTCGAGCCGGATCGCGATGCGACTCGGGCTGAGTTCGCAGCGATGCTCCTCGTTGCCTTGGATAGGAAATCGTAAGGAGGAGTCTAAGTGGGCGGAAATGAAACATGGACACAGGTCACCTCGTCTGTAGGCTGGAGTGGCGCGATTCAAATGATCATTACACTGATGTGCATTGCACTCGCGTGGTGGGCACTGCAAAATGTAAAGATCGATTTGTTCATTCGGCATCCGCAGAGCCCACAAGGCAAAATGGTTCATTTGATTTTAGCCATTTTGGTTGGCCGGGCAGTGGCACAGT
Source organism: Paenibacillus sp. MER 180 (assembly GCF_023713665.1). Classification (NCBI taxonomy): domain Bacteria; kingdom Bacillati; phylum Bacillota; class Bacilli; order Caryophanales; family Paenibacillaceae; genus Paenibacillus; species Paenibacillus sp. MER 180. The sequence continues at coordinate 123,850 of NZ_JAMAVT010000001.1, read as the reverse complement.
TTTTTGTCGATTATTGGAGCTGGACACAATCACTGCGTTTTTTGTTTTGAAACCATCAATAATGGTTAAGAGGAATTGGACGGCGGTACACCGACGGGGTTAATACCGTAATTTCCTCTTGATTAAACCCCGTCCGGCAAGGGTTCAAGCACTTGTCGAATAACATCGAATGAAGATGTCAACACTGGATGATAGCCCCAAGGAAAATGTGGAAGGGTCTGTCGAAAAATATCGCTTGTCCATAGCTGTAAAGCAGTGGTATGATGTAATTTGGAAATCAAAAGAACGTACCATTTTTTACAGATATACGGATAATGGGGCGAAATAAAGCGCGGAGGGAAACATGATGAGTAAATTTATCGTCCGCGGAGGCAACCGATTGACGGGTACTGTGCGTGTTAGTGGCGCGAAGAACTCTGTACTTCCGATCATCGCTGCTTCGTTACTGGGAGAAAAAGGCGTTAGCGTAATTTGCGATGCACCTCCACTTGACGATGTGAAAACGATACACAATGTACTAGAAAAATTAGGTGCAAGCCTTACATATGCCGACGAAACCATTCGTGTGAATGCGGAGAACCTTCATTCTTTTGAAGCCCCATATGAGTTGGTACGTAAGATGCGAGCATCATTCCTCGTCATGGGCCCATTGTTGGCTCGCGCAGGACAGGCGCGTATTTCTCTGCCTGGTGGATGCGCTATTGGGAGTCGTCCGATTGATCAGCATTTGAAAGGCTTTGAAGCTATGGGTGCGGTTATCGGTCTTGGACAAGGATATATTGAAGCGAAAGTGAACGGCCGACTGAAGGGTACCAAGATTTACTTGGACTATGCGAGTGTCGGTGCGACGGAAAATATTATGATGGCCGCTACATTGGCCGAAGGTACAACAATTATTGAAAATGCTGCTCGTGAGCCGGAAATCGTCGACTTGGCGAACTATCTGAACAAGATGGGCGCAGTCGTTCGCGGTGCAGGAACAGGCGTTATCCGCATTGAAGGTGTGGATCATCTGCATGGTGCTGAGCATACGGTTATCCCTGACCGCGTCGAAGCAGGAACTTATATGGTTGCTGCAGCGATGACAGGCGGAGATGTGTATGTGGAAGGTGCGATTGCAGATCATCTTGGTCCTGTTATTGCTAAGATGGAAGAGATGGGCATTACGATTGATCCGGATGAGAATGGTATCCGCGTCCGTGCGGAACAGCCGTTGAAGGCTGTCGACGTAAAGACGCTTCCATACCCTGGATTCCCGACAGACATGCAGTCGCAAATGATGGCATTGCTGCTTGCAGCAGAAGGCACATCTGTAGTAACCGAAACGGTATTCGAAAACCGCTTCATGCATGTGGATGAATTCAACCTGATGAATGCAAACATCAAGGTTGAAGGCCGTACTTCTGTCGTAACAGGCCCGGCTAAGCTAAGAGGTGCTAAGGTAACGGCAACTGACTTGCGTGCTGGAGCTGCATTGATCTGTGCAGGGTTGATTGCGGAAGGCACAACAGAAGTCGGAGGCGTTCATCATATTGATCGTGGTTATGTGCACTTAGCAGAGAAGCTGTCATCGCTCGGAGCAGATATCTACCGCGTTAAGATGAATGAAGAGCCACAAGGCGTGAAAGAAGAGAAGGAAGAAGGGACTTTTCGAGCACAGCCAACTTGGGCGTAAGCCTATCGTGAGCTAAAGCTGGAGAAGGAGCTTCCACCCGGATCATATAGACAATTGCATCGATAGAAAAGGTGTACCGGCTAGATATAAAGCCGCCTCGTGAAGAGGCGGCTTTTTTGCGTGTATATGATTTTAGGTGCAGATGTTTTGAGTATGTGCTGTTTTGTATGAAGATTTCCTGGTACGTATACGATTTTTCGAATGTATTCGCATGTGTAGATGACGAGTTGCTGGTAGTTATCCGTATCGAACCTAGAAACCTTCTACACGTAATCAGGAAGGGATACGAGGGTATGTGGTTCTGTCTTCTCTTAAAAAAGCATAGGGTAGAGAAAGAGGAGGATTGATTCTGTTCTTTTCGTGAAATGCTAGATAAGAAAGTGAGAGGAATCGTTAAAATAGAAAGAGGAGTGAGACCAATGGCAACGCAACCGATGTTATCTGCGCAGGCGCGGCGGCTCGCACGCTGGCTGAAGCCGCGCCTGCGCCTTGGCGGCAGGGGCCGCTGGGGCCTGCGAAGACGCCCCCTGCCGCTGCTAGCGCGCACCGCCCTATGGGCTGGCGCGCTTATTGCGCTCGCGCTGCTCGTGCCGCTCCTGCTGGTGCAAGAGCACCAGCAGGGGGTAAGCACGAGCGCCCGTAGCGAGCGCGCGGCGCCGCAAGCGCCGAAGGTGTCGCCGCCGCCCAGCACAGCGGCGGCGCAGCCCACGGTGCGCGTGTACCTGAGCGGCACGCGCCAAGTTGAGAGCGTCGCGCTGGAGCAGTACGTGCGCGGCGTCCTCGCAGCAGAGATGCCGAGCAGCTTCGAGCTCGAAGCGCTCAAGGCGCAGGCGATGGCCGCCCGTACGTACATTATGCGCCGCCTGCTGGCGCAGGATACAAGCGGCGCACCTGAGGGGGCCGACGTAACCGATACCGTCGCCCATCAAGCCTATAAGCCGCTCGTGGAGATGGAGCGGCTGCCGAAGGAAGCGGCGGCGAAGCTGAGCCGGGCCGTAGAGGAAACAGAGGATCAGATCATTACGTATGAAGGCAAACCGATTATGGCTGCATTTTTCTCCACAAGTAATGGATATACCGAGAATGCCGAGGATTATTGGGGAAACCCGGTCGCTTACTTGAAAAGTGTGGCAAGCCCTTGGGATGAACGGGTAGCGCCGCGATTTGCGGAGAGCACTACATATAAGGTAGATACGCTTCTATCAGAACTAGGTGTATCCGCGCAAGCATTGAAGCTGCAATCCGGTGGCGGGACATCAAATAAGTCCGGATCCGCGCAAGCCATTCGGAATCAGCTCCGGATCTTATCCCGTACCCCCGGTAAGAGAGTTGGTCAAGTTCAAGTCGGTACAGAACAGTTCACAGGTCGCGAAATTCGAGAGAAGCTAGGGCTGCGATCGAGTGCATTCGATTGGAGCATGGTGGATGGAAAACTAGTCATTACTACGTACGGTTTCGGGCATGGTGTTGGCATGAGCCAGTACGGTGCGCAAGGAATGGCCAAGGAAGGGGCTACTGCCGAACAAATCGTAACGTACTATTATAAAGGTGTGAAGGTGGACAAAGCTTCGAAGTTAGCATCGGCTAAACTAAAAGGATAGTTCAGCAAGACGCAGATCAATTATGCAGAGAGGCAGGGGAAACCCTTGTTATATAAGGAGCTAGACTTCTGGCAGAAGCATTGGTAGCTTCATATCTTAAAAATTAGCATTTCTACGTATAAAAGTACTAGCCTCGGTAACAATGGTTACTGAGGTGATCACAAATGAGTGAACAAAACCAAAATCAAAACTCAAAAAACAAAACAACGATGAATACATCTACGACAAGCACAGCAAATCCGTCTGAAGCCTCCAAATCGATGCAAGGGGCTCAAGCGGTTCACACATCCTCATGGAGAAAGCTGTTGTCGAAGAAATGGGTATTCCCCGCTTTGTACATGGCCGCAGCAGCAATTATCCTAACTCTAGTCTGGGTCTATCAAGACTTGAATCACAAACCGCTCGACCCAAACAAGGATGCGACGCAAGCAGGGCAAACAATCAAGCAAGGCGAATCAACTGCAGGTACAACAGCTGGAACCAAAGAGGACGCAGTCGAAGTAGTTGCAACCAACGAAACACTCGGTTGGCCAGTGGCGAATTCTGGTGATGTAGATGTCGTCATGCCGTACTATGACGAGAAGGCTTCGAAGGAAGAGCAAGCGGCAGCAATGGTGCAGTACAAGCAAACCTTTACTCCGAATGTAGGTATCGACTTGGCGCGCAAGGACAAGCAGGCATTTGATGTAGTAGCTGCAATGAGCGGTAAAGTAACACGTGCTGAACAGCATGCGACGAATGGATTTGTTGTCGAAGTGGATCATGGCAATGGCATGAAGACAGTATATCAGAGCTTGGCTGATGTGAAAGTGAAGCAAGGCGATGTTGTGAAGAAGGGCGACGCGCTAGCTACAGCAGGTCGCAGTGAATTGGAGAAGGAACTGGGCGTTCATGTTCACTTTGAGGTGTACAATGAGAATAAGCCAGTAAATCCGACAACGGTTCTGGTTAAAAACTAATTCAGTTAAACATGGTAACAACATCGGGCGTATGTCTTAAGGGCATTCGTCCGTTTTTTATTTGTAGGAGGAATAGCGGAATTGAAACGAACTTTTTCTAATATTTTTTTGCTCTCGCCACTCCAATGATGAATGATCGAATTCACGGATTACCAAGAAGCGGAATTCCGCTTGACTAAGCTTTTTTTCCTGTTTTAACTTTGCTTGGATTGCCTTGTTGTTCGACTTGTCCGATGAGAGCCTTGGCAAAAATATCGGTTAAGCCAAGCTTGTCAGGCTCGGTTACAACGCATAAGTGTGCGACCCACTCATATAATGTACCAATTAAACCGAGTAGGGAGGCGGGAACGTGCACGACTACATCAAAGAACGGACCATCAAAATCGGCCGCTGCATCGTCGAAACGAAGCATACGGTTCGTACTATCGCTAAAGAGTTCGGCGTGTCTAAAAGCACGGTGCACAAAGATTTGACCGAACGGCTGCCTGAGATTAACCCCGATCTGGCTGATCAGGTGAAGCACATTCTCGAATACCATAAGTCCGTTCGTCACTTGCGTGGTGGAGAAGCAACGAAGATCAAATATAAGAAGACGACTTCAAAAAAACGTGAGGTGATGACGGCCGGTAAATCCTAAACCACCACCCCATTCCAATAACTTTTTAAAATGTGAGCTGCCCTCCAATCTGTCATTGAACGTAGCAGAGAAAGTATGATATGGTAAACGATGAGTAAATATTTTGCAGAAAACGGTCGTAATTTCTCGATTTAGACATGAAAAATGAATGTGGAGGCTCTCGAACTTATGCTTAGCAAGGATATTGGAATTGACTTGGGAACGGCAAACGTTCTCATCCATGTCAAGGGGAAGGGGGTCGTCTTGAACGAGCCTTCGGTTGTAGCAATCGAAAGCGATTCAAAGCGAGTCCTCGCCGTGGGTGAAGAAGCCCACAGAATGGTTGGTCGGACACCGGGCAATATCGTACCCATCCGCCCGCTTAGAGACGGAGTCATCGCTGACTTCGAAGTTACGGAAGCAATGCTGAAGCACTTTATTTCACGAGTCGGCGGTCGCAAATGGTACTCGCACCCACGCATCTTGATTTGCGCGCCGACAAATATTACTTCAGTAGAACAGAAGGCAATTCGCGAAGCGGCTGAGAAGAGCGGTGCCAAAGATGTTTTCCTGGAAGAAGAACCGAAGGCGGCGGCAATTGGCGCGGGTATGGATATCTTCCAACCGAGCGGCAACATGGTCGTTGACATCGGCGGCGGAACGACGGACGTGGCGGTATTGTCCATGGGAGACATCGTTACCGCCTCTTCTATTAAAATTGCTGGGGACAAGTTCGACAGCTCCATCATGAAATATATAAAATCCAAGTATAAGTTGCTAATCGGAGAGCGTACGTCTGAAGATATTAAGATTAACATCGGGACGGTGCGTGAAGGTGGACAACGGGAAATGGACATCCGCGGACGTGACATGGTTTCGGGCCTCCCATATACCGTAACGATCACATCCGATGAAGTTCGAGAAGCTTTGTGGGATCCAATTTCTTCGATTGTCGCTGCTGCGAAGTCGGTATTGGAACGGACACCGCCAGAATTGTCGGCGGATATTATCGATCGCGGCGTCATTTTGACTGGCGGCGGGGCGCTTCTTGATGGATTGGACGAGCTGATGGCTGACGAATTGAAGGTTCCTGTGCTTATTGCAGAGGATCCAATGCACTGCGTCGTCAAAGGTACCGGAATCATGCTGGATAATTTGGACAAGGTCGTTAAGAAATCATTCGTTTAATCCGATATACATTGTATATGCTTTGACAGATCGGGAGGAAACGACATGATTAGAGGTTTATATACAGCTGCCTCGGGCATGATGACCCAACAACGGCGGCATGATACGGTTACGAATAATATAACGAATATCAATACGCCCGGGTTCAAGTCAGTAACAGGGGCAGTGCGTTCATTTCCTGAGATGATGCTGTCCTTACAGGGCGGAGATCAAGGGGCAGGTCGTACCATTGGCCGCTTGAATACAGGGGTATTCGCGGAAGAGAGCCGTATGCTGTTCAGCCAAGGCGATCTGATGCAGACGAATCAATCAGGCGACTTTGCGCTGTTGGCGGATTTGGGTGTCCTGGGAGTGGTCTTTGATGCTTCAGGCAAGGGACGGGATGCGCAAGGCAATATTGTTTATAAGCCGGAAGCATTCTTTACGGTTCGGGAAGGCGATGAGTTGCGGTTTACGCGTGATGGTCATTTTCGCTTGAATGCCCGCCATGAGCTGACGGCGGCAGACGGAGCACTTGTGCTGAACCGGAATCAAGCTCCAATTGTATTGCCGGCAAATGTATCGATAGATGATATCAAGCTGGATGGGACAGGTCGGATGTATGATGCGCGTACGAACGCTGCGATTGCAGGGGCAGATCTGCTCATTTCCCGGATCGACAATCCGAATCAACTCATTAGAACGGGTAATGGCCGCTTCCGATTGGATGCGGCAGGTGGTGGTCAAGCAGCGGCAGTCGCGTGGACCGCTGGGGATCAGCAGCAAATTCAAGTACAGCAAGGCTATTTGGAGCGTTCTAATGTAGATCCTACGCAATCGATGACGGATATGATGACGGCCTTCCGTGCCTATGAGGCGAATCAGAAAGTCGTTCAATTCTTTGATAAGACGCTGGAAAAGACGGTCAATGAGGTAGGGCGCGTCTAAGCGCTTAGAATAGGAGGAACGATATGAACCAGTCTATGATTTCTGCAGCCTCTTCGATGAATGGCATTCAGCACAAGCTGGATATCGTCGCGGACAATATGGCGAACTTAAATACGAACGGTTATAAGCGGAAGTCAGCGACATTCGCTGATGTGCTTACGAATGTAAGACAGCATGATAAAGATTACCGCCAACCAGGAAGAGCGACCCCGATGGGATATACGCTTGGCTATGGATCTTATTTGACTGCATTAAGTCGAGACTTCACGCAAGGGGCATTGAAGCAAACAGGTGTAAGCACGGATTTTGCGTTGGAAGGCAACGCGCTATTCGAGCTCGAACTGGACAATGGTCAATCTGCTTGGATTCGAGAAGGCGCTTTTCATTACACGATTGATCCGAATACGAAGGAAAAGGTGCTTGTGACGGCTCAAGGGGATAAGGTGCTGGACAAAGACGGCGCTGAGATCCGAATTGGACTGGATCAAGAGATACAGGTTAATGACAAGGGGCAAGTATTCGCGACGAAGAACGGCTTGACGGTTGTTCCGAATCCGATCGCTACGCTGAAGGTAGTAAAGCCGATCAGCCCAGAACTCCTTATTCAGACAGAGAACAACTATTACGTAATGGCCCCAAATACGAACCGCAATGCTATTGTGGAGGATCTTGATCTTACACAAAACCAAGCGGTTCACGTTCGGCAAGGCATGATTGAGCAATCGAATGTATCGCTGATCGACGAGATGAATGACTTGATTCAAGCGCAGCGAGCGTATCAGATGTCCGCTCGGGCCTTGACTTCCGGAGACGCGATGTGGGGGCTTGCGAATAACCTTCGCGCGTAAACGAAGCAGGTGAGATAATGAGTGACCAAGAAGGGAAAGACAAGAAGCTGCTCGATTATGAGTACGAGCCGCTGCAACAGGATATATCGTTAGCGCGTCTGCACCGCTCTCATTCCGGCTCGGAACCAGAGGATGTGGAGACGAAGACGGAGGCCGAATCCGACGTTCATGAGGAATTGCCGGTAGTGGGCAAGCCTGCTCAGCAGCCAGTATTCGAAGAGCGGCGCAAGCAGCGTCTGCGCAAGGGTAAGGATGCTGCTAAGCCAGCGTCTGAGGTGGAGCAGGAAGAACCTCAGCCACCTCAGCAGAAGCCGGTTCGTCGTTCGAAGGCAGGGAAGTGGATTTTTCGACTGGCCATTGTCCCACTGTTATGCGTGCTTGCCACATTCGGCGGAATGGTTGCCGGATTTGTCGTGTTAGGTAAGGGCTCTTTTACAGATGCACTGAATATAAATACATGGACACACTTGTTCCAACTTGTGTTCGGATAGCGGAGTCCCCACTTTGTGGGGATTTTTTGCTTGTTTGGTGGCCGAAAGGACTTTGTCCGTCATCGCTCCTCCCTTGAGGGCTATAGGGAGCTATACGATTTGATAAAGTTTCATTTTTGTTTTCGGGCATGTATAATGAGTTGGAGGAACAATGAAAATGGGGGGAACTGGGGGTTTTGAGGTTGAATTTACCGAATATGTTGACGATGATTCGATTCGTTCTCATCCCCGTATATGTGGCTTTGTTCTTCATAGGTGAGCGGTACGCCGCATTCGGAGTTTGGTTGCTCGCTGGACTGACCGATATTCTGGACGGGTATATCGCGCGCAAACATAATTTAGTAACGAATATCGGCATGATGTTGGATCCATTGGCAGATAAGCTTATGATGTTGACCGTCATGTTTTCTTTGCTATGGTCTGGAGATATGCCATGGATGGCTGCTGTAGCGATGCTGATTCGAGATGCAGGGATGATTGCATGTTCCGCTTTATTTCATTTCAAGGGAAAGAAGACAGTGCCTGCGAATTGGATGGGGAAATTGACGACAGTCTTCTATTATATCGCGATCCTGTTCGTCTACTTCCAATGGACTTATGCAGTTGAGCTCTTATGGGTGGTTATCGTATTCTCATTCCTTACATCCTTTATGTATGCGCTCTTGTTTATTCGAATCAATCGCAAGGAAGAGGCAGAAGCTGAGCATCGGGTATGATGCAGGCATGTCTCTTGTGGGACAACGAAAGAAATGTCTTATTTTTACCTTGATGACGATTCGTCATTTGTTTTACGTTCAAGTTACTTGTCTTTACTTGTCTTGCTAAGACAGAATGACTTGCATGGAAGTTGCGCATTCTGATTCTAAGAAGAGAGCTCCCCGAACAGCCGAAGCTGCGGGAAGCCCCTTATCTCAACCTTCAGGCCTGCAGTCATGAAGGATGATCTTAGTATTGACGCATAGCTGTCGTCTTATACGACAGAGGAAGAGAGGAGTTTGTATTTATGTTGACAGTTGAGCAAATTCAGGAAATTATTCCACACCGTTACCCTTTTCTGCTCGTTGACCGTATTCTTGAAGTAGAAGAAGGCAAGAGTGCCGTCGGAATTAAGAATGTTACGATGAACGAGCCGCATTTTGCAGGTCACTTCCCTGGTTATCCGGTTATGCCGGGAGTTCTCATTGTTGAAGCGCTCGCACAGGTTGGTGCAGTAGCTATTTTGAAATTGGAGCAAAATCAGGGGAAACTTGCTTTCTTTGCTGGAATCGACAATTTCCGTTTTCGTGGGCAAGTCGTGCCTGGCGATACGCTTACACTTACAGTAGATATCACACGCTTAAAGGGAACGATCGGCAAGGGACAGGCAACAGCCAAGGTTGGCGATAAGGTCGTTGCTGAAGGTGAATTGATGTTCGCATTGTCGGACCGCGAGTAGAATACAGCACAGGCGGAATCATTTGCAATGAATGCAGAGAGTTCGGTTATTCTAAGGATAACCGGAGCTGAACATTAGCTGTGTGCCATCGGTGTCGAATGGACTCGGAACTCATCGAATGATGCACGGTAGAAGCATTGTGATATTCCACATGATGATGTATTCGGAATGGCTTAAGGAGGGAAACAAGTGTTTCAACAGGTAGAGAAATGGAACCGACAAATGAAAAAGTGGCTATGGCTTGTGGTCATTGTCGGACTGGTAGCTGCTATTCCTGTAGCAGTGCAGCGCGTACAGACAGAACAGTCGGCAAATAAGGTTGAAATTGTATTCAATTATCGAAATTTGGTCGATATGTCTACGCTGATGCCCAAGCCAAATGAGTTTATTGATGAGCAGTTGGGACGCTTAAAAGATGCAGGCGTTCACACGATGGCGTTGTTCGAAAGCAATTTGTCGGATATGAAGTCCGCACGAAGATTGTTGATTTACAACTCTAGCGATGCAGCAGCGCTGCAGAAGAAGCTTCCGCCTCTGAATGAAAATTATACATATCTTTTGTTCACGTCATCTGAGAACGAACAGAAGCTTTCTCCTATGATTGAGAAGACTTTCCTTCGTTTAGGTGTAGAGGTTCGTACGTGGCAGTATGAAGGCCACAATGGTTTGATCTTGGAAACTCCGGTTGAATCCGCAGTAATGAAGTCAATGCCACAGGATCCAATCACAATTCAGAAGCTTGTGGATAAAGGATATACAATTATGCCGCGTTTGTCCGACAGCTCGGAATATGATCAAGAGCAAATGGATGAGCTGCTGCAATACTACAATTCATTGGGCGTAACGCGTATTCTCTTTGATGGCGATGCAGTTAAAGGCTTTAATGATGATGCAGAGAAAAAAAGTTTGACAGGCTTTGCTGATTTATTAAATAAGCACAACATCGGTATTGCTGCCATTGAAGGCTTGAAGAAGCCGCAGCAGGGGATGAACAAGCTTGCTTATTTGACGAAATATAATGTAGTTCGACTTCATTCGATTAACGATCAGGAGTCATTCAATGAAATCGATGTATTAGCTGATCGCTTCTCGCTTGCTACGAAGGATCGCAATATTCGGATGATTTATTTGAACGCAGGTGTGAAAAAAGATATGAAGAAGTCTGAGATTGTGACTTCCATTGATAATCTGATTCACACACTGAAAGAGCCTGGAGATGCAATTGCATCGATTGAGAAAAACGGATTTATAATGGGCACAGCTGAGCCATTTACGGTATTTGACGCTTCATGGCAGAAAATTGCGAAGATCATCGTAGTTATTGGCGGCGTAGCATTAATCGCGCTGATGCTTTCTTATTTTGTGCCGGCTGTGATGCTTCCTGCCTTCGTTCTGGGCTTGATTGGAAGCGCAGGAATGTACGTATTGAAGCCAGCCTTCTTCGAGCAAGTGCTTGCCCTTGGGGTGGCGATAAGTGCGCCAACGATTGCGATGGTGCTCGCTGTTCGAAGAGTGGACATGAGTCCTCCGGTTACAAGCTTCAAGGCTCGCTTTGGCAAATCGGTTGGATTGTTCTTGCGCACGACGGTGTTGTCGCTGATGGCTATTCCGTTCGTGATTGCATTGCTTAACAACATTACGTACAGCCTTGTAATAACTCAATTCCGTGGAGTCAGTCTGCTGCACTTCCTGCCGATTGGCCTTACCGCATTGTATATCTTCCTCTACCGTGGAGATTCTGTTGTGAAGGAAGCCAATCGTTGGCTTAAGATGCCGGTTACGGTATTGATGGTCGTGGCTGCTGGCATCGCGGGCGTAGTTGGAATGTACTACCTATCGCGTACGGGGAACGCTGGAAACGTATCTTCCTTGGAGAAATCATTCCGTTCCTTGCTTGAGAATACGTTGGGTGTTCGTCCGCGAAATAAAGAGTTCTTGATGGCGCACCCGTTGTTCTTGATTGCGGCATTTGCAGCATACCGTTATCGGATAGCTCTATATGCGTTCATCATCGCTGTTATTGGCCAGTTGTCTATGGTTGATACGTTCGCTCATATCCATACGCCGATCATCATGTCGACAATTCGCACACTCCTGGGTCTTGGCCTTGGACTGGTTATCGGAATTATTGGCATTTTCGTATGGACTATCATTGAAAGGTGTTGGGATGCATGGCGTCCAAAGCTACAAGAATAGTACTGTCCGGATATTACGGATTCAATAATAGTGGTGACGAGGCGGTTCTGTTGTCGATACTGACCGCCTTGGAACGTGCTGGCGAAGAAGCTGGCATGGCAATCGAGCCTGTCGTATTGTCTGGTGATCCAGAGACAACGACTCGGTTGTATGGGGTAGAAGCAGTGCATCGAATGAAGCCCGGAGCCTTGCTGGCCGCGATTCGCAGCAGCGATGGGTTGATTAGCGGCGGCGGAAGCTTGCTGCAGGATGCGACCAGTTCGAAGACGATTCCTTATTACTTAGGTGTGCTGAAACTGGCACAGTGGTTCCGTAAGCCGACGTTCATTTATTCGCAAGGAGTTGGTCCGGTAAACAGCCAGTCTTTCTATCCGTACATTCGTCACGTATTTAACCGAGCTGCTTATGTGTCTGTACGTGATCGGGAGTCTGCAGAGCTCTTGATGCGAATGGGAGTAGGGCAAGATGCGATCCATGTTGTACCTGATCCAGTAATGGGTCTTCGGTTGCCGTCATCTAAGCCTGGGCAGCCCGCACTCGATTATGGGACAGGGTTCGATGCGGCAGGCTGCCCCTATGTTGGGGTTTCCCTTCGATTCTGGAATCAAGATCGATCCGATATGGATGCGATCGCTGATATGCTGCTTCAGCTTAGTCGGATGCGGAAAGTCCATTTGCGGTTTTTGCCGTTCCATGGAGCAAGTGATGAAGAGGCATCCCGTTATGTCATGAAGAAGCTTGAGGATGAGGTTTCCGAAGTAGATGGATTGTGCGGCGACCCATCAGCTGCTGCTTCTGAAGCTGGCACAGTGATGAGCTTATGCGCTCCGCTTGAGCATCCTCAGTCCATGCTGCAGGAAGTAAGTCAATGCAGGGTGTTAGTCGGAATGCGATTGCATTCTCTCATTTATGCGGCCTCCCAAGAGGTGCCGCTTGCGGGTATTTCTTATGATCCGAAGATCGACCAATTCCTGCATCGACTGCAGGAAGAGGCGATTGGCACAACAGCCAAGCTAGATGCTGCTCGTGCTGCATCTCATATGTGCTGCTTGCTCGATGATGTAGATGGCTGGCGCGAGAAACATCAAAAAGCAATAACTTTATTGAAGCAAGAAGCAGAACAGCCGGCGCAACAAATTGTGCAATGGCTGCGTCATAAGGCGTAAGGTGGTTTGTGATATGTTAGAAATGAAGGATGTACCTAAGGTTTCGATTTACGGCATTCCCTTTTCCAAGTTGAATATGGAAGATACCGTAAAGCTTCTTGTTGATCATATTGACGCTGGGCGCTCCATTCAGGTGATTACAGCGAATCCCATCATGGTGATGGCCGCCTTGGAGAATGATAAGAATATGGCCGTCATGAAGCAGGCGGACTTGGTTGTTCCAGATGGAACAGGCATTGTCTGGGCAGCTAATAAGTTCGGTGATCCTGTCGTTGAACGAGTAACGGGCTTCGATCTGCTGCATGAGATGCTGAAGATGGGTGAACCGCGCAAGTGGAAGGTGTATCTCTTGGGTGCAGCTCCAGAGGTGGTTCAAGCGGCAGCAGAACGGTTACAAGAACAGTATCCGTCCATCTCCATTGTCGGATACCGAGATGGCTTTTTCAAAAGTGATGAAGATGAAGAGGTTATTGCACAAGTTCGTGCGGCGAATCCTGACTTATTGTTCGTTGCTCGCGGAGCCGACACACAAGATCCTTGGATTGCAAAATATCGCCAACAGCTGCAAGTTCCCTTTATGATGGGTGTTGGGGGAAGCTTTGATGTTATTTCAGGCAAGGCCAAGCGGGCACCAATGTGGGTACAGAAGCTGCGTATTGAATGGCTGTATCGCTTAGTCAAGGAACCGAAACGCTTCATGCGAATGATGGCATTGCCTAAATTTGCTTGGAAAGTGATGCGGGATAAAGATAAGCCCACAAAAGTGCAGTAAAATGACGCTTAATCTTTCATTTTCGTAAGTTTTCACATAAATCCGGCATTGGTGTTTCCATTTTGAACGGAGTATAATTCGATCCGGTAACATAAATGGGGGTTGAAACTACCGATGATGACCGTATACGCAATTGGTGGCTGCCTGGCAGCTCTGCTGCTTGCCACAGGATTAACGCCTTTAGTGAAGAAGTTTGCGATCAAAGTAGGTGCGGTTGACGTACCGAATGCGCGGAAAGTGCATACGCGCATCATGCCCCGCATGGGTGGTTTGGCTATTTTTGCGGCGTTCGTACTGACGCTGCTTGGGCTTATGTTATTTATTCCTGATACACTGCTTGGTTCATCGCGAGATGCGAATCTTGTGAAGGCAATGCTTGCCGGAGGCTCCATCATTATTCTGATTGGTGCACTAGATGATCGTGTTGAGTTGTCTGCGAAAGCGAAACTGCTCGGTCAGATTGTAGCTGCATGTGTCGTGGTTTTCGGATTTGATCTAACTGTAGACTTTGTAAATGTGCCGTTTGGCGATAAATATTTATTCATTGAAACATGGGTTGCAATTCCGCTTACGATCTTCTGGATCGTTGGTGTGACGAATGCAATTAATTTGATTGATGGCTTGGATGGACTGGCTGCTGGTGTTTCCGCTATTGCCATTGCTACCATCCTCGTCATGGCGATCTTTATGGGCAATCCGGTAATCATCTTGCTCTGCGCGATCTTGCTTGGAAGTATTATTGGATTCCTGTTCTTTAACTTCCACCCAGCTAAGATCTTTATGGGGGATTCCGGTTCCTTGTTCTTAGGCTTCAGCTTGGCTGTCTTGTCCATGCTGGGCTTCAAGCAGATTGCAATCATGTCGTTCATTACACCATTGCTTATTATTGGTGTGCCGCTGTCCGATACATTCTTCGCGATTGTACGCCGCTGGCTGCAGAAGAAGCCGATCTTCGCACCAGACAAAGGTCACTTGCACCATTGCCTGCGCGAACTGGGCTTCAGCCATCGCAAGACAGTGCTCATCATTTACGGGATTGCTGCATTCTTCGGATTGCTGGCGGTTATCCAATCCGTAGCCGCATCGCATGATGCGAACTGGGTAACACTCGTTGTCATCTGTGTGTTGCTCGTATCGCTCCAGCTTGGGGCTGAGGTGATTGGTATCGTAAGTAAGACCAGAAAGCCGATGCTGAACATCCTGCACCGCTTGCGCATGAAGGTACACGCTGAATCACGTTCGAAATAACATTAGCGATAGTTCTTTTATGGGGACTTTGATGAAGTAAGAACGCAATTATAATATATGTTGTAAACAGAACCTTTGCACTTGAGTGGATCAGGCTTGTCCTGAACTACTCGGGGCAAAGGTTTTTTTATACTCGTCTATAGTGTCCAATATGCATTTCAATATGATATGTACTTCTATGTCGGGCTGTTGGTTCTATATCAACCATTAGAACCCTATCTTCTATAGTGTTATTCTTCCTCTTTCTTAACAACCTCATATAGGATCGTTATGAACTTCTTTAGTTGACCATTGAAGTGCGGTGCGAATCTATTCAATTCAACTACTTCGCTATTCCCCTTTTAAAACACCTCAAAAAGAACCTCTACAAGTATCTTGTAAGTAGGTCTGTTAAATCTTTTTTTATCATCTGTAAGTGCTCAATAATTGCCCTCAATGTGTGCCTTTTCACTAAAGTCTTACTGAGAGTTCCACTTCTGTGAGCACCAAGTAAGTGTCCTTTCTCTTCTCTTTGTCTGTTATCAATACTAACTTCGGAGTTTTGACTAAAATTTAGAACGAAATTAGCCGATAACAGAAATAACAAGTAAGAACGAGCCGATGGAGGCAACTCAACTACGGTTCTATAATAAGGAGGCTATTAGCGTTGAAGAAACTGGTATCCATACTGTTGACGCTCGCGCTTGTCGTTACGCTTATCCCGGCATCTCTCGGTACAGCAGTATCGACGGCATTCGCAGCAAGCGCCAACCACTTCGTATTTCCGAATGAACAGTATTCTCCTACATCTGCACGTATAACAAATAGTGAACGTGTGACGCTAGAAGGAACATTGAATGGCGTTAACGGAAATTCAATATCTTATAGCGTGTACAAGCTAAATAAAAATCCTGATCCAAACGCGACGGATAAATATTTAGTGGATCAAAACGACAAACGTGAAGGCCAAACGGCCAACATTATGATCAATGGTTCGAAAATCCAATTGTATAATTTGCAGTTGTATCCTGGATTGAACCAAGTTACATTCAAAGGCTTGCAAGGCATGTCGGATGTGTATGACTCCATCTTCATCGAGTACCGTAATGGTCCAACGATGTACGACATGTCCGTATCCTTGGATGGGAATGTCTACAACTTGAAAGAAGATGAGTCGACAATTGTTTACTCGGATGCTTCTCAAGGAAAAAAATCAGTGAACGTCAGCATCTCGGGTAAAGCACCGAATGCAGATAAGGTACAAATCGAAGTGAACGGGCGCAGCTGGTCTTTCGGTGTATCCAAAAGCAATGACTGGACGTTCTTTGCTTCTCCAATTGCCATTGAGCAAGGACGGAACTTAGTTAAGATTAAAGTATTTAACGGTACACAATCGGTTGAAACAACAAGAGAAGTAGCATTCTTCAATGGTGATGTAACGTTCCACGATGTACACATGAAGGAAAATGGCGGAGCAACGAAATATGATTTATCGCAAAGTCCTACGATTACTGCCTCAACTGATGGTGTAATTTATGGTCGCGTTCTTATCCCTTACGATGCAACCAAGGCGAAGCCGACTAGCGTTGGTGTCGCATATGAAATGATTGAAACGGGCAGCGGTAATAAAACAAACGGAAATGCAACGAATGTGGTTGAAGTTTCCTCGAATCCGAAATTTGTGGAGTACTCATTTGAAATAGCAGGTGCAGTCACAAAAGATGTTCGTACCAACATTACTTTGACTTCAACGAACTATGCCTTATCTACTCCATCACTGCAGAGTATGTCCGGATTTTCCGTATTGTTGAAGGATGCGAACCAACCATATATCTACGCAGCTAATTATTTGAGTGGATATAACAACACAATGACGCCAGGGGAAGTTGTGGCGCTGCAAGGCGGTAAGCTGGACGGTGCGCAGTTATTCTCCATGCCGGCTGCGATTCAATTTTTAGTGCCTAATGGAAGCAGTCCTAGAATTTCAATTGAATCTGTAACAGATGCATTAGGCAACAAGCAACCTACTACTTCTTACAATTTAGATCCTAAGAAAGTTGCCGAGGATGTTACAATCCAAAATATTAACGGGGTACCGACATCCATGAGTCGGGTTGTTTACCTGATTGATAAGTTGCCAAGCACAGGGAAACAGACGATTGTGTTTCGTTTGGATGGCTCCAATGAAACATATACGGCAACGGTTACACTTTTGTACGGGCCATATGTAAAATACGACGGAGCATTTGACGGCCAAAAAATTTATACGGACACAACAGATGCTAATCGTCAAGATCAAGTCATGAAAGAATTGCAGGACTTGGCGGGTCAAATCTACAATATTGCCAACGAAGAAGAGCTTAAATACTCAGGGAAAGATCAAACGGTATTTTTCAGTATTAATAATACAACCTTGGAACTGGCTCCAATAAGCGGAACAAACAAAAGTAAGTTCAAATTAGTAAACCAGAAAGACGCCTTTAATGCGTTGTATATGGGAGACAACAAAATCAAATTTGTTTTCCGTTCCCAAAAATCGCATTACGAGAACACAATCACGGTAACGCTCATTCCGACTAACTTGCCGGTTATTCCAGCACCTGAGACAGACGGAATCTATCCATACAGCACAACATATCCAGATCCGAAGCCAAATGACCCTCGCTTTGAGAAAAAAGGCGGAGTTTATCTGACCCGTGAAGCGCAGATGAATGTATACGGTACATTCGACTTTGTTGATCTCGGGAAAAATAAAGCTGAAATTGAAGGAAAGCTTACTAGCTTGCGGGGCAGTGGTACTACAAAAAATGAGCTTCAAAATTATAAATTAGTCATTCAATCGCCTGTATTGAAAAACGACAAAAACCCATTAGGTAAAATCGAGTGGACACTGGAGAATATGTTCACCGACAAAAATGGGGATACGTACAATTCGAGTGCAGTAGTTAACGGAATCTCTGTTTACTACGATAATGATAAACAATTCTTCAGCTTTATTATTAAGGGTATAAATCTTCCGGGTGATGGAACTCCTGTCGCAATGAACATGACTGTATTTAACAGTGGCGAAGGTGGCCCTCGTGCAACATACCGTTTGGAAGTTGTGCCGGTAGATGTGCCTTACACGATTTTGAAGCCAGCGCTTGAAAAGCGAGTGGTTAACCAAAACTTTGTTGAAGTCATTATTGACTCGCCAGGTGCAGAAAAGGTAGTTATTAATAAAATTCCAGCAGAAAAAATTATTTACTACCCAAGCTATGACAAGACACAAAAGCCTTATGAAAATGCCTATCGTGCATTTGTCGTAGGACTTAAAGCAAATAAAGATAATAAGATTGAAATTGCCATTTCAAGAGGCAAGGATACCTTCAAAAATACGATTACGGTGAAGTACGTACCTACGTCAATTCCAGGGGCTCAGTATATGGAGCCAATGAAAAAATCACATAAGGTATTTGAAGGAATAGTAAACTTGACCTTCGAAAAAGGTGCGAATCTCGTAAGACGCGACTATAATGTGCCGCAAAACTTCAAAAACCAAGTTTTTAGTGGCCATAATCTACTGTTCGCGATTGCGAATTCATTCGATGGTGAAGTAGATCGCCGTGAGTTTGAGTATCAGCCAGCGAACTATGACTTGGCGAAGATAGAAGCAAAGAACATTTTTGAAGCAAGCTTCCCTGAACGCTTTATTAAGGCTGGTCCAGTTATTTGGATGGATCCAGGTCAAGCGGATGACATCAAGACAGAGTCTGTTTATGACCCAATTAAGTATGGTGTTGAGCCTTATCAATATCCAGGTTCGCCAATTGAGATGTTCTATAAGCGCGACTTGCGTAATGAGCTTATCATGTCTAAACCAGGTAAATTAACACTGAGCTATGATAAAAACGTAACCGATGATGGTGGTCGCACTGTGAGTGTGTTCCGTTTTGATTCGGAATTACAGCAATGGGAGAACATTGGCGGTGTTGTAGATTCGAAGAAACATACCGTAACCGTTCCAATTACGCGCTTTGGATACTATGTTGTTGGTAAGATGTCTTACTCTTATCATGATGTGGTACAGCATCCATATGCACGTGATTTCATTGAAACGATATTTGCAAAAGGCGTTATGAATCCATTTGATCCATTCTCCATGTTTGGTACAGATATGTATGTATCTCGTGGCGAATTCACTCGTATGATTGTTCGTGCGAAAGAGATGCCATTGAATTATGACGGTAAGAAACATTTCAATGACGTCGTTGTACCGGCGGCTGATAAGATGAATACGATTAATGTGAATCAGCTGTGGGACTTCCGCTATGTGGAGACGGCTGCACGTGATGGTATCGTTCGTGGTGTTTCTCCGAATGAATTTGGTGGAGATTACTCTATTATCCGTCAGGATGCAGCGGTAATGCTTGCGAAAGCTTTGAACATGAAGCTTGAGACGAAGCGTGATAAAGTTCGCAAGGATCTGTTGAAGTATTTCCAAGATGCGGACAAGATAGATTACTATGCACAGCCAGCGGTACTTGCTATCGCGAAGAAAGGCTTCATTACAGGAGTTCCGATTGACCCATCTGATCCGAAGAAGGGTTATGTATTCCAGCCATCTGCGAATATGCTCCGTGGCGACGCTGCTCTCATTATGGCGCGTGCTATGATTGATTTGAAGAAGCTGCCGAAGATGTAACATAGATTCAGCGTGTACATCTTCGGGTAATAAGGAGAGAGCCGATTTTGCTCGGCTCTCTTCCTTTATATAATAGAAGATATTCGTTTTATTAGGATCATTGATCTGGTAAACATGTAATGAATCTACCTATGATCATATTCATGGGTGATCTGTCATTCAGTGGAAAACATTAGCCAGTGACTCCTTCTTAGCTTGGCGCTATACTAGGAGATGTATTCGTTCATGCATACATATAGATGAATTCAAGTATTGCAATATGTATAGCATATCCGTGTATATGCGTTATTGAATGTAATGAGCAAGACATTGTCTGAAATCTGCGAAAAAATTTAAAAATAATTTTCCGTAGAGCGCAACTTTTTCGAAACCTGTGCGTTTAATATGATGAAGCTCGAATACAGTGGTTAATTTAATTATTGTTCCCTGTATTTCACAAAAATATACTTTACGCTAGGCAGTTGACATTGTATAATGTCTAGAGTGGTATGAGCATTTCTATTTATTTTCATTTGTTCCTAATCGATTACTAGTTTCTGTGGCATGTCCTTATGTTGCAGACTTCTTTTTAGATTACATTTCGCTCACTCTGAGGAAGGGGGTGAATCGGCGAATGAGGGAAATGAACTATCAAACTTCTACGCAACAAACTAAACAAACGAAGCAATTTAGAGGAGGAGAAAAAAAGGTTATGAAGAAAAGATTGGCCCTTCTGCTTTCCGTTGCTATGGCGTTCTCTATGTTCGCAAACGTAGCTTTCGGTGCTGACGCAGCTAAAACAACTCAAGAGAAATTTGATGCATTGAAAACTCAAGGTGTATTCAACGGTTATCCAGATGGATCCGCTGGCCTTGATAAAGACATGACTCGTGCAGAATTCGCGAAAGTACTCGTGAAATTGTTCGGTCTGAAAGAAATCCATGGTGAATATTCTTACAAAGATAAAAACTATGGTGCTAAAAACTGGGCAGCTCCATTCATCGAAGCTGTAACAAAAGAAGGCTTGATGCAAGGTAAAGATTTGGAGAAGAAGTTGTTCGACTTCAACGGCAAAATCACAGTTGAAGAAGCAGCTAAAACTTTGGTTAACGCTTTGAAACTTGAAGAAGTTAAAGACGCTCAAAACAACGCTTCTTCATGGGCTAAAGGCTACTTCCAAGCAGCAGTTGACGCTGGTTTGTTCTCCAAAGATGCAAACCCTAAAGCGAACGCAACTCGCACTCAATTGGTAGAAGCAGCATATGCAGCTGACGAATTGACTAAAGGTCCTAAAGTAGTTTCCTACAAAGTAAAGGACTCCAAAACAGTTGAATTCACTATGTCCGACAAAGAAGTTGCGACAGTAACTTTGGAAAAAGCTCTTGAAGCTAACAAAGAAACTGAAGTAACATTCACTTACAAAGACAAAGCAGGTAAAGAGTTCAAGATCACTACTAAAGTGACTTACACTATTACTTCTGCTCAAAGCATCAAATCCGTTACAGCTGAAAACTTGAAAGAAGTTGTTGTAGCATTTGACGGTTCTCTTGACAAGAAGACAGCTGAGAACAAAAACAACTATGAAGTTAAAGATATGAAGATTGATAGCGTAACAATGTCTGATGACAAAAACTCCGTTACAATCTTGCTTGAGGAAAATGGTTCCGACTTGAAGAACCAAAAAGAAACTGAAGTGAAAATCAAAAACGTTAAGAACGAAGATTCTTCTAAAACGTTCAACGAAACAAAGAAATTCACTCCAGTTGACGTAAAAACACCTGAAATCAAAGAAGTTGTTGGCTTGGGTACGAAAGCATTCAAGATCGTATTCTCTGAGCCAGTTAAACGCGGCGATGCAGTTGCTTCCAGCAACTACAAAGTTGACGGTGCTATGGTAGCAGGTAGCGTTGACTACATGTATCCAAATGTAGTAATCGTTAAGAAAGAGTTGTCTGTTGGCACTCACAAAGTGACTGCAAGCAACATCACTGACTTCTCTGGCCTGAAGAGCATCCCAGCAGACAAAGAGTTCACGATTGCTGAAGATACAGCAGCACCTGAAATCGTATCTGCTAAAACTAACGATTTGAACGAGCTTGAGATTGAATTTAACGAAACAGTAAAGTCTATCGAAAAAGTTTACCATAACACTTCTGGCAACACTGGTAAAATTACGTACAAAGACAACAAAGTTAAAGTTGAATTCAACAATAAGATGTACAATGGCGACAACACGATCTATGTAAAAGGTGCAACTGACTACAGCGGAAACAAAGCTGACCGCGAAATCAAAATAAACCCTACATTGGATCAAACTCGTCCAGAAGTTGTGAGCTTCGAGCTTAAAGAAGCTGGCACATTGAACAACCATCAATTGGTTCTTGAGTTTAATAAAAAACTTGAGAAAGAATCTGCAGAAAACAGCAAGAACTACACTTTGAAAGACAGTGATGGAAACATCATTAAAGACTTCAAAGGTGTAGATCGTGATGGTCATCCAACTTCTAAACCTTCTTATGTTGAAAAAGACAATAAAGTAACAATCAACTTGAATGGTAAGTTGTCCAATCAAACTGATTACATCTTGGAAGTTACTGGTGTGCGTGATGTGGCTGCATTGCAAAACACAATGGCACCATACACAAAAACATTTACAGCTAAGCAAACTGCTCAAACTGGAATCGTACGTTCTTGGTTCACTGAGAGTGGTGGCGAACAAAACCTTTACGTTCAGTACAAGGAAGATATGAGAACTGATGGTGACGGAAGTGTATTGATTAAAGAAAAGTATATCTTTAATAATAAATCAATCACTGACTACGATATCGCTATGGTAAATGGTGATACAGTTCGCATCACTTCGAAGGCTGGAAAACTTGTTACTGACGACGACAAAAAAGACGCTAAGAAAGTATACGAACTTTCTGTAAGCCAAGTGAAAAATGTTAAAGGTGACTACCTTAAACAAAATGATAACTATACTTTGAAGTATAGTGGTACTTTGGAAGAGAAGTATGACAACAGCATTAAGGTTGATGATGTAAAAGTTGAATCCCGTGAAAAAGTAAAAGTTCAATTTGCTGGGAAAATCAACTACTTAAACACTGATGACTTCTACATCACGATTGGAGGTAGCGATTCTAAACTTTACGCTACTGACGGAACGTTGAGCAATGATGGCACAGTGCTTACATTGAACTATACAGGCAACCGCATTCTTCCATCCAGCCTTGCCGATGCTAAGCTGCATGTTGTAAAAAATGCAACTACTGCCGACATTTTGGATGTTCGTGTTAAAGCAGGAGAAACACCTATTAAAAACTTCGACGCTGTTAGACCAGAAGTGCTTCTTAACTCCATGTCTGTTAAATCTGTAACAGGTGCAACTTATGAAGCATCCATTACTGCAGACACTAATATTAGTGTTCTTGAAACAAAGAACATTAATAATGCATTTGAAGTACTTGTAAATGATAAGGAAGTAACTCAGGTAGTAGACGTTAAAGTTAACCCTAATAACTCTAAAGAATTGATCGTTAGCTTTAAGTTTACTGATGCTAAGGCTGAGCTTAAGAAAGATGATATTGTTAATGTTATTTTGTCCGATTCGAAAAATAACGTAAACAAGCACATCGTTGATGCTCGCACACTAACTGCTAAGGAACCAGTAGCATTGAAAGGTTTCGATGCACAAGTAGAATTTGTTCCTGCAACTAAGTAATAACCTTTAAAGAAAGCCCTTCGGGGCTTTCTTTTTTTATATAAAGCTTACAACAATGTAACCCTCCAACTTGCTGAAAATCGCAACTTTCTCTTATCATTATGCGTTATACTATATATGTAGATTCTACGCATAGGAGGAAAGTAGATTGAAAAGAACAACCGCCATTGCGACAATGTTATCGTTGTCCCTCATTTTAGGGGCGTCAGCCTTCCCAACGGCAAATATTTATGCTGCAGATACAAAAGCTTCTAAACAACAAAGCACCAGCAAGCAAACAAAACCTGCGGCTAAACCGACGCCAGTACATACGCTTAGTGAGTTAAAGCCAATTCGCTTGACTGCTAAAAGTGCAGTTAAGCTGACAGATGTAAACATGTATAAACAAGATGAAAGTAATATTTTGACGTATACGTTAACTTATTATAATAATGATCAGCGCAGCTTGCCGCTTATTGATTACTGGACGAAGGTTCGGACAAAAGGTGGTACGGTGTATTCTAGTGTATTGACTACAAAGGATAAAGAGAAAAAAACAGTACCAGGTTTGTCTGAGATGAGTGTTACCTATTATGCAAAAGTAGCGAAGGGTCTTACCATTAATGATTTATTTTTTGATATCATAAAGTGGGATTTTAGCAAAGCTGGTTTTGAAAACAGATTGGGTTCTTTTCAAATTCCTACATGGATGACTGCATCGACTGTAGTTGGAAAAAGCAGCACAGTACGAATGAATGACATTCCTATAAAAACAAGCATTGATCGAGTAACCTCGATGCTTAATGAAGACATGAATTATGTAAATGTTGCAGTAAATGTAGAAAATTTAGGATTTAAAGCGTTGGAGAATCCAACTTACAAATACGTAATTAAAACAGCAAGCGGAAGCAGTTACCCTCTTGTACCAGATAGCGCAAGTAAGGAGTATAAGCTGCAGCCTAGCGAGAAAAAGACATTGAATTTCATGACGGCAATTCCTAAGAGTGTCGTTATCAAAAACTTGGAGCTTCAACTACTGACAGAGGATGAGACTGCAAAAATTAATCTGCCTGTAGCAACCTTAAAGTTGCCAGCTTCGAATGCAGCCACTTCTGTTATTCCAGCGAATAAAGAGCAAGTAATAACGATCGACAAGGCAAAGGTCAGCACAAAAATTTTGAACGGTTGGGCAAATCAAAGTTTTGAAGATAATGATATTACATTGACTTTCCAATTTGAAAATTTATCAAATCGTCCAGTGACGATACCAAAATATGAATTTGTTTTAAAAGGGCCAAACGGACTCTCTGTACCAATCCCAACAAAATCACTCGATAATTTGACATTGAAAGCGATGGAGAAACGACCAATCACATTGAGTGCGATGGTAACTACTGACGTACCTCTTGAACAATTAAAGCTTCAACTCAATAAGCCTGGAGATTCCGAACAAAAGGATCCAACTAAGCCCGAAACGAATCAAAAGGACTCGAATTTTAAGTTCCCAGAAGGAACTTATAAATTGCCTGATCTTCAATCCATGCGCAATCAAACGGGAATTGAATACGATGTGCAGCATAGCAAAGGCAACCTTGGAATCACAATAGAATCTCTACAGCGTCTACCTTGGTTAGACGGGGATGTACTGTCAGCAAAATTAAAAATTAAAAACAAAGAAACGAAAACAATTCAGTTGCCAGCTTTAGAAGGTGTCTTTAAATTAGATACTGCTGGTGTATCTGGTAAAACTCAGGTAATAAGTTCGAATGGCGCTTTAATCATCGGAGCGAGGGAAGTCGTCGATGTATACATCGTAACGAAGGTACCAAGTTATATGGACTTCTCTCAAGTCCAGACGGCGCTTATGGAAAAAATAGGAGAAACGGATAGTGCCCCAATCATTCAGTTCACGAATGGAGGCAAGTTAAGCAAGTTGCCTGTCGTTGAATTTGGTAAAGTATACAATCTTACTACTCAAGGACGCAAAGCGGATATTGAAGTAAAGAACAGCAAGGTGTATGAAGGTGCCGTTGAACAAATCATTTATACGGATCTTGTTATGAAGAGCCAGGAAGAGCGCCAAACGATTTTATCTCAAATGGTAGCATACTATCGATCAGATGATGGACGTTACTATAAAGCGAATCTTTCCCAAGTGCAGGGCCCTACGAGTCCGCAAGGATTGAATGTCGTAACGGCATGGGTGAAAGTACCGAAAACGGTTAATAAAACAGATTTGCAGCTTATTATCGGTGAGGGAATTACCGAGAATAAACTGACACCTCCAAAGGGTGAGTCTGATGGATATATCAATGCAGTAGCAATGGATTTGAAAGTCGTACAGCCTACGGTTCAACGAGACTTTATAAATCTTGATCTATTCCCTTATTCGTTGACTTTATACAATTTCTACGTGACTGCTAACAGATCATCGAACTTGTCTATCGAGTTCTCTTACGATATGGCTCGCCAATTGGAATACAACATGGGAGACTACGGTCATAAGTTAGTCATTGAAATTGTAGATTCAAGTGGCAAGAGGTTTGAAAAAGAGATTGACTTTGTTAAAGAATTTACAGAAGGCAAGAATAAGTCATTCTCAACCTCTATTTCGGATGCATTCTTTGAGAAGATCGAGAACGGTGGCTTCCAGCTAACCCTTTATGATGTGTTCGATAAAGAGAAGATCAAGCTAGCTAGCCATGGTAGTGCGTACAACATTAGAAACGCAAAAACAGCGGACTAAAACAATAAAGAAAACTCCCCTCGCAGAGGGGAGTTTTTGGCATAAGAAGTAGGAGGAGGAAAAAATGAACAAATTTACGAAGGTTATTTTATCTACAACATTAATAACAGGGGGAATTGTGGCAGGTTCTATTTTGGGCGTGAATGCATTCGCAGCAGATACAACGCCGGGAACATCTTCAGATCCACTTGTAACGAAGAGTTATGTGGATCAACAAGTTAAATCCCTTATCCAAGCTGAATTGAAGAAAGGCAATACAGGTAATGATACTACGAGCAAGGACAAAGATAACCCGAAGAAGGATCAGCCTGAGGGTGATACAACGAGCAATACGGAACTTAAAGTCGTAACGGTTAAAAGTGGCCAGAAGCTTGTTGCCAAAGCTGGAACTGAAGTCATTGTCCGGAACGGGAAAGCAGTCATTACAAGCCCGGATGAGAATGGAGTGCCGGATGTAACGGCAGGCACAGATATCAAGAGTGGACAAGCGGTTGCGACGAACCATTTGTTGTTGTTCCCTCGTGATGGACGTGGTGTCATGCCAGATCCGCAGCAGGAGAATGGATTGATTGTTATGGTTCGCGGTGGTTATTCAGTAGTACAAAAGGCAGAATAATTAACATGAGCTGGCAGGGCGGGCAACATTTCCTGCGGGTGTATCCTTCCGAAAGAGGCACAATAAGTATCACTGATGCATATATAACGAGGGAGGATATTACCGTGAGCAAAAAAACGTTAGTGCCAGCCAGCAGAGACGCTTTATACCGCATGAAATATGAGATAGCAGCCGAATTCGGACTTCCGGTTTCTCATCACGGAGCACATATTGGAATGGATACAGAGTTCGCCTCCGAACTCGGCAGCGTTCCGGTTCAACATACGACTAGTCATGCAGATTGGGGTACCTTATCTTCACGTGATGCTGGTTCGGTAGGTGGCGAAATAACAAAACGTCTCGTTGCTACAGCATTGCAGCAAAAATAGGTAATCCAACTTTTGACGCTTTCATTGACAGGACCGGACAAATAAAGTAATATGATTTTTCGAAGGCTGCTATAACAACCTTTTCCATTCGGGAAAGGTTCATTTTTTGTTTAGGCTGCTCATGGGAGAGCCATATTATAGGTTAGGAGGTCGAGTCCTATGTCATTGAAAGGACGCCACTTGTTTACGTCCGAGTCCGTTACTGAAGGACACCCGGATAAAATATGCGACCAGATTTCGGACGCGGTATTGGACGCCTTTTTGGCGAACGACCCGAATGCTCGGGTTGCATGTGAAGTATCCGTAGCCACGGGATTAGTTCTCGTCATAGGAGAAATCAGCACAAAGGCAGATTATGTTGACATTCCATCTATCGTACGCAACACGATCAAAGATATCGGGTATACACGCGCGAAGTATGGCTTTGATTATAATACCTGTGCAGTATTGACCTCGCTTAACGAACAATCTCCAGACATCGCTCAGGGGGTTAACGCTGGCATTGAAACACGTACAGAAGATGCCAGGCAAGAAACCGAGAATATCGGTGCAGGCGACCAAGGCTTGATGTTCGGCTTTGCAACGAACGAAACGCCAGAACTCATGCCGCTTCCGATCGCATTGTCACACCGTATTGCTCGTCGTTTGTCCGAAGTACGCAAAGACGGCACATTGCCTTACCTTCGTCCAGATGGTAAGACACAAGTGACGATTGAATATGATGGAGATAAGCCAGTTCGTGTAGATACGATTGTCGTGTCGACACAGCATGCGGAAGATACAACATTGGAGCAAATCCAACGTGATATCAGAGAGTTGGTTATTACTCCGGTCGTTCCTAGTGAATGGCTCGACGATAAGACGAAGTACTACATTAACCCAACTGGCCGCTTCGTAATCGGCGGACCACAAGGTGATGCAGGCTTGACTGGCCGTAAAATCATCGTGGATACGTACGGCGGATATGCACGCCATGGCGGCGGAGCGTTCTCCGGTAAGGATCCAACGAAGGTTGACCGTTCTGCAGCTTATGCAGCGCGCTATGTTGCGAAGAACATCGTAGCAGCTGGCTTGGCTGACAAATGCGAAATCCAATTGGCTTATGCCATTGGTGTAGCTACACCAGTATCCATTAACGTGGATACTTACGGAACAGGCAAAGTGAATGAAGAGAAGATTGTTGAACTGATTCAATCTCATTTTGATCTTCGTCCTGCAGGCATTATTAAAATGCTTGATCTGCGCAAACCAATCTACAAGCAGACTGCTGCTTACGGACACTTTGGCCGTACAGATTTGGATTTGCCTTGGGAACGTACAGACAAAGCAGATGCGCTGCGTGAGCAAGCGGGTTTGTAATCTAACCCTTTATTATTTCAGCGCTTATACAAGACCTCTTTCTGGGCTGTCAGGCTTAGGAGGAGGTCTTTTTTGCGTGCTAGCGGTGATGAATCTAAACTATTTCCTCCTTTTTACCGACAAATAGAGTACAACTGTCTTCGGAATGAAAGGAGCATATAGAATGAAGAAATGGATTGCGGCTACAATGGCCTTTGTCCTTTTTTTAGGAGTGTTCGGATGGGGAGGAGTGCCCGAAGTGCACGCAGCTACCCCTCCTGCGATAGTCAGCTCATTGCCAGCTAACGGTGCGCAGGAAGTCTCAATCAATCCATCAAGCATACAATTTACGTTCAACGAAAAAGTATCCATGACGAATGGGTACATTACGGTAACGAACGAAAAAACGGGTGCACAGCAGCGCTTTGCTGAATCAAGTGCGAATGGAATCGGAAAAATAGCAACAACTGATAATATAACGTTTCAGTTGGAAGGGCTGCAGCCTTTTGAAGCTGGAACAAGATATGTTGTGAGAGTAGATGGAAAGCTCTTTTTGGGTGAAGCTTCTAAAGAACTGTCCACACCTGCAGAATGGGCATTTTCAACTAAATCCCAGCAGGAAGCGGCATCCTTCTCGCCACAAGGCCAAGGAATTGCTTTGCCTGCAGATGCGCAAATTACGTTTAGCCGTCCTGTCCAAGCGGGCCAAGGCAGCATCAAGATCAATAAGTTCAGTGACAACAGTGTCGTGAAGACAATCGTTGCGAAGGATTTCGTAGTGAATGGACTTACAGCAACGACGAAATTGGATGGATTAGAAGCTGGAACAGCGTACTATGTCACGATGGATGCAGGTGCATTTCTCGATTTGGATGATGGAACGCCAGTAGCAGGCTTTTCGGGCAAGACGTATTGGAACTTTACTACAAAGGCAGGTGTGGATACAAATCCACCCAAAATAACAAAGCGCTCGCTGGATGGGACAGCTGTGCCCCCGCAGACGCGCTTAGAACTTACATTCGATAAGTCGGTCTATCAAGTGACAGGCAATATTGTGATTAAATCAGATGGACGCCAGGATATTGTGCTCCCTGTTACCTCAGCGATAATGGGAGGCGGCTCTGCGGTTATTCAGTCTACCAATGTTCTGTCTCTGGAATCAAATCGTACCTATACGGTCTCCATACCGAAGGGAGCATTCCGGGATGCTGCTGGCAATCTGATGGACGGTGTAGAATGGGCGTTCCGTACTCAATCAACGGATACAACCGCGCCTACGATTGTCAGCTTCGATCCTTCGTCAGGCAGTGTGTCTGTACCGGCGAACAAGACGTTAATTATAACCTTCAGTAAACCGATCGTGTATACGGGTAAAGGTGTGGATTTGCGGCGTAAATCCTATTCCTATTCAGAATCGGCCAGTGTGAACGTACGCAACTCGAAGGAGCTGTGGATTTACCCTGCCTCTAATTTGCAGGAAAATACCGTGTATACGGTCAGCATTGCAAGGGGAGCCGTTAAGGATGCAGCCGGCAATGAATTTGCAGGTTTGTCTGAATGGGCATTTTCTACGGCAATTACGGATCGGAATCCACCAACAGTAGAAGATGTGACGATGTACAACAACTCGTTAATTCAAATTCGATATAACAAGACGCTAGATAACAACGCGAATCCGCCTTCCAACGAATTCACCGTACTAGTGAATAACGAGGAGCGGCGTGTCAGCAGCGCGTATACCTCTAGCAATTATGTCTATGTGTCACTGGAGAGTGGCGTTGCAGTAGGTCAAGACGTCAAGATTAGCTATGCGGCACGCTTCCGCATGGTACGTGATACGGTAGGTAACGTAGCTTCCAGCTTTAGCTCCCGTGCCGTTGAGAATAAGGTAGATACGACGCTGACGAAGTTGCGTGATGGGTACATTTCCGGATCTACTTTATATTTATATTTTACAGATTCTCTGAAAAGCGTTTCTTCCTATGCAGACGGTCAATTTACCGTCACATACAATGATTCCACTGTAGGAATTGATAAATTATCGCATAACAGCAGCTCGTCTACCGTGACATTGTCATTAAACCGTTCGGTATCGAACGGAGATGTTGTCAAGGTCAGCTACACGCCAGGCGATTATCCACTAGAGGATACCCGTGGTAGCAAGGTAGGGACGATCGAGGAATTTTTCGTTCGTAACAGTTATGACAATAAGCCGCCGGAACTGAAAGAGGTAACGGTGCTTGGAACGAAGATGATTCTGAAGTACAACAAACCGATGGATAAGAACAACATTCCGATGAAGAACCAGTTCTCGGTACTCGTGAATGAGAAGGCACGTTACGTCACGAAGGTCGAGATTAAGGAAAACCGGGTGGAACTGACTTTGCAATCGGCGGTACTGAAAACAGATAATGTAACCGTATCGTATGTGAGAGGGAATCCGCCGCTGCGCGATTGGAATTACAACTATGCTTCCAACTTGAACCTTGTATCTGCTTCAAATTCGACAGATAGTGAAGCTGCGACTGTCCAATCGGCAACCTGGAAGTCCCCTTCGATCATCTTGACGTTTAACAAGCGGCTTGAATCGATGTCGGCGTCCTATTATCCGCAGTTTCTGGTCACGTCAGGCAATCAGGCGATGAGTATTAAACAAGTAACAGTCAGCGGAACGCAAGTGACGATCGAGTTAATGTACCCGCCAACAGATGGAAGCAACTTAAGTGTGACCTACAATACAGGTTCCAAACCACTTCAATCAGAGGCCGGAATCGAAATCAAGACATTCTCCAACTTGAAAGTAGGGGCAACGGGTACAGGTGGAACAACAGCAGGGTCGCTGGATAGCTACTTTGTAAAAAGCGACAAGGACAGCTCCTTCGGAGACTATGCGTATGTTCTGCTTCAGAATACAGCTCAAATTACTACTGACCGGACAAGCAGCGGAGTAACGGTCAATCGTTATACGCTTGATACTACTAAGGTGAAGACGGCATTTGAGTTTGCTGGCCAATCTTTGGATTCGGATAAGCAGCTTCGATTTGAAGTGCCATCCACAGAAGCAGGCGCGCGGGTCGTGGTACCGTTAGCCGCCTTTGAAAAGGCATATTCGCGAACCGATGCGATCTGGTTTACCGTGAAGTATAAGGAAGCTGTATACGGAATATCGCTTAATCGCGATACTATGAGCAAGATCATCCAAAGAACGCAAGGATCAATCACGAATTCTTCGCTTCTCTTTGAAATCGATCCGGTCAATGAAACAGCGACGATTACGAACGAGCTTGCAAGTGCACAAGCAACAGCAATGGTGAAGGCTTATCAATTCTCGCTGTTCAATGTAGTTAACAGTGGTGCGGGTAGCGCGCTGAATATCGATACCGTTGTAAAAATGAAATCTTCCCAGTCAGTAACTGCCAGCCGGGCAGCATTAGTAGAGTGGATGAAGAATTATTCGAAATTAGGATACTTGCCAACCAAGGTGTCTCGTGCAGGATTAGATACCGTAGCCATTACAAACATGGTGGGCACAAAGATTATTCTCTTTACGGTAGGGAAGCAATCCTTCATCGATTTGCAGGGACATTGGGTACAAGCGGATGTGACTGCCCTCGTATCCAAAATGATTATGAGTGGACGCAGCACCACCAAGTTCGAGCCGAACAAGCCGATTACGCGTGAGGAATTTGCTGTCTCAATTGCTCGAGCGCTAGGTCTTGAACCAGATAGTGAAGCTGTCAAACGTTTCCGCGATGTGAATCAAGGAGATATGACCGGAGCCTACATTGGTGCGGCCATCCGTGCAGGTGTAATTACGGGCTTCCCAGATGGAACATTCAAGCCGAAGCAATTTGTGACACGCGAGCAGATTACGCTTATGATGGTTCGTGCTGCACAAGCGGCAGGATATCGGATGTCCGCTGCATCGACAGATGTGCTGAAGTCATTCAAGGACAATAAGGAATTTACACGTGCAGGCGCAACAATCGTGGCACAGGCCGTACAGGATGGACTCATTCAAGGGGTTAGCACGAACCGCTTCCAGCCTAAGGGTTCAGCAACACGTGCACAGGCAGCCATTCTACTAGTTCGATTATTGAAAAAAGTAGATTATATTACGTTGGATTAATAAATAACAAGAAGGAAGTCCTGTCTACTAACGGCGAATAGCCCGGAAGGCAGGGCTTCTTTTGTTTTCATCATGGCTTTGATCAGGCATTATATCGTAAAATCCACCAAATACGTAACAAAATCGCAACTTTTTGTCGATTTTGGTAGTCTATATAATAGTAGAGTTGACACGCGAACATATTGACATTTATACATAATAGGACGAAATGGGAGAGAGACACATGGGCAAATCAAATCAAACTGTCCGCCACATCAACTCAAGACGGATGGGGAAAAAGGCGGCAGCAGTTGTGCTATCCGGCGCACTGTTTATTCAGCCTGCATTTGGATGGGGAAACTATGTTTATGCGGATGCACCAGTAGAATCGACTAGTGGGAATACGTATGCAGCACCGTTGAATTCATTGCAAAAGCTCAGTGAAGAGATTCTTACCTCAGGTGCTAGATTGGTTACCTATCAATACGCGCTGCAGCGGGGCACGAAAACGTATAAGACTCGAATGAACGTGATTGAGGCCGACTTAAGCAATCCCTATATTAAGCTGGATGTCATGACAGGAAAGGACGGCAAGACAGCTACCGGGAACCCAGTCACGAAGATGACGAAGGAAACTGGGGCAGTTGCAGGTGTAAACGGGGACTATTGGATGATGGGCTCCGACCAAGTTCCAATGGGAGGTTCCATTTCAAAGGGAGAGATGATTACAAGCCCTGCGGAGCTGACAGGCATGTATGCCTTTGCCGTCACGAAGAGTGGTACGCCTACCATTGATCAGTATCGCTTCACAGGAAATGTGGCCTTGGCGGATGGCCAATCGTTCCCGCTGTCCGGCATCAATAAGATGAAGTACGATAAAGAGCCTGGGAAGCAGCATAGCCATATAAATGCAATGTATGTCTATACAAGTGCTTGGAAAGGAATGAAGCGGCCGAATGATACGACCACAACGCCTACAGAAGTACTTGTACGCAATGGGGTCGTAGAGCAAATCTCTGATATGGGTGCGCTACCAATGGAAGTTCCTGAGGATGGCGTTATTTTGCGTGGACACGGGCAGGCTGCGGAATTCATGCGCCGCACAATGCAGGTAGGCACATCTCTCAAGATTGATTACAAACTGTTGTCTCAGTCGACAGGCCAATCCGTAGATCCGTCCTCCTTCCAAATGATGATAAGCGGTCATACGCTGCTCGTTGAGAACGGCAAGGCATCCAGCTTCACGCGTGATACGAGTGGCATTAGCGGCAGTGGTGTAACAGCTCGTACAGCAGTCGGCTACTCGAAGGATGGTCGTTACGCTTACATCGTAACAGCTGAATCGAACAGTGTAAGCTCGGGCTTTACATTGAAGGAATTCCAGCAGGCGCTTGTACAGGCAGGTATCTGGAAAGCGGTAAACCTGGACGGCGGTGGTTCCACAACGATGACGAATCGGCCATTAGGCGATTTCGATACGAAGCTGACACATGAAACCAAAGAAGGAGGTAACAATGTTCGTTCTGTTGTCAACGGTCTCGGTGTGTTCACGACAGCTCCAGCAGGCAAAGTGAAGGGCATGACCCTAAGTGGAGAAAAAACGCTATTTATCGGGCAGCGTGCAACATACAGCATGAAGGCCTATGATGAGCATTACAATCCGGTAGATGCTTCTAACTTGGATGTGAAATGGAGCTCTGCGGACGGCAAGATGAAGTGGGATAAGGATGCCTTCGTCGCTCAATCCTCAGGCAAGGCTACCATTGTAGCTACATCCGGAGGAGCGAAAACGACTGCAGAGGTAACGATCATCGGAGCGAAGGACTTATCCAGCCTGCAAATCGCTACCGGCTCAGCTCCACTAAGTGCCGGCGCAAGTGTTCCTGTTCCCGTGAAGGCTACCTTGCTGAATGGCAATCAGGCGACAGTACCTTCATCTGCTGTGAAATGGGAGATTCGCGGCTTCAATGGTAAGGTTGAGGATGGCGTGCTTAAAGTGAATTCGGTTCCAGAAGGAACGAAGATTGGCTATGCCATTGCAAGCTATGATGGCTTGAGAACAATGATACCTCTGACACTTGGATCGGAGAAATTAATAGAGAATTTCAATCAAACAAATATGGGTGTCTCCTTCTCTGGATTGCCGAAGGGCAGCACGAAGGGGCAAGTCAGCATCGAAGGCGGATTTGGCGGCCGCGGTGCGAATGACAAAGTATTGAAGCTGTCCTATGATATGAATGCAGGCGGCAGCGCTGATAAGTTTGCCTATGCAGAATTGAATGGTTCTACAGGCATGGAACTTCCTAATGGCACTAGCGGTCTGAAGTTCGACGTCTATGGAGACAAGAGCTTTACCAATTTGCGACTAGAGATCCATGACGCGAATAAGAAAATTCACTATGTAAATGTAGTAGAATCGATCAATTGGGAAGGTTGGAAGACGGTAGAAGTTGATCTATCGTCACTGGGAGTTTCTTATCCAGCTAAGCTGAAACGATTGTATTTGGTCAACTTCAAGGAAGATCAGGACGAACGTGCAACAGAAGGAACAGTGGCGTTTGATAACTTGATCGCACAGCTCCCTGCTGGTTCATCGGATATTTTCCCTACAGCTACAATGGATTTGACTGTGAACAGCAAGTCTTCCAAGGTGAATGGTGCTGTGAAGAAGCTGGACGTGGCACCAATCGTGTTGAATGGTTCTACCTACGTTCCGGTACGAGTTGTGCTTGATGCATTTGGGGGCGAGGCGCTCTGGAATGGCCCAGCACAGACGGTTACTGTAATGCGCGGCGAACGTTTCCTTGAAATGATCGTGAACCAAAAAGCATTCGTTCGCAACGGCTCTCGACTTGCATCGGATGTCGCACCTATTATTCGACAAGGACGGACTTTAGTCCCGCTTCGCTTCGTATCGGAACAATTAGGCCTAACTGTAAAATGGGAGCAAAATACGAAGTCCATTACTATCCATTGATGTGGTATCATTAAGGATGAAATTCCATTCATCCTTTTATGAACGAGGAGACCGAACGTTAGTGGATAATCAAGTCGATGTCATTGATCGCGTCATTAAGAACGCCATCAAAGTGATGGAAGAGAGCAAATATCAGATTTACGAAATATTGGATTCGTCTCGGAATGAAGCGATTGCTATGAACGCAGAACTGCAGATGGTTATGGATCAGACTGCTGAAATTTGTGATAAGGTGGACGAGCTGGAGCGGAACTATCGTCTAGCTCGTCTGCGTTTGACAGATGTGAGCCGTGATTTTGTCCGGTACACCGAGGAAGATATCAAGCAGGCCTATGAAAAGGCGACGCAGATGCAGCTTGAGCTGATGATGTATCGGGAGAAGGAAGGTTACCTGAAGACACGGCGGGACGATATTCAGAAACGATTGCGCGCGATTGAGGGCTCTGTGGAACGAGCAGAGACAATTGGCTCTCAGATGAGCGTTGCGCTTGAATATTTATCCGGTGATTTGAGTCAGGTAACACGTATTTTGGAATCCGCCAAAACTCGGCAGCTGCTCGGATTGAAGATCATTCTGGCACAGGAAGAAGAACGGAAGCGGATCGCACGTGAAATTCATGACGGCCCTGCACAGTCTCTTGCTAATCTAGTGCTTAGGACGGAAATTGTAGAAAGAATGCTAAATAAGCAGGAATTTGAAATGGTGCAGAACGAAATAGTAGATTTAAAATCGCAGGTTCGTTTCGGCTTAGAAGAGATCCGCAAGGTGATCTTCAATTTACGTCCAATGGCATTGGATGATTTAGGGCTTGTACCGACTCTGCGCAAATTTATACATGACTATGAAGATAAGCACAGAATTAAGACTTCATTCGAGGTTAGAGGGCAGGAACGTCGGCTGCGTTCTGCGATGGAAGCAGCTATTTACCGGTTGGTTCAGGAGGCTTTCACCAATGCAGCGAAGCATGCGCATCCATCTTACGTTACATGTGAATTGACGTATGACGAAGAGGAAGTACGTGTAATCGTTCGTGACAATGGCTTTGGTTTCAAGGTAGAGTCTCTGGAAGAAAAATCGAAAGAGCACGCTCATTTTGGCCTGCTGGGCATGCAGGAGCGGGTGGAGCTGCTCGAAGGCCGTATGGAAATTCATTCGGCGGAGAACCGTGGAACTCGCATCGTGATACAAATTCCGACGAATGTGGAGAAGAGAGAGGAGTAAGCAACCTTATGGAGAATCGTAAGAAGGACATAGAAACAATAAAAGTACTCCTTGCTGACGATCACCAGCTCTTTCGTGAGGGCTTGAAGCGTATATTGAATATGGAGGACGATCTGGAGGTCATTGGCGAATGCGGCGATGGCATTCAGGTGCTGGAATTTTGCAATAAGGAAGTGCCGGACGTTGTTCTAATGGATATTAATATGCCTATTGAGAATGGCGTGATTGCTACAGAACGATTGCGTGATATTTTTCCGGATGTGAAGGTGATCATCCTTTCGATACACGATGATGAGAGCTACGTATTCGAAACGCTGCGGAAAGGGGCTTCCGGATACCTGTTGAAAGACATGGAAGCGGAGTCTTTAATTAATGCTATTCGTTCGGTTGTGACAGGGTACGCTTACATCCATCCGAAGGTAACGGGCAAGCTTATCCAGCAGCTTCGACGGATGACACTGCTTGATGGTAACGGAATTGTGAGCAGTCAATCGAGAGATGCAGGCGTGAAGTTCATTGCTGCAGAAGATAATCCACTGACAAGACGTGAAGCCGAAGTGCTTCGCTTGATGGCGGAAGGCAAGAGCAACAAAATGATTGGTGAATTCCTATTTATTAGTGAGAAAACCGTTAAGAATCATGTCAGCAGCATCCTGCAGAAAATGGAGGTTGATGATCGAACCCAAGCGGTCATCAATTCCATTAAGAACGGTTGGGTAACCTTATAGCACACCGTCCCTAGAACTGAATCACAAGGCTAGCTGGCGTTTGTCCGTCACCTCGGCATCTATTGCGGCATACACTTGGTAGTAAGGAGGTGGCCGCATGATCGCAATGCTATGTTGGATTGTGGGATGCTTCGGACTCGCGGTAGCAGCCGTTCATCTGGCTCATCAATGGAGGCAGCTCGTACGCGGCG
This sequence comes from Paenibacillus sp. MER 180, assembly GCF_023713665.1. NCBI lineage: Bacteria > Bacillati > Bacillota > Bacilli > Caryophanales > Paenibacillaceae > Paenibacillus > Paenibacillus sp. MER 180. Next base: position 86,092 of record NZ_JAMAVT010000001.1, on the reverse strand, counting down.
CTAGACCTGCGCCTTGGATGCATGTCGTGCTTGTGACGGAAAATGATGAACGCCATATCGAATGGGTGATTCGTGCGTATAGTTGGTTTGCTTGGCTGAAAGGACGCAAGCTGCATTTCACGTTTGTCGATAGCGGTTCCACGGACGCTACGTTTCCGATTGCTTCACGTGTAATGAGCGTCTACGATGTGAGCTGGAACTTACTTGTGATTCAAAGGAATGAGCTGGAGGCAACACTGCAGGGCTTGAAGCAGCGAGCAGCGGAAGAGACATTAATTGTAATTGAGCCACGGAGTACAGAGGATTGGCGGAAAATTCCCTTCAAGGCTCGAAGTGCCTTGTAAGCGGTGTTGTTCGGGGAAATATGGAATATATTGAACCGAAAATACTACAAATACAGTTAAATTTGGGAAGTTTACTGAAGTTTAGGGTTGTCAGAATCCGTCGATTCGTATACAATTTTATACAAATACGATAAGGCGCTGGGCATGAAGCACATGCCACCCGATTCCACGGGTGGGGTGTGCTTTTTTTGCGTAATTTGAGCAGATGCGCATCCAGATATCAAGCAGCAAGCATGCTCCGGTGAGCCGTATGGCGAAGGAGAGGGAATGGTCATGCAAGTAAGAATTTATGCCGTGCGCACGGAGTACGGATGGCACTCGGGGATCACTGTAGATTGGCGCATAGATGTGCGCTATTGGTTAGCAGGGGAAGGGAGTCTGCCCCGTGGATCGAAACTCGTTGTTTTGCATCAGCAGCTGCCGATTCAAGTTGGCATCGCTGTATTGGAACATTTCATGCCAAGCGAAGCTATGGAGCGTTGGGGAGAACAGGGCTGGGTTCGTTATTTTGCTGATATTCTTTCCCCGTGTGTGGAGGAGTTTGAAGAAGAAGCTAAGCGGAGGCTGATGCAGGAGCATCTAGCTGTTGCGATTATCGAGGCGCCATATTCGGAGCCGACCTCCAATCTGCTTGTCATGGAGAAGCAGAAGCCTGTGTATCGGGTCGCAGAGCGATCCGTAGCCTATGCAACAACACAGTGGAATGCGGAACCATCTGGGCTGCCTGCTTCTCTCCTTGGGGAGGGTAGTGTTTCACAGGCAGAAGCTCATCCCGTACTGCATGCTGATGCCTATCGTATCGCCTATGGAATTCGTGGACGATTGCTTTTGGATGAAGAATTGATTCAGTTCCTACGCGATGCGGGAGCAGAACATTTGGTTTCGTGCAGATATTCGCTCATCCAGTGGGGCTTGCTGCGTGGCTGGCTGGAGCTGAGGGCAGGTATGTCATATACCCGTCAGGATGACGGCGGTAAACTGCCTGATGGCAGCCGCATTTCTTCGCTGAGACGAGTGGTGCGATCCCTCTATAAATCGTCGGCCACGATATGTTGTGGTCGTTGTGGGAGTTCGGAGGGACTTAGCAGCTCTTCCTGCTCGACTTGTCATTCCGTACAATGTTGGACGTGTACACAATGCTTGAATGTGGGGCGCTGCCGTTCTTGTGCTATTTTGATTGCTGGGAAACTGCATCGAGGTGACGATAGTGCCATAACGCTTATTCCGAATCGGGAGGGGCAGCTGGAGAAGTGGGGGCTTGCTCCAGCACAGTTAGAGGCGAGCAGACAGGCGTTGGATTATATTGATGGAGTTCGTACAAGGAACCGAGCTGCTAGGCAGTCTGAGATGAAAATTTCTGGACGTAAAAGTACGGTACAGGGAACAAGGGGCAATTTGCGTAAGGGGGCCTTCTTATTATGGGCCGTAACTGGAGCTGGTAAGACGGAGATGATTTTTCCACTCGTAGAGGATACGCTGCTGCATAGTGGACGTGTATTGATTGCTACGCCGCGACGTGATGTTGTACTGGAATTGAAGCCGAGGATAGAGAAGGCGTTTCCTGCACAGAAGGTCGTTACGTTGTATGGAGGCAGTTCGGAGCGGTGGGGAGAGGGAGACATTACTATTGCAACCACCCACCAACTGATTCGTTTCGAGGAGGCCTTCGAATTAGCTATTATCGATGAGCTGGATGCATTCCCGTATCATAATGATCCGATGCTGCAGCGTACAGCTGAACGTGCTTGTAGGCCTGGGGGTGTGTTCGTCTATTTATCCGCAACACCGCCAGATGCGATGCAGCGGGATGTTCGAAGAGGCAAGCTCTCTCATGCGAGGGTGCCAGTGCGTTTCCATCGTCATCCACTTCCTATCCCGATGAGAATCACAATGCCTTCGGTTGATCAGTGCTTATCTGCACATGGGCTGCCAGCACTACTGCTGGCGCGCATGAATCATTCGGTACGTAGAGGTGCCCAGCTGTTTGTGTTCCTTTCTCGTATTCGTCAAGTAGACCCGCTTGTGCGCTTGCTGCGCGAACGTATTCCCGGTGTTCATATCGATGGTACGTCAGCGGCAGATGAGAGTAGAGGGGATAAGGTAATTCAATTTCGGGAACGGAATATTCGTGTGCTCGTCACGACAACGATTCTGGAACGAGGTGTAACGGTACCGATGAGTGATGTATTCATTCTTGATGCAGACGATCGCTTGTTCGATGCAGCTTCACTAGTACAGATGGCGGGCAGAGCAGGGCGTTCGAAGGATGATCCTGCAGGATTGGTCGTGTTTGGCTCCCCGCAGTGGAATCGATCACAGCGGTCAGCAGTTCGGCAAATTCGGGACATGAATCGAATTGCAGCCAGAAAAGGATATTTGTTGTCAGGAGCGGTCAGGAGACAGCGGATTGGGTAGAAGAATGAGATGGGGTGACTTGCTGGAGAAGGTATATGGCGGGATGCTTAGTCCGAGTCAGCAGGCATGTATCATTTGCAAAAGATCCATTCGGATGAACGATACAGCTCTACGTCCACTTTATCCCTACGAACAGAGCCTTATGTCTCTGGTGTGCTATAAATGTGTCAATTTAATCCCATGGATTCGTGAATTAGGCTGTGCATATTGCGGGCGAGCGATCCGCTGTCCAGATTGTCAGCGTCATCCTTTGCGAAATGACGGTCTAAGAGCCAATCGAAGCGTGGTGCGATATGACGAACAAATGAAGCAATGGCTGTCTCAGTATAAATTCAAGGGGGATCGGGTGTATGAGCTGCTCATGGTCAGGATGATGCAGCTTGCCTATGAACCGCTGCTGTCCACCGTGTGGGAACGGAGACCAATCATTATAGGTGGTGGGATCCCTTCGTTATTCCAGGGTCAGCAGGAGGCGATTCTACCAGATCTCATTACATATGTACCATCTACTCGGGAGCGTATCCAAGTTCGCGGATTCAATCAGGCAGAGCAATTTGCACGGGCGCTGGGGAGAGAATGGGGAAGGCAGGTCGTAGAGCTTCTGACGCGCGCACAGGATGCAGAGAAGCAGAGTAAGCAATCCCGAATAGGTAGGGAGTGCAGCATGTCTAATGCGTTCGAGTTGCATCAATGGGCGGGGAGAAACCTACAGGAGGTCTGGAGTGCTTTAAAGGCAAGAGAAGGGAGTCCTGTGGCTGAATTGCGTCTACTTCTTATTGATGATGTATACACAACGGGGAGTACGTTAAGAGCCTGCTCTCGTAAGCTATCGTCCTTATGCAGGGATCTTGACTGTCCGGTCTCAATTGTCAGCTATACGTGGGCGAGGGCATAAAAGAAGGGGGACGCAGTGCGACAACCTGTCTAGGGGATAAGCGATAATTACAGTGTGGAAGGTTGGGGAATGAACTGCGTCCCCAAGCTTCTAAGAGGCTGTTTCAGCTGGTATGTAAAGAGTGCAAGGCTTATGAATAAAAATTTGCTCGTCATCTGCCGAATATTGATATATGATGAAGAAATGAAGCATCGAAGGAGGCGAATGACATGGAGCTGAGCAATTGTCTGCGCTGCGGAAAACTTTATGCCAAGGCGTTCCGTGATCTCTGTCCAAACTGCTTGAAAGAAATCGAACAGGAGTATGAACGCTGTGTTGCTTATCTGCGTGAAACGCGTCAAGCCACGATGCAGGAGCTGAGTGAAGCAACAGGAGTAAGCGTTCGTCAAATCACGCGTTTTATTAAAGAAGGACGCATTTCTACATACCAAGCACCGAACTTGGCCTATGAATGTGAAATTTGCAGCCAGCCGATTCGCGATGGGAATATGTGCGAATCTTGTCGAAGTCGCCTTGTGAAGGAGTTAACACAGACAGTAGTCGGTGCAGAAGAGGTGAAGGAAGCTCCTCGCATAGGGGATGGCGCCTACCGGGTCATTGATACGAAACGGGATCGTGATTAATTCAAATTTGGAGTTTGTCAATAACAAACCTCTCTGTAATGAGATTTTTTAGATTAAGTTCATAATATTCATGACATTACATCTAAATAATTCTTGACACTGCGCCGATAATCTTAGTAAAGGTTATCGGCTTTTCTTATTGATAAGATGGAATGAAGTAGTAATGGAGCAGTCAACAGGCAATTGAAAGATGTAATGGGTGCTTCATCAATGATGGATAGCGATATAAGTTTGTCTTATGGAACGAGGTGAATGGGATGAAAATTAATGAAACACAGCGTCTTGGCGCGATCCAATATTCTCAGAAACAACAGGCAATGAATCGTGCATCACAGAAGCCTTCCCGTAAGGATGAGCTGATCATCTCGACTGAAGCGCAGGAAATGCTAGAAGCACAGAACCGAGTAAACGATCCTGCACGCAATGCGCGCATTGCAGATTTGAAGAAGGCGGTATCCACCGGAACCTATCATGTGGAAGCGGACAAGATTGCAGAGAAGCTGCTTCCGTTGTTCCGTAAAGAGAACGAATGAGCGGAGGAACAGGTGTGAGTGTACAGCGAATCATGGAGTCACTATCGCTTCTGAATGATCTACATAAACAGCTGATTGATATTGCAGAAGAGAAGAAGCAAGTGATTATCAAGAATGACGTGGAAGGCTTGTCGCAGCTGATGACGAAGGAATCCAGATTATTGAAGCGGGTTGCGGAGGCGGATGAGGATCGGCTACAGGCAGCACAGGAGTTCATACTGGAGAAGGGCATACGATCCCAGTTGAATTTGACGGTGACGGAAATCACGCGGTTAGTGTTTAATGCTGAAGAACGTGAACAAATAGTAAGCCTGCGTGATAATCTCTCGAATACTATTAATAAGCTTAAGGTTAAAAATGATCAGAATCAAGACTTGCTGAGACAATCGCTAGAGTTTATCGATTTCTCGATAAACATTTTTATGGGAGCAGAAGACGACGGTATCTATCGGGCTGATTCTGCACAAGCATATGGACATCAGCGTAATAAATTATTTGACACGAAGGCATAGCTAGAGGAGGAGTACCATGAGATCTACATTCCATGGAATAGAATTAGCTAAACGGAGTCTATACGCTCATACAGCATGGATGAATACAACAGGGCATAATATTTCAAATGCAAATACACCAGGATACTCTAGACAAGTCGTGAATTTGGTTGCCTCTAGACCAATCGAAGCTCCTGGTTTCTCAAAATCAGGAATGCCTGGTCAGCTGGGTATGGGTGTTGAGTATGACAGCATAATGCGTGTTCGTGAAAAATTTCTTGATGAACAGTTTTGGAATGCAAATCGTTCTCTAGGTGAATGGGAAATACAGGCAGATACATTAACAAAGTTGGAAAAAGTATTTAATGAACCATCTGACTCTGGCATTCGTACAGTGTTGGATAACTTTTGGAAATCATGGTCTGAATTAAGTAAGGATCCTGAAAATGTTACTTCTCGGAAAATTGTAAGAGAGAATGCAATGGCTCTTATGGATGCTTTCAATGAAACAAGCAAAAAAATGACAGACATGCAAAATGATTTGGCCAGAAGCGTTACGGTCAAGGCCGATCACTTGAATACACTAACGGATCAAGTTGCTCAATTAAACTATGAAATTTATCGTATTGAAGGCTTAGGGGATAATGCGAATGATTTACGTGATCAACGTGATCTTCTAATAGATGAATTATCAAAGATGGTTAATGTTACAGTCCGCGAAGAAGAGAATGGCTATGTGGTTACTGGTGGGGGAATAGAGCTAGTCAACGGAAGAGAATCGACCCAGACTACAGCTGCAGACTGGGAAGGCGCTTATAATGGCAATGCTCTAAGCAGCGGAGAGATGTTCGGTACCATCAAATCACGTGATGTTCTGGTCAATGATTATCTTAGTCAGTTGAATGAATTAGCTAACACAATGGCTAATGGAGAGGTCACAATTACAATTCCAAGTGGAAGCATTCTTCCAGAAGGTACAGTGTTGAATGACATCACTTATTCAGGTACAAATCGCCAATTGACTTCTGATTTAACCGTAACGGTTAAGGGTTTGAATGGACTGCACCAGTTAGGTTATACATTCACGAAACCTGCCCAAAAGGGGGAGGTATTCTTCACATCTAAGGATGGCGGGCCAATAACTGCCGGTAGCATTCGATTAAACCCTAATATCGAAAAAGATCCGAATCTTATTGCATCTTCCATGAGAGTTGAATCAAAACCAGAAGGTGATGTTGCGGTCAAAGGAAATAACACTCTTGCTTTGTTGATGTCGCAGCTAAAAGAAAACCCCTTTAAATTCAATCCTATCGGAAGCAATAATGGTATAACTAAGGGGACAATTGATGACTACTATAGATCGATCCTTGGACAACTTGGAGTAGAAAGCAAAGAAGCTCTTCGTCAACAAGAGAATAATAGTTTATTGGTTGATCAAGTGGAGGGGCGTAGACAATCTGTAAGCGGTGTGTCTTTGGACGAGGAAATGTCCAATCTTATTAAATTCCAACATGCTTACGGCGCGGCTGCTCGTTTTATGACAACGATAGATCAAAATTTAGATAAAGTTATCAACAGCATGGGTGTAGTAGGTAGATAGATAAGGAGGATGTGGATATGGCTTTACGTGTTACGCCAGGGATGATGCATAGACAGATGGTACGGAATATGCACTCCAATCTAACAAGGATGGACAATAGACAGAATGTGTTGTCGACAGGGATGAAGTTGAACAAAGCATCTGATGATCCAGTAGGTATTACTTATTCATTGCGTTACCGAAGCGACCTGTCCATAAATGATCAATACCAGCGTAATGCTGATACTGCGAAATCATGGTTAGATTATACGGATACAGTTCTAACACAAGTGAATGACATGTCCCAGCGGGCATATGAATTACTAACTCAAGCTGTGAATGGAACAAATCCGCAAGAGGCGATGAATGCATGTGCTATTGAATTAAAACAAATATACGAGCAAGTAGTGTCTCTAGGAAACACACAAATGAACGATAAATATATCTTCAATGGTCAATTAACGGATGTCCGACCATATGATTTAGCCACTGCCAGTATCCAAAAAACAGATAATATGAGTATTCAATATAGATTTGCCGAAGGTGCAGGGTTGAATATTAATATTACGGGGAATGAAGTGTTTGGGGAACCGAAAGCAGGAGATAATCTATTTCTTGTACTTCAAAAATTGCAAGATACTTTGAGATCAGGGAATCAAGACGCAGCTCGTAGTGAATTAGATAACCTAAAGTCCCGATTGGTAAAAGTCAATGAGGCACGTTCAACTATCGGAGCAAAAATAAACCGAATAGACTTAATCTCGACACGTTTAACCGATCTTGAGCTTAATCTTACAGATATGCAAGCCAAGACGGAAGATGCTGATATGGCAGAAACGATACTAAAAGTTAAACAGGATGAAAGTGTATATCAAGCATCCCTTGCGACGGGTGCAAGAATTATTCAAACTAGCCTGCTTGATTATTTGAGATAAATTAAATGGATGTGTTGCGGTAATGATTCCTCGCATACGTATTGAACAACAATTCGCGCAAATTGGTTTAAATACTACACAAGGGAGATTGGAAGTCCAATCTCCTAAAGGCGAGCTGGAGATTCAACGTGCACAAACACAAATGACTAATAATGTGGAGCCCGGGTCTCTTAATATCGATAGTTCGGATGCATGGATGGCACTAGGTAAAGGGAAGCATTTGAATTGGTTAAAGCTTGTCTACAGTCAAATGGATCAACAGTATTTGAATAACCTGGGGAGTATCGTGGAAGAAGGAAATCGTTTAGCCAAGTTTTCAGATGGTTCCAACGCAATAGCTGAAATCGCGAGTCAACGATTCCAAGAGACTTCCTTGGTTCAGTACACAGGCGAAGCTTCTTATAATAATGTGAAGCTCGAATATAAGCCATCTCGCAATGATATGTCATGGACTTCCGGGAATACAGATATTCAATACAAGTCGTACAAACCAGAGGTTTCATACAGCATGGGGGAAGTAAAAACCTATATGCGGCAACAGAACTGGATTAAGTTTGATGTGCATCTGGTTGATAAATATGTTTAAATGAAAGCTATAGCGGCAAGCTGTAGCTTTTTTTGTAGGGGGATTTCATTCATGCAATCTAATTTTTCTTTTCGTGGCAGCATCCTTGGGTTCGAACGTTTGGACATGTTTAGTCTTAATTTGATTCCTGATACAGCATTCTATCAACTACAATCATTGGAAGAGAAAGATATCCAATTCGTTGTTATTAATCCATTTGACTGGATGACAAAATATGAAGTGGAGTTGACAGAACAAGTAATTACTGAGTTGGAATTGCAGGAACCTAATGATGCTCTGGTTCTTAACATTGTCACCTTAAGAACCCCTTTTTCTAATTCAACTGTAAATTATTCTGCACCCTTAATTCTTAATGTCGTAAATGGTAAAGCACTGCAGCATGTCATACAGGGGGGGAAGACATATTCCAGCAGATCCCCGTTTCTGATGAACTTTTCAGAGGAAGGAAATTAACGATGCTGATTTTGACAAGGAAAAAGGGACAATCTATTATGCTCGACCAGAACATAGAGATTCATATTGCAAGTGTTGAAGGGGATCAAGTGAAGATAGGAATCAAGGCTCCTAAAGATGTCGTGGTGCTAAGAAAAGAACTGGTTGAAGAGATTGTGACCAGCAATCAAGAGGCTGCTGCACAGATGTTTGATATACAATTGTTGAAAAAAGCAAAAAAAAGATGATTTTTTTATACAGAACTATAAACTTATTCGAATTCCTTCCGATATATTGTATGTAAGGCATAAGGCCTACATACAAGGATGTAACTATTATACTCAGGGAGGAATATTCAATGATTATCAACCACAATCTTAACGCAATGAACTCTCATCGCAACCTGTCTTTCAACAATACTCAACAAGGAAAGTCCAGTGAGAAGCTTTCTTCCGGTTATCGCATTAACCGTGCAGCTGATGATGCAGCAGGCTTGTCCATCTCTGAAAAAATGCGTGCACAAGTTCGTGCAATGAACCAAGGTATGCGTAACGCGCAAGACGGTATCTCTTTGGTACAAACAGCTGAAGGCGCAATGAACGAAATTTCCGATATGCTCGGACGCATGAAAGAACTTGCTGTTCAAGCGTCGAATACGACATACAACGCAAGTGACCTTGAGTCCATGAACGCTGAATACGGTGCACTGACTTCTGCAGCAACAGAAATCGCAAAGACTGCAGAATTCAACGGTATTAAATTGTTGGATGGTACTGGCGGCAAAATCAACATCCAATTGGGCGGAAATGAAAAAGAAATGATTGAAGTTGACCTTGCAAAAGTTAATGTTTCCGCTTTGGGCCTTGGTGGTTTGACAGATTTAACAACTGCTAAAGCTGAATTGAAAGCTGTTGATACTGCAATCGGAAAAGTAAACTCTGCACGTTCTACATTGGGTGCGTTCCAAAACCGTCTCGAGCATATGTATAACAACATCGGTACGACTGCTGAGAACCTTCAAGCAGCAGAATCTCGTATCCGTGATACAGACATGGCTAAAGAGATGATGAGCTACACGAAATTCAACATTTTGCAACAAGCATCTACTGCAATGTTGGCACAAGCTAACCAAGCTCCACAAGGCGTATTGCAATTGTTGCGCTAAGTTGACTGAACAATTACAGTCGGAGTCCACTGTCAAGGTGGGCTCCTTTCTTAATAAGTGGGGAGAATTGAATTGAAGCTTAGTATTTGCATGATTGCCAAAAATGTAGAAAAGCATATTGGACGTTGTCTGGATAGTATTCCAAGCTTTTGTGAAGTTATATTAGTTGACACAGGCTCTACAGATCGAACCATTGATATAGCGAAGCAGTATTCAAATGTACGACTTTCTTATTACCCATGGACAAGTAATTTTTCAGAGGCGCGGAATGAATCGCTTACCCAAGCTACGGGTACCCACATTTTTGTGATAGACACTGATGAATGTTTTCTAGAAGATACTTATACGCAAATAACACGATATATTACATCTACTCCCGATGAACCTGCAGCCATCGTCATCAATAATATAGACGGTAACCAAATAGACACGGTTCACAGAATGGTTAGATTATTCCCCAATAAGGCGGAATTTCGTTTTTTTGGTGCAGTTCATGAAAAACTATACAAAAATTCACAAGTGGCCAAGTTTAGAATGAGTGATATTGCTATCAATCATTTTGGTTATAATCATACCGACTATTCCGAAAATAAATATACGTTCTATAAAGATTTATACCAGAAAGAACTTTTGAAAAATGAAGCAGACGGATACATATGGTATCAATTAGGGAAACTAGAAACGGCTGTTCAGCATTATGAGGAAGCTTGTGGAGCTTTTTTGCAAGCATTGCAACATGCTGATACACCTTCATTATATCATGCTGCCATGATAGTTGAATTTAGTAAGGTTCTGCATAAAGTGGGGCTTGTTGAAGACGCTATCATGATGCTTAGAAGCGGTAAAGAACAATACAAGGATTATCCCGATATAAGTTTTCAGCTCGGCACGCTTTATATGGAAGCAGGCAATGTAGAGCTGATGGAGTCAAGTTATCTTGAGGCTCTTCGAATAGGTGACACTACGAAGTATTCGACAACACCAGGAGTAGGATCATATTTAGCTGCATACAATCTGGGCATATATTACGAGCTCGCTAATAACCTGGATAGAGCTAAATATTACTATGAAAAAATCCGATATTTATATAAGCCTGCTGCAGAACGACTAATTAAAATTGAGGAGGGATAGCAATGCCAATGCGCATTAACGGTATGTCTTCAGGCATGGATATTGATCTGATGGTTAAAGATCTCATGAAAGCTGAAAGAATGCCGCTTGTTAAGAAGGGACAGAAGAAGGACTTGCTTCAATTTAGAATGGATTTGTACCGTGAAGTAAGCTCGAAATTATACTCGTTAAGAGAGTCTGTTAGCTCTATGAGGTATAGTGCGAATTTATCTTCCTTTAAGTTGAATTCTTCCAATGAGTCGATTGTAAAAGTTAGTGGTGCTGGACAGAATGCAATGAACAGCACAATTAAAGTGAATAAGTTAGCTCAATCTGCCACGACTTCTTCTCAAGGAACTGTGTCAAATACAGGTCTTCAAGGTTCAGCAGTAGGAGGAAATGTGACAGTTTCGGCGGGGGCTAATGACGAATTTATTATTGATTATAATGGCTCTCGCAAAAAAATTAAACTAGAAGCAAAATCGTATACTCCTGATGAACTTGGCAAGGAATTGCAGAAGAAAATCGATTCGGAAATCGGAGTTAATAAAGTAGAAGTCTCGATGAATGGGAGTGCTATCAACATCAAACCGTTGACATCTGCTCAGGTCAAATTGGTGGATGTAAATGCGCTAAGCAGCTTAGGTTTTCAAAATAACCAGTCTTATAAATTGAATCTTGAAACGAGCTTACTGGAGAACAAAGGTAAATTTTTGAACGGTTTGAATGTAACTTCGGGTGGTAACTACGAGATTAGCATTAATGGCGTTTCTATTCAATATAGCGCAGATGACTCCGTACAGCAAATTATGAATAAAATTAACGGTTCTAAAGCGGGAGTCAATATTAGTTATGATTCAGCAGCAGATAGATTTTCAATGACGACTAAGGACATGGGGAGCAATGCCAAAATTAAACTCGAGGATAAGTCGGGGAATTTATTGTCCTCAATGGGCTTCGATCTATCGAAAGTTGCAGAAGGGGTAGACGCAGAAGTAGAGATCAATGGAATCACTTCAACAAGAGATTCTAATACGTTTACTCAAGATGGGGTTACGTATACATTACTTCAAGAATCCCCTAATAGCGTAACGGTTACCAATACTGCTGATGTTTCAGGGGTAGTAGACAAAGTAAAAAAATTCGTATCTGCTTATAATGAAGCGGTTGGCCTTATTAATAAAATGACAGGCGAGAATAAATTAAGAGGGTACGATCCATTGACTTCGGAGCAAAAGAAAGAATTGAGCGAAGACGAAGTTAAAAACTGGGAAAAGAAAACGAAGCAAGGCTTGCTCAAAAATGATTCGCTGCTTGAGCCGTTTATGAGCGGTATACGGACAATGCTAAGTAAAAGTTATGCGGTAAGTAATAGCGATTATGATGCGCTATTTAAAATCGGATTTGGGACAACTAAGTATGAAGGCAACAAGGCTAAATTTATGGAGGATTCTGGAAAAATTGTGTTGGATGAAGAAAAGTTGACAAAAGCGCTTCAAGAATCTCCGGAAGCAGTGACTGAGTTGTTGACGAAATCCAGTACGAAAACGGAAGATGCCGGGTTCCTTCACCAACTGTATAGTAAATTGAACGATACAATTACTTCTATTAACAAGAAATCTGGCAAACTCGGCGGATCATACTTAGATGCAAGTACAGAGCTTGGGAAGAAGTATAGTGACATGGAGTTGGACTATAAATCATTAGAAATGAAGTTAACTAAAAAGGAAGACGACTATTACAAGAAGTTTGCTGCGATGGAAAAGGCACTCGCCTACAATAACAGTCAGCTTAATTTCCTCATGCAAAACATGAAATAATTAGGAGGTTGACGTACGTATGCAGGTTGCTGGAGTTAGAGGATCATTATTTTCCAATACTGCAGTTCCTTCGAAATTTGTACCTAGACATATTGGTCCCGAAGAACAAATCCTGATAACGAAACAAAAGACCCAAAGCGGATTGACTGTTGCAGAAAAAGCAGTTCTTAATGCCATTAATAAAGTCAATAAAACTTTGGAAGGTACCCCTCAGAGATTTGAATTTAAAGTCCATCAAAAATCGGGATCCATGATCGTAAAAATCTATAACAAGGAAACTAACGAGTTAATCAGGGAAATTCCGCCTGAAAAAATAGTGGAATTGGTTCAACGCTTGCAGGAAATTGTGGTTGGTTCAATTATTGATGAAAAGAGGTAATTCAGCGTGCAGCAGGCTCTAAATCGATACTATGAAACTCAGATAAATACAGCTACGCCAGAAGAATTAACTCTAATGCTTTATAACGGATGTATTCGTTTTATTAAGCAAGCCCACAATTTCATGCTGGTGAATGATGTGAACGGCAAAAGCCAAGCAATATCAAAAGCTATTAATATTATTAATGAATTACAAGCTACGCTAAACATGGAATATGAAATCTCAAAGCAGCTTGAGTCCTTATATATTTATTTTCAAGAAAGACTCTTGTATGTAAGTATTCATTTGGATCAAGAAGCTTTGGAAGAAATACTGGGTATGATAACGGAACTAAGGGATACTTGGCACGAAGCAATGAAGATGGTGAACAAAAAATGACGTATAGTAGTTCAGTGGAATTATCCCGAGAACTGGTTTCTAGTACGGCCGAATATTTAAATCAACTTCGCATTGACGAGGAAGACGAATTAGAATATGAAGCTTACTATAGTAAACAGCAGTTCCTCGTATCCTCCTTGCAGATGCTTGGCCAACTTACAGATTTTGAGGAGGTGATTGTAAAAGAGGCATATTCCAAATGTTACGACATGGAGTTGGAAATCCAAACCATACTCTCGTTGCGAAAGTTGAATTTAGGCAAGAAAATCGAACAAATTCAACGAGGTAAAAGACTTAAGACGCAGTATGAAAGTAATTCTGCAGAACCTGGATTAATGTTGGACAAGTTTAAGTAAAGGGGAACTTTAGCGTGAAAAAGATGAAAAAGGCGCTCGTGCTACTACTAGTTGCTTTGGTCTCAGTATCTAATATGAGTTTGTCTCATATTGTGAGCGCGGCATCGGTTAATGACTATCTTCAAGTTACTAGAACTGTATCACCTATGGAAATGACTACTGAGGAGGAAGCAACTGTTGAATTGAATATTCAAGGCACACCTCCCGTAAATGTAGTAAAACCTAACGACGTCATGTTAGTTATTGATAAGTCCGGAAGTATGAAGAACAAAATGCAGCATGCTATCGATGCGGCAAAAGGCTTTGTACAGCTAATGGACTTATCCGCCCATCGTGTAGGGGTTGTTGATTATAGCTCTAAAAATAGCATAAGTCAATTGCCATTGACCACGGATGGGAAAAAGGCGCAAGACTACATCGATACGCTTAAGGCTAACGGCGGAACTGCTACAGGTGACGCAATCGATGCTGCTATCAAAGAATTGCAAAGCAATCCTCGGCCGGATACGCAGCCAGTAATCGTTATCATGACAGACGGAGATGCAACTGAACCATCTGGAACAGCCTATGAATATGCTCTGAAAAAGGCAAATGAAGCGAAGGATGCCGGAATTGTTTTTTACACCATCGCACTATTGAATGAAAATGAAGATCCTGATAAAAGTGGCCCGAACTTATTGTTGAGACAAATGGCCACAACTTCCGATCACCATCATTTTGTATTGGGATCTACAGGTTTGAAAGAAATTTACGCGGAAATTGTCAAGGAGATCGGAATAGCAAGTGCATATGACATTACGGTTACAGATTACGTAAACGATAAATTTGAAATTGTTCCAAATTCATATGTTGACAATATTCCACAACCGACAGTTACTGACAATAAGTTGGTATGGAGCTTCAAGGAACTAAAAAATAAAAACCTGAAGTTTACATACAAAATAAGAGCAAAAAGCAAAGATGCAACTGGTATGTTTGATGTATCTACCTCTGAGTCGATTGTGACGTACAAGGATTATGCAGGCTCTAGCAGATCCAAAAACATATTGAACCAAACAATTAAAGTAAAACTGCCGGCACCGGTAATCACCTCGATTGTTGAACCTGCTGGTCATCCCAATGGTGGCGAAGTAGTGACTATTAATGGTGATAAGTTTAAACAGGGTGCTAAAGTTTACTTTGATAAAACTGAGGCTACTAATGTAACAGTAGAAAATGCACAGCTTATTAAAGCAACAGCTCCATCAGGTAAGTTAGGCAAGGTTAAGGTTTCTGTGGTGAATCCAGATGCTCAGAAAGCAATGATAGACTATGAGTATGCAGCTAAGCCGGAAGTGACTTCCTACACTCCTAACGAAGGGTTAATCAGCGGTGGGACGCTTGTTGCTTTTAAGGGCAACTATTTCACTAGCGGAATTTCAGTTAAGTTTGGGGACAGCCCAGCAACAATCGTAACGAATTCTACAGGGCAATATTTAACGGTCAATACACCGAAAGTAGAAAAAGCGGGTACTGTAGATATCGTATTGACGAATCCGGGAGGCATGACGTTAACTATTCCTGGCGGGTTTACGTACAAAGAACCAGAAAAACCGAAATTATCACTCGTTTCAATCACACAAGCAAGCGGACTTCCAGCAGGTGGCGAAACGATATTTGCATTAGGGGAAAACTTCTCGCCGGATGTTAAGATCTATTTCGGTGCCAATGAAGCGCAGGTTACATATATTTCTGCGAATCGTATACAGTTAAAGGTTCCTGCTGGAAAGCTTGGTGAAGTGGTAGATGTTAAAGCTCTTAACCCAGATCAGCAAGAATCCACTCTAACCAAAGCGTACACGTACCAAATGCCTGAGTATCCGGAACCTAAAATTACATCTGTCGCTCCTAATAAAGGGGAAATGGCAGGAGGAAATACGATTTATATCAATGGGGAAAACTTCGTTGCAGGTTTGAAGGTCTTTATTAATAATAAAGAGGCATCTCAAGTAACGGTTTCAAGTGCTTTCCGGATAGCTGTTAAGGTTCCAAGTTCTGATGTTTTCGGAACATTTGATGTTAAGGTAGTAAATCCGGATGATAAAGGAGCAGTCTTAGATAACGGATACACGTATACTGAACCAGTACCAGTTCCAGCACCTAAGGTACTTTCTATTTCTCCTGCATCTGGTACTATGAAAGGCGGTACAACCGTAGTTGTCATTGGCGAACATTTTGATGGTGCTTCTACGGTGTTCTTTAATGAGATGAAGTTGGCAACAACTTACCTTGGAGAAACGCAACTGCGAGTAAAAACTCCAGTTTGGGCGACTCCAGATAAAGTAAACGTAAGTGTTGTAAATGCAGATAGCCAAAAATCTGCAGAAAGCATTGGTTTCCAGTATGAGGAGCCAAAGCCGGAACCTGTATCCATCTCTTCAGTTACTCCAAATAAGGGATTGGCAACAGGCGGAAATTATGTGTATATTAACGGTGATAACTTTAAAGATGGGATTATTGTTAAATTCGGAGAGCAGTCAGCGGTTGTAAAGTCAGTGAGCAATTATAGATTGAGTGTACTTGCACCTGCTGCTTCAACTACTGGTAGTGTAGATGTCACTGTTACTAATCCAGATAAAGGAACTGCTACATTGCCAGGAGCCTATACCTACACATTGGTTCAGCCTGCGATATCAAGTATCTCGCCTGCAGTAGGCCCTCTCAAAGGCGGAACCAGTGTCTATATTTATGGTTCTAACTTTGAAACAGATATGACGGTGACTGTAAATGGCGCTCCGGTTCCGATTGCAACATTCGATGGTACATCTAGAGTACGAATCGTCACTCCGCCAGCGACAGAAGAAGGACTGGTTCCGATCGTTGTTACACTTAAAAACGGTGAAAGTGCAACAGCTATGTTTAAATATGAAAAGCCACCGCTTGGACCACCGCCAAAACTTGATTCTTTGAATGTTAAGTCCGGCACTCAGGCGGGTGGCAATTACGTTTACATTACGGGAGATAATTTTGTAGACGGGGCAAAGGTTTACTTTGGTGAAAATGAATCAACAACCGTTGTAGTTGAATCAGGTTACCGTTTGCGTGCTAAAGCTCCAGCCGGTACAGGAGAGATCGAAATCAAAGTGGTAAACCCTGACGGGCAGTCTAGTAATACATTGAAGTATACTTATAATTAATTAACACGTCCGCAAAATCCGCTACCTAAAATGGTAGCGGATTTTTTGTGCGTATCATTATCTTACTCCTGATGGCTCTTAACTTGTGACCATTGAACTATTACTAGATGCGCATCTTTATATTACAATATAGTAAGAAATTACCTCTCAGAACATTTGGCATCATCCAATACTATAGGAGGATTAATATGAAGTTAAAAACTAGTTTTGCAAGAATTATTGTGTTTACTTTATGTGTATTAGTTGGAACCGGCTCATTAGGCTTGACACAAGCCTATGCTGCCTCTGCACAAGTGCTTTACATTGCGCCAGACGCCTCTGTTATCTTAATCAAAGATGATGCAGGAGATCTCTATGTGAACGGAGAGAAAATTTCGCAACAAGGAAATATGAACTGGCAACGAGTTCTTGAAAATTCGTGGTCCGGTGGTTCCTTCAGACGCTCCCAGTCAATTGGTTATCATAATGGAAAGAGTTCTATAGTAGCGGCAGTCGATGGGACTTATAACTCTCCATATACAGGCCTTATCCCAAAAGCATTGTTTTTACAGGTCAAAACTGTTCATATGATTAATAGTGAAATGAGCTATTCTCAATCTGGAACAAGCCCTGGACAATGGGTAATAAAAAGAACCGATGTATTCGGGCTAGAAACTCCGCGTTACACAGAAGATTTTGACCCCACTTCGTATTTAGTCATCAATGCGGATACTGGAAAAGTCGTAGATTTTTATTCCGGTTTAAATCCTTATTACTACTCGAAGGCTGAAGTTCCTCAAGTTACGGTCAATAATACATCCGAACCGATTGCTATCCCTAAGGAAGCTCCACAGGTCTCTCTAACTGCAATCTCGGACAAGACCGCAACATTAAGCTGGAACGCTGTCCCTCATGCGTTTATGTATGAAATCGAGAACAATGGGCAATCCTTTACGCTTTTGACCCGAACTGCGAATTTTGTAAATTTGACACCAGACTCCATATATCAACTTCGCATAAGAGCTGTCAATCATCTTGGTGCTGGGCCATGGCAAGATGTCGCTTTCCAAACTAATCCTTCCGCTTCGCAGCCAATAGCTCATGAATCAAGTATTACTGAAAAGCTTCAACTTAAAGAACAAGAGCAATTCACGTCTTCCGATTTAGCTGTTCAATTGCTTCAAACGATAACAGAGAGTGATTTATCCATTGAAAAATAAGAATTTTAAACTATTTACGTCATAAATATAATTAGAGTATGAGAAGTGTAGGAACTGTATTATTGAATAATAAGAAAAATATCCCTTTCCTCATTGACAACGCTTCCATCCGGTGATATAGTCGAACTTGTGAAGGATAAAAACTCCACGGCATTTGAAGATGAAGGGAATGTTATCGACATGCAAGGTAAAGTAAAATGGTTCAACGCTGAAAAAGGTTATGGCTTCATCGAAACTGCAGAAGGCAACGACGTATTCGTACACTTCTCCGCTATCCAAACTGACGGCTTCAAGACTTTGGAAGAAGGTCAATCCGTAGAATTTGATATCGTGGAAGGCGCTCGCGGTCCACAAGCGGCTAACGTAATCAAACTGTAATCATACCGACGTGAGTCGAATTATATATGATTCCGATTAGCTACACACCCCTGGCTCAGTGCCAGGGGTTTTTAGTTTTTCATGGTCTGTTATTTCGAATTGCTACTGTTATGTTCAGTGGTTGTCCAAGATCCTTTTTATAGCTGTTTAATGAGCTTTAATGAGCTGTAAAGTGAAACCACATGAACATGATGTAACAAGACTTGCCGGTACCTATCCCGGAGTTCTGATTCCAGCTCATCGACAACCATATAAGCCGTTTTATAACCTAAGGATAAGGGTAAATAAAGATACGGAATTGTAAACGGATTGTAACCGTTTTTTTGATTCCTCCATCATAGCTATGGTATAATAAAGGTATCCAAAGGAGGAGTGCTATATGGAATATAAAGTTCGAGGTCAGAACATTGAAGTCACAGACGCACTGCTTGACTATGTCGAGAAGAAATTGAGCCGACTGGAACGGTATTTTGAAACTCCCCCTGCTTCAGGCGCTAACGTTACACTCAGCGTCATTAAGGATGTACACAGTATTGAGGTAACAATTCCATTACCGGGTTTGCTGCTGCGGGCCGAACATCGAAGCAAGGACATGTATGCATCGATCGATGGCGTCGTAGACAAGTTGGAACGGCAGATCCGCAAGCATAAAACGAAAGCCAACCGCAAGTTCCGTCAGGTTGGTGCGGCGGCAGAGCAGCTGTTCCGTGAACAGTCTACAGCAGCACCAGTTGCGGTGGAGGAAGAGGATGAGCTGGAAGTCGTACGGACGAAGCGATTCACACTGAAGCCGATGGACGTAGAAGAAGCAATCCTGCAGATGAATATGATTGGCCACAACTTCTTCGTATTCTCGAATGCGGAGAGCAAGGAAGTCAATGTTGTATATCGCCGCGATGACGGTCGTTACGGATTGATTGAACAAGGCTAAGAACGGGCACATTGAGTTCTCAGCTGCCATGTAGGGCAGAGAGCTCACCCGATTACCAAAAAAGGACTGAGCCTATTTCCACAACGGAATGGGCTCTTTTCACGTATATATAATAGTACGAGTTTTAAGAAGGTGCGATTTGTACCTCATTTTCAAATGCCTTCTATTAATATAGTGTAAATTTTCTTTTTGTTGCTGTAAGCAGGATAGCCCACGGTATGCCGCTACATTCGTGTGAAAATGTGATGAAAGATCGCCGAAAACATGCCCAGCGGCGGTTGCGGGACCCTGTTGAAACTGTTACAATTTATTGCAAAACGAGTCGATGTTACCGTTCTTGTGTAAAAGCTTGAATGAAGGATAGAGAACGGCCATAAAATCACGATCGGATTTGCGTGAAAGGGGTTAAGCATGCTAGGACTTGTAAAGAAAATATTCGGCGATGCCAACGAACGCGAAGTTAAGCGGCTCTTGAAGACGGTTGAGGTAATTAACGGTCTGGAACCCGAATTCGAGAAATTATCCGATGAACAATTACAATCGAAGACGGTAGAATTCCGTGAGCGTCTTGCAAAGGGCGACACAGTGGATCAGCTCTTGCCAGAAGCTTTTGCTACAGTGCGTGAGGCTGCGAAGCGTACGCTGGGCATGCGTCATTATGATGTACAGCTGCTCGGTGGTATGGTGCTTCATGAAGGCAAGATCGCTGAGATGAAGACAGGGGAAGGTAAGACACTCGTCGGAACACTTCCTGTATATTTGAATGCGTTGGAAGGGAAAGGCGTTCACGTCGTTACTGTCAACGATTACTTGGCATCCCGCGATAGCGAGATTATGGCTCAAGTATATAACTTCCTGGGCATGACTGTTGGTTTGAACCTGTCTGGCATGGATCACAACATGAAGCAGGAAGCATATGCGTGCGATATTACGTATGGTACGAACAACGAGTACGGGTTCGACTACCTGCGTGACAACATGGTGCTTTATAAAGAGCAAATGGTTCAGCGTCCACTGAACTTTGCAATCATTGATGAAGTGGACTCCATCCTCGTTGACGAAGCGCGTACGCCGCTTATCATTTCTGGACAAGCTGCTAAGTCGACAGAGCTGTACTTCGTTGCAGACCGGTTCGTTAGCCGCTTGAAAGGTGAAGAGGACTACACGATTGATGTGAAGACGCGTCAAGTTGCACTTACAGAAGCAGGTGTGGCTAAGGCGGAGAAAGCACTCGGCGTGGAGAACCTGTTCGATGTAAAGAACGTAACGTTGAATCACCATATTCAACAAGCGTTGAAGGCTCACGCGATTATGCGTCTGGATGTTGACTATGTCGTAAATGACGGCGAGATTGTTATTGTCGACGAGTTCACAGGCCGCATGATGGCTGGCCGTCGCTACAGCGACGGCTTGCACCAAGCAATCGAGGCGAAAGAAGGCCTTGAGGTGCAAAATGAGAGCATGACGCTCGCAACAATTACATTCCAGAACTACTTCCGTATGTATCGCAAGCTTGCCGGCATGACGGGTACAGCGAAGACAGAGGAAGAAGAATTTAAGAGCATTTACGGCTTGGAAGTTATCCAAGTGCCGACGAATAAGCCGAACCAGCGCAAAGACATTCCGGATGTCGTCTATAAGTCGGAAAATGCGAAATATAACGCGGTTGTAGAAGAAATCGTGAAGCGCCACAAAAATGGTCAGCCAGTCTTGGTAGGTACGGTGTCGATCGAGAACTCGGAGCGCTTGTCTGACATGCTCCGCCGCAAGGGTGTGAAGCACCAAGTCTTGAATGCGAAGTACCATGCGGAGGAAGCGAATATCATTTCTAGCGCAGGTCAACCAAACCAAGTAACTATCGCCACGAACATGGCGGGTCGCGGTACGGACATTATCTTGGGTGAAGGCGTACAGGAAACAGGCGGCTTGCACATTATCGGTACGGAGCGCCATGAGAGCCGTCGTATCGATAACCAGCTTCGTGGACGTGCTGGACGTCAGGGCGATCCAGGTTCCTCGCAGTTCTATCTGTCCTTGGAAGACGAATTGATGCGCCGCTTTGGTGCGGATAACGTGCTTGGCATGATGGAGCGTCTTGGATTTGAAGAGGATCAGCCTATCGAGTCCAAGCTGATTACGCGTGCTGTGGAATCTGCACAGAAGCGAGTAGAAGGCAACAACTTCGACTTGCGTAAAGTCGTCCTTCAGTATGATGACGTTATGAACCAACAGCGCGGTATCATCTACAAGCAGCGCTTTGAAGTGCTTGATTCCGAGAATATCCGCCAAATCGTGTTGGATATGATCAAGCCATGCATCGAGCGCGTCGTAGATGCGCACTGTAATGAAGAAGATATCCCAGAGAACTGGGATCTGGAAGAAGTCGTGAACTACATGCATCGTCAAATGCTTGACGAGGGTACAATTACGAAGGATGACCTGTGGGGCAAGGAAAAAGAAGAAATTACGGAATTCCTGTTCGGCAAGGTTATGGAGAAATATACAGAACGCGAAGAGCGCATCGGGCCAGAACTTGTGCGTGAATTCGAGAAGGTTGTCGTGCTTCGTGCCGTAGACTCCAAGTGGATGGATCATATCGATGCGATGGATCATCTGCGTCAAGGGATTCACCTTCGTGCGTACGGCGGTACGGATCCGCTGCGCGAATACCAATTCGAGGGCTACGAAATGTTCAACAGCATGGTAGCTTCGATCCAAGAAGAAGTGTCCACATACATTATGAAGGCTCAAGTAGAGCAGAATGTAGAACGTCAAGCTGTCATAGAAGAGAGCAAGATGTCTACGAATGCAGAGCCTGCTGAGAAGCGTCCTGTTGTAAGGGGCGAAGTGGTTGGCCGCAACGACCAGTGCCCTTGCGGAAGCGGCAAGAAATATAAGCAATGTCACGGTAAGCAAGACTAATTGGTTGAACGAGTTTTATGCCGATTATAGTCATGAATACTCTTGCATCGGATATACACCGCTGCATAGACAGTATAAACAGCATATTCATGGTGGATAGAGGCCAATGCGCAGCTCTCCACATGATAGACCCGAACGGGCGGCCGTATAGCCGCCCGTTGTTCGGGAGAAGGAAGCGACACTGCTCCCTTCCTAACCAATTTTGCCGAGGTGGTATTATGATGATCGACGCAAGTGTACGTCACAATATGCGCAGCATCGCAGCTAAACTTACAAACCTTAGGGGGTCTCTTTGACTTCGATCTGAAGCAAGAGATGATTGCCAACTTCGAGGAGAAGATGGCTGCACCGGACTTCTGGGATGACAATGACAAAGCGCAAGGACTTATCTCTGAGATGAATGCAATCAAGAGCATTGTCGACCAGTATGGGAAGCTGAAGCAGGATTATGACGACAATGAAATGATGCTCGAGCTGGCAGAGGAAGAAGACGATGAATCACTAGCTGAGGAACTGACAGCGAATGTTGAACAACTCCTGGCCAGTATTGAGAATTTCGAGCTTCAGCTTCTGCTGAGCGAGCCTTATGATAAAATGAACGCCATTTTGGAGCTGCATCCAGGTGCAGGCGGTACCGAGTCTCAAGACTGGGGCCAAATGCTTCTGCGCATGTATACACGCTGGGCAGAGAAGCGCGGCTTCAAGGTCGAGGTACTGGATTATCTGCCAGGCGACGAAGCAGGCATTAAGAGCGTGACGCTGCTTGTTAAAGGATATAACGCTTACGGTTATTTGAAGACGGAGAAGGGTGTGCATCGTCTCGTTCGTATCTCGCCATTTGATTCCTCTGGCCGGAGACATACTTCATTTGTATCCTGCGACGTCGTGCCTGAGATTACAGACGACGCGGAAATTGAAATCCGTACAGAGGATTTGAAAGTTGATACGTACCGTGCGAGCGGTGCGGGGGGTCAGCACATCAATACGACGGATTCTGCTGTTCGGATTACCCATATTCCAACGGGCATCGTCGTGACATGTCAGACGGAGCGTTCGCAGATCAAGAACCGTGAGCGTGCCATGACTCATCTTCGTTCCAAGTTGTATGAGCGCAAGATTGAGGAACAACAGAAGCAGTTAGCAGAAATCCGTGGTGATCAGATGGAAATCGCATGGGGAAGCCAAATTCGCTCCTATGTATTCCATCCGTACAGCATGGTCAAGGACCACCGGACGCAGGTGGAAACCGGAAATGTCGGCGCCGTGATGGACGGCGACTTGGATACGTTTATTGACGCGTACTTGAGAACCTTAATTCAACCATCATCTGAAGCATAAATATGTTGGTACCGACTGCGAAAACCTGCGCCGATCTTTGATCGGGGCAGGTTTTTTGTTGTGCTTGAATGCTTTACCATGCTAGAGAGTGCACATAATAAGATAGGTTCATGGCACAGGATACAGATTTCTTGCCAAGTAATGCTCACCGCGGAGTTCTGGGATAATGTGAAGTAGTGTGACTCCGCCAAGTACTACGGCACTGCCAAGTATTGCACCAACGCCAAATGGTTCAACGCTGGAAAAACGGCAGCACTCCAGAGAATTATGTGACACCACCGAGTACCACGTTACCATAGCTGCTATACCATACTGTGTATTACGAAGGAGAGACATTATGCCCCATACATCGGATTCATCTATTTCTCAATCGAGGAAACCTCGGCGTAACAACAATGGCTTACTGCTTCCATATGATCATCCCATGCGGGCAGTAATGGATTACGCCCTGCTTTTCCTTGGAGCCTTTATTATGGCGCTTACGTTCAATACATTAATGCTGCCGAACAAGATCGCATCAGGGGGCATTTCGGGTCTATCCATCTTGCTGGAGAGTCAATTTGGGTGGAACCCTGCAATTACGCAGTATGCATTCAATATACCGCTCTTCATTTTAGGGGTATGCTTGCTAGGCAAGCAGTTCGGGATTCGGACACTTGTAGGTTCCGTTTCCTTGCCGACCTTTATCTATCTCACACAACATTTAGGGCCTGCTACGGATAATCCGCTGCTTGCGGCTATTTTCGGTGGAATAGGGATTGGCTTGGGTCTAGGTATCGTATTCCGCGGTCGTGGCTCTACCGGAGGCAATGCCATTACCGCACAGTTGCTGAGTACTTTCGGTAAAATCAATATTGCACTGTCTGTCGCGATTTGTGACGGGGTTATCATTTTGCTTGCCGGATTCATGCTTTCCTTTGAAAACGCCATGTATGCGCTCATCGCTTTGTTCGTAACGAGCAAGACGATCGATGTGGTTCAGGTAGGCTTGGGTTATACGAAGGTTGCATTCATTATTAGTGATGAAGCCGATAAAATTACGGATACGATTCTGCATGATCTCGATCGCGGATTGACGAAGCTGCAGGGCGAAGGCGGCTACACGGGCGAAGGACGTACCGTGCTCATGGTCGTCGTCGGTCAGAGCGAAGTATATAAGCTGAAGGCGATCGTCCGCTCAGTGGATCCGCAGGCATTTGTCATTATTAGTGATACGAATGAGGTATTAGGCGAGGGATTCAAGGTGCAAGCGTAAAAAGAGCAAGAAGAGCAAGCCACACTTATGCCTAATAAGGTCTACAAGATATTCATTCGTTGCATAAGCTGTTCGATTTTATTCATAAAACGCAGTTCTATTCTGCATATCATGCCCCGCATGTATGTAGAGGGAGCTGCGTTTTTTTATTTGCGTTCGAGTTATCCTCATTGCAAAGTCAGATCATTTATCTCCGCTATCCCTATGTAGCATGGGTTTTGGACGATATCTCCCCTTAGTATCATGATCCATCCTTTTATCTTTTTCGTAAAGAAAATGAAATTTCATGGGAAAGTCGTTGTATTTATATAAATACAGTTGTATAATGATACATATTATTCATGAGGAATCATTTTCCTATACGTGTCAGTTATTTCAGGGCAGTAGCAATACCTCAGAGTTTATACCGATCACAACGAAGCATACGTTCAGGAGCTTATACGAGAGTAGTGAGGAATGGAGAGAGTGGAATGAATCAAGAGAAGCATGTACGAGTAGCCATTGTTGGTTCCACTGGCTACGGCGGTGTCGAACTTATCCGGCTGTTATTGAATCATCCGAATGTCACGATCACATCAGTCATTTCAGCATCGAGCGCAGGAGCACCCATTGCAGATGGATACCCGCATTTGCATGAAGTGATGTGCGATACATTGGACGGAGTGGATGTGGAAGAGATGCGAAGGAAGGCAGACGTTGTGTTTACAGCAACTCCTTCCGGCGTGAGCGGACAGCTGGTGCCGAAGCTGCTGGAGGCAGGACTCGCCGTTATCGATTTGTCCGGGGATTTCCGCATTAAGGATGGCGAGCTATATACGACATGGTATAAGCACGCTGCTCCACCGGAAGAGTGGCTAGCGGAAGCCAAGTACGGCTTGTGTGAGTTGTACCCGGAACGTGGATATGCAGAAGGGCGTAAGTTCATTTCCAATCCAGGCTGCTACCCAACGGCAACGCTGCTCGGACTCATTCCAGCACTGCAAGCAGGATGGATTCAACCTGACAGTCTCATTATTGACGCGAAATCCGGCGTATCCGGAGCTGGTCGAGGCGTAAACTTAGGTGTTCATTATGCGGAGATTAATGAAAACTTCAAGGCCTACAAAGTTAACAAGCATCAGCATATCCCGGAAATCGAGCAGGTTCTTAGCGAGGTTGCACAGCAGCCGGTTACGGTGACGTTCACCACGCACTTGACGCCGATGACTCGCGGCATTATGTGCACGATGTATGCGACGCTTGCAGGGACATACATCGAAGAGGACTTTATATCTCACTATCAAGAGTATTATGCAGGACGGCGATTCGTTCGCATTCGTCCACAAGGGCAGTGGCCGGCAACGAAAGAAGTGTTCGGATCGAACTTCTGTGATATCGGTTTTGCCGTAGATCGGAGAACGAAGCGGGTAACGATTATTTCCGTTATCGACAATGTCGTCAAGGGCGCGGCAGGCCAAGCGATACAGAATTTGAATCATATGATGGGATGGGACGAGACGACGGGACTGATGCTCACACCGGTGTACCCGTAACGTGAACATAAATACGAATAGCATGAAGCTATTCAATGAAAAAGATGTACGACTTTGATAAAGAAGAAGGTTGATAGGGATGCAAACGCAAGCTCTGAGCACAGAGGTGCAATTATTTAACATTATCGATGGATCAGTAACAACACCTCATGGATTTCGGGCCAGTGGGCTGTATTGCGGCTTGAAGAAATCCGAACGCAATGATTTGGGAGCTATCGTATGCGACGTTCCTGCTGCAGCAGCTGCCGTGTATACAACGAATGTATTCCAAGCAGCGCCGCTTGCCGTAACGCGTGCAAGTTTGAAGGAAGAGGGCAAGGTGCAAGCCATTATTGTGAACAGTGGAAATGCGAATGCCTGCACAGGCAAGCAAGGGGAAGCGGATGCTTACCGGATGCGCAGCGCATTTGCAGAGCAGCTTGGCATTGCACCGCATTACGTGGCTGTTGCATCCACAGGAGTCATCGGCGAGCCGCTGAAGATGGATTGCGTGGAGAGAGGGATCGTGGAGCTTCCTAAGAAGTTGACGGAGCTTGGAGAAGGTGCGGAGCAGTTCTCTCAAGCGATTTTGACAACAGATCTGGTGAAGAAGGAAGCATGTGCGGTCGTCATGGTCGATGGCAAGCAAGTTACGGTTGCGGGGTGCGCCAAGGGCTCGGGAATGATTCATCCGAACATGGCTACGATGCTTGGATTCGTAACGACTGATGCATCAATCGGCCAAGAGGCACTGGCAGGCTTGCTTCGTTCCACAACGAACAAGACATTCAATATGATAACGGTGGATGGGGATACGAGCACGAACGATATGCTTATCGCAATGGCGAGCGGCATGGCAGGCAATGAATCTCTCCATGAGCAGCATGAAGCATGGCAAGCGTTCGCAGCAGCATTCCACTATGTGTGTGAACAGCTTGCTAAAGCGATCGCTCGCGATGGAGAAGGAGCGACGAAGCTGATTGAGGTGCGTGTCACTGGAGCTGTATCAGATGAGGCGGCATCTGCGATTGCCAAGTCGATTGTTGGATCAAGTCTTGTGAAATCAGCTGTATTTGGTGCAGATGCGAACTGGGGCCGGGTTATAGCAGCTGTGGGTTATGCGGGGCAGCCGGTTAATCCCGATACGTTGGATATTCATATGGGGCCAATCACTGTGCTTCAGCAGTCAACACCGGTTGCATTTGATGAAGAGGCGGCGCTTGCCTATTTGAAGGGAGATACAGTCATCTTCCACGTTGATTTACATATGGGAGCTGGCGAATCCAAGGCATGGGGTTGTGACTTAACTTATGATTACGTGCGCATCAATGCGGCGTACCGAACATAGAGCGAGGCAAATGGAGGTCGTGATCTGTTGCAGTAACTGGACTGCAGTGACATAGCAACAGCAGCGCTACGAGCAGCGGATTTCTTTTTGCGCACAGTATTGGGATAGGAAATAAGAGAGAGAATCGGAGAGGCTAGATAAGCTGCAAGCAAGTGTAAAGTTTCATTAAGCGGTGTAAAGCAAGAGTGGGAAGGAGCGGCGTGGGAGTATGGCAACGACAGAAACTCAGGGCATAGAGCAGTCATCGGCGGCTACAGCTGTAAAGCTGTTCGTCATGAAGTGCGGGGGAAGCACCTTGGCAGCATTGCCGAATTCGTTCTATGAACAGCTTCATCAGCTTCAGGAGGAAGGTACAGTTCCTGTAATCGTGCATGGCGGTGGGCCTGCGATATCAGGCATGCTGGATAAGCTCGGTATCGAGTCCGAGTTCATCGGCGGGCTTCGTAGGACTGATGAAGCTGTGCTTGACGTCGTCGAAATGATCCTTGCCGGACAGATCAACAAGCAAATCGTACGGCGCCTCACACAAGTAGGGGCTAAGGCGATTGGGCTGTCGGGAACAGATGGTGGACTCATTCAGGCGGAGCCGGTACCTAACGCGGCACAAGTAGGCTTTGTCGGAGATGTGACCCATGTCAATGCATCCTTGCTGGCTGGATTGGTCGACATGAATCACATGCCAGTCATTGCGCCAGTTGGACTGGATCGTGCAGGCCAACGCTATAACATCAATGCTGATACTGCAGCAGGTGCTGTAGCGGCTTATCTCGAATCAGAGCAGCTTATTGTGGTAACGGATGTACCCGGCATTATGAGGAACGGCCCAGAAGGGAAAGTTGTACTTCCCGTTGTGACGACTGAGGAAGTTGAGGCGATGATCGAGAGTGGCGATATTTACGGAGGGATGATCCCGAAGGTGCAGGCTGCGATGAAATGTCTGGAGGGCGGCGTGCAGGAGGTTGTTATTGCTGACGGATCTGAACCTGATGTGCTGCGCCGATTGATGGCCGGGGAAGTGATCGGAACTCGAATTGTTAGGTCATAGATGACCTATTAAAACATGGAATAAATCGAAAAGTAAAGATTTAGATAGCAGTATGCTGCAGCTGAGAGGCTGTGAACGGAGTACCAGACTGAACGAAGGGGTGGAGACGATGACGAAGAATATAGATGCCGGGAAGGAAGCTAGCGCTTTGTTCCCAACGTATGCCCGCTATCCAATTGCACTGGTCAAGGGGCAAGGAAGCCGCGTATGGGACAATGAGGGGAAATGCTACTTGGATTTCATGAGCGGCATAGCCGTAACGAACTTGGGACATGTGCCGGGGCGGGTCAAGGCGCGTGTACAAGAGCAGCTGGATACGTTATGGCACGCTTCGAATCTGTTCCATATCCCACAGCAGGAGCAAGCGGCGGAACTGCTGACCGCAAATACATGTGCAGATGCTGTATTCTTCTGCAATAGTGGAGCGGAAGCGAACGAGGCAGCTATTAAGCTGGCGCGACGCTATCATGCAGCAGTTGCTAAGACAGGGCGGACGGAAATCATTTCGTTCCATCAATCCTTCCACGGCCGCACGTTGGCAACGCTGACAGCAACTGGTCAAGACAAGGTGAAGGATGGATTCGCGCCGCTGCCAGCAGGATTCCGTTATGTACCGTTTAACGATAGTGAAGCGCTGAAAGCTGCGATAACGGACAATACAGCAGCGATCATGCTTGAAATCGTGCAGGCAGAAGGCGGCGTCTTCCCGATCAAGGCATCATTCGCTCAAGAAGTAGCTGCATTGTGCAGGGAGCACGGACTTCTTCTCATCGTGGATGAAGTACAAACGGGAATGGGGCGTACAGGAGCATTGTTCGCACATGAGCATTACGGCCTTCAGCCGGATATCTTTACCGTGGCCAAGGGGCTCGGGAGCGGCTTCCCAGTAGGAGCTATGCTGGCGCAGGAGCATCTGCGGGCAGCGTTCAGTCCGGGCACACATGGCTCGACCTTCGGCGGCAACCCGCTCGCGATGTCAGCTGTAGTAGGCACACTGGAGACGATGCTGGAAGAGAAGGCTGCGCAGCGGGCGGCGGAGAAGGGGACGACCTTGCTTAACGCGCTGCGGGTGAAGTTGAGCGATGTACCGCTAGTGAAGGATATACGAGGTCTCGGGCTTCTTGTTGGTATCGAGTGCGCGGAACCTGTGGCGGATGTGATTAAGGAGGCACAGCAGGTAGGCTTGCTATTCATTAGCGCTGGTCCGAATGTGATTCGTTTGCTTCCGAATCTGTTCGTAACTGACGAAGAAATCGAAGAGGCTGTGGCAATTATCCACGATGTATTAGTGAAGCGTTCAGAGGTTGTTGCTACGGCATAGATGGCAATCGGAGCGTGTGCACAGATCGGATGGGAAGACAGCGACTATATACGGAGGTGGCCTTGATGGCAACAACAGCATCTACTATTGATTTGCGCGGACGCGATTTTATTGCGCTCGCTGACTATACAATGGAAGAATTGCAATACTTGATCGATCTCGCGATTGAGCTGAAGCGGAAGCAGAAGGCAGGCGAGGTGTATCAGCCGCTGAAGGGGAAGACACTCGGCATGATCTTCGAGAAGTCATCCACCCGCACGCGTGTATCATTCGAAGTAGGGATGTACCAGCTCGGCGGCCAGGCATTGTTTTTGAGTAAAAATGATCTGCAAATTGGCCGCGGGGAGCCAATATGGGATACCGCCCAGGTGCTGTCTCGCTACGTGGATGGCATTATGATCCGAACGTTTGCCCATCGCACGGTCATAGATTTGGCGCGCGGCGCTACCATACCGGTTATTAATGGATTGACGGATATGAATCATCCATGCCAAGCGCTGGCCGATTTCCAGACGATATATGAGAAAAAAGGAACGCTGCAAGGCTTGAAGCTGGCCTATATCGGGGATGGCAATAATATGGCGAATTCACTGCTGATGGGAGCAAGCAAGCTGGGGATACATGTCGCTGTCGCATCGCCCGAAGGATATATGCCGGATGAAGGCATTGTGAAGCAAAGCCGCGAGCAGGCGCAGCAGTCAGGATCTCAAGTGCTCATTACGAGTGATCCGAAGGAAGCAATCGCGAACGCCGATGTGGTCTATACAGACGTATGGGCAAGCATGGGGTTCGAGGCGGAGCAGTTGAAGCGTGAGCAAGCGTTCCGCAACTTCCAAGTGAATGAAGAATTAGCTCGATATGCGAAGCCTGATTATATATTCCTGCACTGCTTGCCTGCACATCGTGGTGAAGAAGTCAGTGAAGGTGTTATTGATGGAGGCCACTCTGTTATTTTCGATCAAGCGGAGAATCGTCTGCATGCGCAGAAGGCGATCATGGCTTCCTTGATGGGAGAGTAGCCTCTACAGCATATTGAAGCATATTGAACGGGGGAGTCATCGTGGCAAAGAACAAAATTGTGCTGGCCTATTCAGGCGGCTTAGATACATCCGTCATTCTAACATGGCTAAAGGAAACCTATGACGCAGAGATCATTACGTTTACCGCGGACATTGGACAGAAGGAAGAACTGGACGGCCTTGAAGAAAAGGCAATCGCAACAGGTGCATCCAAAGTCTACATTGACGATTTGCGCGCAGAGTTTGCGCAGGACTTCATCTTCCCAATGTTCCAGGCAGGTGCGCTGTATGAAGGGCAATATCTGCTCGGCACAAGCATTGCGCGTCCGCTCATTGCGAAGCGGATGATTGAGATTGCTCGTATGGAAGGCGCAACGGCGATTGCGCATGGTGCAACTGGCAAAGGGAATGACCAAGTCCGCTTTGAACTGACGGCAGCGGCGCTGGCACCGGACATTCAAGTCATCGCGCCTTGGCGCTCGGAGCAATTCCGCGCTGACTTCCCAGGACGCGCTGAGATGATCGCCTATGCGGAGAAGCATGGGATTCCGGTGCAGGCTTCTGCGGCCAAACCATACTCGATGGACCGCAATCTGCTCCACATTAGCTTCGAGAGCGGCATGCTGGAGGATCCTTGGTTTGACGCAACAGCAGATTGGAATAAAGGCATGTACGTGCTGAGTGTCTCCCCAGAGGATGCGCCGAATGAGTCTGAACTCATCGAATTAACATTTGAGCAAGGTAATTGTACTGCGGTTAACGGAGAGGCGCTCTCCCCTCTGCAGGTAATGGAGACATTGAATGAGCTTGGCGGCAAGCACGGCATTGGTCGTGTCGATATGGTAGAGAACCGCTTCGTCGGCATGAAGAGCCGCGGCGTCTATGAGACACCGGGCGGTACGATTCTATTTACGGCACACCGCATCATGGAATCGTTGACGATGGATCGCGAAGTAATGCATATCCGTGACTCGCTTATTCCGAAGTACAGTGCTGCAGTATACAATGGGTTCTGGTTCGCACCGGAGCGGCTTGCGATTCAAGCACTCGTCAACGAAAGTCAGAAGCATGTGACGGGTAGCGTACGGCTTAAGCTGTACAAGGGAAATGTGATGGGCGCTGGCGTACAGAGTCCGGTGAGTCTATACAATCCAGATATCGCAACGATGGAGGCAGACCCATCTCAGGCATACGATCAAAATGATGCAACAGGCTTTATTCATTTGAATGCCTTGCGTCTTAAGGTCGCTGCCGGCGTGCATGGTACGAAGGTCCATGGGGCTTCCTTGCAAGAAGCGGGCGTGTAACACAGGAAGGGGAGAGCAGCGTGAGCAAACTATGGGGCGGTCGGTTTACGAAACAGACGGATCAACTCGTTGAACAATATACAGCTTCGATTACATTCGATAAAGCAATGGCAGAAGAGGATATACATGGCAGCCTTGCTCACGTGGCGATGCTGGGGGCTTGCGGTATATTGCCGCAGGAGGATGTAGATCAGATTACGGATGGACTTCATCAGGTCGCGAGTATGATCCGCCGTGGGGAGCTGGATTACTCCGTATCCGATGAGGACATTCACATGAATATTGAAAAAGCGCTCATTGAGCTTGTTGGCCCGGTGGGCGGCAAGCTGCATACTGGACGCAGCCGCAACGACCAAGTGGCGACCGATATGCACTTGTACTTGCGCAAGCGTGTGGTCACCTTTGTTGAGCTGCTTGTGCAGCTGCAGGAAGCACTTATTGCGCAGGCGAAGGAGAACGTAGAGACAATCGTGCCTGGCTATACGCATTTGCAGCGTGCACAGCCGATTCTATTCGCTCATCATTTGATGGCGTATGTCGCAATGTTCGAGCGCGATATCGAGCGTTTGACGGACAGCTATAAGCGCATTGATATGCTTCCACTTGGAGCGGGTGCGCTCGCGGGGACGACATTTGCGATTGATCGTCATTACACCGCGAAGCAGCTTGGCTTCAGCCGCGTATATGAGAACAGTCTTGATGCAGTGAGCGATCGGGATTTCATCGTGGAATTCCTGTCGAACGCTTCCCTGATTATGATGCACTTGTCCCGCTTGTGTGAGGAGCTTGTGCTCTGGTCAAGCACTGAATTTCAATTCGTGGAGCTGGACGATGCGTTTTGCACGGGTTCCAGTATTATGCCACAGAAGAAAAATCCAGACGTCGCGGAACTAGTTCGTGGAAAGACAGGGCGGGTATACGGTAATCTCGTGGGCATGCTGACGGTACTCAAGGCACTGCCGCTAGCCTATAACAAGGATATGCAGGAAGACAAGGAAGGCATGTTCGACACTGTGCATACGCTGGACGGAGCACTGCGCTTATTTGCACCGATGATCGCTACGATGAAGGTGAATCGCAGCCGCATGCGGGAGGCAGTGCGTCAGGACTTCTCTAACGCAACTGACATTGCAGATTTCCTCGTTGGCAAGGGACTGCCATTCCGTCAGGCGCATGAAGTTATCGGCAAGACGGTGCTGTACTGTATTGAACAGAACAAATACCTGCTTGATCTGACTCTGGAGGAGTTTAAGCAATTCTCTGAACTGTTCGATGATCGTATCTATGCTGTCCTTCAACCTGAGCAGGTTGTCAATGCACGCAACGTATACGGCGGAACAGCAACGGTGCAGGTGGAGGCCGCCATTGGGCGGGCAGAACAAGCGTTGGCACAGAAGGCGCTCTGGATTGAAGCCAACGGTGGGATCAAGCTAGCATAAGGGGAAGAGTTGACGGCAGGCTGATTTCTGTTGGATAGGATGATCAGCGATAGTATTCAGCATCGACATGAAATCATGTAATTCAACTTATCGATGAGCACTGCGCGTTAATAGCGTCCTGTGAGGCGCTGACGCGCTTGTGCTTTTTTGCATTTGAAGGGAGGTTTCGCTTCGTAGGCTTCACCCCTTCCATTGCCTGAATATGTAAATATGTGTATAATTAACAATGTGCATATGCACGATCAAACTTCATAAGGAGGAATGCTAATGCCTCAGCCGAAGTACGTCACCGATATCGACAAGGTCACACAGTTGCCCGAGACGGAAAGGAAACGGCTCAAGCAGATTACCGAGAAATTTGTATTCCGCGTCAACGATTATTATTTGAACCTCATTGATTGGAACGACCCCAATGACCCGATTCGGAAGCTTGTTATCCCGAATACCGGGGAACTGAAAGAGTATGGACGATGGGACGCCTCAGACGAGGACACGAACTACGTAGTTCCTGGCTGCCAGCACAAGTATTCATCTACCGCACTATTAATTGTATCGGAAGTATGCGGCGCCTATTGCCGATACTGCTTCCGCAAGCGACTATTCCGCAACGATGTCAAAGAAGCGATGTCCGATGTGAATCCCGGACTCACTTACATTGCCGAACATCCCGAGATTAACAATGTCCTGCTTACCGGCGGAGACAGTCTGATTCTAGCCACCCCGAAGCTGCGCATGATTTTACAACGTCTGCGCGATATCCCTCATGTTAAGATTATTCGATTGGGATCCAAGCTGCCCGTTTTCAATCCGATGCGGATTTATGAAGATGAGTTATTGCTGGAGACGATTCGTGAATTTTCAACACCTGACCACCGGATTTATGTGATGGCCCATATTAATCATCCACGAGAAATTACAGAAGAAGCGAAGCGCGGATTCCAAGCACTGCACGAAGCTGGAGCTATCGTAGTCAATCAGACGCCGGTATTGCGGGGGATTAATGATGATGCGGATGTACTCGGAGAACTGCTAGATAAGCTGTCATGGGCTGGGGTAACCCCGTATTATTTCTTTATTAACCGGCCGGTTGCTGGCAATAGTGAATTCGTCCTCCCATTAAAGGAGGCGTACCAACTCGTTGAAGCAGCCAAGGCGAAGACCTCAGGTCTTGGTAAGCGGGTCAGGCTATCCATGAGTCATACATCAGGCAAAATTGAAATTTTGGCGATTGAGAACGGAAAGGCTTTTCTAAAGTATCATCAATCAAGAGAGGGCAATTATGGAGCGTTCATGGAGCTTGATTGTCCCGATGAAGCTGCTTGGTTCGATGATTTGCCAGGAAATGAACAGTTTTGGACACCACCACGCAAAAAACGGCATGACATCGTATCGGTCAATCAGCTTACAGATATGCCGCAGCAGCGAACGAAGCGGGATGCGTAATGCAATGTTCTGTACCTCGAAAGGGAGAAACTCCTTTCAATGCTGGGTATGGCGGCGTAGATTGAATGATCTCGCCTTGCATCCGGATCCAACTTCATTCTATAGGAGGACGTGGCGCTTGGCCGATGCCTCACCGCATTTTCTAATTTTGCATAGATGGTGATTGATTTACGTCCATCATTGGTTTGCCGCAATATAGTTTTATGCTTACACGAATAAGAGCCCTCCTCATCAATGGCTGAAGGAGGGCTCTTACTATTGAACCTCAGCATATTTCCCCAGTTAGCTAATCGTTGAATACCGGCCCGTTGACACCATCCTCTAAAATCGGGCTTTGATCCTTCTTCGAAGAAGACTGATCCGATCCGCCTGTATTGACCGCTATAAGTGTCGGCTGTGGTCTATACGTATCCACAAACATTTTTTTGCGTTCGACCTCTTTGCCGTTAACGAGCTTGATCCGGTAGGACTCTACCGTATAGCCCTGTTTCCCCTTCTGGATCGTCTCATGGCTGCCGATAGGGAGATTTGGATTTTTCACATATTTAATCGTTGGTTCCAGTACCTTCAAGGTCTTGGTCTCCATCCGATAGGATACATCCTTATCCATTGTGCCGAAAAATTTAATAATGAGCCGATCGTTCTCAGCAGCAGTTCGAATAATAAGATGCTTGCCGGTTGTGTTTTTGAAGCGGAAATTAATATAGCCCTGAGAGAAGGTGGCATCTAACCCAATTGGTAAATAAGAGACAGGTAATGAATGATTGCGTCGCTCGACGATTTCCAGACCAGTGCGAAGTACTGCATTGTATAAGGTGCTCGATACTTGGCAAATGCCTCCGCCAATGCCGGGCACAAGCTTGCCGTTGAAGATGACGGGAGCTTCCTTGAAGCCGTATTTCTTTTCCGTTTCAGCAATGACTTTATCATAGTCGAAAACCTCACCAGGCTTCAGCTCCATGTCATGAATGGTCTGGGCAGCTGCGTTGACATTATGGGTGCGGCCGTCGCTGGCTTGCACGAAGCTGGTTGAGAACTCAATAATCTTTCGTTCAATTCCCTCCGCTTTCAGCGATGCTATCGTGACTGGTGGGGCTGTTTTTTGTAGTGGTACCTGTAGAGCAATGGATTGCCCTTCGTTCCACGTGTGGGGGATGGAGGTGCGGATGAGTTGTTCCAGCTGTAATCGGTCGATGCGAAGGACTGTTTTTTCAGGTGTATAGCGAACGGTGTCGTCTTTTGTAATTTCCCGCTGTGCATTTACGGGCTTGCTGAATGTCTTTTCCTCCCAGTCTGGAGTCAAGCGCTTCGCCCACACGTCCTTATTCCAGCGGAATTGAAGTGTCCACGATGTCGGGAAATAGTAGCGTGCTTGAATTCGTTCCCAGAGAGAGCCTTCCTTCATCTTGTCGAGTGCGCGTAAAATAGGCTCAGCATCATATGTAACGCCGAGATCAGCAAGTGTAGTTTTGACTGGTTCAACGTTTGTGCCGTCGAAGGAGAATTCGAATGGCGTTTGCTCCAACTGCTCAATTTTTGCTTTTAATTGCTCGCGGAAGGCGTCCATGGATTGAGAGCCGATATTCCAGGTGGACAGATGTACGTTGGGAGGGATTGTTGGCTGTGATGCATAGCTGTGAGCCAAGCCCCATATCGCAGTACCTACCAACAAGAGCGAGGCAACGGTTATAAATAGTGCATGGATTTTTTTCACTGCAATAGCCTCCTGCTTATGAAAAAATGAAGAAGAGCGTCCTTGCTTGAAGGAAGCCTTAGGACGAGAAGATTTGATTTATTCATTTTCATACTATATGCGACTTGCATAGTAAACTTGACTTGATGAGTGTAGAGAACACGGGAACAATTGCGTTAGCTGGTTGGAGGGGAGGACTACAGCAAGGGCGGGACTGCTTCCGACGGCGTTAGCTGCTATAGAACGCTGAATGATAGCTGAATGTGGTGCTATGCGTAAAAAGATGTTGAAATTTCCTTTCTTTTAAAGGATTTAGAGCACTTATGTCGAATGTATATTAGCTGATCTTTTAAACTTAGGGTGTGATCATTTGATAGAAATGCAAGATGTATGGAAAACGTATCAAGACGGCTCTCACGCATTGCGCGGCATATCCGTCCAAATCGATAAGGATGAATTCGTCTATTTGGTTGGTCCGTCGGGAGCAGGGAAATCGACATTCATGAAATTGATCTATAGAGAAGAAGTGCCTACAAAGGGGCAAATTTTCGTAAGTGGATTCAATATCGGCAAGCTGAAGCAACGCAAGATTCCGTTCGTTCGGCGCAATATCGGTGTCGTGTTCCAGGACTTCCGGCTTTTGCCGAAGCTGACTGCTTATGAGAATGTAGCCTTCGCGATGGAGGTTATCGAAGCACCGAAGAAGGTTATTAAGCGCCGTGTGCCTGAGGTGCTGGAACTGGTTGGATTGAAGCATAAGATGGGTAGTCTGCCAGCACAGCTGTCTGGGGGAGAACAGCAGCGAATCGCGATTGCAAGGGCAATCGTGAATAATCCATCAGTGATTGTAGCTGACGAGCCAACGGGGAACCTCGATCCAGAGACATCATGGGGAATTATGAAGCTGCTTGAGGAAATTAATTTCCGCGGCACGACGATTGTCATGGCTACTCATAACAAGGATATCGTCAACTCGATGCGCAAGCGGGTTATTGCGATCGAGCAGGGACTTATTGTTCGTGACGAGGCACGGGGGGAATACGGCTATGATTTTTAATTCACTTTCCCGCCATGTCAGAGAAGGAAGCAAGAGTATTTTCCGCAATGGATGGATGTCTTTCGCATCGATTAGTACGATAGTGATCTCGTTGTTTATATTAGGTGTGTTCATGTTATTGTCCTTGAATGTAAACGAGATGACGAAGCAAATTGATAACAAGGTTCAAATTCGAGTTTATATGAAGCTTGATGCAACACAAGAGCAGAAGGAACTAGTTGCTACAGATATCGGCAATATGTCAGAGGTAAGCAAGGTTATCCCGATCTCCAAGGAAGAGGGCATGAAGCTGCTGGAGAAGAACTTGGGTGAGGACGGCAAGGAACTGCTTAACGGGTATACGAAGGATACGAATCCGCTTCCGGATTCCTTCACGGTTGAGGTATACGATCCAGCAATGATTGGCATGGTCGCGAAGAAGATTAGTGCCATTAATGATACGAATAGCGCGAAGCCGCTGTGGAAGGTCAATTACGGGAAAGGAACGGTCGATACCTTGCTGAAGGTAACGGCAACCGTACGCAACTTCGGCCTTTTTATTGTAGCCGGCCTAGCCGTGACAGCGATGTTCCTTATTTCGAATACGATTAAAGTTACGATTATGGCTCGTCAGCGCGAGCTTAGCATTATGAAGCTTGTTGGGGCAACCAATTCCTTCATTCGAGGACCGTTCTTCGTCGAAGGGGCTCTCCTTGGCATTGTAGGGTCACTGATTACCGTTGGACTGCTATTTTACGGATATCAGCAGCTCGTGACGAATTTTGAGCTGGGCTTGCAGATGGTCAAGCTTATTCCACTGCAGGATGCATGGCTGCTTGTTGGCAGCACTCTAGTGGGACTAGGCATTTTGATTGGCACATGGGGAAGTACGATTTCCATTCGTAAATTTTTGAAAGTATAGCATCGACGATATGCAGAACGTGAACGACAGGCCCGAATCGGGGAAGATAGGAGGAACCGGATTGAAACGGAGTACTGGATTGAAGAAGTGGATTATGTTAATCGCAAGCTTTGCAATTCTCTTCTCGATGGCGCCGCCTTCAACGGGACAAGCATCTGAGTTGGACAAGGTCAATCAGCAATTGAAGCAGCTTCAGACCGAGATGCGTCAAGCGGAGAATAAGCAGCAAGAAGCGAAGTCCACGAAGGCCGAAGCAACGAAGTTGCTTGGGAAGACGCAGAAGGATATGGACTATCTTCTGTCTGAGATTGATAAGAAAGCTAATGAGATGGCGAATGTCGCTCATCAAATAGATGAAACAGAATTAAATTTGGCTGAGTCAGCAGATGAACTGCAGAAGGTCAACAAACGAATTGATGAACGTGAGGATTTGCTCGATACGCGTGTGCGATTGATGTATACGAACGGTGTCGTGTCCTACATAGATGTATTGTTTAGTGCGACAAGCTTCTCTGATTTCCTGGATCGGTTCGATTCGCTGCAATCGATTGCTGAACAGGATAAGGAAATATTGGCGGAGCATAAGCGTGACAAGCAGCTCGTAGTCCAGAAGAAGCAGGAGATCGAGACGAACCTGAAGCAAGTAAAATTGCTGTATGCGAAGCTCGATAATGCGAAGAAGGACTTAATGCTGAAGGAAAAAGAAAAAGAAGTCATGATTGCAAGCTATAATAAGCAAATTGACGAGTCAGACGACGCGAGTGAGGAACAGGACAGACTGCTCATTGAATTTGCGAAAAAGCGTGCCGAGCTGCTCCGTAAGAAGAATGAGCTGATGAAGCCGAAGGAGAAGCCAAAGCCGAAGAAGCCAAGAAGCAATTCGAATTCGTCGAACTCAGCGTACGCGGGCGGCAAATTTGCGGTTCCTCTTCATGACGATTATTATATTTCTTCACGATTCGGTTCGCGCACGGATCCGATTACTGGGAAACAAGGAGCGTTCCATAGCGGTCTCGATATGGCCACGCCGGGAGGTACAGATATCTATGCTGCTGAATCAGGTACAGTTCTTATTGCTGAATGGTGGTCTGGATACGGCAACTGTGTCGTCATCGATCATGGAAATGGCGTGTGGTCCCTGTATGGACATATCCGCAACGGTGGAATTAAAGTATCGAAGGGTGACCAAGTTTCACGTGGCGACAAGATTGCAGAGGTAGGAGCAACAGGCCGGGCAACAGGCAACCACCTCCACTTTGAAGTTCGCGTGGATGGAGAACGGGTTGATCCAGAACCTTATTTGAAATAAAAATGGCAGTTTCGACATATACTAAGATGAATGTTGACTAAGTAAGCGTAGGAACATAGGGAAGACAAAGGCGGTGATTCTATGTCATTCAAAGGGCGGACCGTTGCTCTGCTCGTCGGAGCGGCTATGCTGACAGGCAGTGCCTTAACGTTTACAGTGATGGACTTGCCGATATTTGCGAGTGGTGGACAAGCTGCATCGACAGGCAATGGTTTATCAGCGAGCGAGATGCAGAAGCTGAACTCGGCGTTAGGCATTATCGAGAATAAATACGTTACCGCCGTTGAGCGCAACAAGATTGTAAATGGCGCTGTTCATGGCATGATCGCCGCGCTTAATGATCCTTACTCCTCCTTTATGGAGAAAGAGGAAGCGGAGCAATTCAATCATAGCATTGAAGGTGCTTTTACTGGGATTGGCGCGGAAGTGACGATGGAGAACGGCGAAGTGACGGTAGTATCGCCGATTAAGGGATCACCTGCTGAGAAGGCTGGCGTCAAGCCGAAGGACGTGCTGATTTCCGTAAACGGCGAGAGTCTGGAGGGCAAAAATCTAAACGAGGCAGTAGCGAAAATCCGCGGCCCGAAGGGTACGAAGGCCAAAATACTTATCAAGCGGGCAGGGCAAACAGCTCCACTTGAGCTCGTCGTTGTGCGAGATGAAGTAGATATGGAGACTGTATATCCGAAGATGCTGGATGGAAGTATTGGTTATATTGAGATTCGTCAATTCTCATTGAATACGTTCGATCGCTTCAAGGAAGAGCTTGAGAAGCTGGAGAAGCAGGGAATGAAGGGGCTTGTTATCGATGTGCGTAACAATCCGGGCGGGGTGCTCGATATTGTGCAGAAGATGACAGAGCTGTTCGTTCCAGAAGGCAAGTCCATTGTTCAAGTGGAGGATCGGAACAAAGAGCGCAGCAGCTACTTGTCTAAGGGGACTGCGAAGCTGAAGCCATATCCAGTCACTATGCTGACGAATAAGGGCAGCGCCAGTGCTTCTGAAATTATGGCAAGCGCGTTGAAGGAATCTGCTGGAGCGAAACTCATCGGTGAGCATACATTCGGCAAGGGAACAGTGCAGACGAGCTATAATTCTGGAGATGGCGGTCTGATCAAGATTACAATTGCGAAGTGGTTAACGCCGCAAGGCAATTGGATTCATCAGAAAGGCATTGAGCCGGATGTTGCGATTCAGCAGCCTGACTTCTATTATGTCGCTCCTGTTCCGAAGGATAAGACGCTCGCATTTGATATGAACGATGCGAATGTCAAGAATGTTCAGATTATGCTTGATGGACTTGGTTACAAGCCAGGCCGTAAGGATGGCTATTTCTCCAAAGAGACAGAGGCTGCCGTTAAGGAGTTCCAGCAAGCATCCAAGCTGACAGTCACGGGCAAGGTTGACGCGAAGACGGGAGAACAGCTTGAGCAGGCGATTGTTAAGGCCATGCGGGATCCGAAGAACGATGCACAGCTGCATAAGGCGGTTGATGTACTGAAGAAGGAAATCCGCTAAATGCTGTCGAATATAAAGAAGGTCGTAAGCTTCGGCTTCGGCCTTCTTTTGCTTTTGATTGCAAGAATGGGTTTTCGGGTAAATGGATACGTGAGTAAGTATTTCGTTTAAAGTTCGTCTCCATTAAGGTTATAAAGGGTTATAGAAAGTAGGTATTTGGTTTGAAGGCAAGATGGTTAGTAAGCTTGAAGACAAGAATGGCTGCAGGCGGGCAGCCTAGAGGGTACGTGTTCAGCATAGATAGAGTACGTAGTCTAATTGGTGGTGGAGAGGGGCGAATCATGTGAACCTGCTGGTGGATATCAGTATTCGGGTAGGCGAGGCTGTATTGCAATGGCTGATCTCGCCGTTTTATTGGCTGTCCATTCTACTCATTGCCATGCATTATCGCAGGCAAGTGATCCTGGAGCGAAGACTGTTCGCGGTGAAAATGCACAGCTGGATCACCCATACCTGGCATGCATGGCTCGGTGGCTTGATTTCAGGCATCCTCGTAACGTTTGCTGCAATTGGGCTCGGCGTGTCTCTAACACGGGAAGTAATCGTGCTGCTGTGGATCATTGCTCTCGTGCTGTTGCTTATCCGTGTTCGATTTCTGTGTCTTGCTTATGCGGCAGGCTTGCTTGCCATTATACAATTTGTATTAAATACATGGGTGACAGCATGGAATCCAGATGGATGGCTAGGGGATACCGTTGCTTCGGTGCGTGGGATGGACGCTGCTGGGCTGCTGGTGCTTGTCGCACTGCTGCATGCGGCTGAGGCTGTCCTTATTCGCAAGCAGGCAGCTCGTATGGCTGGACCGATGTTCATGGAGAGCAAGCGTGGACGCGTCGTTGGTGCCTATCGCATGCAGAGCATGTGGCCAGTTCCGCTGCTTCTACTCTTTCCAGCGGATGAGGGAGCAGCTTTGCCTTGGACGCCGCTGTTCGGTGGAGAACTGTGGCAGCATGGCTGGTCGCTCATTGCGTTTCCGATCGTGATTGGCTTCTCCGAGCTGACATTTACGAAGCTTCCACAGCAGAAAGCAACGCTAAGCAGTACGCGTTTGTTCGCGTATGCGGCACTGCTGCTTGCGATTTCATTAGCTGCTGCTTGGTGGGCGCCGCTTGTGCCTGTGGCTGCAATTGCAGCCATCGGCATGCATGAGGGCTTAATCTGGTTGAGTCGTAGAGAAGAAGCGGAACATAGTCCGGTGTTCACCCAAGATGCTGGTGGACTCCGCATTTTGGCTGTCCTGCCGAACAGTCCTGCAGCGGAGCTTGGTATTATGCAAGGTGAAGTGATTGTGAAGGTGAACGGTGTGAAGGTAAGGACGAAGGCGGAGCTGCATCAGGCACTCCGTATGAATTCCGCGTTCTGTAAGCTGGAAGTGAATAA
This sequence comes from Paenibacillus sp. MER 180, assembly GCF_023713665.1. NCBI lineage: Bacteria > Bacillati > Bacillota > Bacilli > Caryophanales > Paenibacillaceae > Paenibacillus > Paenibacillus sp. MER 180. The sequence goes on along the minus strand of NZ_JAMAVT010000001.1, from coordinate 42,561 downwards.
CTTATCAGGCGAGGTTCGTTTCTTGCAGCGGGCTATTTATGCTGGTGAGCACCATCAGTTGGGCGTGCTGCTTGCTCCCGATGATCGGGTTGAATATGTAGCAGTTACACGGGCTCCTTCATTATTTTCATACTTGTTAGTGCCTTGGATCCGTTCCAAGCGCGGAGCAAAGCGTAAGCTGCGCGAGCAAGCAGAGAGCGATGTGCAGTCTGCAGACAACATGGGTGAGGCTGCGAAGACGTCGAATGCATCAATGCCTACAGATGTGGATAATCGAGCATAGTAAGGATAAAAATTTTCGGGAATCTAATCTACTCAATTGTTCTTGGGGATATACAGCGGACTGAGTGGGATTTGTATACGTGAATCAGGAATAAGCATATAACAAAAAGGGATTAATCAGAGTCAGTTGTGCAGCTGCTCTGATTAATCCCTTTGTTTTTGAACTCAAATATATCTAATTTTTTGGATTGTGGATAATAGGATTGAAATATATGATTTTGTCGACAAGTTGTTAACATTCTGTAGATAAGTCCGTGAATAACGTGGATAAGTACGGTTTATCCTGTGAATAACTGTTGGATAACCATGCGCTTGAATCAGCTAACGAACGTCTATTGCACCATTTTCCGCAGAACAATGATTTCTACGCGTCGATTTTGTTGACGATGTTGCTCTGTGTCGTTATCCACAAGTGGACGAGTTTCGCCATAGCCGGCAATTTGGAATTGTGCGGCATCGAGCTTGTTATCATCTACGAAGTAACGAAGAACGGATAGGGCTCGTGCAGCGGACAGCTCCCAGTTATCCTTATAGCGGCCACCTTGGGCGAACGGTAAGTTATCCGTGTGTCCCTCAATGCTAATGGATGTACTCAGCTTCGGAAGTAAGGTAGCAAGCTTCTTCAGTGGAGGGAGTGCATCATCCTTCAATTCTGCACGACTTAAATCGAACAGCAGTCGATCGCTCATTCGGATGGCGATTCCTTTTGGCGTATCAGATACGGTGATTTGGCTGCCCAGTTTGTTCTCATCGATATATTGCTGGATGACACCCATGAAGTTTTTCAGCTCTGCCTCTTGCTTGCGGAAGGCCAGATCCTTGTTCGTAATTGTACCTATTGCCACGGCTTTTTCTTCCTTGTCCTTGCCGTCGGCTCCGTCTTGCTTGGTTTGTTTGTCTCCTGTTTGTCCTGGCTTTGCATAGGATCCATCCAGAATGGTGGAGCCCTTTAAGGACGTATCCGTATTGCGGAAGGATACCTGCAGTGTTTCAGACAGAGACTCATATTTATCCACATCAATCTTACTCATGGCATACATGACGACGAAGAAGATCATGAGCAGGGTGATGAGATCCGCGTACGTAATAAGCCAGCGCTCGTGATTCTCAGCGCGTGCTCCTGATTTTCTATTTCTGCGTCTCATGAATCATCCCCCGCTTTGCTTCTGGAACCAACTTGAGCGGTTCGAAGGAGTCTTCGGCGAGCAGGAATGAGCCGAGTTTTTTGCGAATAATTTGCGGGTTCTCGCCGGCTTGTACCGCTAAAATTCCATATTCGATCATTTCCATGACACGTAATTCTTCCATGCTGCGCGCTTTAATTTTACTCCCAATCGGCAAGTAAATGATATTCGCGGTTGCAACCCCGTATAGGGTGGCTGTGAAGGCAACGGCAATGGATGGTCCGAGCGAAGACGGATCTGACAAATTGCCGAGGACGTGGATAAGACCCATAACGGTTCCGATAATCCCCATTGTTGGCGCATAACCGCCAGCTGCTTCAAATATTTTTGCATAGCCTTCATGTTTTTCTTCGATGGCGTCCATCTCCAGCTCCATCATCTGCTTCACGAGCTCGGGATCAGTTCCGTCTACAATCATCATGATGCCATCACGCAAATATCCGTTCTCATGCTTGTGAGCATCGTTCTCCAAGGCGAGGACACCTTCTCTGCGAGCGACAGTACTCATAGCGACGATGTCGTCGATTAATTGCTGTGCGTTTGTTGATTTGCGGCCGAACGCCATCTTAAGTGCGTTCGGGATACTGCGCAGCCGATTGCCTGGAAAGCTGATGACGACAGCGGCAATCGTTCCACCGAAGACGATGAGTGCAGCCGTTTTCTCCCATAGGCCACCCATCTGTCCACCTTCCCACAGGAAGCCTCCGATGAGTGCAGCTAAGCCGGCAAGAATGCCAATTACAGTTGTTTTGTCCATAGATAATCCTCTCTCCCGTTCATTGTTTCCCATTTGCATCCAATCGATGAAAAGAGTATAATGGAAAAGGGAACAAACATTCTTATTTTTCATATGTAAAGATGATGTCCGCCTCATGCGGGATCCTTCTTTGCAACGATTTCAGCATCCATACTATATCATGGCAACAGACCTGAGCGAACCCATTGTTTCGCCATGCTGTACCTGATATGTTTATCGGGTGGAAATTGGGTAAAGTTTAGGGGAAGAGGGCGCTTGCGGAGCTGTACCAAAGTTTTGAGTCAGGAGTCCTAGAGTGTCCCAGAACGAGCGTTTATTGCGCGAATAAGCAGGATGAAATGCCTATAAACAGAGAATGAGGCAGGAATTTATTTTCATTACAGTAGCGTTTTGCTGTACAGGTCGGAGTACGGCTGCATGATGCAGTTCTAAGCTCTGACAGATACAGTTCATCATATAAAATGTACATGATATTAAGTAGAAAGTGGTGAAGTTGTGACGGACTTTGAAAGGGAAGACAGACCTTTTGAGCTAGTATCCGAGTTCTCCCCTCAAGGAGATCAACCTAAGGCGATTGAACAATTGGTTGAAGGCGTCCATCAAGGGAAACGGTATCAGACGCTGCTCGGAGCGACAGGAACAGGGAAGACCTTCACCATCGCCCAGACGATAGCTCAGTTGAATCGTCCTACGTTAATTATTGCTCACAATAAGACACTCGCTGCACAGCTGTGCAGTGAATTCAAGGAATTCTTCCCGAACAATGCTGTGTCTTATTTCGTCAGCTACTACGATTACTATCAGCCTGAAGCCTATATTCCTTCTTCCGATACGTATATTGAGAAGGATTCCAGTATCAATGAAGAGATCGACAAACTTCGTCACTCTGCTACCAGCTCCTTGTTCGAACGCCGTGATGTTATTATTGTGGCGAGTGTATCGTGCATCTATGGCTTGGGTTCCCCGATGGAGTACGGCAACCTCGTATTGTCGCTTCGGGTGGGGATGGAGAAGCCGCGGAACGCGATTCTTAGCAAGCTAGTTGACATTCAATACCAGCGCAATGATATGAACTTCACACGCGGCACGTTCCGCGTGCGGGGCGATGTTGTTGAGATATTCCCAGCCTCGAACGGTGAGAACGCAGTTCGTGTGGAGCTTTTCGGTGATGAAATCGAGCGAATTACTGAAATTGATGTGCTGACTGGTGAAATTATTGGTGAACGAGAACATATCGCAATCTTCCCAGCGTCTCACTTCGTAACGCGAGAAGAGACAATGAAGGTGGCTCTCGTCAATATAGAGCGTGAATTGGAAGAAAGGTTAGAAGAATTGCGCAGTATGGGCAAGCTGTTAGAAGCACAGCGTTTGGAGCAGCGTACTCGCTATGATATCGAGATGATGCAGGAGATGGGCTTCTGTTCGGGGATCGAGAACTACTCCGGACCGCTCACATTCCGTGAACGCGGTGCAACACCGTATACGTTGCTTGACTATTTCCCTGACGACTTCCTTGTCGTGGTCGATGAGTCTCATGTTACGCTCCCACAGGTACGTGCGATGTACAACGGCGACAGAGCGCGGAAGGAAGTGCTCGTTGAGCATGGATTCCGCTTGCCGTCGGCGATGGATAATCGACCGCTCAAGTTTGAGGAGTTCGAGCAGAAAGTAGGTCAGGCTGTGTTCGTATCAGCGACGCCGGGGCCGTTCGAGCTTGAGCATACTCCGAAGATGGTAGAGCAAATTATTCGTCCGACGGGCCTTCTAGATCCAGTTATTGAAGTACGGCCTACGAAGGGGCAGATTGACGACTTAATTGAAGAAATTCGCATTCGCTTGGATAAAGACGAGCGTGTCCTTGTGACGACGTTAACGAAGAAGATGTCCGAGGACTTAACCGATTATTTGAAGGAAATCGGCATTAAGGTGCGTTATTTGCATTCTGATATTAAAACCTTGGAACGGATGATGCTGCTGCGTGATTTGCGGCTGGGCGTGTACGATGTGCTTGTCGGCATCAACTTGCTGCGTGAAGGACTCGACCTGCCGGAAGTATCGCTGGTTGCGATTTTGGATGCAGATAAGGAAGGCTTCCTGCGTGCAGAACGCTCCCTCATTCAGACGATTGGGCGTGCGGCGCGGAATGCATCAGGTCGTGTCATCATGTACGGGGATAAAATGACGGATTCGATGCATAAAGCCATCACGGAAACAGAACGGCGCCGCAAGATTCAGATGGCGTTCAATGAGGAACACGGCATTACGCCGCAGACAATCCGCAAGAAAGTGCGCGATGTGATCGAGGCGACGAAGACAGCGGAGTCGAAGGAAGGGTACGATATCAGCAAGTCCGTCGAGAAGATGTCGAAGAAGGATCGTCAGTCGGTCATTCAGCGATTGGAAGCGGAGATGAAAGATGCCGCGAAGAACCTCCAATTCGAACGGGCAGCCGAACTGCGTGATGCTTTGTTGGAATTGAAGGCGATGGACTAATATAGAGCAGTAATTTTAGATGCCGTACGTGGTTCGAGTGAACCTGAACGAGCAGGAGGGGTAATCCATTGGCTAGTGAACATATTGTGATTAAGGGGGCGCGTGCCCACAACTTGAAAAATATCGATGTGACGATCCCGCGCGACAAGTTCGTTGTACTTACGGGTCTTAGCGGCTCGGGCAAATCGTCATTAGCCTTCGATACGATTTACGCCGAAGGGCAGCGCCGGTATGTGGAGTCCCTATCCGCTTATGCGCGTCAATTTCTCGGGCAAATGGAGAAGCCGGATGTCGATTCCATCGACGGGCTATCTCCAGCCATCTCAATCGATCAGAAGACGACAAGCCGCAATCCGCGTTCAACGGTTGGTACGGTTACGGAAATCTACGACTATTTGCGTCTATTGTTCGCACGTGTCGGCCATCCACATTGTCCAGAGCACGGTATAGAGATTACGTCGCAAACCGTGGAACAGATGGTGGATCGTATCATGTCGTACCCAGAGCGTACGAAGCTGCAATTGCTAGCCCCAGTCATTTCTGGACGCAAAGGGGAGCATAAGACGGTATTTGCAGATATTCAAAAACAAGGCTTCGTACGGGTTCGTGTGGATGGAGAATTGCGTGATGTGTCCGAGACGATTGAGCTGGAGAAGAATCGCAAGCACAATATCGAGGTTGTTGTAGACCGAATTGTCGTGAAGGAAGATGTACAATCACGACTTGCCGATTCGATTGAGACAGCGTTGAAGTTGTCAGACGGCAAGCTGATTGTGGATATTATCGGCGAGGAAGAGTTGGTGTTCAGCTCGAATCTGGCTTGTCCAGAATGCGGCTTCAGTATCGATGAGCTTGCTCCCCGCATGTTCTCCTTCAATAGTCCATTTGGTGCTTGTCCGGAATGTGATGGACTCGGTATGAAGATGATTGTTGATCCTGAACTGCTGGTGCCGGATCGTGAGCGTACGATTGAGGATGGCGCTTTTGAAGCATGGGCAGGCAGCACGTCGAACTACTATCCGCAGTTCTTGGCTGCGGTATGCGAGCATTATGGAATTTCTACGGATGTTCCGGTATCACAGTTGGACAAGGAACAGATGTCCAAATTGATGAATGGTACGGGCGGTGAAAAGGTTCGCTTCCGATATGAGAATGATTTCGGTCATAAGAAGGAAGCCTTTGTGCCGTTTGAAGGTATCGTTCATAATCTGGAGCGCCGCTACCGTGAGACGGCATCCGAGGGCATCCGTGAATATATTGAAGGGTTTATGAGTGCGAAGCCTTGCGGTTCCTGCAAAGGGCATCGTCTGCGCAAGGAAAGCTTGGCGGTTACAGTAGGCAGCGAGAACATGGCCTATGTCACCTCGCTCTCTATCGGAGAAGCGCAGCGTTTCTTTAGCGGCTTAGAGCTATCAGAGAAAGAGCAGTTGATTGCGCACCTCATTCTGAAGGAGATTAATTCGCGTCTCGGCTTCCTTGTGAACGTCGGGCTTGAGTATTTGACCTTGAACCGTGCAGCGGGAACGCTATCTGGCGGAGAGGCGCAGCGCATTCGTTTAGCGACGCAGATTGGCTCTAGCTTGATGGGGGTTCTGTACATTTTGGACGAGCCTAGTATCGGTCTGCATCAGCGAGATAATGATCGCTTAATCCAGACGTTGGAGCATATGCGCAACCTCGGGAATACGCTTATCGTCGTTGAACATGACGAGGATACGATGCTTGCAGCCGATTATATTATCGATATCGGTCCTGGCGCTGGTATCCATGGCGGTATGGTTGTAGCTGAAGGCACGCCGAAGCAAATTATGAAGGATAAGAACTCGCTTACCGGGGCTTATTTGAGTGGTCGCAAGTTTATCCCCGTACCTGAGGAACGCCGCAAGACGGATGGACGCTGGCTGGAGGTTCGCGGTGCGAAGGAGAACAATTTGCGCGGCGTTCATGCAAAGATTCCACTGGGCGTCTTCACCGCAGTAACTGGCGTATCCGGCTCAGGCAAGTCGACACTCGTCAACGAGATCTTGTACAAAACGCTGGCGCGAGATTTGAACAAGGCAAAGGTACGCCCAGGTGAGCACAAGGAAATTCGCGGACTTGAGCATATCGATAAAGTCATTGATATCGATCAATCCCCAATTGGACGAACGCCACGTTCGAATCCAGCCACGTATACAGGTGTGTTTGATGATATCCGTGACCTGTTCTCTTCAACGAATGAAGCGAAGATCCGTGGCTACAAGAAGGGACGCTTCAGCTTCAACGTGAAGGGCGGACGCTGTGAAGCATGTCGTGGAGACGGGATTATTAAGATTGAGATGCACTTCCTGCCTGACGTCTATGTACCTTGTGAGGTATGTAAGGGCAAGCGCTACAATCGTGAGACGCTGGAAGTGAAATACAAAGGGAAAAACATCGCAGATGTGCTGGAAATGACGATCGAGGATGCAGTTGAGTTCTTCCAGAACGTTCCTCGTATCCATCGCAAGATTCAGACATTGCTTGATGTCGGCCTTGGCTACATGAAACTCGGACAGCCTGCGACAACATTGTCTGGCGGTGAGGCGCAGCGCGTGAAGCTGGCAGCTGAGTTGTATCGCCGGAGCACTGGCAAGACGATTTACATTTTGGATGAGCCGACTACAGGTCTCCATGTTGCGGATATTGATCGCTTGCTGCAAGTGCTGCATCGACTTGTCGATTCCGGTGAATCGGTGCTCGTTATCGAGCACAATCTGGATGTCATTAAGACAGCGGACTACATTATTGACTTGGGTCCAGAAGGTGGCAGCGGCGGCGGAACAATCGTTGCACACGGAACGCCGGAGCAAGTCGTCACGGTACCTGCGTCTTATACAGGCAAGTACTTGAAGCCGATCTTGGAGCGCGATGCGGACCGTACGAAGCAGTTAACGAAGAAGGATCGGGAAGCGCAGCAAGTGTAGAATCAGCGTAATTTCAATTTCATTTATGTACGATACAGGCACGGTACGGCTATTAACAGCCGACCGTGCTTTTTGGTGTTCGTGTTTCAGAATGTGTTTATAGATATGTTTTGGATGCGTGCCAAATGGAATTGTCTTATAACATCCCGATCCCATATGGCAGAAATGTTGAAGCAGTTAGGGAGCGCAGCAGGAGACCGAGCTATGTGTGCCGAAATGGTAGGGCAACGATAATGATCTTGCAGAGGATGGTGCAGATGGTACAGCTTCAAGTAGGTTCTTGCAGCACGAAGGTGCGTGGTATTTTGTTCGACAAGGATGGAACGCTGTTGCAGTTCATTAGCCTATGGGGCTGGTGGGCGGAGACGGTAATGAAAGGATTGCAACAGGAGCTGAAGCAAGAAGGCGGCTCTTTGCCGGAAGATCCGGGATATATTTTAGGCGTTCACATCGAGCCAGATGGATCGATACGTTCGCATGATCGGCAAGGGCCGCTGGCGATGGGGTCTCCGACGCAAATGATTTCGATCGCGACTTATTTGCTCTATAAAGAAGGAGTGCCGTGGAACCGCGCTGTGCAGCGGGTAACAGCGGTATTTGAGCAGGCGAATGAGCAATTGCTAGAGCATGCTAATATTATTCCGGTAACAGGCGTTGTGCCGTTTCTGGAACTCTGCCGTCAGTATGGACTCAAGATGGCGGTTGTGACCGCAGATGATAAGGGGCCATCAGAGCAGCATTTGGAGAAGATGGGAATCCGCCATTATTTCGATGCGGTCGTTGGCGATGATTGTGTAGCGCAAGGTAAGCCTTATCCGGACATGGTGGAGCTGGCCTGCCGAGAGATCGGACTGGAACCACATGAGATAGCTGTGATCGGAGATTCGGTTGGGGATATGGAAATGGGATACGCTGCTGGCTCAAGTCTTCAAATCTTCATTGATGAGGCGAATCAATTCGAGACAGCTCCTGAATCCGCAGATGTAATGATTCGTTCTTACGAGGAGATTCAACTGAAGGAAGAATAAGAGGCATAAGGCAACTTACATCTCATGTTAGGCTGAATCATGTTACGCTAAGTAATGTTAGGCAAGTCATGTTTAGCTAAGGCAATTAATCGTGCGAAAGGCTGCAGTATATCGCAGAGTATGGTGCATGCTTGACGAAATCATATACTAATGTGGAACTTTTCACAAAAAATCATATGCTGTGAAATGAAGAGGCCAACCAGAGCGCTTAGCTAAGGTTGGTCTCTTGTTCATAACAGGGGAGGCTGGTGCGGGGTGGATGTATTCTCTCTCATTAGGCTTAGCCGATAGGAGCAGCTAGAATCTCGGTCAGACGCTGCTGGAACGCGTCTGCACCGACACGGAGGAAGAAATGATGGAATGTCTCATTCGCTTTGCGCTCCTCTTTATAGAAGCGAAGGAGCTGTTCTAGGACGTATGGGACGTCGTCGCCCTTTACACGCCCTTTCAACGTTGTGTTGAAACGGGCATTCGGGCCGAGTATGCCGCCGACTGCGATATCGAAAGCATCGACCATGCCTTGCTCCGTCTTCACGAGAGAGCCTTGTAAGCCGATGTCAGCGACATGCTTCTGACCGCAGGCGTTCGGACAGCCAATGAAGTGAATGCGAATTTGTTCATTCAGATCGGTGATATGCTCATCCAAATAGTCAGCTACGCGCCTCGCGCGTTCCTTCGTTTCTACGATCGCCAGGTTGCAGAATTCGTTGCCTGTGCATGATACCGTCCGGCTCATGAATGGCTTAGGATGTGGCGTAATGCGCTGCAGCATGGGTAAAGTAAGAACCTCATCAATATGATATTCAGGTATGCCAGTCAGAACAATGTTCTGGGACATCGTTGTCCGCAGTAATCCGTCACCGTATTGTTCAGCTGCGTCAGCCAGCTGGCGGAATTCGTGGCTATCCAACCGGCCGATTGGAACGTTGAGTCCAATATAGAAGAGACCGTTCTGTTTCTGCGGATGTACGCCGTCGAAGTAAGCTGCTTGCCAGCCGACGGTTTTATCTTCGCCACGAGTAGGGAACTTGCCAATCAGCTCTTCTAAGCGATTCTGGAAAGCCTCTACACCCCAAGCTGCAATAAGGAACTTCAGACGGGCATGATGGCGCTTCTCACGGAATCCGTTGTCACGGAATAGTGTCGTTACGCCGATGGCGACCTTGAGCACTTCCTCAGGGCGTACGAACATATCAAGCTTTTGCGCCAAGTGCGGCTTGGCGGACAATCCACCTCCGACATGGGCGTGGAAGCCAATCACTTCTTCATCATCAATGATTTTGACGGCAGGGGTGAAGGCTAAGTCATTTATTTCAGCATGCGCATTGTTATAGATGTTGGCGGAAATCGACATTTTGTATTTGCGCGGCAAGTTGGAAAAGTCTCGATTCAAGAGGAAAAAATCATTAACTTCATTTACGAGATCGGTTGTATCCATTAATTCATTGGGATCAATGCCAGCAAGCGGGTTGCCGACAATCGTTCGCGGGCAGTCGCCGCAAGCCTCATAAGAATAGAGTCCAACCTGTTCAAGGCGATTGAAGATATCGGGGAAGTACTCGACTCTCAGCCAGTGGTACTGAATCGCTTGGCGTGTCGTTACGTCCATCAGGCTTCGGCCGTATAGCTCAGCGATATCGGCTAGGGTCCGAGCTTGTGCGGCGGACATAATACCGGAATTGATGCGGATGCGCATCATGAAATGTCCGTCCTTCGGCTTTTGCTCATAGACACCAGCCCACTTGAAACGACCTTTGTCATCTTCGGGGATGGATTCATAGCCTTGCTGCGCATACGTCTCGATAATATCGCGAATGACATCAAGACCGTCTTTCTCCATTTTGACAAACTCGAATTTATTCAGCTTTGCAGGGTCTTGCATCCAAATTGGATCATAAGCCATTGGCAGTCCCTCATTTCCTTTAACTTGTTTATTCCGATATAAATAGTATGTTTTATTAGTGAGGTAATCGTAACATATTTCCAGCAAGGCGACAATGCATGGTGAAGACAAGTGCTATTACAATTTCTGATGAATGCATTCAATTTCTCTTATGAATGGCATCGGGAGAAGTAAGCCAAGTAAAGTGAAAGGCACAGGTACGGAATGATGTGGCGAAAACATGTCCATCTAATCTCTCACTCAATGACATCTATCATGCAGGGTTTCATTGACAAGGGATAAATCATGAAATATTGGTGACAATCTTGTTAAATATGAAAAATTTGCCTTGATTCTTTTGCTGGGTAAATATAACATAGATGCATATGAGTATAATGAACGTGTAGAGGGAGGTCACACCATGTTTTTGGCCGAAGCAGCACAACAGAGCGAAAGCACCTATCAGCATTTTGATCTATTTATGATTGCGTTTACTTTACTCTTGATCTGGGCAGTTCTACGCCAAGTCAAGCAGCGTCCTCGCAACCTATTTGCGCTCGGCTTCGCCGTTGTGAGCTTGCTTGTATTTTTATATGCGGATTGGGTAATGGTGCAGGGTTGGTAATCGCCATCAAGCCTTTGAACAATTGATCTTCACATATCACATAAGGCGATACATACATGTCCTACAGACAGACTCCTTGGTGGATAACATCAAGGAGTCTTTTTTTCTTGCATATGATCTGAGGTTGGAGGAGAATGGAAGCATAGATTGGAATGCCCTGATTTCATAGGGGGCAAGAGGAGGAGCAACCGGATGGTTGGGCAAGGGAAGAGAATACATATAAATCATGCATCAGAAGTGAAGTTATCTAGAAGAATGGGAAGAAACAGAGTTGTGCTTTTTATCATTTCCTTGCTGGTTGGAGCATCTGTTCTGCCAACTGCGGCAGGTGCTGAGGCGTCATTTCGAGCCGTAAAGGTGAAGGACAAGGTATATGTAGAAGCGGAGGCGCTTGAGCAGGTAGCCGGCGGCAAAGGTACATATGATAGCAAGTCGAATACATATCAGTACAAGCCTAATGATATTCCTACTATTGTGGAAAAGGTAAGCCCATCCGTTGTATCGATTATTGGCCGTCAGATCGATGCAGAAGATGATTCAGACAACTGGCTGTCTCACGGAACGGGAGTCGTTGTGCGCAAGGATGGCTGGATTGTTACGAATGCGCATGTCATTTTGGCTCTGCAGAAGCCAGTAGTCGTAACGCCGGAAGGGAAATCCTATCCGGTAAGCAAATGGTTCGCTGATGAGGAAAGTGATATTGCCCTGATTAAAATCAATGCACAAAACATGAAGCCTGCCACATTTGTGCGTCCGAACCCAACACTTAAGGTGGGCGAAGGGGTCGTTGCACTTGGAACACCTGTGTCTTTTACCCTGCGAAATTCTGCGACTTCCGGGATTATTAGCGGTATCGACAGGGCTGTTGATTCAAGTTACAAGCTGATTCAGACGGATGCGGCTATTAATCCTGGCAATAGCGGGGGGCCACTCGTGAATATGCGTGGTGAAGTGATTGGCATTAATACGTTGAAGTTCGCTGCTGTAGGGATTGAGAACATGGGATTCGCGATACCGTCTGACACGGTAAACCTGATTGTGCAGCACTTTTTCAAATATAGCAAGGTGAAGCGGGCCTCGATTGGCGTTGAACTGGAAGAGAGCTGGGCTGCGTATGTTGGATTGCCGACAGATGTTCCAATCAAGGTTACGAGTGTTGTAAGCGCCCAGGCGAAGAAGGCAGGCATAACGGAAGGTGATGTGCTGTATGCCATTAACGGTAAGCCAGTAAAGACCCTTGTCGATGTGCATGAGGCACTGAAGTCATTTTTGCCAGGGCAGCAAGTAAAACTGACGATGCAGTCGAAGGGGAATCTTGTTGCGAAGATGGTAGTGCTGAGTGAAGCAGTAAAGCCTGCTGTTAAGGAGAAGTCAGCAGAAGCTGATAAGTAAAGTAGAAGTAGAAGTGCATGAAAAACTGAAGGGTATGTTTTATAGATGAAGAGCTAAGGGGAGAGTGCTTCATATGGGGAAAACGATTCGATATCCGTTCTCGAGCCATCATTGGCGGAAGAGTGTAGCGATTATGACAATAGCAGCTGTTGTTTCAGGTGCGGCAGCTTGGAATGTGTCTCCGTCTCCGATTGCGGCAGCAACTGCCGCGGCTGGGCAGCAGGAGATGCTCCGATTGAAAGTGGGCAGTACGAGTGCGACATGGAACGGTGAGAAGTTAGCGATTGTAAAGCCATACGTTCGTCAAGGAACAACGATGGTGCCGCTAAGTATCTTCACGAATGTGTTCGAAGCGGCCTTGAAGTGGGAAAAGGATAATGCAGTGATATTGGAAGGCGATGCTATCTCTATTCGGATGCGAATCGGTCAGAAGCAGGCGATGCTGAACGGCAAGCTTGTCAATCTGGCAGTAGCCCCGGAAATGACTGGCGGTACAGCGATGGTGCCGCTGAAGCAGCTGGCACAAGCATTTGGTGCAACTTATTCGGTGGATAAGGATAAATCAATAATATTGCGCTGGAAACAGGCAGGGAATCTTGCAGGTGCTGCTGTAGATGTGAGTGCAAAGGCTGCACGTGTCGGAGATTCCTACTATCAATGGAATATGGTTCTTCCTAAGGGTTGGACGCATGAAAGCTTATCTCCTGAGGAGTTCGCTGTTATTTTTACGGATCCAACAGAACATGTCTATGTAACAATCAATGCGCTGGATTGGGCATCGAAGCCGCTTGAGCATTGGGCAGATACATTTAAGGGGCAAGCGTCGGAACAGCAATTAATGGAGTATCTTCAAGCGGAAGAGTTAGACGATGAGTCAGGAATGTATGAAGCGAGCACGGGCAAGGTTGATGGGATTGCATATGCACAATCTGTCTTTATAAATGAAGAGGATATGTACTTAGCGCGTGTGTTCAGCTCCAACGGCAAGCGATATATCATCCGTATATTTGATGCAAATGCGCAACGACCGAAGCAGATGCTGCAGTACGTCCCGTTCATAAATACGTTCCGTCCGAGCTTTTCCGCTGGTGCTGCAACCAATATCAGCTCGGTGAAGGACGGCTACCGCAATACGGAGTTGTGGGGCAAAGGGCTGACAATGGATTTGCCGGTAGATTGGGCATCGTCTGATACGTATTTCCAATCGTATGGGTCGAAAAATTGGGAACAGTCTGTCAATTACAATATTGCGACTGCTGCACCTGGTTTGACGCTCGACCAGTTTGCTAAAAATCATTTATCTTATTTGAAAAAGACCACCAAGTCTGAGTATTTGCAGGTCGATCCTGAGCAGGACGTAAAACTTGCAGATGGGAAAATGGCAAAATCCATTAAAATAAAAAGCAAAGTCGACGAGAAGAACTGGAAGGTGAGCATGCATTTGCTCGTTGTCGATCAAGGTGTGCAATATTTGATGATCTATCATTGTCCGGAAAATTCAGAGGGTATTTCTCTTGGAAACCGCTTGTTTTCCTCGGTGAAGGTTGATGGAAGTGTGAAGAAAGATCTTGAAAGTCCCGAAGACTTCCCGAAAGGGGAAGACTGGTACAAGGACTGGTCTGTCAGCTCACCTCGCAAAGCTCCGAATTATGGATTTACCTTGCAGGTACCGGATTGGTGGACGAGCGGGTTCTATGCTTGGGGAGAAGAGAACTATGATGTTGAATTGGACGAAGGCATGATTGCTTATTATTCACGGCCGGATAGTGATTTCTCCGTGTATGTCGATCAAGTGCGAACAGTAGAAGAGGCGCTTGCAAGATGGGAAGATTACTATAAAGGGGAAGGCGACACTAAGGTTGAGATCGTGAAGCAAGAGAAGACGACGGTTCAAGGCAATAAAGCTTATGCGGTCGAGATGAAAGTATTCAGCGAGGCCGGTCAATTGAGCTTCACCGTGAATTTGCTGTTAATAGCGCGTGAAGGCAAGGTGTTCTCACTCGTGTACTCCGTGGATGATACGGCCCGAACGCCAGAACTGCTTGACTCTTTCAAGCGTACGATGGAATCCTTTCAATTTACGGAGCAAGTGACGAATAAGAAGTCATGATGCAGACAGCATCCTAGCCAAGCTATGGCGGGATGCTTTTCTTGTTCTTACGTGTGCAGGCTGGTTGTCTAGTTGTAGGTGGAAATGTCCTTACGCGACTCTGCTTCGAGCAAGCTTACGTGTAGGTATGCGGCATAGTGAGCAGGAAGTTCTAGCCTATGCTGGAGTTTCGGCGTAAAGATCGCTATACTAATTGAAGCATATTTAAATAAGTAGATAGAGATGACCGCATCATGCGGCAATGGATAAATTAGCTTGGAGGATGAGCATGTCGACAATGAAGCAAGGGATACAGCGTGGAGATATTGAGCTGCTGGCGCCGGCTGGCGATTGGGATTGCATGCGTGCCGCAGTGGCAAATGGCGCGGATGCGATCTTTTTCGGAGTAGAGAAGTTCAATGCACGTGCGCGTGCGAACAATTTCCGGATGGATGATTTGCCGGACATTATGGCGTTTTTGCATAGTTATGGGGTTAAAGGATTTCTGACGTTTAATATATTGGTGTTTGAAAATGAGCTTGAGGATGCAAAGGGGCTTATCGAGGCTTGTATCGATGCGGGTGTAGACGCGGTTATCGTACAGGACTTGGGCTTGGTAAAAATGATTCGTGAAATTTCGCCTGACTTCCCGATTCATGGTTCAACACAAATGACGATAACGTCGCCAGAAGCGGCTGAATTTACGAAGCCATATGGGATGGAACGTGTCGTGCTTGGCCGCGAAAACAACCTGAAGCAAATTCAGAAAATCGGCGAGAAGGCCAACGTACCGATGGAAGTTTTCGTGCATGGCGCGTTGTGCGTGTCCTACTCAGGACAATGCCTGACGTCTGAAATGTGGGGCGGCCGCTCGGCGAACCGAGGGGAATGCGCGCAGGCTTGCCGTTTGCCGTATGACATGATGGTTGACGGGGAGCACCAGCCGATGGGCGATGTGACGTATTTGCTGTCGCCGAAGGATTTGGCGGCGATTGATATTGTGCCGGAGTTGATTGAAGCGGGTGTTACGTCCTTCAAAATCGAAGGACGTATGAAGCAGCCGGAATATGTGGCGAACGTGGTGAGCAAGTACCGCAAAGCGATCGATGACTATTTCGATGGTAACTGGAATGGCCCTTCGAAGGAAGAAGTACGCGAGCTTCAACAAAGCTTCTCTCGCGGCTTCACGCACGGCTTCTTGAAGGGGACGAACAACAAGCAGCTTGTAGACGGAACGTTCCCGAAGAGCCGTGGTGTATATGTTGGTACGGTGCAGCAGGTGCTGCGTGACGGTGTCGTATGTAAGCTGGAAGCACCTCTGAAGCGCGGCGACGGCATTGGCTTTGATGCCGGTGATCCGACGAAGAAGGAAGAAGGCGGACGCATTTACGATTTGCGTCGTCAAGGCGTGAAGCTGGGGGGAGAAGCGGAGGAAGGCTGGATCGTGGACATCGTGCCAGGACGTAATGATGTGGACTTGCGCCGTGTTCATGTTGGGGATCGCATTTGGAAGACGAGCGACCAGGCGCTCGATAAGCGCATGCGTGCCACGTTTGAGACGGACAAGCCATACCGTGTCTTCCCTGTGCATGTGCGCGTAGAAGGTCGTGCTGGTGAACCATTGCGCACATGGTGGACGGATGTGCAGAAGGGGACAGTCGTTCAAGTGGATTCAGAGCTTCCGCTTGAGGTTGCACAAAAGCGACCGATGGACGAGGCACTCTTGCGTGAGCAGCTCGGGCGTCTGGGCGGTACAGTGTATCAGCTTGAGGTATTGGAATCGGCGCTGGAAGGTGACGTCATCGTTCCGATGCGCGAATTGAATGCGATTCGCCGCCATGCCGTGGAGGAGCTTGCAGGCGAGCGTCCGAAGCCTCCGGTATACGTGAAGCACAATATCGTGGCTATGGGAGATGCCGTTAAGGAGCAGACGCCTGTACCGTTTGGCGGTGCTCAGTTGACAGCGTTGTGCCGCAACTTGGAGCAGGTACAGGCTGCTGTGAAGACAGACGTATCGTTGATCTATGCTGACTTTGAATTCATTAAGCAGTTCCCGGCTGCTATTGAAGCATGCCGCGCAGCAGGCAAGCCGATTGCATTGGTAACGCCGCGCATTCATATGCCGAACGAGAACGGATACCATCGTAACATCTTGAACTTGAAGCCGGATGCAGTGCTCGTACGCAACACGGGTGCACTGAATTACTACCAGTTGGAGAAGGCGGATTGGGAGAGCAAGAGGGCGTCATCAGGGATGCCTAGCCAAGAGGTTATGGAGCAGGCTGCAAATGATCCGCAGCTGGCCATCTGCCCGAGCAAGCCAGAAGGCGAAATGTTCCCGCAGCTGATCGGGGACTTCTCCTTGAACGTGGCGAACCATAAGACGGTACAGCTGTTCAAAGAAGCGGGATTGGATCGCATTACGCCTTCATATGACTTGAACATTCAGCAAATGGTCGATATGCTGCGTCACGCAGATACGTCGATGCTGGAGATTGTTATCCATCAGCATTTGCCGATGTTCCATACCGAGCACTGCGTGTACTGCACATTCCTGAGCGAAGGAACAGATTACACGAACTGCGGCCGTCCATGCGAGGAGCACCGTGTATCGCTGCGTGATCGCATTGGCATGTCTCACCCTGTTCGGGTAGACGAAGGCTGCCGCAATACCGTGTACAACGCGATCGAGCAATCGGGCGCGGAGTATTTGGTTAACTTCCTGGAGCTTGGTGTTGGCACATACCGTGTCGAGTTCTTGGAGGAAACGCCAGAACAAGTGCAGGAAGTTATCGACCTTTACGGACGTGCGCTTCGCGGCGAAATCAGCGGCACGGAAGTATGGCGCAAGCTGAAGGCAACGAACCAGCTCGGCGTAACGCGTGGGCAGTTGGTGAAGTAAGTAGTTGTTATTAACTTAATAACGTAAAGCTACAATAATGGACTCGAACCAGATGAAATATGTAGGAAACTGCATGGAAATCTGGGTTCGGGTCTTTTTGTTAGGGAAGCGTCTATTTCTTCCGAATACAGTCCCCTATAACCTTAGCGATGAATCTTTGAAGCTATTATATTTTGGCTGGTAAGTGATACACTCCCTTTCGAAATAATAGATTAATTTAAGTTGCGGGTGTTTTTATTTTTATATCCGGTTACGTATGTATTTGGATAGGAGGAATAAATTAAATGAATAATAATATCTAATGGCGTATACCTTGGGAAGTATATTTATTGATAGCTTTTCATGTATACTAAAGATAGCATCAGGTATGAACGGAGAAAGATGAACAATTGAGATTGGAGAGGCTTGAGATGAAGATTAGAAAGGCAATTATTCCAGCCGCGGGGCTGGGTACGCGCTTCTTGCCTGCAACAAAAGCAATGCCAAAAGAAATGCTGCCGATTGTCGATAAGCCGACGATTCAGTACATTGTGGAAGAGGCAGTAGACTCCGGCATCGAAGATATCATTATTGTTACAGGTAGGGGAAAGCGTGCTATCGAGGATCATTTTGATAATTACTTTGAACTCGAGCATAACCTGTTGGAGAAAGATAAGCTAGCGCTGTTAGAGGAAGTACGGAAATCCTCCGAGATGGCCAACATTCATTATATCCGGCAAAGAGAGCCACGGGGGTTAGGACACGCGATATGGTGTGCTCGAAAATTTATCGGAAATGAACCGTTCGCAGTACTGCTCGGAGATGATATTGTTCAAGCCGAGGTGCCTTGCTTGAAACAAATGATCGACGTATATGATCGTTACGAATCCTCAATTGTTGGCGTACAGCCAGTCCCTTGGGAGCATGTGTCGCGTTATGGACTCGTAGCAGGCTCTTCTGTAGAAGAGCGACTCATTCGCGCAGAACAGCTAGTAGAGAAGCCAGACAAAGAGTTGGCTCCATCGAATTGGGCCATCATGGGACGATATATACTGACTCCGCGTATATTTGAACTGCTTGAACAGCAGGAGGCTGGAGTCAATGGAGAAATACAGCTCACGGATGCGATTGCACAGCTAAGCGCAGAACAAAGTGTGTTAGCTTATCATTTTGATGGTCAACGGCATGACGTTGGTGAGAAACTCGGCTTTATTGAGACGACGCTGCATTACGCACTGCAGCGTCCAGAGCTGCGGGGAGACTTGTTGGATTATATGAAGCGAATGATTGTTGAATGTGAATAAATAAAGGTAACAGAAAAAGGGAACGTCCCGGCATCGGAACGTTCCTTTTTTGTTATAGTCAATTTGATTATTCAGCTTTGAATTTAAGTTCAGCGATTTGATCAATTTGAGCCTTTTCATCTGGACTCACAGCAATCAACTTATCATACCAAGCCTGATCGATTTGCCCCTGCTGAATGGTTGCTGCTACATACCAGCGAGCTAAATCTTTATTGTTAGGATCTGTTACATCCTCTTGTAGATATGGTTTCATCGCTTCTGCGGCTTGCCCAGGTTCGCCCTTCATAAAGTAAGCACGTCCTGCATTCATTGCCATTTGAGTTTTCATATAGAATTCCTTGTTCGGAGTAATCTCTTTTGGCAAAGCTTTTAAGCGTTCAACATTTGCCTTTACATGCTCATATGCGGCAATAACTTCATCAAGATATTTGCCTTTTTTGTCTGGCGCAGTTGAGAAAGCTTTATAACCTTCCCGTACAGTGTAATCCATATACTCATTGTACCAGTTCATATCCCATGGGAACTTGGGCGCATTATCGGAATAGATAGTATATATCTGCTCATCCATACCTTTAATCTTATAACCATCGATTAATTGTTGTAATAACGGTTGTTTATGGTATGGATTTGCTGGAATAGCCTTATTCAATACTCGTATAGCTTCATCAAAGAATTGGTCATTCTTTTGCTGTTTGTAAACTTCGAAGAACAAGTGAGCTTCAAAAGCAGCATACTCAGGATGGGTAGGACGTAAATCCATTGCCTTTTTTAAGTGAACCATGGTTTTATTAAAGTCTTGAGTTTCTCTTACTGTTTGTACAGCATTGGAATATGCACTTGAAGCTTGTACGAATAGAAGAGAAGTAATGAATAATCCTATCCCAACAACTCCGAGTATACTCGCAAATGTAATACGAAGTGAAGTTGGTTTGAACATCTTAATCGGTTTTGCATCAATAGATGCAGCCATTCCTCCAATAGAGATGAAGACAAGTATACCGATAAAGACATAACTCATATTAAAGTCCATTAAACTGTGAATCAAAATACTTGTTGCAATAATGAAATACAAGAAGTGAGAATCACGTTTATTTTCATCAGATTTAATATAAGTACGAATATAGTTCCAATAGGTATAGATAAGAAAAACAAATAAAATCAGTATACCGACAATACCTGTTTCAACCAAGTACTGCATGAAATAGCTGTGTGCTTGGCGAGAAGTATAGGAGTAATCTTGGTACTTTTCAAATAGTCCGTACCATGCTCCACCGCCAGCGCCAAGCAGTGGATAGTCTGCGAGAACTTTGATGGAATCCTTATAGAAGGTTATCCGTTCCAATACGCTGTGCTGTTTCAAGTTGATTGTTTCTAATCGAGTTGAGATATTTTCAGGCAGCATACTTTTTGCATTAGTGCCAATTAATATGAACAATAGTGTTCCAGCAAGCAAGGCCCCGCCAACAGGAATGAGCAACGTACCCCACTTTTTCTTAGACAATCCTGAAGTAAGATTTTCCAGCCAAGGTGCAGCCCAACGTTCCAGTACATAAGAAACCGCAGCTGAAAGAGCAGACCCAAGAATAACGTATGTCCATCCTTTGAATGATGCAGAAGATGAAAACTCATTTTGAACTGCTAATCCAATCTCTGTAACAGGATTAAGAATCAGTAAAGTGATAATTCCGCTTACAGCCAAGTGAAGAATCCACATCAATTGTCGATACGGCTTTAAAAAGACCAGGACGACTATGAATGCTACAGGTAGAAGAAGCAATCCACCACGTGACAAAGTTAGGAGCATAGATAGAAGTATTGGAACCAGCATTAAGGCATGCCCAGACTTTCCCCACCATGTACGGGATTTTCCTACAAAGAACAATGCTGCTAGAAGAAATGCCATTAAAAATCCGGCATATGTATTCGCATATTGGAAGACGGAGGCTAATCGTGCGCCGTTAGAGTCAAGCATAACAGCATTGAAGTATGCACCAGAATCAGTTAAAGGCACACCAAGCCACTTCACAAGTAATGTAACAGTTGGGCCATTACCTAGCCAATGGAATAGTCCGAAGAATACAATAATGTAAGAAATTATCATCAAAGATAGATTTAATATTCGATTAAGGGCACCATCTTGCGCTATAATAGATGAAGCAACAAAAAATATACCGTATACGAACATTATAAGCAGCATATTAACTGCTAAATACTGCGAAACTGCGTTAATCATCGATAACGCGTAAGTTGCTGGCAACATAAACACTAAAATAGACAAAGTATCTTTATGACTAGTCCATTTCAGTTGTTTCCAAGATATCGCAATAGCAAAGATGGCTAGTAGAGCTGATATTAGCGCCGTTAAATATATTGGGTGCTCATATTCTGAGATTTGGGCATTAAATAATGCAACTCTAAACGAGGACCAGAGTAAAAATAAAATGATAACTCCAAGCATCAACCAAGGCGCTTTGGAGCTTTCGTTGTTTTTTTTGGCTTTCGAGCCGCTATATCCATAAGTCGACAATTTTTACGCTCCTTTACTGTAAATGTACGTTTAATATTATCATATCAGGTTACTATTTTAAATTAAGAAAGTTGAGAAGTGGTTTATGATCGAAAAAATAATTACACATCAAAAAATGATTCTAAATTTAGCTAAAAATGATTTTAAAAAACGTTATTTTGGTTCTTTTTTGGGTATTACATGGGCATTTATTCAACCATTAATCACCATACTACTATTTTGGTTTGTTTTCCAAGTCGGTTTTAGAAATACCCCTATTGATGATGTACCGTTTATTTTGTGGTTATCGTGTGCAATAATTCCTTGGAATTTTTTTGCTGAAGCAGTTCAATCTTCAACGAACTCAATAATGGAAAATAACTTCTTGATAAAAAAAATGGTTTTTAAATCAGAATTTTTACCCGTTTCTAAAGTATATGCTGCTTTGTTCGTGCATCTATTTTTTATTGTATTTCTTTTAGTGATGTTCCTGATATATGGGTATGGTTTCTCGGTTTACTATCTTCAAGTTTTTTATTACTTACTGGCAAGTTTTGTTCTGATCCTAGGTCTCTCCTGGATCACAAGCTCATTAATGGTGTTTTTGAAGGATACAGCTCAAGTGGTAGCGATGCTGATACAGTTTGGTTTTTGGTTAACGCCGATATTTTATCCAATTACATTAATACCTGAACAATATCAATATATTTATAAATTGAATCCAATGATATATATAACTGAAGGTTATAGAAACACATTTATATACCATAAATGGTTTTGGGAACTATCTGGTGGTATTTATTTCTGGTCATTTGCATTAATAATGTTAATGTTAGGCTTCTATTTATTTAAAAAAATGAAGCCACATTTTGCAGATGTCTTGTGAGGAGTTTACAAAACATGAGCGACTACTCTATTAAAGTAAGTAATTTGTCTAAGATTTATAAAATCTATGATAAAAATGCAGATAGAATTAAGGAAGTAATTAATCCTTTTAAACGTAATTACCACAAAGATTTTATTGCTGTTAAAGATCTATCATTAACAGTGAATAAAAATGAGTGCATAGGAATTATAGGGAAAAACGGCTCGGGGAAATCTACATTACTTAAAATGATCACAGGAGTTTTAACGCCGACTTCAGGTGATATTCAAATTAGTGGGAAAATATCGGCACTGCTTGAATTGGGCGCTGGCTTTAATCCAGACTTTACTGGAATCGAAAATATCTATTTGAATGGAACACTATTAGGCTTTTCAAAGCAGCAAATGGATGAAAAACTAGAAGAGATACTTGAATTTGCTGATATAGGAGATTTTATATACCAGCCAGTAAAAACATACTCTAGTGGGATGTTCGTAAGACTAGCATTTGCTGTAGCGATAAATGTAGATCCAGATATCTTAATTGTTGATGAAGCCTTGAGTGTTGGAGATATCCGGTTTCAGCAGAAATGTTATCGTAAAATTGAAGAACTGAAATCCAGAGCAACTGTGATTTTTGTGACTCATGATATGACTGCTATTAATAAATATTGTGATAGAGTTATCTGGATCAACGAAGGACAATTAATTGCTGACGGAAACCCATTAGAGATATCCAAAAAATATCAAGCTTTTATGATAGGGGCTAATTTATCCACCCTGACTTTTAGTAATCTTGTCAAATCTGAAGAAAATGAAAGAAGCGTAATAGTGGAGGATTTCTCAGAACAGTTGGATGTAATGGGAGATGATAAAGCATTAATAACAGGGATAGCGATGTATGATGAGTTATCGGGCCTAAAGACAACAGTTATAGAACCTCTTCAGGTTATTAAGTTGCTAATAAAAGTGAAGGTTTTCCAATCGATAGACAGTGCTATTGTAGGTTTTTCAGTAAGAGATAGATTGGGGAATATTATTACCCAAACTAACAGTTATGTTTTGGGACAAGGAATTCCTACGCTTACTGGGGGAGAAGAATATATTTTTGGTTTCCGTTTTACTTTTCCACACCTAAATCATGGCCAATATACGATATCTCCTGCAATAGCTTCAGGTACCCAAGAAAATCATATTCAGCATAGCTGGGTGCACGATGCCTTAGTATGCCAAGTCATAACGTTAAATGATTATAGTCTGAGCGGTATTTTATATTTGGATGATGTAGAGTTTGAAAAAGTATTATAGAAGATAGGTGAAAAAATGGAGTTTACAGGAGAACGATATTTACCTGAAGTATCTGATCCCCAAATCAAAATTGAGCACTTACAAAGGTATTTTACGATCGTAGAACTAGTTAAAGGTAAACGTGTACTGGATGCTGCTTGTGGGGAAGGGTATGGTTCATATTTGATGGCTTCTACTGCTGATAAAGTGGTAGGCATAGATATTGATGAGAACTCTATCATAGAAGCAAGTCAGAAATACAAACAAAAAAATCTAATATATATGGTCTCTTCGATTGATTCAATGCCGTTTGAATTAGATTCATTCGATGTAGTCATATCTTTCGAAACGATTGAGCATGTAGATGAACATGTGCAGCATGAATTTTTGAAGGAAATTAAGAGAGTTCTGGTTCCAGAGGGCCTCTTAATAATATCAACACCTAACAAAGAACTCTATTCGGATAAATATAACTATAACAATCAATTTCATATAAAAGAATTTTATAAGAATGAATTCAGAGAGTTTCTGGGTACTTATTTTAATGAAATGAAGCTCTTCTCGCAAAGATATGAAGTGCTTTCAGTTATTAACGATAATCCTAAAGGCAACTGTCAGCATTCTTGGGAAGCCTGTGTAGAATCAACAGATGATAACTACTTAGAAAAATATATGATTGCTGTATGTTCAAATTCAACACTAATAGAAAATATAAAATTAGCCTCAGTGGCACCTTACCCAAGTAGATATGACCAAATGACTGATCGGATACTAGACTTACAAGATGAAGTTGCTGAACGTAATGAACATATTAAAACTTTAGATGAGGAAATTTCATTTTTGAGGTTGAAATTTGAAGAAAACAATACACTACAGTCAACAATAGATATTCAGAATAAAGTTATCGATTATCGAATTGCTAAACATCAAGTAGAGTTGCAATCAAAAAATGAGGAGAATCAAAGGTTAGTTCATGAATTATCTGACATAACAGATCAATTAAAGGTAAAGCGTTCTCAATTAATTGACGTTGAGAACCAATTGGTGGAAGCGCAAAAAGAAGCAAGTGATAAGGATGGAGAAATATCCAATTATATAACCGAAATAAATAATAAAAAAGGTCATATCGAACTTCTGCTTGTTCAAGAAAGAAGACTTCATCAAATTTTGGATTCAACAGGATGGTCGTTTCTTTGTAAATTATATCGAGTAAGGGATATTTTGTTACCTAATAACAGCAGAAGGAAAATAGTAGCTAAACTCTCAATAAAAGCCTTGAAAAACCCTAAAAGAATGCTATCAAAGCTTAATCGTGAGAACCTCAAAAAAGTGATCTATTATTCGAAAACTGAAGAATTATCAAGGTTAGAACAACGGATTGATACTTACATCGATCGAAATACACAGGTCGGAGAAATTAAAAACCTTCAATTATTTGAGGGCGAAATTTATTCGAAATTGATATTTGATAATCCAATTAATCCAATGGTTTCGATCATAATTCCTGTCTATAATCAATGGAATTATACTTATGCTTGTTTAACTTCTATTTTGGAAAACACGAAAGACATATCCTATGAAGTAATTGTAGCAGATGATATGTCCACGGATGAAACGGTTAACTTAAAAGAATATGTGGAAAATGTAACAGTTGTTCGTGATGGAGAAAACAGAGGCTTCTTGCTTAATTGCAACAATGCTGCTGA
This sequence comes from Paenibacillus sp. MER 180, assembly GCF_023713665.1. Lineage (NCBI taxonomy): Bacteria > Bacillati > Bacillota > Bacilli > Caryophanales > Paenibacillaceae > Paenibacillus > Paenibacillus sp. MER 180. The sequence continues at coordinate 17,336 of NZ_JAMAVT010000001.1, read as the reverse complement.
ACATGCGAAGGGGAAATATATTTTCTTCTTGAATAATGATACGAACGTTCAACCTGAATGGCTCTCTTCGTTAGTAAATCTAATGGAAAATGATCTTACGATTGGGTTGTCAGGTTCAAAGTTAGTTTATCCTGATGGCAGGCAACAAGAAGCTGGCGGAATCATTTGGAATGATGCGAGTGGGTGGAACTATGGTCGATTAGATGATCCACACAAGCCAGAATACAACTATGTCAAAGAATCGGATTATATATCAGGCGCTGCTATTATGATAAGAAAGTCGCTTTGGAATCAACTTGGAGGCTTTGACGAAAGATATGTACCTGCATATTTTGAGGATACTGACTTAGCATTTGAAGTTAGGAGATTAGGCTACAGGGTTGTATTTCAACCAAGTTCTGTTGTAGTACATTTTGAAGGAATTTCACATGGGACAGATACCGGTAGTGGAATTAAGAGCTATCAGCTTAAAAATAAGGAAAAGTTCTTGGAGAAGTGGGCAGATACATTGTATGAACAGCATTTTAATAATGCAGAACATGTATTTCTAGCCCGAGACAGAAGCAAGCATAAAAAGGTTATTGTTATCGTAGATCATTATGTACCGCACTATGATAAGGATGCAGGGGGTAGATGTACGTATTTCTATTCCAAGCTGTTTGTTTCATTAGGCTACAAAGTCATATTTATCGGCGATAATTTCTACCAACACGAACCTTATACTGCAGAACTTCAACAGCTTGGAATTGAAGTTCTGTATGGAAATTGGTATGCCAAAAATATAATGCAGTGGATTAAAAACAACGGCCAATACTTTGATTATGTTTATTTGAATAGGCCGCATATTTCTATAAAGTACATTGATGTATTCAAAAAATATACTAAAGCGAAAGTCATATATTTTGGCCACGATCTTCATTATATTAGAGAAATGCGCAACTATGAAATAACCGGGAATTCAGCTTTATTAAAATCAGCTGAAGAATGGAAACAGAAAGAATTCGAATTAATTACTAAATCCGATGTAGTTCATGTGGTCGGAGACTATGAACAGGGAGTTTTAAAGCAAGAGTTCCCGAGTAAGCTTGTTCGAAATATTCCATTATTCATCTATCCGACACGTTATGAGCATGCTTCTGATTTTGAAAATAGAAAACATTTATTGTTCGTAGGAGGCTTTAACCATAAGCCTAATCATGATGGAGTAATGTGGTTTATTAATCAAATTTGGCCCAAAATAAAGGAAGCCCATGCTGATATCAAATTCTATATTGTTGGTTCAAATCCACCGGATGACATTAAATCCCTACAATCAGATGATATTATTGTAACGGGGTATGTGACAGACGAGCAATTAACGAATTACTATAATCAATGTAGAGTTGTTGTGGTTCCTCTAAGGTTTGGTGCAGGCGTAAAAGGAAAAGTAGTAGAGGCCATGTACCATCAAGTACCTACTGTAACAACAACGATTGGTGCAGAAGGTCTAGAAGCAGTAGGATCATCTTTAAGAATTACAGATGACGAAGATATGTTTGCTGCTGCAACGATTGATGTTTACTCAGATAAATCTAAATGGGATGAACTTTCTGGAAACTCGGGTAAATACATCGAGGAACATTTTACAGAGAAAGCAGCTAAAGCGGTTATATCAATGGATTTCGACTAAGGGAGATTGTAATGATTAATGTGGTACTATGCGGTGGCAATGGAACACGATTATGGCCGTTGTCCCGCACACTTTATCCAAAACAATTTAATAAGCTAATTGGTGAGCGTTCTCTTTTTCAAATGACATTGGAACGTAACCGTACATTGTGTAAGGACACTTTGATTGTTTCTAATGAGGAGCAGTATTTTTTAGCATTGGATCATGTAGAGGAGCTTGGCTATCAAGGTGCCAGGTTCCTTTTGGAACCAATTGGACGAAATACTGCTCCTGCTATTGCTTTAGCCTGTATGATGGCTGATGAAGAAGAACTTGTGCTTGTTACTCCATCAGATCATATCGTTAAGAACCATCAAGAGTATTCGAAATGCGTTAAGGATGCTACGAGTATTGCCGAGACAGGAGCTATCGTTACCTTCGGAATACACCCAGAATACCCGGAAACGGGATATGGATATATCGAGGCAAATGGATACGACGTAGTTTCATTTAAGGAGAAACCTGATCTAACCACAGCAGAACATTACATAGAGCAAGGGAATTTCTATTGGAATAGTGGCATGTTTCTTTTCAAAGCAGGTATTTTCCTTAATGAGTTGAAAAATCACGCTCCCGAAATATATGAATCAAGCCGTCAGGCCTTTGAAAGTGCGAAGACATATGAATATGTTACACGTATTCAGAAAGAAGATATGATTCAGATTCCATCAGATAGCATTGACTATGCAGTTATGGAGAAGAGTAAATGTGTTAAGATGATTCCTGCTCAAATAGGATGGTCTGATCTAGGTAGCTTTGAAGCTTTATATCAAGAACTTCCGAAGGATGAATCAGGGAATACACTTGGTGCTAGTTATAATCAAGTTAACTCCAACAATAACTTAGTCATTTCCAATGATCGCTATGTAGCCACCGTAGATGTACAGGATCTCATTATCGTGGATACACCAGATGCACTTTTGATATCGAAAAAAGGATCGTCACAGGATGTGAAATTGGTCGTAGAGCAATTAAAGCAGAACCATTCTCCGCTATGTGATAATCATACGACTGCTTATAGACCGTGGGGAAACCACACAGTTCTAGACTATGAGGATAACTATAAAATTAAAAAAGTGGTTATCAAACCTGGACAAAAGTTAAACACGCAGATGCATTACCATCGTAATGAACATTGGATCGTTGTTAGTGGAACAGCACTTATTACGGTTAATGGAAACACATCTCTTCTGCGTACAAACGAGTCGACTTTTATTCGTATGGGTGACGAGCATTCAGTCGAGAATCCTGGAAAGATAGATCTACATTTAATCGAGGTTCAAGTTGGAGAATACGTAGCAGAAGATGATGTAGTGAGAACAGAGCAATTAATACAAAAGATTGACTGTGATGAGAAAGAAGAGGGGTCATGTTGAGTATAAAGAAAAAATACATTATTGCTAGTTTTACATTGTTATTTTTATCTATAGTCTTTAATTTTTTTTCTATAAAAAATATTTTATACGGAGTATATCGTTGGCATTTCGTACAGCCGGAAACCATTCAGGGTGGATTAGAGCTAATTGTACTGCTTTTTTGTATGATAGTATTTAACACTGTTGTTAATCTAGAACGAAAAGTAGCATTAGGGGTAAATATTTTATTAATTATTGTTTATCTAAAGCTCCATCAAGTACTTCTTCCAGTTCTAACAGTTTACCTATATATAGAGATTATATTCTTTATTGGAAAGACTTTATTAATTAAATTGAATCAATATAAAGAAAAATGTCTCTTTAGTATTATTAATTCCTTTATGGTTGGTTTCTCCATTTGGTCAATTTGTGCATTATTATTATCGATACTTGGTCAGGGGACATTTTGGGATCTGAGAATCCTGACTCTTGTTTTATTATCTATTAGCATAATTTTCAATAGACAGTTCTCTTTGGTATCTTATGAGTTGTTTGTAAAGTTCCATTCTGCATCAAATTTTTTGAAAATAGGTTCTTTGTTTATATGGATACTTGTACTAATCCAATTTGCAAAATCGAATTCAGCATTAGACTATGATTCAATATGGTATGGATTGAGACCCGAGCAGGTATTGATTGGACAGAACTCTTTTTTTGACTCATTAGGTTTATCTATGTACGTTCATTATTATCCTAAATTATTTGAATTGTTCTTGGCACCAATTAGTAATTTGGGGGATCACAGTTTTATTTATGCTGGTACAACTATTTTTTTGTTTTTACTATATTTACTTATTTATCTATTTTTTAAAACAGTTAACCTCAGCGAAAATAAGTCAATACTATACACTGGTTTATTAGCTAGTATACCAGCCATCTGTAACATGGCTTCCACTGCGAAGACAGATATATTTACGACATTTTTTATTGTATTAGTGGGATATTATCTATTCTTATGGATACATAAGAAATCAGGTCTCTATTTTATTTTATCGCTATGTGCAGCATTTATTTCATTCGGAGGAAAACTAACAAGCTATTTATATGTCCCATTGTTGTATATTGGTTTTCTTATTGCGATAATTTGTTTCAAGAAAATGAATAAGCATCTACTAATAGACCTAGTAAGTGTTAAAAAACATAAGATGGGTAGCATACTATTGATTGTTTCAATTTTGGTTTGGTTGTTGGTATGCTACAGAACACTTAAGTTAACAGGCTATCCTATATATCCGGTTGCAGGGTCTTTGTGGGGAATGATGGGCTTCGATCTGAAATATCCTTTCATAACAGATATGGAGCTGTTGAGTACTAAGCTAAGCTTCTTTGATATGGTACTACACTGGACTAATATCATTTTTAATCCTGCACAGTATACACATTACATAATGGTTTGGCCTAGTAACCTGTATGTGTTTTTATTTTTAGCCACTGTGATCGTAATTGTACTTTTCAAAAATCATATTAAATCTGAAGCGTTGTTTCTATTTATTAGCTTGATACCAATTATGTTATCTGTGATTTATTATGTATCGACTATACCTGAAGGTGGGGATGGAAATTATTTTATCGGCCCTATTATTCTTTGTTCTATCGTATTTCTAAACACAATTGATCCAATTTTTGGTAAAATCAGGATCTTTCAAATAGCCTTAATTCTCTTTTTAATTGTTCAAACTTCGCTCATGTTCGTTTCTCATTTTTCTTGGAGTTGGGGAACCGCTGTTTTTAATGCTGATTTGACCAAAACGGACTTTGAATCGGTAATAAGAAAGGAAACTCTTTTTAAACAGGAAGGCTTATGGGAAATTGAACAGTATATCAAGGAAGGCAAAAACTATAACTGCTTAGGATTCGGTAAAGAACAAACATTAAATGAATTATCATGTCGATTTGAAGACGTGCCTCATATTAACTCTAGGTATGGCAATTTTGAAATAATTAAAACCAAAGAAAACTTTTTGAAGTATGTAAAATGGGCCAATGTGAAATACTTCATTATGCCTTACGACAATGTTTCAGGTGAGTATAAGGAAGTTATGAAAGTAATAAAAAATTATGAACTTGACCCTGATACAACTATTATAAAAGACAAAATGTTTTATTTGATCGATATAAGTAATGTTGCGGAATACAAAGAGTATAATAAATTTGTTAACGTCGAAAGTATGGAATACTTGGAAGGTTGGTATGAGCCTGAGAACAATAATGCAAGATGGATGTCCAAACATTCAAAACTAAAACTAGAATCAGGAGAAAAAGGAAGAATCACAATTGAAGGTCAAGTTCCAGAAGTGTACAGCACGATTGATATAATTATTAGCATTAATAATAACATCATAGACACACGACGACTTGAATCAGGGGACTTTAATATTAAAGTAGATTCATTGCCTATAAATCAAGATGTAGAGGTGAATATTACCCTAAGTGATTCCTTTGTACCTAAGGACCTAAATATAAATGCTGATGAACGTGAGTTAGGGATTTATGTAACTAATATTAGTGTAGAGTAGATGATGGGGGATTTACATGCAGATTTCCATTGTAACAACATTATATCGATCAGAAGCTTACTTAGTTGAGTTTCACGAACGAATTAAGAAAGCTTTGAGTCAATTGAATATGCAGCATGAAATAATCATGGTTAATGATGGGTCGCCAGATAATTCTCTTGATACTGCTTTGAAGATTAGAGATAAAGACTCTGCAGTAAAGGTAATTGATTTATCTAGGAATTTCGGTCATCACAAAGCAATACTAACCGGACTCTCTTATGCTACGGGTGAGATTATCTATCTTATAGATTGTGACCTGGAAGAAGAGCCAGAGCTATTAGTTGACTTCTATCAAGAATGGGAAAAAGACCGAGAGTATGATGTAATATATGGTGTACAAGATATAAGAGATGGCTCTTACTATAAAAAAGTAGCAGGGTCTTTATTTTATAAAATATTTAATAGCCTTTCAGATACGAAAATCAAAGAAAATATATGTACAGTTAGATTAATGAGTCGCAGATATGTAGATGCATTGCTTTCTCTACAAGATAAGAATGTGTTTCTAGCTGCTTTATTTGAACATGTTGGTTATAAGCAGAAAGAATATAAGATAACAAAAAAATACAAAGGTAAATCATCTTATAATTTTCTTAGAAAGATAGCATTAATGACGGAGGCTATTACCTCATTTAGTAGTAAGCCGCTATCTATCATTATGTTAACTGGATTAACTTTGTCGTCTATGTCAATAGTATATGCAATTTACTTGATTTTCAGAAGAATATTTATTAATTCAATAATTGGTGGTTGGACCAGTTTGATGGTGTCTGTTTGGTTTTTGGGTGGGATTATCCTCTTTTCAATAGGAACATTGGGGATTTATATTTCTAAGATTTATAACGAGTCCAAGCAAAGACCAATAACAGTAGTGAAAAAAATATATAATTAATTCTTGGGGTTGTTTAAGTGGAAAATGTTATTATTTACGGATCGCAGTTATTTGCTAGTTATGTTAAAGAACTCGCGATTACTTGCGGGCATAATGTTGCAGGATTCATTGATGACTTCCACACTGGTGAACACATAATTGGTACGTTTGATGAAGTCAAGAAGACATTTAGAAGTGAAGAATATAAAATTGTTATTGCTATTGGCTATAACAATTTAAATGCTCGTTGGGACGTATACCAAAAAGTTATACGTTCAGGGTATGAAGTACTATCATTAGTTCATCCCAATGCGTTCGTTCATGAATCAGTCAAACTAGGTGCTGGAACCATAATATGTACAGGCAGTATCATTGATTTGAATACTCAAATTGGTGAGTTGACATTTATATGGCCTGGTTCAATTATTAATCATGATTGCGTTGTAGGGAATAACAATTTCCTTTCTCCAAGGACTACAATGTGTGGATTCTCTAAAGTGGGAGATCATTGCTTCATAGGTGCGGGAACGACGATAATTGACTCTAATGATGTGGGGAATAATGCCTTTATTAAGGCGGGAACAATATTCTATAGAAGAGGAATAAAGTCATGACAAAGAAAGTTGCAGTGCTTCAATCTAACTACATCCCTTGGAAAGGCTATTTCGATATCATTAATGATGTGGATCTCTTTATTTTTTACGATGATGTACAGTATACAAAAAATGATTGGAGAAATAGAAACAAGGTAAAAACTCCCCAAGGAACTCAGTGGATTACCATACCTGTAAGTGCTTCAAGTGAGTCATTGATTCATGAAGCAGGTTTTCAAAATTTGCAGTGGACGTCTAAACACTACAAGACTCTTACAGCGCTATATTCTAAGGCGCCATTCTTTAAAGAGTATAATGAGTTTCTTGAGTATGTTTATATAGAGCGGAAATGGGAGAGCTTATCTGAACTTAATCAGTATTTGATAACTTATATATCTCGTGAGTTCTTAGGAATTACCACGGAGTTCATGGATTCTCGTGAGTTCCATACTGAAGGTAAGAGGTTAGAGAGACTCATCAACCTCCTTAAAGCGGCAGATGCAACATCCTATATCTCAGGACCAGCAGCAAAAAGTTACATAGATGACGATAGATTTAAGAATGAGGGGATTGAACTTGTGTATAAAGATTACACCAACTACAAAGAGTATGAGCAATTTCACCCCCCATTTGATCACTATGTAACTATACTGGACTTATTATTTCATAACGGGCCTGATTCTGCATTTTATATATGGGGAAGGCAGGAGGAAAGTGAAATTTAAAAATAATTATTTATTTCTTTTGTTGAGTATACTATTTCAGTCATTATCATTTATGTTTTCTAAGTTTGCAGCAATAGATTACCAAGGTAACAATATTTTTCAGTTAATCGTAAATAAGTTCTATTTACTATCTATTGTCTCGTTGTTGATACAGTCTGTATTTTGGCAGCTAACTCTTAGGAAAATTGATCTATCAGTGGCATACCCATTAACAGCAATTAATAATTTGTTTATTCTTATTTTGAGTTATGCAATTTTCAATGAGGAAATTACTTTTACAAATATTTTGGGAGTGTCAATAATCATGATAGGGATAGTTGTGCAAAATATAAAGTGTGAGGAAACATGAGTGTTATTTTAATTGTATCTTTAATTCTAGTAAATAGTTTTGCTCAAATCTTACTCAAGAAAGGCGCTCTTAAAATAAACGGGAGATCAATAGTATCTTTTCTAAATGTTGAAACTATTTTAGGATATTCTTTATTTTTTTTATCTACGATCATGTCGGTGCTCCTTCTAAATTATGTCAATTTTAAAACTTTAACAATTGTAATAGCATTGAACTTTGTATGTACTTTGATATTATCAGCTTTAATGTTGAGAGAACGTTTAACGAGACAAAAAGCTTTATCAACAATGATAATTGTAGTAGGAGTGATAGTTTTCAACCTATGAAAAGGTTTCTATTTAGTTCATACTCTTATTTATTCAACTTCCTATTTATATTACTTGAGGTAATGCCTCCTTTATTAAGACAGCTTACTTTTAAAGTGATGTTTAAAAAGTATGGTAAGAAAAATAATATTGATTATAAAACATATTTTAGATATCCATCCAAGATAAGGATAGGAAATAACGTATGGATAAATAGAGGATGTCAATTGTTCGGATCATATCATATTAAAGAAGCAGAAATTATTTTTGGCGATAATATTGCATTGGGGCCTAATGTAACTATATTCTCAGCTTCTCACGATTATAAATATTTAAACCTCCCAGATACAGCGAAATCTGTTGTGATTGGAGACAACGTTTGGATTGGTGGTAACTCTACTATTCTACCTGGAGTCGTTGTTGGGGAAGGCAGTATAATTGGTGCTGGCTCCATTGTAACGAGAAGTATTCCACCTTATTCTGTAGCTATGGGGAACCCGGCAGTGGTTGTTAAAAGGAGAGAAATCGTATGATATTATTTAATGTTCCTGCAATAACAGGCAATGAACATTTATTTATTCAACAAGCGATAATGGAAAGAAAATTTTCCGGTGACGGTCACTTTACGAAAATCTCAAATGAGTGGATGGAGAGAAATTTTGATTCAGCAAAGGTTTTGTTGACTACTTCCTGTACTCATGCTTTAGAGATGGCAGCTATGTTAGCAGACATTAAGGAAGGTGACGAGGTAATAATGCCCTCATACACCTTTGTTTCCACTGCTAATGCTTTTGTATTAAGAGGTGCCAAGATTGTTTTCGTAGATATTCGTCCCGACACCATGAATATAGACGAATCGTTAATAGAAGCCGCTATTACTCCAAAAACGAAAGCAATCGTACCCGTTCATTATGCTGGCGTCTCTTGTGAGATGGATAAGATAATGGATCTAGCGAATAAGCATAACTTGATTGTCATTGAAGATGCTGCTCAAGGGGTTATGAGTCAATATAAGGGCCGTCATTTGGGGGCAATTGGACATCTCGGCTGTTACAGTTTCCATGAAACAAAAAACTATAATTGTGGCGAGGGCGGAGCTTTATTAGCCAACCATGAGAACTACATAGAACGAGCGGAAATTATACGTGAAAAGGGAACAGATCGTTCTAGGTTTTTTAGAGGGCAAGTAGATAAGTATACATGGGTTGATATTGGTTCTTCCTATTTACCTAGTGAGATTAATGCTGCATTTCTATACGCTCAATTAGAAAAGGCAGAGGAAATTAATAATAATCGTTTAGAGAGCTGGAATAGATATTATTTAGGTCTAGGGGAGCTTGAGAGCAAAGGATATATAAATTTACCTACTATCCCTGAAGGTTGTACTCATAACGCGCACATGTTTTATATAAAATGCGGCTCTTTAGATGAAAGATCAAGATTAATGAAGTATTTAAAGGATGAGAATATTCAATCTGTTTTCCATTACGTTCCTTTGCATTCTTCTGAAGCTGGAATGAAATTCGGATATTTCCATGGTGAAGATAGATATACAACAGTTGAAAGTGAAAAACTGTTAAGATTACCGTTATACTACAATATCTCCCGTAATGATATTGATAAAGTTATTGAGAGTATTAAGAAATTCTATATTTAAAATATTACATAAGGAAGTGTCGATATGAAAGGTATTATATTAGCAGGCGGTACGGGATCAAGATTATATCCACTAACAAAGGTGACGAATAAGCATTTGCTGCCAGTGGGAAAGTATCCTATGATCTTCCACTCTGTAAATAAATTAAAGCAAGCAGGCATTCAGGATATACTTATTGTAACCGGTAAAGAGCATATGGGGGAAGTTGTTAACTTGCTAGGCAGTGGTCGTGATATGGGAGTATGCTTTACTTATAAAGTACAGGATGAAGCTGGTGGAATTGCACAAGCCCTCGATCTTGCTGAACATTTTGTAGGAAATGATCAGATGATCGTTATTTTGGGCGATAATGTGTTTGAGGATGATATTACTGATTACGTTGAAAACTTCCGTGTTCAAAAGAATGGGGCAAAGATATTGTTGCAGGAAGTTCATGATCCTCAACGCTATGGTGTTGCTGAATTAGAAGGCGATATCATTGTATCCATCGAAGAGAAACCTAAACAGCCTAAGAGTAACTTTGCTGTAACAGGAATATATATGTTTGATAGCGCGGTATTCGAAATTATTAAGACGCTGAAGCCATCAGGCCGCGGAGAATTGGAAATAACAGATGTTAATAATGCATATATTCAACGCAAAGAGTTAACATTTGATGTATTGAATGGTTGGTGGACTGATGCTGGTACTCATGCTTCACTCCAGCGCGCAAATGAACTGGCGAAGGAAATAACATTCAGCGAAGAGTTTGGGAAATTAAAATTATAAGGAGGCATATTGATGATTGTTACTCCTTTATCGCTGAACGGTGCTTTATTAGTTGAGCCTAAGGTGTTTGGAGACACTAGAGGATTTTTTATGGAGAGTTACAACAGTGAGGTATTCGCTCAGCATGGAATAGACACGGTTTTTATTCAAGACAATCATGCTCTTTCAGTGGAGGCTGGTGTATTAAGAGGACTGCATTATCAGCTTAATCCCAAGGCACAAACCAAGCTTCTTAGAGTGACATCCGGTGCTATTTATGATGTTATTGTTGATATTAGAAAGAACTCCAGCACCTATGGGAAATGGGTTGGTGTTATTTTGAGTGAGCATAACAAGCGACAGTTGCTTGTTCCCCAAGGCTTTGCTCATGGTTATTGTACCCTTGTCCCTAATACTGAGGTGCAGTATAAAGTAGATGCACTATATGCACCTGAGTATGACCGGGGAATATGTTGGGATGATCCGCAGCTGGGGATTGATTGGCCAGTGTCATTCCCAATCTTATCAGATAAAGATAAGCAGCATCCTACATTAGCTGATGCTGATAATAATTTTGAGTAGGAGGATATAAGGTGAAATTACTTGTAACGGGCGGAGCTGGATTTATCGGAAGTAACTTCGTCATGTATATGTTGAATAAATATCCTGATTATCAGATTGTCAATGTAGACGCGCTGACTTATGCCGGAAACCTTGAAAATCTTCAAAGTGTACAAGAGAATAGTAATTATTCATTTGTAAAAGCTGATATTGCAGATACTAGTGCTATGGAGGCTATCTTTAAGCAAGGGGCTGACATTGTTGTCAACTTTGCAGCTGAGTCTCATGTTGATCGCTCGATTTTGGAGCCTGAGATTTTTGTGAAAACGAATGTGCTGGGTACTCAAGTTCTTCTTGATATGGCCAAAAAGTACGCAATAACCAAATTTGTACAAGTTTCGACCGACGAAGTATACGGGACTCTTGGAGAAACGGGGCTCTTTACAGAAGAAACGCCACTTACTCCGAATAGTCCATATTCCGCGAGTAAAGCAGGGGGAGACTTATTAGTACGTGCTTATCATGAAACATTTGGGATGGCGGTTAATATAACACGTTGTTCTAATAACTATGGACCATATCAGTTCCCAGAGAAATTGATTCCACTTATGATTGCTAATGCTCTGAATGATAAGCAACTGCCTGTATATGGGGATGGACTAAATGTTCGTGACTGGTTGTACGTAGAAGATCACTGCAGTGCAATCGATCTTGTCATTCATAAGGGTGTTAGTGGCGAGGTTTACAATATTGGTGGTAATAATGAACGTACTAATATTGAAATTGTGAGAACGATCCTCCAAGAGTTAAATAAACCAGAGTCTTTGATCAAGTACGTAGAAGATCGTCTTGGTCATGATCGTCGATACGGAATTGATGCTACTAAGATTTCAACGGAATTAGGATGGAATCCAAGACATACGTTTGAAACGGGAATAAAGGAAACAATAAAATGGTACTTAGACAATAAGGCTTGGTGGGAGAGAATTCAATCTGGACAGTATCAAACGTATTATGAAAAGCAATACGGTATGCGTTTGGGGAATTAGTTATGAAGATTCTTGTAACAGGTGTTAAAGGTCAATTAGGGTCTGACGTTGCTCGTTTCTTTGTTCAGAAGGAGCACGAAGTTTTTGGTATGAGCAGAGATGATATGGACATTACAGATTCGAACCAATGTCATAGTGTAGTGACACTGTTATCTCCAGATGTAATCATTCATTGTGCAGCGTATACAGCTGTCGATAAAGCAGAGCAAGATATTGTGGAAGCATATAGGGTTAATGCAGATGGAACACGAAATTTAGCAGCTATTGCAGAAAAAATGGGTATAAAATTCTGCTATGTTAGTACAGATTATGTGTTTGATGGAACGGCTACACAACCCTACCATGAATATGATAATACTAATCCGGTAACTATCTATGGAAAATCCAAAAGAGCCGGGGAAATTTTAACTCAGTCTTTATGTTCACGATATTATATCGTAAGAACATCTTGGGTATATGGTTCAAATGGAAATAATTTCGTTAAAACCATGATAAAATTAGGGAAAGAGTTAAATGAATTGAAGGTTGTATCTGATCAAGTTGGATCACCAACCTATACTGAGGATTTAGCGTACTTCATAGAACAATTAATAGGCACTGATAAATACGGTATTTATCACGCCTCTAATCAAGGACAGTGCTCCTGGTACGATTTTGCTTGTGCTATCTTTGAGGAGAAGTCGATTAATATCACAGTCCATCCGTGCACTACTGAAGAATTTCCTCGACCTGCTCCAAGACCTCGTTTTTCTGTAATGGAGCACATGTCGATTAAATCTAATAATTTTGTGGATTTACCTCCATGGAGGGAATCGTTAGTAAAATTCCTCGGAAAATACATTGATTAAACATATAGACTGGCTGAGCATCAGATGCTTAGGCAGTCTTTTCATTATTTGGAGTTATTATATATGTTACAATGAGAGTATCTCCATGAAGTAGGTGAATTATGGACTTAACCATTATTATCATTAACTATAATACAATGCAATTGACACTAAACTGCCTGGAGTCTGTTTATAAATCATTAACTAGTTATCAATTCGAAGTTATTCTTATAGACAATGCTTCATATGACGACTCTGTACATGTAATTAGAGAGCAGTATCCTCAAGTAAAGTTAATTACTAACAAAGATAACTTAGGATTCTCAAAGGCTAATAATCAGGGGATGCAAATCGCCAAAGGCAGGTATGTACTCCTTCTGAATTCAGATACAATAATCGATCGTGATACATTAGATATAATGATAAACTTTATGGATGCCAACACAATTGTAGGTGTATCTGGATGCAAAGTAGTACTGCCTGACGGTTCCTTAGACAAGGCATGCCGCAGAGGATTTCCTACTCCATCGGCCACATTTTACTATGTGTCGCGCTTATCTAAGCTCTTTCCGAAGAATCCGCGGATCAACGCCTATCACCGTGAAGATTTAGATCCCGACGAGGAGTATCCGATCGATTGCTTAATAGGTGCATTTATGATGGTAAGACGAGAGGTTATAGATCAAGTGGGGATGTTGGATGAGGATTTCTTTATGTACGGGGAAGATGTCGATTGGTGCTACCGCATTAAGCAAGCGGGATGGGTGAATTATTATTATCCAAAGACGCAAATTATTCATTATAAACGAGCCAGTAGTCGTAATAAACCATTTAAGATTACGTATGAATTTCATAGGGCCTTCTTTGTACTCTATAACAAGCATTTTCGTAAAAAGTACCCTTTCTGGGTAAATGGGCTTATGTATGCTGGGATGGGGTTGAAAATGTCAGTTGCACTTCTTCTTAACGCATTAGCAAAAGGGACGACGGCAATTCGACAGAAAATGAAAAATAATTAACAATCATTCCCTTCCACCTTAACTTACATGATCATTTCTAGTATAATGGTTCTGTTACTACATCCTTTGAAAAAGAGGTTTGCACAATGATTCGCAAAAATCAAAAGTTTTTGTCGAAGATTTATATGATTTTTGACGTTATTGCGATGATGTTGGCGTTTGGCATCGCGTGGATATTGAAATTTATGAGCAATTGGCTGGATAATGATACTCCGTTGCCGTTCTCTACATATGTCGGTTGGGGGGCAGTCTATGCAGGAGCAGTCCTTGTCGTAGGAGCCATTTCCTCTTTGTATCATTTTCACAGGAAAAAGAGATTCGCCGACCAGTTAATACGTATCATTCAGACACATGTTATTAGTCTGTTCATTTTGTTGGGATTGTTGTTTTTCTTTAAGCAGATTCACATTTCCCGTGAATTTCTGGCAATATTCGTAACGGTCTCTACGCTAGGTACGGTATTTTATCGATACTCGGTTAAAGTTATGCTGCGTTCGATACGACAAAAGGGCTATAATAAACAATTCATTCTAATTCTCGGGGCCGGTACGCTTGGCAAGCGGTTTTATGAGAACCTTCGAAGTTATCCAGAACTAGGTTATGAAGTCATTGGGTTTCTTGATGATAACGCAGAGTGGGATACCTTAGAAACGAAAAGATTTAAACCGATATTAGGTGCATTGGGTGATCTGGAACAATTATTAAGCGATCGTCTTATTGATGAGGTCATACTAGCACTACCACTTGATGCCCATCATAAGTTCCCACATATTATTGATCTTTGTGAAAAAGCTGGTGTCCGTGCACTTATCATCCCAGACTTTTTCGACTATTTGCCATCGCGTCCGTATTTCGATAACTTTGCTGGAATGCCGATGATTAACGTGCGAGATATTCCGCTAGATATGCTGCGTAACCAGGTATTCAAGCGAGCTTTCGATATTGCTTTTTCACTCTTTGCAATAATATTGACACTTCCCGTTATGATATTCGTTGTTTTAGGGATTAAGTTAACATCGCCAGGGCCAGTAATTTTTAAGCAAGAGCGTGTCGGGCTCAACCGGCGTAATTTTATGATGTATAAGTTCCGTTCCATGAAGGTCAGTTCAGATAAAACATCGGATACAGTGTGGACAACCGAAAATGACCCTCGACGTACGAAATTTGGTAGCTTCCTCCGCAAGACGAGCTTGGATGAACTACCGCAGTTTTTTAATGTACTTTTTGGTCATATGAGTATTGTTGGCCCTAGGCCGGAACGACCGTTTTTCGTAGAACAATTTAAGGAAGAAATTCCGAAGTACATGGTTAAACATCATGTGCGTCCTGGAATTACAGGCTGGGCTCAAAGCAATGGCCTACGCGGTGATACATCTATAGAGGAACGGATTCGTTACGATATCTTCTATATTGAAAATTGGTCTTTATTATTTGATATTAAGATTATCTGGAGAACGATTTGGAACGGGTTCATGAATAAAAATGCCTATTGATAGGGTAAAGCGGTTATTTCGCAATCAAATGTATAGATATAGCGATACTCTCCCCACACTGTGAATACATTTCACATTTGGGGAGTTGTTTTTATGCCTCACTTTCATGAAAAAGATGATGAACAACTTGAAGTAGGACGAGGCTGGATTATTTCCTTCATAACAGGAGCTATCTTCTGGTGTGCCCTTTTGGGAGTCATATATATGTTAATAAATTGAAGTTGCTCGGCGCCTGTTTCAATATGGTGCTTCAGTGTCAAATTAGGAAGCATGTTTGATCCGGTGACAAGTGATAGATGTATAAAACGCCCATCAAATCCATCACTGCAATGATGAGAGCTGGATAGATTGATAATTCGCATGTAGTGCTTAACGTTATCAATTAGCTTAACAGGCATGGTTCCGTCTAGGTAACGGTGTAAGTCATCAACACCGAGGAAGTACAAGCTCTACTTCCTTGAAACAATGGTGCGATCTGATACGGCCATCAGCCACAAACCATATTAAATATGACGAAGACTATGGTCGAGCAAGTCGACGCTTTCGCTAAGCGGGAACTAGCTAAGCGATATGGTTGCGTCTACATCGACGCTACATATATTGCAGTTAAACGTGAAACGGCCTCCAAAGAGGCTGTGTATATTGCAGTTGGTATTCGTGAAGATGGTTCTTAGGAAGTATTAACGTACACCATTGCTCCAACCGAATCGCCTATGTATGGAATGAGCTGTTGCTGGAAGTGACGGAGCATGGTGTAGAGGAAGTTGTTGTTCGCCTCAGATGGATTGAAGGGCATTGTGGCAGCAATTGAGCAAGTATATCCAAAGGCCAAATACCAATCATGCTGCGTACACGTAGCATGTAATATTGCTCATAAAGTACGTGTATCTGCCCGAGCAAGTATCTGTGATGATTTCAAAGCTGTGTACTGAGCAGAAGATGAGCGGTCCGGGAAAGCTGCTCTAGTGACTTTTTGTGAGAAGTGGAAAGCCGTTTATCCTAAGGTAATTAAATCTCTGCGTGATAGCCCATACATCTTTACGTTGTATAGCTTTCCATAGCCAATTTGGAAAAACCAATCTAATTGAGTCATTTAACAAACAAACTAAGAAGTGTACAAAGCGAAAAGAGCAGTTTCCGCATGAAGAAGCACTAGAGAAGTTTCTGGTATCGCAGTTCGAGAGCTACAACCAATGATTTGCTACTCAATGCCATATTGGTTTTGACCGAGCACGGGCTGAACTCCAAGCCATGTACAGTACTAGAGACTAACACAGCCTTCTATAAGGGAAGGATATTTTAATTTACACAAAATTCTTAACGCTACCCGGTTGTTTTTTGCAAGTGAAAAATGCTCAATTTTGCAGCCAAAAATGCCAAAGCACTTGCCATCCACCTGCAAAGCTACAAAGGAACCCGTTCCATCGCTTGCTTGAAGCGGAAACTCTCTCCCGTGAAA